>JAEUVE010000010.1 GCA_016786865.1 Sediminibacterium sp. | reverse complement strand
TGGCTCATTGGGCAGAAAATCACCAGAACAGTTCTTGCAACTCTTTAACCAAAAATCCGTACCCTATAAAACAGAAAAAAAAACAGATATTGTCTCAAATTTTAACCCTGTTTTGTCCAAAAATTAAGGGGTCGATACAGTTGTTGTTAGCGGAATAAACGAACTGGACTATGTAGAATTTACAAACCAAAGACTATGACGACAAAGGATGTAAATGTTAATCAGTTGGCTACTGCGGTTATGTGGTGGCTGAGTTACACATCTGCGGTTGGACGTAATTATGTTCTTAGTGAAGGCTCAATAAAGTTTCCAGCTTCAGAATATTTAGAAAAGTCAACTATTGATGAACTTGAATTAGAATATGGACACCCGAAACTTTCACGGAAGCGTTTCGACTTTTTTTTCAGAAAGAACTAAATAGAAAAAACAGCTTTTGAATTCAAGTATATCAAGAATGGCTCAACACGGACACAAGATGAGAAACAAAGAGTATTTAACGACCTAATGAGGTTGCACTTAATACTTGACACCGACCATAAAGCCTACTTTCTAATTTGCGGAAATCAAAGTGACTTTATCAAAGACTTTCAGAAAATCACACCAAGCAAAACTCAATTCATAACGTCAAGACAACAACGTTCATTGCCAACAAGTATTGTTTCAGAAGGCTTCTATACAAAATAGTTCAGCTTTGATGCCAATTCACCAGACATAGAAATTGACCTAAATGATACTGTAACAGAATACAAGGACATCTACGATTTGTTTTTCAAAGAGCATGCTGACCCACACTTGACAAAAGTAAAAACTGCTTTACAACGACCCGATACAATTAAAACAAGTCTTGTTTTTTTATCAGGCAACATAGAACAACCGACAGGAATTTTTCAACCTGCTAAAATTGGAATATGGGAAGTATCACAGTCTTGACAAGAAAAACGGCTACTAACAACACATTTGCAATAGGCGGGGTTTCGTGCTCCGCAGACAGTTTAGTGATAGCCAAAAGTTTTGTGCTCAGCATAAACTTTAGTGGTAAAAATCCCGCCCATCGAAAATTTGCAAAACGTTGCTGTCAAGTGTACTCTATGACATAGCAACCCTGAACGCACCTAAAATATTTATGGAGCAAGAACCTGACGGAACACAAAACAAAGAGATGCTAATTACTGCTGACACAGTTTTATTTTTTGACATGGATGGAACATTGGTTGATACAAATCTTTCCAACTTTCACTCATATAAAAAAGCGATTCGATTTGTGACAAATTCAGATTACGACCTGACGCATAATCCTGAAAAACGTTTCAACCGAAGTGCTTTAAAAAATGTTATACCAAATTTGACTGAAAAGGAATACGAAAAAATAATTCAAAAAAAAGAAAAATATTATGAAGATTTTTTACATGAAAATAAGCTTAATAAAAAAATTTCTGATATTCTTTTTAAATACTCAAAAACAAACAAGACTGTATTAGTTACAAATTGCCGTAAAGGAAGGGCATTGGCCACTTTAAATTACTTCGGACTGACTGATAAATTCGCTCATATTTTTTATAGACAGTTTGCCAATAACGATGAAAAAGTAAACAAATTTCAGTACGCAATTTCAGAATTGGGTGTATCCCCAAATTTGGTTATTGCATTTGAAAATGAAGAAATAGAAATTGCCGATGCAAAACAAGCAGGTATTAAAATTATTAATCCCGAAATAACATAGAAATGACTCACTTTACAATAGGATCTGAATCAAGTTGGTTCACAAATCCAACAACGAACAATCGCCAATTGGGAATTTTCCTTAAACATTCAATTGATGCATTTTATCATGCTGATTACAAGGGTGGTGGACAATGGAGAGTTCAAGGAACAATTGAAAATATTATTGTTACATTGAAAAATGATATTAATCCTACACCCGCCGCTGTTCTAAAAAATGCTTCTCAACTATTATCAAATATATTATTGGCCGACTTAGGTTTAATACCTCAACAAATTGGGAAAAGCAATCTTTCTGTTTGCGTTATACCACGAGCAAAAGTTAACTATAATTCCGATCAATTATTATTTAAAGCAACAGTCAGTGATGTCGTCGATAGCCTAAATGGCTTTAACAATGGAACAAATTATATTGTCCGACACACAGACACAATAACCACTCACAGGTATAGAGCAGGTTATGGCGGCAACGGCAAATTGCCTTATCCTGGAATAACAAAAGCCACTTGCACAATTTCAAATGAGGTAAGAGGCAAAGATATTCTATTAATAGATGATTTGTATACTAGAAGTGTGAACATAGATGAAGATGCAATACAAGCACTCTTTGATAAAGAAGCAAATTCTGTCACTTTCTATTCGGTTGGAAAAACAGTATAAATGAATAACTTTGTAACAATGAAATATACAGATAACTCATTAAATATCTTAACTGCAAAATCCTTCAAAGGAATTGGAAACGCGTGGATTGTTAAAAATTTAAGAGGTAACGAAGATGTTGAAACTATTGTTTCTTTATTAAATAGAACAATCAAAGGAGAACAAACAAACATTGATGAGTTTGTTGACTTAAAAAATGATTTTGAAACAAAGCTTGTTCATAAATTTGAAGAGTGTTGTGATGGTTTTGTTGCTTTAGGTGATAGCAACTTTCCCCAACATCGTGGAAATGTAAAAGAAAGTGAACGCCCAGTTTTTCTTTATTACAAAGGAAATATTGACTTGTTGAGTATAAATAATAAAAACATTTCTGTAATTGGTCTCTTAAATCCCGAAGGAGACATTGAAGAAAGAGAAAGAAAGATTGTAGCTCAATTTGTAAAAAACGGTGCGACAATAGTAAGTGGTTTGGCATTTGGTTGCGATAGTATTTCTCATCAACAAGCTTTAGATTCAAATGGGAATACAGTGGCGATTTT
Organism: Sediminibacterium sp.; assembly: GCA_016786865.1. Classification (GTDB taxonomy): domain Bacteria; phylum Bacteroidota; class Bacteroidia; order Chitinophagales; family Chitinophagaceae; genus Sediminibacterium. The sequence goes on along the minus strand of JAEUVE010000010.1, from coordinate 127,378 downwards.
GCCAAGCCCCTTAAATAATATCTTACCTGCAAAAAATAGAGGTTTAGCATATAAAATTGTTGAAGAAGGGGGATTGATTGTTACAGAATATGGCAATGATTTCAAGAACCAAATGGAACTAAGTAGTCGTTATAAAGAAAGAGATCGTTTGCAAGCCTTATTCTGTGATACAATTGTGCTAGCTGCTAGCTATGCTCAAAATTCAGCAGAACGTTGGAAAAAGTTTGGACAAAAGCTAGACAGCGGAGCTCGTTTGGCAATGGGCTATGCAAAAGAGTATAACATTCCACGAGCGGTAATGTATGACCAAAGCCTGGATGAAAACAATCCTATGTTTGATTTAAACAGAGACCTTATTAGTGAACAAAAGGACATAGCAATCATAACGCAAGACAACTTTAGAGAAACTGTTATGGGGATAATGCAAAAAAATCCAACAGGAAAAATGCCAACAGGTGTACAGACAAAAATGTTCTGATTTGGCAAAACGTAGACTACACTTACAGACACCTGCCATCAACAAAAGGTTTGTGCAAGGCCGGCGGACGTAGTAACAATCAGAGTTGTACTACTATCAGTTAATATTGGCTTGACCGAATTCTATTTTGGAGAGCTTACCACCACCTCCCAAATCCAGCTATTTGTCTACAACGCTTTTCCAAAACGTAAGTTCAACTAAGAATAAGATAAATTTTTTGCATAAAGTAGCTTTTTTCACTACCTTTCGCAAAAAAATACTCTCCTGAAAGATTCAAGACAATATAAAAATGCAGAAGATTGGGTAAACCACCTGCTGGCTAAGGGTAAATATGCTTTTGCCCTGCACCAGTTCCGTGCCGATTTTCCAGGGCAGTCTGATACGGCCAATAAGTTTGCTTTGAAAAGGCTGGTAGATAAAGAGCAGATTATTTCCATCCACAAGGGGTATTACCTCATCATACCGCCCCAATACAGGTCAAAGGGAATCCTTCCGCCCACCTTGTTTTTAGATGCGTTTATGAAGGAATTAGACCGGCCTTATTACCTGACTTTGTTAAGTGCAGCCGCTTATCATGGTGCATCGCACCAGCAGCCACAGGAGTTCTTTGTAGTTACCGGTTTCCCTGTGCTGCGGCCTATGCAGAAAAGAGGGTTGAAGGTGAACTACATCAGTAAAAAGGAAATACCTGAAATACTGTTGGATACCCGAAAAACCGAGGCCGGATATTTAAAAATTTCAAACCCTGCCCTCACCGCCACAGATCTGATACAATACGCCAAACGGGTAGGTGGCATTAATAGGGTAGCCACTGTGTTGGCGGAACTGGTAGAGAGCATTAAGTCCGACGCTTTTGATACCAATCTGCTGCAGCATGTTCCGGTAACTGCATTGCAGCGTTTAGGGTATCTGCTGGATAAAGTATTTGACAACCAGCCGCTGGCCAATGCTTTGTTCATGGCCTTACAAAACAATAATGCCCCTTTGTTTCGGATACCATTGAAAGCCTCCGCTCCGGCCAAAGGTTTTGCATCGGACGAAAGATGGAAAGTAATCGTAAACACTCCAATTGAAATAAGAAATTAGTCAATAAAACAACCATGGCAAGAGAATTAGAAAGAGATGAGCTACACCGCACCATCTGGCAAATAGCAAACGATTTGAGAGGAAGTGTGGATGGATGGGATTTTAAGACCTATGTGTTGGGCATGTTGTTCTATCGGTTCATTTCAGAGAACCTTACATCCTACATTAACAAGGAGGAACAACGTACCGGCCATAAAAACTTCAACTATGCCGATATTTCAGACAAGGATGCAGAATTGGGCAGGGCGGATACCGTGAAAGAGAAGGGCTTTTATATTCTGCCATCAGAGTTGTTTGTCAACGTTCGTAAAAAGGCAAAAGCAGATGAAAATCTGAATGAAACATTAAGCCGTGTTTTCAAGAATATCGAGCATTCAGCCAAAGGCACAGAAAGCGAAGACGACCTGAAAGGATTGTTTGATGACCTGGATGTTAATAGCAATAAACTAGGGGCAACCGTAACTAAACGTAATGAAGCACTGGTTAAAATATTGGATGCCATTGGCGACTTGAAATTAGGCGATTATCAGGACAACAGTATTGATGCCTTCGGTGATGCGTATGAGTTCTTGATGACTATGTATGCCAGCAATGCCGGAAAATCGGGTGGTGAATTTTTTACTCCGCAGGAGGTATCTGAGTTATTGGCCGAAATAACAGTGGTGGGCAAAAAGCAGGTGAATAAAGTGTACGACCCGGCTTGCGGTTCCGGCTCACTGTTGTTGAAGTTTGCTAAAGTGCTTGGTAAAGAAAATGTAAGACAGGGATTTTTCGGTCAGGAGGTAAATATCACCACCTACAACCTTTGCCGTATCAACATGTTTTTGCACGACATCAATTATGCGAAATTTAATATTGCACATGGTGATACACTAACAGATCCCAGCCATTGGGACGATGAACCTTTTGATGCCATTGTTTCCAATCCGCCCTACTCCATTAAATGGGAAGGCGACGCCAACCCATTGTTGATTAACGACCCCCGTTTTGCTCCTGCTGGAGTATTAGCTCCAAAGAGTAAAGCCGACCTTGCCTTTACCCTGCACATGCTGCATTGGCTTTCCACCTCCGGTACTGCCGCTATTGTTGAGTTTCCCGGTGTGTTGTACCGGGGTGGTGCGGAACAAAAAATTCGCAAATACCTGATAGATAACAATTATGTAGATGCAGTAATACAGTTACCATCTGACTTGTTTTTTGGAACAACTATTGGCACTTGCATAATTGTATTAAAGAAAAGCAAGAAAGATAATGCTACACTGTTTATTGATGCATCAGCCGAGTTTGTACGGGGTGGTAACAAGAACAAACTCACCGATACCAACCGAAAGCGAATCCTCAACGCTTATATTGAACGGAAGGATGAGGCACATTTTGCGAAGCTAGTATTGAACAGCGATATCGCAGAAAACGATTACAATATTGCTGTAAGCAGTTATGTGGAGCAGGAAAACACTACTGAAGAAGTGGACATTGAAAAGCTAAATGCCCATATTGCCGAAATAGTAATAAAACAAAACAAGCTGCGAACGGCCATTGACGAAATTATTGCGGATTTAGAAGGAGGTAGCTTATGAGTAGAATTGATGAATTGATACAAGAGCTTTGTCCTAATGGAGTGGAACAGAAAACAATACAAGATGTTTGCAAGAATATTGTATCTGGAGGTACTCCTCTAACTTCAAGAACGGAATACTATAATGGCAATATTCCTTGGTTAAGAACTCAGGAAGTTGATTGGACTGATATCCATGATACAGGTATAAAAATCACAGAAGCAGGATTAAAAAACTCTTCGGCAAAATTAATTCCAGAAAACTGTGTAATCGTTGCTATGTATGGTGCAACAGCAGCTAAAGTAGCAGTGAATAAAATTCCATTATGCACGAATCAAGCATGCTGTAATCTGGAAATAGATGATACAGTCGCTTCTTACAAATATGTCTATTATTGGCTTTGTAACAACTACAATCATTTAAGGTCATTGGGTGAAGGTTCTCAATCTAATATTAATGGGCAGAAAATTAAGTCTTACTCAATCCCCGTCCCACCACTCGAAGTTCAAGAAGAAATAGTCAAAACCCTCGACTTGTTCACTGAATTGGAAGCGGAATTGGAAGCGGAATTGGAAGCGGAATTGGAAGCTAGGAAAACTCAATATACGCATTATAGAGATAACCTGCTGCGTTTTGAAGGCAAAGAGGTTGAATGGAAAACGTTGGGGGAATTAGGTGAGTTTACAAGAGGCAAGCGATTTGTAAAAACCGATATACTTTCACAAGGTGTGCCATGTATTCATTATGGTGAGATGTACACACACTATAAAATTTGCGCTAAAGAGGCCAAATCATTTTTAGATCCTAAGTTGGCTGCAAAGCTTAGGGTGGCTAAAAAGGGTGATGTAGTGATTGTTGCAGCCGGTGAAACGATTGAGGATATTGGGCAAGGTGTTGCCTGGCATGGCGATGATGATGTGGTTATTCATGATGCATGCTTTTCATTCAGTCATAAAATGCACCCCAACTATGTTTCGCATTTTACGCAAACGGATATTTTCCATTCTCAGATAAAAAGATACATCTCTTCAGGAAAAATATCTTCAATTAATGCAGCTGGTTTAAGCAAAGCCAAGATACCTGTTCCTCCAATGGAAGAACAAGTACGCATCGCTTCTATTTTGGATAAATTTCATGTTTTGATAAATGATATTTCTGTTGGAATACCAGCCGAAATTGAAGGCCGCAGAAAGCAATACGAGTATTATCGAAACAGACTGTTGACATTTAAAGAGCTGGCTTATGGATAAATACAACATAGTTGCTGAGAACCCGGAAAGTACGGTTGTTTCGGAATACCAGTCTCCTTATAAAAGAGAAACTGCCTACCAAACAGAAGACCAGTTGGAGAAAGCCTTCATTCAGCTGCTGCAAGGTCAGGCTTATGATTATTTAACCATTACCAGTGAAGCAGCACTGGTCAATAATCTTCGTGCTCAATTACAAAAACTTAACAAGTGTGTATTTAGCGATAAAGAGTGGGATCATTTTTTTAAAAGTAAAATTGCCAATCCTAATAGCGGAATAGAGGAAAAAACAACGCTGATACAGGAAGATCATATTCAAATTCTGGATTGTGATAATGGCACAAAAAAGAACATTTACCTGCTGGACAAAACGAATATCCATAACAATCAATTGCAGGTAATCAATCAATATGAAGTAGCAGATGGGCAACGCCCCAATCGTTACGATGTTACTATACTGGTAAACGGTTTACCGTTAGTGCATATTGAGCTAAAGAAACGGGGTGTTGATATTAAAGAAGCCTTCAACCAGATTAACCGTTATAATCGAGAGTCTTTCTGGAGTGGCTCAGGCCTGTTTGAGTATGTGCAGTTATTTGTCATATCCAACGGAACCTATACTAAGTACTACAGCAATACCACAAGGTTTTCGCATGTAAAGGAACAAAGCCGCAGTGCTGCAGCCAATAAGAAGCGAACCAGTAACAGCTTTGAGTTTACCTCCTGGTGGGCAGATGCCAATAACCGTCCGATAACAGACCTGATGGATTTCGGTCGTACCTTTTTTGCCAAGCATGCACTATTGAATATTCTTTGCAAATACTGCGTGTTTACAACAGATAAGCTGTTGTTAGCCATGCGTCCTTACCAGATTGTGGCTACAGAAAGGATTTTAGGACGAATTAATGTAGCTAATAATTACAAAACCTACGGTAGTATTGATGCTGGTGGTTATATATGGCATACTACAGGCAGCGGCAAAACATTGACTTCCTTTAAAACGGCACAATTAACCAGTAAGCTGCCATTTATAAATAAGGTGCTGTTTGTGGTAGACAGGAAAGATCTGGACTATCAAACAATGAAGGAATATGATAAGTTTGAAAAAGGTGCAGCCAACAGCAATACCAACACTTCCATTTTAAAGAAGCAACTAAGTGACCCTAAGGCGAACATCATTATTACTACGATTCAGAAATTGTCCATTCTGATAAAGAAAGAAAAGAACCATCTGGCATTTAATCAGCCCATTGTTATCATTTTTGATGAATGCCATCGTTCGCAGTTTGGTGATATGCATAAGGCAATTACCAAAGCTTTTAAGAAATACTTTCTGTTCGGTTTTACCGGCACACCCATATTTGCTATCAATGCCAGCAGCAGCAACAAGGCGGATTTAAAAACCACTGAACAGGCTTTTGGACAAAAGCTGCACACCTACACCATTGTAGATGCCATCAATGATAAAAATGTGCTGCCATTTCGTATTGATTACATACGAACAATGAAGGCGCAAGAAGAAATTAAAGACGAAAAAGTTTGGGATATAGATCGAGAAAAGGCGTTGGCGGCACCTGAACGCATTACTAATGTAGTAAACTATATATTAGAACATTTTGACCAGAAGACCAAACGAAACAGTAAGCCATATAGCGTTACTTCCTTGAAAAATGTTTATGAAGTTGCTACAGCTAAAGAAAGGGATAAAATTGAAGAAATAAAGCAGAAAATAAGACTGACCGGCTTCAATTCAATATTTGCAGTTAGCTCAATTGAATTTGCCAAGTTGTATTATAATGAATTTAAAAATCAACAAGTTAACTTACCTGAATTGCAACGGTTGAAAGTAGCAACTATTTTCAGCTTTGGTGTAAACGAGGAAGAAGAAGATGGAGTGGTTGATGAAAATTCAGAAAGCACAGAAGAACTAAATGCAACAGATAGAGATTTCTTAGATGTTGCAATTAAAGATTATAATCAGATTTTTAAAACGAACTATGATACATCTGCCGAAAAATTCCAAAATTATTATAAGGATGTATCGTTAAGAATGAAAAACCGTGAGATTGATGTGTTGATTGTGGTTAACATGTTTCTTACTGGGTTTGATGCTACCACTTTAAATACGCTTTGGGTAGATAAGAGTTTAAGACTGCATGGCTTGTTACAGGCATATTCAAGAACCAACAGAATTTTGAATTCAGTTAAAACATTTGGAAATATTGTCTGCTTTAGAAATTTAGAGAAGGCTACTAATGATAGTATATCCTTATTTGGAGATAAAGAAGCTGGGGGAATCGTGCTTCTTAAAACCTTTGATGAATACTATAATGGGTATAAAGACGCTAAAAAAAGTTTTCCGGGCTATGTGTCGCTCGTAAACGAACTTACATCTAAGTTTACGGTTGGCGAGCAGATAATAGGCGAAGAAAATCAAAAGACTTTTATCCGCTTGTATGGTTCAATTCTAAAAGCAAAAAACATACTAACCACATTTGATGAGTTTGCAGGAAGGGAAATACTAACTGAAAGAGATGTGCAGGATTACCATAGCATGTACATCAATCTTTACCACGACTTCCGCAACAGAAATACTGGAGATGCAGAAAATGTGAATGATGATATTGTGTTTGAGATGGAGTTGATAAAGCAAGTAGAGATCAACATCGACTACATTTTGGAGCTTATAAGGAAATATCATGAAGATCACCTGAAGGATAAGGAGATTCTAATCAGTATCAACAAGGCAATTGATTCCAGTGTAGAATTGAGGAACAAGAAAGACCTGATTCAGAAGTTCATTCAATCACTTACACCGGGTTCAAAAGTTACAGATGATTGGCAGAGTTTTGTTGAAGAAAAAAAGATGGAAGAGTTAGATCAAATTATTGCTGATGAAGGGTTGGATAAAAAAGAGACCTACAAGTTTATCCAAAATGCTTTCCGGGATGGATATGTACAAGCTACAGGTACAGGATTGGCAAAGATTCTTCCTCCGGTATCAAGGTTTACTCCTACTGGCGAAAGAACACAAAAAAGAGAAACGGTGATTGAGAAAATAAAAGCATTCTTCAACAGGTTCTGGGATATATCGGGCAGTATGTTGGAATAATATTCATAATGCAAACCACCTGTTCAATTTGTAATAAAAAACAGATATGGCTCTATACATAAATCACACCGGCAAACTCAAGGAGGTAAAAGAAAAGCCCTTCAAATTGGAAAAGGACATACAGAAAGTGTTTGAAGCCAATTTGTATGATATTATGGGCTTGGAATTAGTGAAGAGTGAGTTTACCATCAAAAACAAGCGTATAGATACGTTGGCTTATGATGCGCAGGCTTCCGCCTTCATTATCATTGAGTACAAGCGAGACAAGAATATCAGTGTGGTGGATCAGGGTTTTACCTACCTGAGCCTGATGCTGGAAAACAAAGCGGATTTTATTATAGAGTACAACGAAAGCCTGAAACGAAATCTGAAACGAGAGGATGTGGATTGGAGTCAAACAAGGGTAGCTTTTGTATCTACCAATTTTACCAACAACCAGGTGCAGGCAACAAACTTCAAAGACATTGCCATTGAATTATGGGAGGTAAAGCAGTTTGAGAATGATACCATCATGATCAACCCCATCAAGAAATCAAATGCGGCTGAAAGTATTAAACCATTAACCCAGAATAAGGAGGCCTTTAAAAAAGTAACCGAAGAAATTAAAGTATACACCGAAGAAGAACATCTGTCAAAAACCAGCGAAGCCATTGCCGATTTGTATGAGAAATTCAGGCAAGGAATACTGCAGTTAGCTGATGAAATTGAGATCAAGCCCAAAAAGATGGAAATAGGCTTTAGAAAAGACAGTAAAGTGTTTACAGATATATGTATTCTGAAAAACTCCCTGAAAATATGGGTTAACTTAAAGAAAGGAAAATTAGATGACCCCAAGCAGCTGGCAGAAGATGTGTCAGAAAAAGGGCATTGGGGCAACGGAGATTATCAAATTCAGGTAGATACAGATAAAGACCTGGAGTATATCATGAGCTTGATTAAACAAGCTATAAAACAATAATATATGAAAAAACTCCTCTTCACACTACTAGCCCTAACCCTCCTCACCACCACCTTTTTCTACTACGAGGGCAATGCATTCAATCAATACCTAGCTCAGTCAACTAAAAGCGCGCAGATGAATATCCCCATCAATCCAAACGCTCCGGTTATATCCACTGGCCAGATCCAGATCAATGCCCCGCTCAGCACCGTATGGGAAACCCTCACCAACATCAACAACTGGCCAACCTGGCAAAAAAACATCACTGAAACCGTGGTTCACGGGAACATTCAGGAGGGCACTACTTTCGATTGGAAAGCAGGTGGGCTTTCTTTTAAATCCAGGATTCATACCTCGATCCCCCAATCCGGCTTTGGTTGGACGGGCACCACCTTCGGCGCCAGCGCCATCCACAACTGGACTTTTGAAGCCAGGGGCAATACCACCATCGTAAAGGTCCAAGAAAGCCTGCAGGGTGTTTTCCCTAAATTGTTTCGGGGCTCTTTTCAGAAAAACCTCAATGCCGGTGTTGTTACCAGCTTAAAGGAACTCAAAGCAGCAGCAGAAGCCAAATAGTTGCCCATTCAACTTTAGTGCAATACAAGTCTTTCGGACATTTAATCACCAAAACCCTATGTTATGGCCAGATTCTTATTGCCCGTTCTCTCAGCTTTGCTCTTCCTTGCCTGTAACAGTAACCAGGTAACTAACCAAAAAGACAACCCCATCGTAGGCTGCTACGGCACCATCACCACCGACAAAGACTGGTACAGTTCCGGCAAAAAAGCCCCGAAATTATCCGGACTAGCCGGGATTGATTTTCGCATCTCCACTGCCAACAAAGAAGCGCAGGACTATTTCAATCAGGGAATGATGCTGTCCTATGGTTTCAATCATGCCGAAGCCGCCAGATCTTTTTACGAAGCCACCCGGCTCGATTCCTCCTGTGCTATGGCGTATTGGGGCTTTGCCTATGTGTTGGGCCCCAACTACAATGCCGGTATGGAAAAAGACCATTATCAACGGGCCTACGATGCTACCCTCAAAGCGCAGTCGCTTGCTGCCAACTGCACTCCCAAAGAGCAGGCCCTGATCAAGGCCTTAGCGTTCCGCTATACCGCCAATCCCCCGAAAGACCGCAGCCCGCTGGATATAGCCTATGCAGCTGCCATGAAAAAGGTCTACAACCAGTTTCCTTCCGACCCCGATATTGGGGCGCTGTATGCAGAATCGCTGATGAACCTGCATCCCTGGGATTTATATGAGAAGCATACCAAAAAGCCCCGACCCTGGACGCCCGAGTTGGTTGCGGTACTGGAACACCTGATTCAGCAAAACCCCCGCCATCCGGGTGCGCATCACTTTTATATTCATGCCCTGGAAACTTCCTCTACGCCCGAAAAAGCGTTGGAGAGTGCTCAATTGCTCTACACACTGGTTCCCGGCTCCGGCCACCTGGTGCACATGCCTTCTCATATTTACATCAATACCGGAGACTATCACCTGGGTTCACTCGCCAACCTGAAAGCTGTGGAAGCAGACAGCATCTACACCACCGCCTGCCACGCACAGGGCATGTATCCTTTAAGCTACTATCCGCACAACCATCATTTTTTAGCAGCCACTGCTACGCTGGAAGGCAATTCCTCGCTGGCATGGATGGCGGCTAAAACATTGCAGCAACATACAGCTAAAGACATCATGCACCTGCCGGAATGGGGAACCCTGCAGCACTACTATACCATCCCCTATTATGTGGCTACCAAATTGTCTTTGTGGGACACCCTGCTTGCGATTCCTGCGCCTCCCAAAGACCTGGTATATCCCAAAGCGGTATGGCACTATGCCAGGGGGATGGCTTACCTCGGAAAACAAGATATATCAAAAGCCAAAGCCGAATGGAAGCAGCTCAACACATTAGCAGCCGACCCTTCACTACAGCAGCTTACGGTATGGGGAATCAATACCACCGCGGATCTGGCGCAAATTGCTTCCAAAGTATTGGCAGCAGGCATAGCGGCAAAGCAAAAAGACTATGAACAATCCATCACCCTGCTGAAGCAGGCCGTAGCCATCGAAGACAACCTCAACTACAATGAACCCCCCGATTGGTTTTTCTCCGTAAGGCACCATCTCGGAGCTGTATTGCTCAAAGCCGGAAAATACAGTGAAGCGGAACAGGTGTACCAACAAGACTTACAAACCTGGAAGAAAAACGGATGGGCCTTGATCGGCTTGTACAACGCCCAGCGCTTACAGAAAAAAGACGCCCTCGCCCAAACCACCCAAACCGCCTTCAACCAGGCCTGGAAATACGCAGACATCAACATCACCGCTTCATCGGGGATGGGGGAGTAGGGGGGATTGCTCAATTGAAAGTAAACTATCCTGCTCGAGCCATGAAAGACCTACTTCAATACGGCGAATACCTATTCATCGAAGCGGGTTACCAAAGCGCCAGTTCAGTTGGGTAACGAAATAGATTTTTTGCGAAAAGTATCGAAATATGCTACCTATCGCAAAATTATACTTTGTAAATGCAATACCGGTTAAAGTAGGCATTAACAAAGAAGGTGTAATCATTGGCCGGTGGCGAGGGGGTGGAGAAGAGCATATGGCCGCGCTCAACAAGATGCTTCAGCAACTATTTATGGAATAGGCTGAATTTACCTGCTCCATAATGAGTTGTTTTGATTAATTGTTTAGTTTTTACTTATTGGAATAGTGCTTTTAGCATTGCTTCTATTTTAATAAATTGCTGGGACGAAGTATTTGGCTCCAGGTGTGCTGTTAGTCCCTCTTCAAAATCCGGATCAGACAACATTTCCGAAAAGGCATTTTGCAAATAGGAAAAAACATCCGGGCTTGCATTGGAAAATAATTCTTTAGCCTGAGAATTATTTTCCAATACATAAACGATATCTTCAAAATCACTGCTATATCGATAATTACCTCGGCCCCGGCTTTTGAAAGCTTCTAACTTGGACGCAATGAAAAATGGCAATGAAAAGATCTTAATGCTTCGGCCATCTATATCAATTGAAATAGCCTCTTTGAATCCTGCAGGGTACCATTTGTTGCTAAAACCAATCACCTCGGGGTGGGTAGGCATAATATCAACTGTGATACCCTGAATTTGGTACCTGCAGATTACTCCGGATTCTGAATCGTTTACAAACCCTGCCGCTCGTAGCCTTTCATCTAATTCCGCATAGCCTTTATATGACAACAGTTCTATGATTACATCTACATCATCTGTAGGCCGAGCTTCGGCAGCAATCGTATCTGCATATAAAGCAACAGTTGCTCCTCCAACAAATACAACATCCTCTTTTAGTTGATCCAGCAAAGCTGATATTGCTTTTATACGAATGATATTAGTATGCTGCGACATTGTCTTTTGATTTGGCTATTTTTTCAAACAGTTCTCTTGCCTTTTCAATTTCCCTGACCTTTCCAATCCTAAATACATCGCAGATTGCAAGCAGGTCATATAAAACCGGATCCAGTTTGGCAGCTTCAATTGCGCCGGGGTATAATGGTTCAATCATCATTCCCCGTTCTTTACCATTGGCGTCCGGCCACACATATATTTCGTTAGATGAAAAGAAATTTTTTAAAACCGGTGCAGCATGTGCTGTAGGCAACCCTTTCACTATAGAGCCTGGTTGAACAGGGAAAACTACTTTGAGACCAAAAACAAGGAATTCTTCCAACGTTGATACAAACACTTTTTTCCTTGATGCATTGATCAGACCGGCAAATTGCGAACGGGATAGGGATTCTGTAATTTCAGATGGGCTGATGTACAGATCCCTGGCCAGATCTTTGTTCATCCAGTGATTCTGCCCTAAAGCCAAGATTTTAAGTAAGACTGCGATATCGTGAGGTCGCATGCCTTTATGTGGTTTCATACCATGAGTTTACATAAAGATAGAGATTAATTTGCAATTCGCAAATCGCGAATTTTAGTGCAATTTAGACTATGTCTGGGCAAAATGAGGCCCAAATACGCCTAAACCCTCAGTGTTTCATGAAAATTTAAAGTATGGCTATTGTTCTTATTAAATGCTGAACCCAAGTTTTATTTTATATCTGTATAATCTCCCATTTACTTCCTGCTCAAGCTTTAACACTTCTCTTGTTTTTTTACTGATCCAAAAAATCTCTTTATTGCCGTCTTTTTCATGGGTCATCAGCCAGCAGTCAACAACCTGGTTGTCGTACCCGGGTAGCTGGGCCGAACCGGTTACCGTATAAGCAACCTGCTGAAGCGGAGATGAGGTGCCGGGATCGTAAAATGGAATAATAAAAGTTACGCCCTTTTTATACGGAAGGGTTGGAAAAACCTCCAGATCTAAATGCCAGTTCAGGAAAAATTGATCCTGTACGCTTTTGTAAGCATTCAGAATCATTTTTCTTTGTTTCGCTGTATCTGTTTCTGTTATAGCGCTCCCATTGTATACAATACTGCGATTTTCAAAATCAATTGCTGCTGTACCACGTTGTTTCCACCAAAACTCATGTGAGCGTGGTTGAAGTGTTTTTTCATCACATATTGATTTTACGGTATGAACAATCGAGTCTTTGTCTTCCCATTCCTGGGTTATTGTAATCACCCCTTTACCGTCAACAGAACTTTTTTCAATCTTCCTGGTCCAAAACTGCGTTTGTGTTCGGGTAGCATTCCTGTTCATTTTAAAATAAACAAGATACCGGTGTACGCCTTCTTTTAACACGTTGGTATTAATCAACTGTGGCGTTATGACGATGGTGTCTTTTTTTTGTGCAATCGACGCTGCTGCGTTTATAAGCAGAAACAGCATGAGGCTGGCCTTTTTCTTCATTTAGCAAAACTGATCAACTTTAAAATATCCCGATAACGATAAATGAAGAGTGGTATGAAACCGCTGTTTTTTGGTTGCCGCTTATAATATCCCTTCCAGCTCCTTTAAATGATAAATGGTATAGGTTGGCTGCACATCGGTTACTTCGTTGATGTGGTTTACAAATACCGTATCCAGCCCCGCATTCATTCCGCCCAGGATATCCGCTTCTATATTGTCCCCGATCATCATGCTCTCGGTGCGCTCTGCTCCGGCCCGCATCAATGCATGATCAAAGATCTCCTTATTCGGCTTCAGGCTGTTACTGGTTTCGGAGGTTACCACTTCCTTAAAGTATTGGCCGATATTGCTTTTCTCCAGCTTATTGTATTGCACTTTCTCAAACCCATTGGTGATCAGGTGCAGCTCGTATCCCTTATTGCGCAGATAGCTTAATATTTCGTGCGTATACGGAAACAGCCCGTTCTTATTGGGCAACACTTCCAGAAATACCGCACCCATGGCCCGGGCCAATGCTTCATCGGCTATTTTGAAATCCACCAGCGCCAGCCACATCCTTTTCCACCTCAGCTCTTCCTGCTTCATCTGCCCCTTGGAATACTTGTCCCATAACCGGTGGTTGTGGTAATTGTATCGCTCAAAGAATGCATCAAAATCGGTGATGCCCCTCTTGTCCAATTCCTGGCTGCGGTATACATCCTGCATGGCTTCTTTGGAGTTGGTATTAAAATCCCAAAGCGTATGATCTAAATCGAAGAAGAGGTGTTTGTATTGCATGGGCGCAAAGGTAAGTCTTGACCGGTAAATGGGATATGTTGTAGCTTTGACCTGTTTGAACCCTTAACTATTTTTGTATGATCGTTGTTATTACGGGCGCTTCCAAAGGAATTGGCAAAGCCATTGCCGAACAGTTTGCTGCTGCCAACCACCAGTTGTTGCTCTGCAGCCGGGGCGAAAAATCGCTCTACGATACCGTAAACGAACTCCAAACCCGCTTTCCGGAATCCACCATCAAGGGCCGTGTTTGCGACATGAGCAATAAAGCCGATGTGCAGGACTTTGCTTCCTGGTGCCTGCAACAGGGCACACCGGATATGCTGGTGAACAATGCCGGTCAGTTTATCCCGGGCAGCATCTACAACGAGGCCGATGGCATCCTGGAACAAATGATCCAGGTAAACCTTTACAGCGCCTATTATTTAACCCGCGCCCTTTTACCCAAGATGATCCTGGCCAAATCCGGCCATATTTTCAATATCTGTTCCATTGCTTCGCTCAACGCCTATGCCAATGGCGGCAGTTACAGCATCAGCAAATTTGCCCTCCTGGGTTTCAGCAAAAACCTGCGGGAAGAGTTAAAGCCCCACGGCATCAAGGTTACGGCGGTTTGTCCGGGCGCTACCCTCAGCAGCAGCTGGGATGGTTTTGAGATCGACCCCAAACGCATCATGGAAGCCGCTGATGTGGCCAAAATGATCTTTGCCGCTGCATGCCTTTCTCCCATGGCCGTGGTAGAAGACATCATCCTGCGTCCGCAACTGGGCGATCTGTAAGGATCTGTAAGAAGCCCGCCCGCCCTTAACAATAGCGTAACCATTCGCTAACATTCAGGTCATATACCGATTGGAACTTTGCTAAACCCCAATCTATGGACAAACGTCCGCTTGATGTTGTAGTAATGAGCGACCTGCACCTGGGTACCTACGGATGCCATGCTACTGAAATCGTCAATTACCTCAAAAGTATCCAGCCGCAGATCCTGGTGTTGAACGGAGATATCATCGATATCTGGCAGTTCAACAAAAGATACTTTCCCGTTGCGCATATGCAGGTGATCAAAGAGATCATGAATATGCTGAGCAACGGCACCCGCGTTATTTACATCACCGGCAACCACGATGAATCCCTTCGCAGGTACAGCGATATGCAGATGGGCAATTTTCAGCTCACCGATAAAGTGGTGATGGAGATCAATGGTAAAATGACCTGGATCTTTCACGGCGATGTGTTCGATGCCACCACCAAGGGCAGCGCAAAATTGCTGGCCAAGCTGGGCGGTCATGGTTACGACCTGCTGATCCTCATCAACAGCTTCATCAACTGGTGCCTGAAAGCTATGGGTAAGGAGAAAATGAGCTTCAGCAAAAAAGTAAAGAACAGTGTGAAGAAAGCGGTTTCCTGGATTGGTGATTTTGAACAGACCGCTGCTGAACTCGCCATCGAAAAGAAATACGATTATGTAATCTGCGGCCATATTCACCAGCCACAGAAAAGGGAAGTGGTTACCGATGAAGGTTCTGTGGTGTACCTCAACAGCGGCGACTGGATCGAGAACCTCACTGCATTGGAATACAAACACAACGAATGGACCATCTTCCAGTACAACGAAAAGGATTTTGTAAAAGCAAAAGCGCCTGTGGTAACCATGGATAAAAAGCTGCCCAAGCTGAATGTGGTAACCGATGAAGTAGCGCTGTTTATTCACTCTTTAGCCCTGCAATCATGAAAATATTATACGCTGTTCAGGCAACCGGTAATGGCCACATCAGCCGCGCCATGGAGTTGTTGCCCTTCCTGGAACAATACGGTACGGTGGATGTATTCCTGAGTGGCAACAACAGCCACCTTCAACCCGCGCTTCCGGTTAAGTTCCGGAGCAAGGGCCTGAGCCTGTTCTATGGCAACAAAGGCGGTTTGGATTACTGGAAGATGCTGAAAGATTTTAGTGTACGCCGCATCTGGAACGAAGCCCGTTCTTTACCTGTTGAAAACTACGACATCGTCCTCAACGATTTCGACAGCATTACTTCCCTGGCCTGTAAGCTCAAAAAAGTTCCCAGTGTGGGTTTTGGGCACCAGGCGGCATTCAGGAGCAATGCAACGCCCAGGGCTGCTAAAAAAGACTTAGCCGGTGAACTGGTGCTGAAAAATTATGCTACTGCCACTGCGTATACCGGACTGCATTTTGCGTCTTACGATGATTTTATTTTTTCTCCCGTAATCAAGAGCGATGTATTGCAGGCCAATCCCAACAACAAGGGCCATATTACGGTATACCTTTCGCATTACAGTGATGAAGTAGTGATGCAATCGCTCCAACAACTCGGGGGTATCCGCTTTGAGCTCTTCTCCAAAAAAGTAAAAGAGCCGGTGCGTTGCGGCAACATCACGTTGTTCCCCATCAGCAATGAAGGGTTCACCAACAGCATGATCCACAGTGCCGGTGTTATCACCGGTGCCGGTTTTGAAACCCCTGCGGAAGCGCTCTATCTCGGTAAAAAACTGCTCTGCCTGCCCATCCGCGGTCAGTATGAGCAATGGTGCAATGCGGCTGCTTTGGAAGCGTTGGGCGTGGGTATTGTAGAAAAAATCGATGCTGCTTTTGCCGCTACCGTTGCGCAATGGCTGGATGCGCCTGCTCCGCAACAACTGCTGTTGCAGCAGAGTACCTACGAGATTGTTCAGCATACGATTGAACTGGCCCGTAGCATCCACTCACAACCTGTCCGCGAAGCGGATTGGATTACAGAAGAAGATTTTATTACCCTGCAGTAATCAGCTGCCGGCCAGCAATACCTGCCAGGCTTCGGTTA
Source organism: Sediminibacterium sp. (assembly GCA_016786865.1). Classification (GTDB taxonomy): domain Bacteria; phylum Bacteroidota; class Bacteroidia; order Chitinophagales; family Chitinophagaceae; genus Sediminibacterium. The sequence continues at coordinate 110,519 of JAEUVE010000010.1, read as the reverse complement.
CTTTGTTTTGATTCAGTAGGTCGGCGGCATACAGGTGCAGTTCCTTTTCCATTTCTGCCGGATTAATGGAATAATAGCCAATGATGTTGCGCAGCCGGTCGTCTTCAAATGCCGGATCAACCAATGGTTCTTCGTGCACATTGGCCAGTTGCCCCAAATGGTTACCCGTTAATATGGTACTGTTGCGGATGCTCTCCGGTAACGCGTCTATGCCAATGCCCAGTTGGGTATTGGGTTTGGCTACCTTAAATAAATTGCTGCTGTTGACCCTGCAATACCAGTCGCCGCCCAGGCGGGCCACATGGTGCATTTTCTCCTGGTCGATCATGGTTTTGTCTGCATTCAGGATGGCTTCGTCCACATGCATACACAACACTCCTGCTATTACCAGTTGTCCTGCTCCGCCCTCATTGCCCAGGCTCTTTACCTCGTTCACCCTGCATTCCAGTTTGATCTTCGCTTCTTTTACCATGGGTGGTTGTACCATGCTGGCGGCTTCCTTGGTAAATCCCGCTTTCACAAACTCATCAACTGTTTTGGGATATTCGCAACTGGATAAACTCATCTGCTGCACCATATCGTAGTCCACGATATTGATTACACATTCCGGTACTTCCAGCACATTCTCCAGCGTATGTTTAATGGTATTGTCGCGTCCTCTTCTGGAAGGTGAAAAAACCACAATCGGCGGGTTGGAAGAGAACAGATTAAAAAAACTGAATGGGCTCAGGTTTACATTTCCTTCGCGATCGATCGTGCTGGCAAAACAAATGGGTCTTGGCGCAATCGCATGCTGCAGCCAGGCCTGCTTCTGCATGATGTTTAAATCGGAGAGGATCAGTTTCATTTATACATGTTTTTTTGCCAGAATAGAAAATTCACTATCGTCTTTAATGATCCGGTTGTTAAGTGTGCCAATGCCCTCTATTTCCATCTCCACTTCATCGCCGGGTTGCAACCATTGTTCGGGGTAGTTGGGGTCGTTGAGTTTGCCGGTTCCGTTCAATTCCAGGAAACAGCCCGTACCCACAGTGCCGCTTCCGATTACATCGCCCGGATGGATGTCTACGCCATAGGCGCAGCGTTCAATGATTTCTGCAAAAGTCCAGTCCATGTCGCCGATATTGCCCTCACTTACTTGTACGCCGTTTACCTTGCAGGTCATTTTTAAATTCCAGCTCTTGCCCACATGTCCTTGCTTGGCCGGAATTTCATAAGACTCCAGTTCGTCCAGTGTTACCAGGCAGGGTCCGATAACCGTAGCAAAATCCTTTCCTTTGGCTGGCCCCAGGTTCAGCAACATTTCTTCCATTTGTAAGCGTCTTGCGCTCATATCGTTCATGATCATCAATCCGCCGATATACTGGTCTGCATGTTCTGCCGGTATATTTCTTCCCTGTCTGCAAATAACAATCGCTGCTTCCAGTTCAAAATCCAGTTTCTCCAAATGATCGGGCATGCAGCGGATTTCGCCGGGGCCCTGTATGCTGTGGTGGTTGGTAAAATAAAAAATAGGATACTGATCAAACTCCGGTATCATGTCTACTTTCCGGTTTCTGCGCGCTGCCGCCACATGTTGCCTGAATGCATATCCATCCCTGCACGATGTGGGGAAGGGTACGGGTGCAAGCAGGTGCAGGCCCTCTGCCGGCACGCCATTGTCGCTGCTGATCCGCCCCGATTTAATGGCAGCTTCTGTTTGTTTGGCAATCGGAAACATATCGTCCCAGTATTGCAAAAACATATTCATGCTGTTGGGTAATTCCGGATGCATCAGATCACAGTCGTACAACAATCCATCTACTAAAAAGGCCAATTGATCCCGTCCGTCGGACAGATAAGAAACAAGCTTCATCGTTACTGTTTTACCGTACGAAAATAGGCTAAAAATGACTGCCTTATCCTGCCTATATTTATAGCCAATTGCCATGCTATGCCTAAAAATTTGCTCCTAAGCGTATTTATACTTTTAGCGGTTTCTTCTTTTGCTGCAACTGACAGCAGCTGGATCCGCATCAACCAGTTGGGCTACCTGCCCAACAGCTCCAAAGTGGCGGTTTGGGTGAGTAAACAGGATCAGCAGATACAAAGCTTTTCGCTGGTGGATGCTGCCACTGGCAAAACCGTATTCACCCGGCCTGCAGGAAAACCCTTTGGTAAATACGGTCCTTTCTTACAATCCCATCGCCTGAACTTTTCTGCCTTTGTTCGGCCGGGTAGGTATTATTTAAAAGCGGGCAACACCGTTTCTCCGGTTTTTGCCATTGATCAGGATGTGTATGCCGGCACGGCAGATTTTTGCATGCAATACCTGCGGCAACAACGCAGCGGCTTCAACCCCTTCTTGAAAGACAGTTGTCATACCCACGATGGATACACCATGTACGGTGCATCTGCCGGCCTGCCAGACAGTACGCATATAGATGCCACCGGTGGCTGGCACGATGCCAGTGATTACCTGCAATACAGCACCACCACCGCCAATACCATTGATCATTTGCTGATGGCGTACCGGGATTTTCCGGGTGTGTTTAAAGACAGGCATGCTGCCAACGGATTGAACGGAAGCAATGGCAGGGCGGATGTATTAGACGAGGCCAAATGGGGGTTGGACTGGCTCTTGAAAATGCATCCCCGGCCCGATTGGCTGTTCAACCAATTGGGCGACGACAGAGACCATATGGGCATGCGGATTCCCAAAGAAGACCGGTATTATGGCAAAGGATTTGAACGCCCGGTTTACTACATCAATGGCGAAGTACAGCAAAGAGGCAAGTTTCTCAACAATACCAAGGGAACCAGTTCTACTGCAGCCAAGTTCAGCAGTGCTTTTTCGCTGGCGGCCCGACTGTTTCCGGAATCGAAAGAGCTGTACCTCGGGAAAGCTCAATCTGCATTGGACTTTGCGTACCGCAAGCCAGGTGTTACGCAAACCGTGTCGGTGGTATCGCCCTACATTTATGCTGAAGACAATTGGGTAGACGATATGGAACTGGCCCATGCCCGCCTGAATACCGGCAACAAAACCGATTTCCTGAACCGTTCCCTGAATTATGCCAAACAGGAACCACTTACTCCCTGGCTGGGCAAAGACACGGCCAGTCATTATCAATGGTATCCCTTCATCAACCTGGGCCATTACGAACTGGCCAAACAATTAAAAGGCCCGCAACGGGACACCATCATTGGTTTTTACAAAAAAGGAATTGAAGCAGTTTGGAAAAAAGCTTCACAGAATGCATTCTACAGAGGCATTCCGTTTATCTGGTGCAGCAACAACCTCACGGTTGCGTTTGCCATGCAATGCAAGTGGTACCAGTCGCTCACCGGTAGCAAGGAATTTGAAGAACTGGAGCAGGCCAATCTCGACTGGATTTTTGGTTGCAATCCCTGGGGTACCAGCATGGTGTATGGGTTACCTGCCCATGGCGATACGCCGGTGGATCCGCATTCTGCCTTTACACACATCAAGAATTATCCCATCAACGGTGGACTGGTGGATGGTCCGGTGTATACCAGTATTTATAGTAACCTGATCGGTATTCGCCTGAGCGATCCGGATGAGTACGCCGAATTTCAGAGCAATCTGGCCGTGTACCACGACGATTACGGAGACTACAGTACCAATGAACCCACCATGGATGGTACGGCTTCCTTAATTTATTTACTGGCTGCACAGGAAGCTGCTTCCGGTAAAAAAGCGCCTGCAATCAATCAAACTCCGGCTACCCGCGTCATCAGCAAGGGCGCTGTGATCAAAGCTGTTCCTGCATCAGGCAAATCCGTTTCGCTGGTGTTTACCGCCGATGAGTTTGGAGAAGGCTTACCTGCCATTACACAGACCCTGCAAAAGGAAAAGGTACAAGGCAGTTTCTTTTTTACCGGTAGGTTTTACCGCAATCCTGCTTTCACTAAAAATATTCAGGAACTGATCAAAGGCCGCCATTACCTGGGCCCGCACAGCGACCAGCATTTGTTGTATGCAGACTGGAATAAACGAGACAGCCTGCTCGTGAGCTATACGCAGTTCAACAATGACCTCAACCAAAACTTCAATGCAATGAAAGCCTTCGGTATTCAACCGGAGCGGGTACGGTATTTTATTCCGCCCTACGAATGGTGGAACGACAGCATTGCCAGCTGGACCAATTGGAGAAGCATGGAACTGGTGAGCTTTACGCCAGGCACATATACCAATGCCGATTATACCTGGCCAAACATGGGAAAGGCTTATCGCAGCAGCAACGACCTGATGAGCAAGATCCATACCTTGTTGAACGATGACCAGCTGAACGGCTCTATCCTCCTGATTCATGCGGGTACCGATCCGCGCAGAACAGATAAATTTTATCATCGCCTGGGCGAACTGATTCAGTTACTCAAACAGAAGGGATACGCCATCAGGCGCCTGGATGAGCTCTTGAACTGATTACCATTTTTCTTCTCCGGAATCAACATGGTTGTGCTGCTTAAAAAGTTCCTTGGCAGCTTTCTTCTGGTTGATTCTTTCAATGATGGCATCCGCAATTAAATCGGCTGCATTGGTATCGGTTTTGCTGGCGAGCAGGCTCTTGATTTTTGCCTCATTTACATCTATTCTGTACAACACAAATACCAGTTTTTCAAAATCGTGCAGAATGAGGTCGTTGATGGTATTTACTAAATCCTGTCTGTTTAGTTGCTCAAATGCGGCAACATCAATATTGTGTTCGTGCATAGGAATTCGCTTTCTGTAATTTACTCAATATTTCTCAATAACCCCCAGTCCGAACAGCGCAAAATCATATTTTGCCGGATCTTTTTTGTCCATTTTTTTCAGGTACTCCTTGAGTTCTTCTGCAGCCTGCCAGTCGATCTGTTTTCGGTCCAGTAACTGAAAGCGTTTGGCCACCCTGGCCACGTGCACATCAATCGGGCAGATCAGCTGCGCCGGACTGAACCGGTTCCAGATGCCAAAATCCACGCCTTTATTGTCTTTGCGGACCATCCAGCGCAGGTACATGTTCAGCCGCTTGCAGGTAGAGCCTTTTGCCGGATTGGAAATATGTTTCCTGGTACGTTCCGGTGCATCTTCCAGCGAAAAGAAATACCGGTGAAATTGTACCAGGGCTTCGTACACAGATACGGGTGGTTTTCCGTTGATGCAGAAGGCGGTTTCCAGTGTATCGGATTGCCGGTAATGCGCTCTGAAAAATTCTATACAGTAATACAGGTCGGTTGCATTGAAAGTGCGGTGCTTAAATTCCTCCAGTTTCCGAAGCTCTTTTTCGGATGCATGCAAACAAAATGCATGGGGCTGCATGTTCATCAGCGCCATCAGCTCCTTTGATTTGTTGATGATGGTGGTGCGGTTACCCCATGCAAAAATAGCCGCGAAAAATCCGGCTATTTCAATGTCTTGTTTTTGCGTGAACAAATGGGGTATGCACACCGGATCGGTTTCAATAAACGCTGGCTGGTTGTATTGCCGAACCTTTTCGTTAAAGAAATCCCTCAATCGGTTGAATTCCGTCATGATGCAAGTGCCTGTTCCAGATCAGCGATCAGATCGTCTGCATCTTCCACTCCCACACTCAATCGAATCAGGGTATCGCTCAATCCATTGGCGATTCTCTTTTCTCTCGGGATGGATGCATGGGTCATGGAGGCAGGATGGTTAATCAGGCTTTCTACGCCGCCTAAGCTTTCTGCCAGTGAAAACAGTTTGGTAGAGGACAGTACTTTTTTGGCTGCATCCATGCTGTCGTCTTTCAGTTCAAAGGAAAGCATGCCACCGAAATCGCGCATTTGTTTTTTGGCGATCGCATGATTGGGATGGTCTTCGAATCCACACCAGTATACGCGGCCCACTTTGGGATGATTGCGCAGCCATTGTGCCACTTTCCGGCCATTCTCACAATGCCGCTCCATACGGAGGTGCAGGGTTTTAATGCCCCGCAGTACCAGGAAGCAATCCATGGGGCCAGGTACGGCGCCGCAGCTTTTTTGTATGAAATAAAGTTGTTCCCGCAGCTCTGCATTGTTCATCATCAACGCTCCCTGAATCACATCGCTGTGACCTCCCAGGTACTTGGTGGCGGAATGCATCACTATATCGGCTCCCAGGTCCAGCGGGTTCTGTAAATAAGGGGAGGCAAACGTATTGTCTACGCAGAGCAAACAGCCGGCGGCTTTTGCAATAGCAGATACGGCTGCGATATCGGTGATATTCATCAATGGATTGGTAGGTGTTTCAATCCAGATCAGTTTGGTTTTGGCAGAAATGGCTTTCTGTATATTGGCGGCATCTGTGGTGTCTACATAAGTAAACTGGATACCGAATTTCTCGTACACTTTCGAAAACAGGCGATACGTTCCGCCATACATATCGTTGGCTGCAATTACTTCGTCTCCGGGTGCCAGCAACTTCATGACTGCATCGGTTGCTGCTACGCCACTTCCGAAGGCCAGCCCGAATTTTCCATGCTCTATCTGTGCATATGCTTCTTCCAGCGCTTTGCGCGTTGGGTTCTGGCTGCGGGCATATTCAAAGCCCTGGTTTACGCCGGGTGCTTCCTGTACATAGGTTGAGGTCTGGTAAATAGGGGTCATGATGGCACCGGTGGATGGATCCGGTTCGGAACCTGCGTGTATGTAAGTAGTAGCTGTTTTCATGCTGTTTGTTTGTTGAATTGATGGAGCAAATATACACCGCTATTGCCTGATCAGGCTTTCAAATTGATTCACGGCAAATTTCTTAACATCCTGAATGAACTGATCCGATAATTGTGCCGCTTCGGTATAGTTTTCTGTAAAAAGCCCAAACGCTTCTTCGGAACTGTCCAGGTATTTGGCCCTTCGGGTGAGCCCCCCAAAACTGTTTTGGATGCCCCAGGTATATCGGTAGTTAAACAGCCAGTTCTGTTGCTGCATATAGGGAAACATCCGGGCAAATTGTTCCGGAAAATAGTCCTGTTGCAGGTTCAGGTGCCCATACGTGGTTTGGGTAAAATCCATCCACTCGGGTTCTTTCAGTTCGGCCTCGTTCAATGCCAGAAAATGATCGTAGACCACATCTACAAATGCACCCGCATACAATCGTACCGCCGGTGCGAATATTTTTTTCAACTCCTTTGTTACGGGATGATCGTCTGTAAATGTATCGATGGCTCTGTGCAGCCGGATGCCCTGTTGTATGGATTCCGGATAATCGTATTGTTTCCGGCCCTTCACAAAATCACTGATCATATTCCCCGTCAGAATCTGCGGATGATCAAAGGAAAAATAGGCATGGGCCAGGTAGTTCATGGTTATTTACTGGTCTGGTTGATCCAATTGCTGATGTACAACATGGCCTCCGTTGAAAAAGTTTCATCGATGCGGTTATAGGGTTCCGAAGGAGATGTACAGGTTTGAAACAAATGGTTCAGGTTGGGGAAGGCGCGGATGGTAAATTGTTTGTTTTTGGCCTTGGTTAGTGCGTTGCGGATGCCTTCCAGGTTTTCTTTGGCCGCTACCTGTATATCCGATTCTCCGTTTACTGCCAGCACCGGACATTTCAGTTGTTGCAGGTTGTTGGCTGGGTTGTAATTCATAAAATAGTTCAGCCATACCAGTCCGTTCTTCGACTGCTCCAGCAGGGCCAGGTAAGCTTTATCGCCCACCGTATTCAGCAACCGGCTTTCTTCCTCGGCGCTGTTGGTAGCTCTCCAGTTGCTGTAGGTTTCCTGCATCTGCTTTTTGATGGTAGCGTAGTCGGCAGATTGTTTAAATGGTTCGTTCATGGCATCTACAAGAGCCCCTGCCTTGGCGGCATCTTCCGCTGACAGTCCTGTTTTTACAAAGTTCCTTCTCATCTGGAAATTCCAGATCTGGTTGCCCGGTATGCCGGGTCCGGCCAGTAAAACCACAAACGCCACTTTATTGTTGCGGGCCGCTACCATTGGCGCTATCATGCCTCCCTCGCTGTGTCCGACCAATCCGATTTTCTTTGGATTGATTTCTTTTCTGCGCAACAGGTATTCTATGCCCGCTTCCACATCTTTGGCAAAATCCTCCGATGTTACACCAAATGGGTTGGGGCCTACGGTGGTAGTTCCGGTGCCCCGGTCGTCTACCCGCAATACGCCAATGCCCTGTCTGGTTAAATAATCTGCCAGCACCCAGTAACTGCTGTGCCCAAACATATTGCCATCCCGGTCCTGCGGGCCGCTTCCGGATATCAGGATCACCACCGGAAAATCCGTTTTATTCGTGGGCAGGGTCAGCGTTGCTCCAAAGTGCACGCTTCGGTCTGCGTTATCGTATTGTACCTCCTCTGAATGGTAATAAAATGGCGCTTTGGGCGTTTGCGGACGAACCGGCGCCTTGGGTTTTTGGGGTACGTCTTTTTCATTCATCCGCACCAGTACCAGGGGCGTTTTGTAATTGCCCTGCTGAAGGATGCCCGTAATGGTATCGGTCTGGTTCCATTTGCCGCTGTACATGCCCGATAACACCGGGATCTTTGCTACCAGGCTGTCTCTGGTGAGGGTGGTTTCTCCTCCTTTGATATCGAATGCGTTCTGCTCCGGACTGTCGAATGTGCTGGTATAATGCGTTCCGTTTTGCGCTAGTTTCATGATGAACAACAGTTTCCTGTTGCCCAGATCAATCCTGCCGCCCCATGTTCCGTTAATGGTTTGGCTCTTGGTACTGCTGGCAAGCAGCATGCACGAAATCATACAGAACAGAAATTGCTTCATGGTGGTTGTTTTGATCTTATATATGTTTTTCGTTAACCAACGGTCAATGAGTATTACAACATTTGTTGCAATGCAGGCAGTTGATTAATCGGTATGAACCCCGCTTCTTTTTTCAGGTCTTTCACCAGCCGTTGCAGCCGCTCTGTTAGTGCCGCTCCGCACCACCTTCGGGTATAGCCTGGCAGGCCCAGGTGATGGATATCGGTAAACTCCCAGGGATGAAAATACAAACAGATATAGCCATCCCTGCGCAGGGTTTGTATACAAAGGGATTTGAATACAAAATAGGGCATGTTCTTAAAACTCAGCCAGAACAGGGGTATCCGCAATCCCGGTGATACCGATGCCGGTATCCGCGTCATGCCCTGGTCTTTGTAAACCGTTCTGGGTAAATGCAGGTTGTTGTACCGCCCGGGTAAATAGGTTGGATTAATGGAGGAGTCGTAACGGTATCCCGCTGCTGCAACGGCTTCCATAGACACTTTGCGCATCCTCGGCATCCGCAGCCCGGTTATTTTTTGCCCGCTGATTTCCTCCAGCCTGATCCTCGATGCCAGCAGGTCTTCGTCTTTGTATGCAGTATGGTAATAGGTATGCGATGCAATTTCATGGTGGCCCGCCAGTTCCCGGATCTGCTGCTGGTGGTGATCGGCAAAATTGGCGGTGGTAAACAACGTTGCGCTGACTTCCTTCAATATGGGGTCGATGGCTTCCAGCCCCTGCCGGCCAATACGCATCTGGTCTTCCACGGAAATAGGGTAATCATATTCCAGCGGCATATCAAATTCCTCTACATCAAAACTCAACAAAACATACCGGTCCATCAGCGCAGGTTCGATTCTTTAACAATATAATGCGGTCGCTGTTTGCTTTGCACAAACAGTTTGCCCAGGTACAGTCCTATGATTCCCAGGATCATCAGTTGCAATCCACCAAAGAAAGATATGGCGGCAATGATAGAAGCCCATCCGGAGATCACATGCCCAAAATAATAGCTGTATAACACATAGGGGATGAACAACAGCGAGCAGCAGGCAAAGATCAGTCCCAGATATGTGGCCGTATACAGTGGCCGGGTACTGAAAGAAGTAATTCCCTGCAGCGCAAATCGAATCATGCGCTTCATGGTATACTTTGATGTTCCATGCGTTCGTTCGGAGGCATCGTATTCTATTCCTTTCTGTGAAAATCCGATCCACTTTACCAGTCCGTGCATGAACAGATCGGATTCCTGAAATGTGCGGAACACCGCAATCACTTTCTGGTCCATCAGCCTGAAATCGGCGGTTCCCTGTTCCAGTTCTATATCCGACAGGTTATTGATGATATTGTAAAACAGGTTGGAGGTTTTCCGCTTCATCAAAGGAAGACTTTCGGGGTCTTTGCGGATGGTGTAAACTATGTCGAATCCTTTTTCCCATTCGGCCAGCAGGTTGGGGATCAGCGCAGGCGGATGCTGCAGATCTGCATCCATCATAATCACGGCATCTCCATTGGCCATATCCAGTCCTGCTTTCAGGGCATTCTGGTGTCCGAAGTTCCGGGAGAGGCTGATGAAAAAGAAATTGTTTCGTTTTGCTGCCTGTTCCCTCAGGTTCTGCAGGGTATGATCGGTACTGCCATCATCCACAAATACAAAACTGTATTCGTAGTCCGGCAACTTTTGAAATACGGCTGTAATGGCTTCAACGAGAATAGGCACGTTTGCCTCCTCGTTGCACACGGGCACAACAATCGATACGGTTTTCTTCATGAGATTTTTTAACCTTGGGCTATGCCTGCAATTTAACTGATTTGGGCGGATCTTTCGCCCTCTGTGCTACCTGGCTTATAAATGTACAGCTCATACATGCAGATAAACCATACTATGATGCAGGGGATGGCTTTGATATGCCAGGGTTTAAAGAAGTTGTCTTTGATGTATCCGGGAAATACCTCTGTTACAGACAGGCTCGTGAATACAAATACCAGTACCATTACCCAGCCATGCCAAACCGGTCTGTTCCGGTTGATGTACCAAAGCGCCGCCCCGGCCACCCCGATGATGTAACTGGGCGATTCCACTCCCGGATTAAATACCACGGTAAACAGCAGGATCCCTGCCAGGTAGAGCAACCGGTATTGCAGGTGGTGGTATACTTCCTTTTTAAGCAATACCAGCAGCATGGCAATGGTTCCGGTTAGCACGATCCATCCCTGCGGCACTGCGTTCGGAAAATAGTCTCCGATTACGCCAATGATGCTCATGGAATTGCGCTCAGACTGTGCCTGTAAGCGCTCTATCCAGCTCTGGTACAGGAAGATCAACTGGTCCGGTGTTACAACCAGCAGGGGTAATCCGAGAAAAACCAGTGCCCAGCCTATGGATTTAACAATGAATGCGCCTTTGTTTTTATAGCATAAAAAGAACACGCCTGCAGTGAGTACATATATTTTAAAAAAGAAACCGAATACCAGGAACAGCGACGACCAGCTGGTTTTTTCTTTCTGCTGATAAATCAGTACCAGCATAATGAATGCGGCTACATTGGAGTTGGTTTGTACGCTTTCTGCCGCCGTAATGAATTCTACCAGGCAGAACCAGAGCAGGAATACCTTGTTTTTGACAGATACCGGCAGCAGGTGTACCGCTACCAGAAAGGGTATGGTATTCACGATGTTCCAGAGCACAATACCCACCCCGTTGGGGAAATAGGCAAACGCCCCCATCATAAAAGCAAAGAACGGGCTGTAATTGTATTCGGTATGGTACTCCTGCGGATACATCAGGTACAGGTCCAGGTTGCCGATCAAATGAAACCAGGAGGCTTTGAAACAATCATAGTTGTCGCAGCTTTCCAGAAATACAATTTTCAGGCTGATCAGTATACATACGATCAGGTAAATGCGGATCAACTGTTTTTCGCTGTTGAAAAACGGTTTTTTGAAGAGGTTTTGAATGGAGTTCATACGCTTAGCTGGACTACGAAAATAGCGGATTCTGTTTGCTATCAGGGCATTCCGGCGCTGAATATTATTCGATCGTTCCGTTTTAAAAATTATCTTTGCTGCGCTAAAATCATCAATATGAGCAAGGGACCTGTTTCTCAGTTTATTCAACACCATTACCGACATTTTAATGCGGCTGCCTTAGTGGATGCCGCCAAAGGATACGAAACCCATTTGCTGGAAGGCGGAAAAATGCTGGTAAGCCTGGCCGGTGCCATGAGTACCGCAGAGTTGGGCATCAGCCTGGCCGAAATGATCCGCCAGGACAAAGTGGCCATCATCAGTTGTACCGGCGCCAACCTGGAAGAAGACATCATGAACCTGGTGGCCCACAGTCACTATAAAAGAGTGCCTCATTACCGCCATTTAACCCCTCAGGAAGAATGGGACCTGCTGGAAAATCATTACAACAGGGTTACCGATACCTGTATTCCGGAAGAAGAGGCGTTCAGAAGACTGCAAAAGCACATCCATAAAATCTGGGCCGAAGCAGATGCTGCCGGTGAACGCTATTTCCCGCACGAATACATGTACAAAATGCTGAAAAGCGGCGTGCTGGAACAGTATTATGAAATTGATCCCAAAAACAGCTGGATGCTGGCTGCTGCCGAAAAGAACCTGCCGATTGTGGTTCCGGGCTGGGAAGACAGTACCATGGGCAACATCTTTGCTTCCTATGTTATTAAAAACGAACTGAAAGCCAGTACCATGAAGAGTGGTATTGAATACATGGTTTGGCTTACCGAATGGTACCGCGCCAACAGCGGTGGTAAGGGCGTAGGCTTCTTCCAGATTGGCGGTGGTATTGCCGGTGATTTTCCAATCTGCGTAGTACCCATGATGTACCAGGACCTGGAATGGCATGACGTTCCTTTCTGGAGCTATTTCTGCCAGGTTAGTGATTCCACTACTTCTTACGGTTCTTATTCCGGTGCAGTTCCCAACGAAAAAATTACCTGGGGTAAACTGGACATCGATACGCCTAAGTTCATTGTAGAAAGTGATGCTACCATTGTGGTTCCCCTGATCTTCGCGTACCTGCTGGGCTGGTAATTCCTCCCGCACCGGTCGCAATCATGACCTTATAAAAAAACCTCACAGTATGTACTGTGAGGTTTTTTGTTGAGATAACAGCTGAGTTCGTAGCTCTTATCTGGAATTAGGCATGTTCAGCGGTGTATCGCGCTTCAGCATCTCATCCTTGTTGGCCATTACCCAGGCTGTATGGAATACCAGTTTGGTTCTTTTTTCCATCAGTTCAAAGTTGATCTTGTCTACTGTGTCTGTTGGCTTATGGTAATCTGCCTGGAGCATGCCATCGTAAAAGAAAAGAATAGGTACGCCTTTCTTCGCAAAATTATAGTGGTCGCTTCTGTAATAGATCTGGTTCTGGTCTTTGGGATCATCGTATTTATAGTCGAGCGTTAATCCGGTGTACTGCTTGTTCACCGCCTCGTTGATGACCTGCAGCTCGCTGCTCAGCTTGTCGTGTCCGATTACATAAATATAATTCAGGCTGTCTGCTGTTTTGCGCTCTGTATCTACTCTTCCGATCATATCGGCGTTCAGGTCCACGCTGGTTTTTTCCAGCGGATAAATGGGGTGTTCGGAGTAATAATCTGAACCCCATAACCCTTTTTCTTCACCACTCACCGTCATGAATACGATGCTGCGTCTGGGGCAGTCGCCTTTTTTGGCCGCTGCAGCAAATGCCTCTGCCATTTGCATTACTCCCACCGTGCCGGATCCGTCGTCGTCTGCTCCGTAATAAATTACATCGCCCCGTTTGCCCAGGTGATCGTAGTGTCCGGTCAGGAATACATACTCGTCTTTCTTATCTGTACCGGGTAAAATGGCAATTACATTGCTGCTTTCCAGGTTCTCTGTGTTTTTAGCGGTTACCAGTTTTAACTCGGCGGTATAACTGCTTTTGGGTGCCTCTTTCAGGGCATCGAAAGAAAGGGCGCTGGTTCTGCCCATCAGGGCAGAGGCCACTTTTGCAGAAATATTCACCAATGGGAAGCCTGCTGTATTGGCTTTCAGGTACATTTCTCCTTTGGTGGCAGACGCATTCTTTTTGGGGAAATCGTTGGTTACCATCAGTACGCCTGCTGCACCGGCTCTGCGTGCTGCAGTGATTTTTCCGTTTAAGGAAGCCGGGCTAAAAAACCGGCGTCCGCTTCCTTCAGGCGCTTTGTATCCTGCTGGTGCACCATCTACTACAATCACCATCTTGCCCTTTACATCCAATCCCGCCAGGTCGTTGATCTGGTTGGCGGAATCTACTATGCCGTAGCCTGCAAAAACAGTACTTGTATAAGACCAGTCGCCATATGCCAGTCCGCGCAGGGAAAGGGAAAAGTCCTTGTCCCACTCAAAATGCTGCCCGTTTACCCGAAGTGTTTTGGTGGTTAATTCATCTCTGTATACCGGATAAATCTGCTGGTAGCTGTCGCCGTTTCCGGGCTTCAGTCCCATCTTGCGAAACCGGTCTTCAATAAATGCCGCAGCCCTTTTCTGGCCGGGTGTTGCGGTTTCTCTTCCTTCCATTTCTGCACTTGCCAGAATGGTCAGTTTTTCTTTCATAGACGCAACGTTGATCAGTGCCGCGTGTTTTGCTGCTGCGTCATCCTTTTGCGCAACGGCTACTCCGGTACTGAGCAACAGTACCAGTAAGAGGTTTTTTTTCATAAACAGTGTATGTTTTAGTTACAGGCAATCTTGCCAACACGGGTTGCGTGCCGGCCACCTTCGAATGGTGTATTCATAAAAGTTTCCAGCATTTGTATGGCCAGGGGCAATGCCACAAATCGGGCCGGAATACAAATCATATTGGCATCGTTGTGCTGCCGGATCAACTGGGCAACATCATTCTGCCAGCAGAGTCCTGCTCGGATGCCCTGGTGCTTATTGGCAGTGATCGCTACTCCGTTGGCGCTGCCGCAAAGCAGGATGCCAAATGCGGCTTCTCCTTTTTCTACCGCTGCGGCAGTAGGGTGGGCAAAATCGGGGTAATCTACGGAGTCTGCGGAGTAAGTACCAAAGTCGGTCACAGCATATTCCTTGTCGTTCAGCCATTTGATCAATGCTGTTTTATACTCCAGCCCGGCATGGTCGCAACCAATGGCAATTGGCTTGGATGCATCAAAAACATAACTCATATCCATCTAGGTTTAAATAGTTAGCGATCCTCTCCGGTAAATGGTTAATCCCATTCTGCCTCGGCTTCTGTCTGTTCTTTCTTATACACCCTTGCAGAAACCAGTATACTTAATTCATACAACATCCAAAGCGGTATGAACACGATCAACTGGCTCATCCAGTCGGGGCTTGGGGTGATGAATGCGGCTACAATCAAAATGACCACCACTGCATATTTGCGGGTTTCGCGTAAAAAACCAGGTGTGAGCAGTCCGATCTTGGTAAGAATAAAGGCCAGCACCGGCAACTCAAATGCCAGTCCGCAACCCAGAATGATATTGGTCAGGTTATCCAGGTAATCGGAGAATGTGGGCTTGGTTACAATCATGTTCTCCGTACCCAGCTGAAATCCCGCCAGGAAATTGAACGTGAATGGTCCCAGTAAGAAATAGCCAAATGCCGCGCCAATGAAAAAGAAAAAGGATACCCAGAATATGATGAAGCGGGTATTCTTCAGTTCTTTTTCTTTTAATGCCGGCTTTACAAAACGCCAGAACTCCCAGAATATAAAGGGGAAGGCAATGATGATGCCACCAACTATGGCCATGGTGATGCTGCTCAGGAACTGCCCGCCAAATGTGGTGCTCTGCATGGTTACTTCCACCGGTGGCATGCAAAGTGCATCTCCCAGGTGTGCCCAGTGGCTGAAGTCGCAGAGTACTTTATAACTGATAAAGTTTTTGTTGATGGGGCCAACAATAACATTGTCGAAGATCCAGTTGCGGTATATAAAGATCACGATGGCCCCCACCAGGATGGCGATCACGGAGCGGATAATGTGAATGCGCAATTCTTCCAGATGATCTATAAAAGTCATCTCTTCCTTTCCTTCTCCTGCTGATCTGTTAAATAATGCCATGTTGCTGCTTGCTGAACTGAGCCCGCAAAGTTAGGGGTATGAAGGGGAGTTTTTATTGCAAAACCTTCATTTTAACCATTTCTATGCGGGTATCGCTTACGGTAAGTATGTCGAATTTGAAATTATTAATGATAATGGTCTCCTTCTGCTTGGGAATGGTTTCATGCTCATTGATGATGTAACCGCTCAGGGTTTCTGAGTCGCTTACCGGAAATCCGAGGTCGTATTTCTCGTTCAGGTAGTCCAGTTCCAGTCTGCCGCTAAAAATGAATTCGTCTTCGGCCAGCTGCTTTTCTACAAATTCCTCTACATCGTACTCATCATGGATTTCACCAAAAATCTCCTCCAGCACGTCTTCCATGGTTACAATACCGGCTGTGCCGCCAAATTCATCCACCACCCAGGCAATGCTTTTTCTTTCTTTGGAAAACTTACTGATCAGATCGGTGGCACTCATGCTCTCCGGTACGGCTACAATCGGGTGCAGCATGGCTTTGAGGTTCTCCGGCTTATTGAAAAGGTCCAGCTGGTGTATATAGCCTACAATATTGTCGATGCTTTCTTCGTACACCAGCAGCTTACTGAGCTTGGTGCTTACAAATTCGGCCTTGGCCTCCTCCAGGGTACTGTTGATGTCTAGCGCTACTATCTCGGTCCTTGGAACCAGGCACTGCCTGATTTTAATACTGGGAAGACTGAGGGCATTCTCGAACAGTTCCGTATTCAGCTCCTGGCTTTCTTCGTCCTGTTCCTTGGTTTGCTGAAAAAAATGCTCCAGGTCTACCTTGGAAAACACTTCATTCTTATTGTTCACCCGCACATTGAATACGTACTTCAGGATCCACTGCGATATATCTACAAAAACATTGGTCAGCGGCAGGAAGAGGTTATGGAAAAATTGAGCCAGCGGCGCAAAAAAGCTGAGCAGGCTGTCGTTTTTTGCCCGGAATATGGCTTTGGGCAGGAATTCTCCGATCACCAGCACTACCAGGGCCGACAGCAGGGTATCGAATGCCATTTTCAGGTATTCGTTTTGAATATGCAGCGGGTTCCATACCCCGTTGTTGAGCAATTCATCAAAAAGCAATCCATAGATCACCAGAAAAAAGTTCAGGCCGATCAAACAGGTGCTGATGAATCGGGCAGGAAACTCCATGAAGCCGGCCAGGATGGTACCGCTTCTTTTACCCTGCTTTTTCTTCAATTCTATGCTCAGCCGGTTGGCAGTTACGAAGGCAATTTCATAGCCGGCAAAAAAGCCAATGAACAATAGGGTTACAGCTATACTAATAATGGTATAGAGATGTGTCATTTTTCAAAGTTAAGGGATATCCATAAACAAAGTACCCCGTAGAAACGGGGTACGATACCGATGATAACAACATGAGAAAATCGGCTGTGTTTCTTTATTTATTTAAAATCAACTGTGCAATTCTGACAATTCATCTCAATTTTAAGTCCCTTACCATCGCCACCGCTGGCGGTAAACCTGTTTTCGATATTATTTCTCTCCCCGGCAAACCTGAGTTCCTGCGCAATCCGGCCTGAGATTGCGTCTGAAACGGATGGATCTTTCTTTTCGGCTTTTTGGGCTTCTTCCGGCATGGCTGTTTTTTCGAAGTTGCCGTACACAGAACTGAATGCGCCACTGTACCGGATGTTGAAGTTCTTCACCTGTTTCAGCGGCAGGCGGATATCGGCGTACTTATTATCGATCCTGATCAGAGTAGCGCCTGCATCGATATTCCGGATCTTGATATCGGCATTGGTGCCATCCAGTTCAAAGGATTCGCTCAGTCGGGTAATGCGCAGGTTTCCGTAGTTTTTTCTTCCCCGCAGTTCCTGTATGTCTTCAAATTCATATTCGTCGTTGGTGCTGCGGATCATTGCTTTTTTTACCTGGGCCGCTTCTATGGTAGAATACTTGGTATCCAAATCGGCATCGTCCAGGTTTTTGGCAGAAAACCGGCCATTCATGAATTCAATTTCTGCATAGGCTACATTGCCAACCGATACATTAGAATACTTGGAATGCAAGATCAGCTTGCTGAAATTTTCTGCGTCGAGGTTGCCATTGGAAAGGTCTATATTGGCCGTACCCAATGCTGCGCCAATTTGTACATCGGCATATTTGCTTTCCACATCCAGCTTACTGCCTGCAGGAATATAGATGGTAACCTGTCTTTTGGTATTGCTCCTTGAGCCAATACTGATGCCTTCGCCGTTGAATACGGCTACGCCTCCCTGTCCGGTCCAGCCAAAACTGTTGCCGTTGAAAGTGTACGTGCCTCCGCTGATATTACCCGATTTGATTTTTACTGCGCCCCCCAGTGTTTTGAGCGAGAGGTTCATTTTTTCGAACCATTCTTCGTCGCTGAGTTTGCCCTCTCCTTCAAAGTATACAGTGGTGGATACTTTCACCTTTGGCTGATCCCAGGTTTTGATGATGATGTTGCGGGAGGTATTGGTGATGAATATTTCCGGTGTTTTGGATGTGCTTACTTCCTGACTTACTTCCTTCGATTTCAGATCGTCTTTATCGGTAAACTGTTTTCCTTCGCCCATTTCCATCCATACTCCGCCTTCAGCAGGCTCCATGGGCGGTATGGCTGGCATAGGTGGCATGGCCGGCATTCCGGGATCTGCCGGTGTGGGTGGCGTGGGCGGAAAATCCGATCCATCGGAATAAACCCTGACTGCTGCAGGAGCAGAACTGGTTTTGCGGATACTGGTTGTTTTGGTAACCGATTTCTGTTTGGGAGAACCGGTTTGTGTATTTGTTTCCGTAACGGTTCGAACAGATTGTGCTGTTAGCCCTGTTATGCAGGCCAGCAAGGTGAAGGCTACCAGGCCTTTCAGGAAGGGGGAACGATTCATATACTTCGTGTTTAAATGCTGATGAAATAGGAGCGGGTAGTATCTACCGGCCCACGGTTTTGTTTGTATCGATTGTTGGTTTTATTCATCTCCAGCTGCAGCTGTTTCAGAATGGTTAACTTTTGCTGATAAAGATGGATGAGCTGGTCCAGTAAATCATTGTTGATTCCACGCTTGGAAATGGCCGATAAAATGATTTTCTCTTCTTTCTCCATCTGCCTGATTTCTATACTAAAGTCCTTGAAATAATCTGCCGATTCTGCATACATCGGAAGGGTGTTGATCCGGGCTTTCTGCAGGTTGATGACCTGTATAAAACCGGCCTGGATATTCCGGAATGCTTCCATATTACCATCTGTACCCTGTACAGGTGAAGCTGCGGCAGCCTTGCTCATTTCGGGGGAATGTTGCAACGGGTAAGTATTTGGTTGCGTGTTGTTGTTGCCTGCAAGGCTTGCCGGCTGTGCTTCTGGTAATATGGCTTTGCTTACCGGGGCCGGCTTGCGGTTGTTGGAGGCCAGCGCTTCATTTTTTTGGGGCGCTGCCGGCTGGCCCTGGTCGAGGATAGACCAAAGTCCCACCCCGGCAAGACCAAGGATGCAGGCGGCTGCTGCCCAGCGGATGATCCGGATTACCGGAACCGATTTTGGGGGAGCGGGCTCAACCTTGGCAAGGATCTGCCCCAATAGTTTTGGAGCCGGTTCATCGCCGTCCAGCGCTGCCCTGTTGGCCTGTATGTATTTTTTCAACTCATCCATGCACTACGATCATTTTGGTGATGCGCTCTTTTAATAATTGTTTTGCCCGGTGGTACTGGCTCTTGCTGGTGGATTCCGAAATGCCCAGCTCTGTTGCTATTTCCCGGTGCGAATAATCCTCGGTAACGTACAGGGTAAATACCTGTCTGCACCCTTCGGGCAGGCCCTTGATTTCCCGGTGAATCATTTGCAGATCCACGGTTTTCCACCATGCTGTTTCCTCTTCTGCTAAGTTGTTCAGGTCGGTGTTTTCCAGGTCCTGCCATCGCACTTTCTTTTTGGTATACCGGATACATTCATTTACAACAATTCTTTTCAGCCAGCCGCCAAATTGTTCTGGTTGCTTCAGCTGATGCAGTTTGTTGAAGGCAATAATGAATGCGTCCTGTAAAAGATCTTCTGCTGCTGATCTGTCCGAGGCCATCCGCATACAAATGTTGAACATGGCTTTGCTGTATTGTTCATACAACCATGTTCGGGCTGCTGCATCTCCTTTGCAGGCCTTTTTCACAACAGCCGTTTGTATGGTTAGTTCCTGTTCCAATCAGTCGTCTTGTATAGGAGTGGGGTAAGATGAAAAGGTTGGAAAAAAGGTAGGATTTTTTTCAGGGGGGCTAAAAACAAAAGGCAGGGTGGTATTCCCTGCCTTTTGAACGGTCTTTTTACATGATTAGTATTCTGCAAGAACCGGTTTGTTTTGCATGATGGCTTCAATCCTGTCCATCACTTCCGGTGTAAGCAGTGGCATTACTTCCAGGGCTTTCAGGTTATCGGTAAGCTGTTCCTTTTTGGTGGCGCCGAGGATGGCGGTGGTTACGTGCGGGTTCTTCACACACCAGGCTATGCTCAATGCAGCCAGCGAAACGCCCAGCTCTGTGGCCAGCGCCTGCAGTTGCTTCACTTTTTCGATCTTGGATGCTACCAGGGTTTTTTCTTTCAGCCAGTCAAAGCCTTCTACAGCCAGTCTGCTTCCTTCCGGAATACCATTGTTGTATTTGCCGGTCAGCAGTCCGGATGCCAGCGGGCTCCAGATGGTCGTGCCCAGGCCTACATTTTTATATACTTCCAGGTAATCGTTTTCGATTTTATGTCTTTCAAAAAGATTGTATTGCGGTTGCTCCACCGATGGACCTATCAGCCGATATGCCTGGGCTACGCGGTGGGCTTCCATGATTTCCACGCCACTCCATTCACTGGTTCCCCAGTACAGAATTTTACCCTGCTGTATCAGGGTATTCATGGTTAAGACCACTTCTTCGATGGGTACATTTTTATCGGGTCTGTGGCAATAAAACAAATCGAGGTAATCGGTCTGCATGCGCTGCAGCGCTTCATTGCAGGCTTCTGTAAGGTGTTTGCGGCTTAATCCGGTCTGATTGGGCTTATTGTCTTTTCCCCTCCATCCAAAAAATGCCTTAGACGACAATACATAGGAGGTTCGGTCCCAGTTTTTGGCTTTCAGTACCCGTCCCATCATTTTTTCACTTTCGCCCAATGCATATACTTCGGCATTGTCGAAAAAGTTGATTCCGTTATCGTAGGCAATACCCATCAGCTCGTCTGCACTGTTATCGCCTATCTGCTTGTGAAAAGTAACCCAGCTGCCAAAACTGAGTACACTCAGTTGCAGGCCGGTTTTGCCCATGATCCTGTATTCCATGATTGTTGTTTTAGAGGGTAAAATTACGAACACTCGTTCACCTGTAAATGAACTTATTGTTTTACCGGTACGGTTGCGGGTGCCGCTGTACCCGGTGCCGGGCTTACCGGGGAGGCAGGGTTGGATGCGCTATCCGGAAGTATGATGAAACTGCCGGGCTGTAGCTCGTTGTAGGTGATCTGCGTCAGCTGCTGGTTAGACGTAAACCCCTTCCGGGCAAAGAGTTTTTGCCGGGGTTGCCGCTGGCTGATCTCCACAAATTTATCGGTGTAAAATTTCTCCGCTATCTGATCCCAGTACAGTTCACTGGTATGGAGTGTGTCGCCATTGATCCGGATAATGACCACACTGTCTCGTAAGTAAATTTTTTTATCCTGTTCGAGGTACCTGCCATATTTGGCCCGCAGGGTGCTTTCTACTTTGGCGCTGTCGTTGTAGAACTCCACATACAGCGATTTGGGGAATTCTGATTTCAAAGCACTGTCTCCCTGGTAGCGCAGCAGTAACGGAGCCGTGAGTTTGGCCTTCATTACACCGTTTACACTCAGGTAGCTCACAATATCAATGCCTTCTTCTACTCCGGGCTTTTTAACGCCCAGTTGTTTTACCTCGTTCACATCGTTTTCGCAGGAGACCATAAAAAAGCAGCCCAGAACAAGGGCTGCAATCCAATTCCTTTGCATGATATCGGTGCGAAAATTAATCATATCTCCGTTTGATGAACCAGTTGTCGGTAAGGCTGAAGCCCAGTGAAAGTTGCAGGTAGCTTTCTGTTACGTTGTTGATAGAAGAACCTCTTTTTCCCAACTGTATTCCGGTTTGTACCACAGTAAACTGTGTTTCATATGCCCTCCACTTCCGGATCGGGAATCCCGCGCCAAAAGAGATGGCTGCATGCTTCAGACCATTGCCATCCGCATTGATATAATCTTTACCAATATTGATTCCGAAGCGGTAATTCACATTGCTCAGGTAACTTCTGATGGCCTGTGGATTGGGGCTGAACTGGGTACCCAGTTTAATACTCCAGCTGTTGTTGAGTGAAGCATCCGGGTTATCGTAAAACCGATAAGCATTCCACTGGGTAGTGCTGTATTCCAGGCCTACAGACCACAATTCGAACAAGCCGCTGTTGCTGGCTACGGTTTTGCGGAACATGATTCCGGCATCGTAGCTGGCAGGCAATACCACTTTTCCTTTTACATCATTTGTTTTTTCGATGCTGTCGATGGCAATATAGTTACCGGATGAACCAACCGTGAAGGTTTCTCTTGTAAGGTTCTGGGTTGCGTTCAGGTTTTGTTTCAACGATGCGGTAGCTCCCAGACGAATCAGGTAGTTCTCGGTAGATTTAGTGGCTTTGTTCTCTTTTTTACCAACAGAGAATTCATACTGAACACCTATTTGCGCAAATGCATTGCCAAAGTTGGTGAGTGATGAAGTATTGGACTGGTAATAGGTAACGGTATCGTTGAGGAAGGTCTTTTTGGTACTGATTTCTTTTTTACCAAATGTATATCCGGTATTAAAGCCAATGCTCAGGTTCTTCCATTTTTTACCGATTCCCACAAAAGCCTGGTTTACACCTCCGGATCCTTCATAGCTGGTACCCATGGTATCGCCGGCTACTCTTTCGCGGGTAATCACATTGTAATTGATCCTGCTCACCGGACGCAATCCGAAAGCCAGACCCAGTCTTTTAGACTTATTCAGCGGCATGCCGATGGCAACATAAGAAGGAATCAGGTATACAGAACTGAACTTTCCGGTAGGAGTATTGCTTTTCAGGCTCCTGGAGTCGAGCAATAGCGCCAGATCGTAGGATACCATGTAAAAGGAATTGTAAGAGGCGGGGTTATTGAAATTGACCGACTGACCCACATTATTGGTCATTCCGTCTGCATAAGCTGCCTGAAGGCCCCCCATTGAACGACTAATGACATGTTGTGAACCAATCATATTTCCGATGCCATACCTGGAGAACGGGGAGTTGACCTGGGCGGTTAACTGAAATGAAATCAAGATGAAACTAACCACATAAGCCAGCCTACCTGTTGTTGTACTCACTAATCGCATATAAGCCTTTATAAATTAGGTTTGGGTCGGCAAATATCCTGTTTTTTAGGTGTGGTACAAAAAAAGGCATGTCGCCCCCGGTTAACAGCACGTTAAAGTTGCTGTATTTCAAGGCATATGCGTCTATTATACCATCTATTTCCTTCGACATTCCCAGAATTACCCCGCTGAGCAGGTTGGTTTTGGTATCGTATCCTACCAGCGGAAAATGGTGTTCCGGCTCTATCATGGGTAAAAGCGCCGTGTATTCGTTCATCGACCTGAACCGCATGGTCATACCGGGAGAAATGCTTCCTCCCAGAAATTCATGCCGGTTACTGATGAAATTATACGTGATGCAGGATCCAAGCCCGATGGCCAGGTTGTGCTGGTTGGGAAACATATCTACCGCTGCTGCACACATGGCCAACCGGTCGGCCCCGATGGTTTCGGGCTTCCCAACGGGAGTGCTGAAGCTTAATTGGCTGGTATGTCCGAGCGGATGAAACCGGGTATGTGTTTTCAGCAGCGCTTCTATTTCTGTCGGGTGGCGGATTACGGAAGACAGTATGCTCTTGGTGGGTTGGTATTTGCGGATCAGTTCCAGTATGGTTTCGGGCGATGCGTCGGGTAGCACCAGCTCCTCCACAAAATTCCGCCCGCTGAATACAGCAGCTTTTAAGCGGGTATTCCCAAAATCCAGACAAAGTGTTTTTTCCATGGTGGTGCTTAAAAGTCAAAGTTAAACCCTTTCAATTCCCTGAAGTGACCATTGAGCCGGATCTTTTCTTTCAGATTCTCCATTCCGGCAACAATAGGAATTACTTTATTCAGGTGCCTTTTCAGGTATTCGAGCCGCTGTTTTTCTTGCAACAGCCCCAGTAACACATATTCTTCCTCCAGCGACAAGCCTGCATGATGGGCCAGGTCGTAACTCAATAATTCCGCTTCCGGCTTCTTAAAGTCTTTGGATACATTCAGGAGGCGGTGCAATTTACGGATCGATTCTATGACCTTGTAAATAAACTGCGGTTTCTGCCTTTGCTGATTTTCAGGATAGCTTACAATGGCGCCACTGTATAGCTTATCCGGAATAGTTTGTACCAGCTCCAGTATGCTGAATAATTGCAGCCCCTTTGTTCTGATATCCATTTTGCCATCTTCATGAACCGTCACAATTTCCGTGATCTCTACCAGTGTGCCCATTTCGGCTATTCCTTTCTCCAAAACTGTTGGAATCCCAAATGGCTTTTTTTCGGCAAAGCAATCGGTGATCAGCTGTTTGTACCTCGGCTCAAAGATGTGCAGGTTCAGCGCCTCGCCCGGGTACACCACAATGGCCAGCGGAAATATGGGAATAAAATTAATCATGCTGTTGCGGTAAGGGTTGAGAAAGATTTCGGTTATTTGGGGTTCAATTTAGGAAAAATGCGAATCTCGGGTTTCACCATTATTAAGAATGCTGTGTTAAATGATTATCCCATTGTGGAAGCGGTGAAATCGATCCTGCCTGTTGTAGACGAAATGATTATCCTGGTAGGTGACTGTTCCGACAATACGCTGGCGCTGATGGAGTCCATTCAGGATCCTAAAATAAAAATTCATCATTCCGTTTGGGACCCCTCACTCAGAAGCGGTGGAACCGTGCTGGCAGTAGAAACCAACAAAGCATTTCAACTAATCAGCCCCGACAGCGACTGGGCTTTTTACATTCAGGGCGATGAAGTGATTCACGAAAAATACCATCCTGCCATCCGTGCGGCCTGCGAAAAATATGCCGCAGACAAACGCGTAGACGGTCTCCTGTTTAAATACCTGCATTTTTACGGAACCTACGATTATGTGGGCGACAGCCGGAAATGGTACAGCCATGAAGTTCGAATCATCCGCAACGACAAAACCATTTCTTCTTATAAAGATGCACAGGGATTCAGAAGAGGCGAAAAAAAACTGATGGTTAAGCCCATTGATGCCTATGTGTATCATTATGGCTGGGTAAAGGATCCCGTGCAGATGATGAAGAAACAAAAAGATGTGAGCAGGTTCTGGAACAAAGACGAAGCGCTGAAAGAATTTCTGGCCAGCCCGGACTATTTCGACTTCAACCAGTTCGATTCTTTGGAAAAATTCAAAGACACCCATCCTGCAGTTATGCAGCAAAGAATTGAAAGGCTGAACTGGAAAGTGGAATTGGATACTTCAAAAAAGCAGTTCAGTCTGAAAGACAAACTGCTCTATTATTTTGAAAAAGCCACCGGTATCCGCCTCTTCGATTTCAGAAACTACAAAATACTCCCTTAAGTAAAATCGGTACCTGGCTTTTTTTGGTACGGCCAGAGCAGGGCCAGCGGCCAGGCATGCAGGAATGCGCCAAACTGGTAATTCAGGTTGCATTCAACCAGGCAGGAGGCTGCGATTGCCAGGGTCCAGAGCACCAAAAAAGGATTCTTTCTTTTCAGGCCATAGCAGGCTGGAAAAAACAACCAGCCGGTAAACATCAACATGCCCCACCAGCCACTGCCCATCCACCAGAACAACCATTGATTAAAGGGCCACCCAAAAGGAGCCTTGCTGCCGTTGAAGCTGATTGCGAACTGCGCCTGCAGCTGCGCAGGAACGGCTGCCCATCCCACTGCGGCGGGTTCATTGTTTTGAATCTGTTGCCATGCTGCGGTATTGATGGCTCTTCTGACCCCATCGGAATACGTAGAATCGTAGCCCTTGCTGTTGAACTGTTCCCAGTCGTAGAGGCTGTAGCGGATCTTTTGGTTGGCGGTTGGCAGGAACCACAGCGCTGCTGCGGTTAAGATAACCAGTGTGGCTGCCCGAAGCAGGATTTTTGTTTTGTTGGCGGAGCCGATTAAACTGTAGAGGGCAAACCCGCCCAACACAATGAACAGCATTACCCAGGCCGTTCTTACGGATAAGAAAAGTACACTGCCTGTTAAAAGAATCAATGCCGTTTTTTTGTACCGAAGTGGATTTTCAGGTAGCAGGCAAAGCAGCAGGGCGCTGCAGATAAACATGCCAAAGCGCAGATGGTCGTTGCCCATGAATACCGGCAATGATTGTCCTGAACCATATTGTGCAATTGCTTCTGCACTGTGCAGTACAAACCATCCCAGCGGATACAGCATGGCCAGCATTGCTGCATGTATCCACATCGGAACCATTGTTCGGATGAATTGTATTTTTGAAATGGCCACTGCACTGAGCGCGGCAACAGGATATACCCCATAGTTCAACAGCAGCTCCCAATTGGATTTTTCCAGGGGTTGCTGCCAGATTCCCATTAGCAAAAGCAACAGCGGGGCAAAGCCCCACCATACAAGCGGATGCCTGAATACAGCAGGCAGGTCCTTGTGCAGGATCACCATTGCTGCGATCAGCCATAAACCGGTGCTGATGGATAATACTGCCCTGCTCCACAACAAGCCTCCCAACAACAGCAGGGTAAGGACCAGCAATATTTTTTTTCCCTTTTCTTGCATACAGTTGCCCTAAATTTACATTTACAGTATTGTATATGTGGGATCAATTATTAACAGGCATTATTCAGGGCAATGTAAAATCGCTGGCAAGGGCTATTTCATTGGTAGAAAATGAAGTGTCTGGCTTCGAAACTTTTTTACAGCAGCTGCCTGCAGGGCACACACCTGTTACCGGTATTACCGGACCTCCCGGCGCCGGAAAAAGCACATTGGTAGATGCCATGATTGCTACCTGGGTTGCTGCCGGTAAAAAAGTGGCGGTACTCTGTGTGGATCCTTCTTCTCCCTTTAACCTCGGGGCTTTGCTGGGAGACCGGATCAGGATGAGTGAATGGTACAACAACCCGAATGTGTTTATCCGTTCCCTGGCCAACCGGGGATCTTTGGGCGGACTCCATCCGCATATTATTGAAATCACGGCCATTCTTCAGGCCGGGGGTTTTGATCACATCATTGTTGAAACCGTAGGGGTGGGGCAAAGCGAAATTGAAATCGCCGGCCTTGCAGATGTTACGGTGGTGGTGGTGGTTCCGGAGGCCGGAGACGAAGTGCAGACCATGAAGGCCGGCCTGATGGAAATCGCCGACATCTTTGTAGTGAATAAAAGCGACCGCCCTGAAGCAGATACTTTTGTAAAAAATCTCCGCCAGATGCTGGCGCCGGCCTTTAATTCGCAGAAAAATATCAGTGTGGTTAAAACGGTAGCATCTGCCCGAAAAGGAGTGGATGAGCTTTGTAAGCTTGTAGACGATCATGTGCAACTGGCGGGCGTATCTGAGCGCAAGCATTGGCTGATGACAGAACGGGTATTCCAGCTCATTCAGAAAAACAAAATGAAGGGCATTGAAAAAGCCTCGCTTAAACAGGCGATTGCGAAAGAATCTGCCAACCCGGGCTTTAACTTGTTTACTTTTGCGCAACAGTACCTGAATGAGTCAACAAAATAATCTTCCGCTGGTTTCCATTGTGATCGCTACCTATAATGGCGAACGTTTCCTGGAAAAACAGCTCAACAGTATTTTACAACAAACCTACCCCAATATAGAAGTGGTGGTGGTAGACGATTGTTCCACCGATGGAACAATGGCCCTGCTGCGCAGGTACGAAGCCCAATACCCGCAGGTGCAGGTGTATGCCAATGAACAGAACCTGGGCTATGTAAAAAATTTTGAAAAAGGCATGTTGCTGGCAAAGGGCAACTATATTGCCCCCAGCGATCAGGATGATATCTGGCTGCCCGAAAAAATCAGTGTGCTGATGGCCGCAATCGGTGATTATGATATTGTTTACTGCAATTCTGCTTTAATGAACGATGCCGATCAACTCGTTGGCAGGCAACTTTCCGACGTAAAGCAATTGCTGGATTTCAATGATCCCGTTATGTATGCCATCGGGAATTCTGCGCCTGGCCATGCCATGATTCTTCAGCGCAAAACGGTACTGGAGTCTGTGCCTCTGCCGGAAATGATTCCACACGATCACTGGCTGAGTTTTGTTGCCACTTTTCATAATGGGCTTCATTTTGTGGATCAACCCCTGGTGCAGTACCGGCAACACGATGCCAATGTGTTTGGTGCAACCAAACTAAAGTCTGCAACAGATGCGGGCAGCTTGCGGCCGGTGGTGCGTAAAAAGAAAGCCGGCAAAAAAGAACGGTATGCCAAAATACGGGAGCGGGTGCAACTCATGTACGAGAAATGCCCGGACGAGCTGCCGATTCAAAAACAATTCTTTAAAGACATGCTGGATTGTTATCAAAGCTTTTCTTTATGGAACAATTGCAGGCGGGTAGCGCTTTTTTTCAGGCATCGCCATAAAATTCTATCTTTCAAGAGAAGGCCGGAATGGCGGCGCTGGCTTTTTTGCATCAAAATGTACTGGAGCCTTCAGTAGCTATTGCTCATTAAACCCGGAGTCATTGAAAAAAAATTTTCTGATCGACTGTGAAAGAATGCGGTATCCGTTTACCGGATTGTATACCTATTGCCATCAGTTGGGGAAACACCTGCTGCAGGAACTGGCTGCAACAGAACAGCTGACCATTTACGGGCCTGCCGCACTGGAAAAGGTATTTGGTCCCCGTGCAGCTTATTATCACCGGCACGCGTACCATAAGTTATTGCCCCCTGCGGCCAAACAGATCGATTGCTGGCATGCCACCCACCAGGGTACCGAATACTTTCCGCGTAATAAAAAAACCAAATTGGTGCTCACCGTACACGACATCAATTTTATGCACGAGCATACCAAATCGGCAGCTAAACAGAAAAGCTACCTTTCCAGGCTTCGGGCAAAAGCAGAAAGAGCGGATCATCTGGTGTTTATTTCTGAGTTCGTTAAAAAGGATTTCTTTTCGCATATTCCATTGAATGGCAAACCGGCTTCGGTTATTTACAATGGCTGTGAAACCGCTACTGTTGCCATCAGCGAAAAGCCTGTAGCAGCTCCGGATACACCATTCATTTTTGCATTGGGCCTGATCACTGCCAAGAAAAATTTTCATGTTTTGCCTGCATTACTGATGAACAATACCCTGAAACTGGTGATTGCAGGCTCGGTGCAGCAGAAAGCTTACCAGCAGGAGATTCTAAAAGCTGCCCAACAATGCGGTGTATCCGATCGGGTTATTTTTACGGGTGCCATAACAGAGGAAGATAAACAATGGTATTATCAGCATTGTACTGCCTTCGCTTTTCCATCTATTGCTGAAGGGTTTGGATTGCCTGCAGTGGAAGCCATGCGTTATGGCAAACCGGTATTTTTATCGGATCAGACCAGTTTACCTGAAATTGGCGGGGATGCTGCTTTTTATTTTACCAGTTTTGATCCGGAGGCGATGCTGGAAGTGTTTGCCAACGGCATGCAGCTATACGAATCTGCATCCATGGAAAAAAAGATCCGTTTGCATGCGGCTCAGTTCAGCTGGTCCAATACGGCCAAACAATACCTCGATATATACCGGCAGCTTTGCCAATAATTTTATTTATGGGCATATCCCCAAAGGCCTGAAGGCATGGTATGGTTCTGAAAGCCGGTATAGCCCTTTTGATAAGTAGAATACTTGTGATCGTTTTTGATCAACGTTCTGTGAAAGCAGAACATGAAAAATTTCACCAACAATCTAATGAAACCCTTGCTGCCGGCTTGTTTGGCCCATAAGCTCATCATCACCAGCAAACTGTAATTGAATCCGCCCCTGGGATATATTTCACTGGAGGCAAATCCTGCATTTTCAAAATGTTTGGTTAATGCAAAAGGCGTAAAACGATGGTGATCGTGCGGCACTTCGTGCAGGGTATAAATAAAGGGTACGGAAAAGAAGATACTTCCTCCGGGTTTCAGTACCCGATGCATTTCCTTTAATATATGGTTGGTATCAAAATAGTGTTCAAGGAATTCAGTAGCGATGATCCAGTCCTGGCTGTTATCCGGAAGGGGTATGGTGTATCCGTCCCAGAACAGATCGGGTTTTACTTTATTGTGGTACTCGGAATATTCCAGGTCGATACCGGTATACCGGGTAATTCTGCCAGTCTCCTGAAGAAAAACCTTATAAGGCATTACACCACAACCCAGGTCCAGTACCTGTCCTCCAATTTTAGACCGGAGATCGGTGACTGCTTCTATCAAAGATTTTTGAATCAGGTAATAGCCATAACCCAGTTTCAGGGTGGGTTGTATGTATATCTTATTGATTTGTTCCTGGGTCATCGGTTTATTTAAATCGGTTTATTTGGAGGTACTCATATACCATGATAGCTTTTTCCGGGCTCTCTCAACCGGTCTTTCCAATATGCCCAGCCAATAAAGTAAATAGATGAATGGGGCCAATGGAAACCGTAGTATATCTATATCGTACCGCTCCCGTACATAGGCCAGCTTCACCAGTTTTTCGAGGAAAAAATCCGAATGCTTTCGGGCTATATAGCGGTGGTTGTCCAGAATCCGCTGGTTGTTGTCGTATCCGGAAACCACCGAATTGGTCACGATCCGGTAGTAAAACAGTTTTTCTTTGATCAGGTGAAACCGAAATCCATT
This sequence comes from Sediminibacterium sp., assembly GCA_016786865.1. Lineage (GTDB taxonomy): Bacteria > Bacteroidota > Bacteroidia > Chitinophagales > Chitinophagaceae > Sediminibacterium. The sequence goes on along the minus strand of JAEUVE010000010.1, from coordinate 79,869 downwards.
GGCTGATGCATGTATCCAGAATTCCCAGTCTTCAAATCCATGGTATGGAATGGCTGTGTCGTATCCTTTGTTGCGGATCCATACTTCCTTTCTGTAAACTGCACAGGCATCGGCACAATTGCCCGTTACAATGGCAAGATCGTCGAATGCCCGTACCTTGTACTGTCTTTTTTTAACCTTTGTATCACCAAAGAACTCCGGTTGGGCATATACAATATCGCAGGTATCGTTTTCCAGTAATGGAATGGCTTTGTTGATGTAGTCTGGTTTTATTTTATTGTCTGCATCTACCGGCAGAATGTATTTTCCCTGCGCCTGTTCCACACCGGTATTGCGGGCTTTGGCAGGACCTCCGTTGGTTTGCTGAATAACCCGGTAGCCGGCTGTTTGCAGTTCGGCCAGTTTTTGCAGCGTAGCTTCATCTGTGGAACCATCGTCTACAATAATGATTTCGAAAGGGTAGTTGATGCTGCGGGCGTCTATGCTGTTCAGGGTTTCCTGTATGAATCTGCCATGATTAAAACAGGGAATTACAATAGAAAGCAGTGCTTTGCTGTTTGTATTGCCCAAATGCGATTCTTCTTGCATTCAATAAAATTAAAGGATTCCTGCATACTACGGTTGAACAGGACTGAAGCTACTGATTACTGGTTCGCCAGTTTTTCACTTTTCCACCAGCGATAACCGATGTATCCTACAATGGCAAAGGGAACAAACGCCAGGTACAATATGGCGGAGTTGAGGGCAGATGCTGGTCCGTCTCCCAGCTGAGAAGCTGTTTTGGTACAGATAGAACATTGCGCAAACAGACTATTATCTGCCAGAGCGGCCATCAGCATGATTCCGGCTAAACCCCATTTCTTTTTCATAAACTCCTCCGTTTCGGTGCAAAGATAGCACCCAAAATCGGGTAAATTGGTTATCTTAACCGTTAAAATTACTGCATGGAGCAAAGAAGAACTTTTCTCAAAAAAGTAGGCGCCCTTACCGGCGTTTTTGCCGGGTATGGTTTTTTTAATGAACTGAACGCCGCTTCTTTTGAGGAGGCTTCCCGCAAAATTGACCACCTGAGTCCGCTGGAAGCAGCTTCCAACGAAGACTACTGGCGGGTGATTCAGCAGGGGTATACGGTGAACTCCAACCTGATCAACCTGAATAACGGGGGCGTAAGTCCTGCTCCCCGGGTGGTACAGGAAGCAGTAGAACGCTACAACAGTCTTGCCAACCAGGCCCCTTCTTATTATATGTGGCGGATCCTCGACCAGGGAAGGGAACCGCTTCGGGCTAAGCTGGCCTTACTGGCAGGTTGCAGCGCAGAAGAAATCGCCATCAACCGGAACGCAACGGAGGCTTTGAACACCATGATTTTTGGGTTGAATTTTGAAAAAGGAGATGAAATCATTGGCACACTGCAGGATTATCCAAACATGATTCAGGCATGGAAGCAGCGGGCATTGCGGGATGGAATTGTATACAAACAAATTAGTTTCGATTTTCCGATTGAGGATGATGAGGCCATTGTAAAAGCTTTTGAAAAAGCCATCACGCCTAAAACCAAAATGATTCATGTAACACATATTGTGAACTGGGTTGGGCAAATTCTTCCGGTACAGAAGATCTGCCGGATGGCCCACAGCAAAGGCATTGAAGTAATTGTAGACGGTGCGCATTCTTTTGGTTTGCTCGATTTTAATATCCCTGATCTGGAATGCGATTATTTTGGAACCAGTTTGCATAAGTTTTTAAGCGCTCCCATAGGAAGCGGTATGCTTTGGATTAAGAAAGAAAAAATTGCAAAGGTCTGGCCATTGGTTTGCAACGATAATCCCAACAGCGATAATATCCGGAAGTTTGAAACCCTTGGTACCAGAAGTTTTCCGATAGAGCAGGGTATTGGAGAAGCCATTGCTTTTCATACAGCAATTGGCAAAAAAAGAAAAGAGGAACGGGTACGTTACCTGAAAAATTATTGGGCAACCAGGGTAAAGGACATTCCCGGAGTGAAATTGCATACTTCCTTAAAAGACGCTTATTCCTGTGCCATTTGTGGGGTGAGCATAGATGGTATGAGCCCGTCACAACTGGATTCTGCACTGTTCAGCTGGCATAAGATTCATACGGTTGGGATTGTTTGGGAAAACATCAGCTGTGTGCGCATTACGCCGCATGTGTATACCCGCCTGGAAGACCTGGATGTTCTGGTAAAAGCCATTAAAGACATTGCGGCCAGCAGGGCCATTAAATAATTGCTTAATCGGAAACTCATCCGTGAGCTCAAAAGAAGAAGGGTCGGTTTCGTAAAACGAAACCGACCCTTATAGTTTACTAAGAAGCCTTTACAGCTGTTTTCTTAGCAGCTTTGCTGGCTTTTGCAGGATTGGCTGGTCTTGACTTACCAAATGAACCCTGAAATCTTTTTCCTTTAGCTGTTTTTTTGTCGCCTCTACCCATGGTATTAGTTTATAAAAAAATGAATAATAAAGTGTAAAAATAGAAAAACCCCGCCATAAAGCGGGGTTCAATTCTTTTAAAGGTGGAATTAGAGCTTAGCGCTTAATTCTTTACCAGCCTTAAAGCGAGCAACTTTCTTCGCTTTAATCTTGATGGTTTCACCAGTCTGAGGGTTACGGCCAGTACGAGCAGCACGCTTAGATACAGAGAAAGTACCAAAACCTACTAAAGTTACTTTATCACCTTTTTTCAGTGTTTTAGTAACTGCATCGATAAAAGAATCTAAAGTAGCGTTTGCTTGTGTTTTGGTGATACCCGCATCATCAGCCAGGTGTGCGATTAATTCAGCTTTGTTCATAGAAGTGTTTTTAGTGTTTTTGTTAACGTAACAAATTTATTAGCTTTTACCGATCAACAAAATATTTTCTTTCTTTTTTTTAATAGTTTGTTTGTTCCAAAACCCCTATAAATAAAGGGCTGGAAGCGAAAATACTGTTGTTGTTTTCAACGGATTTTTGTAGTAGAAAATGCTGAAATCCTTTGCAGCATTGACTTTTGGGCGTATAGAAGCTATAAATCAATGCCTATAAGGGTTTCAGGGGAATATAAGGAAGATTTTGAATTGCCAACTGCAAATTGTAAAACTATCCACACTCAATCCACAACCTGCATTAATGACCGAAATGCGATCAGCTGATTGCCCCAGCGGTTAAAAGTATCCTGCCGCAGTACGGGGGCAAATTCGTTGATATAACGGTCGTAATCTGCTTTGGTAGCTGCAGTAAACTGAACTGCAAATGTGGGGCCTTCGTCTTCATCCACTTCCAGCAAACGCACAAATTGATAACCCGTAAAGCAGCCGGATTGCATCACAGCGGGAATATGTTCCTCCTTCATCCAGTTAACCCAGTCTGCATGAATGCTGTGCAACAGTTTGGTGGTGATATTATAGATGTACATGGATTATTTCTTTAGTTCAATAAATACCGGGCAGTGATCGCTGTGCTTCACTTCCGGATAAATGGCTGCCGATTTCAGTTTGGACTGGAGATTTTTGGTGATACAGATATAGTCGATCCTCCAGCCTTTGTTGTTCAGCCGTACAGAGGGAAAACGCTGACTCCACCAGGAGTATGCACCGGTGGTTTCCGGATGCAGTTGCCGAAAGCTGTCGACCCAGCCGTTTTTCAGGAAATCGGTCATCCAGGCCCTTTCTTCCGGTAAAAATCCGGAGGAGTTTTTATTGCCTTTGGGGTCGTGGATATCAATTACTTCATGTGCAATATTGTAATCTCCCACAACAATCAGTTTGGGCCGTTTTTTCTTCAGCGCTTCGAGGTAGTTATTGAACTCCTCCAGCCACTGGTATTTGTAGGCTTGCCGTTCTTCTCCACTGGTACCGGATGGGAAATAGGCATTGATCAGGGTAATGTCTCCAAAATCTGCCCGGATCACCCTTCCTTCAAAATCACTTTGTTCAATACCATTTCCAAAATACACATGGTCGGGTTCTATTCGGGTAAGGATGGCTACTCCGCTGTATCCCTTTTTTTGTGCAGAAAACCAGAAACTGTTATAGCCTGCTTTTTCAAAATGAGTATGGTCTATATCTTCTTTATTGGCTTTGGTTTCCTGCAGGCAGATGATATCGGCAGGATGATCGGCAATCCATGCAGAAAAACCTTTTTTCATGGCTGCACGAATTCCGTTTACATTATAAGAAATAATACGCATGGGATCAATTTATTGAAAATAGCTGTTAAATCCGATCAGCATCAGTGCATTGAAAACAGTTGCTGTAACAGATGCGTCGAAGATAACAAACCTTTCCGGCGCTTTGTTGCCTATTGCAATTGAAATTGGCTGCTTGTTCAGAAAAAACTCCCTGATATACGCACCACTGCTGATGCCGATGCTGAATGGGGTCCCGTTGATTTCACCTTCTACCAGAAAATCGTACCTCACCGGAACTACAGAAGGGGTTTCGGCGATGGTGTACAAAGATGCCGGGTCTGTTCCGTTGGATACCTGATGAAAAAAAAGTTTTTTTTCCGGGTCGGGCACATCGCGCCTGATCGAAAACTGTGCAATCGTATCTGTTCCTGATACCAGGCGATGGTATTTACCCGAAAGTGGATGAATAAAAGGAGTCGTTTGAACTTGACCAACACGGGCGCTCAGTTGCGCCGGCATGATGAGCTGATAGGTTTGATCGCCTACCACATCTCTGCCTTCCTGCAGTAAAAACACAAACTCGGAGGCACCGGCAGCCCGGTTTTCGTTAATGGCTTCTTCCATACTGGTGCCCAGCATTGTTTTGTTTTTTCCCCGAAGAACAATATCTCTGTATTCCTGCGGGCCCCAGCGAAGAATCTGCTGCTGATTGAACAAGGTAAAGCGGCTGATCTGGTTAGCAGATTGTACTTCTGTTCTGGGCATTCCTGCCGTTTGTGCCAATATAAAATTGTCTCCGATATAAGGCTGGCTCACCTTCATTTCTATCTGTTCGTGTAGTACCGATGTATCCAGTAGTATTTCCAGCGATTTATGCATCAGCTGAGAAAAGCCCCTGGCAGTTACCGGCAGATTGTTCACGGGTAATCCCATTCCCTGTGCCGGTCCGTTTTTTATGAATACTTCCAGGGATCGGCTAAGGGAAGTTGATTGTGCATTGGGCTGAATCGTTAGCTGCAGATTAAATATAGAGCCAACTTCTCTTACAAATGCCGTATCCCGAATATCCAGATTGAACTGTTGAATGTAACCTTCGGTAGAAAATTCAAGCAGGTCTATATTTATTTTCGGGTATTGGTTGGCATCAGCCGCATCCGATTGGCCCGTTCCGCTTTTTTTAAAAGGTACAAAGCGGGGAGCTGCATGCTGCGGCAGGCGCAGTTGCATCTTTTGTTGCAGGAGGCTGTCCAGTTCGCTGGTGAATTGCTGCATGATAGCAGAATCTTTCCAGTAGTTCATGACTGGTCCGTTGCCGGAATAACAACGGAAGCTGCCCGGGTAGATGAGCCGTTGTGCCTGTGCGGCAAAACAAATCAGGCTGAACACACTGAAGAAGATGATTTTGTTCGTCAAAAGGATCGTGTTACTTGGTTGGGTAATGCGGTGAATATGCTAAATTGAACAGGATTTAAAAATAGGCATCTTTATGGATAGTAATAACCGGATTATTCCGGCAAAAGAACCCGTGTTTCTGGAAGGTCCGCGGCCCAGGAGAAAGGAATTCGTCTTTGCGTGGAATGTTTTTACCCAGTTTATCAAAGGTTTCAGAACCCTGCACTTTGTTGGCCCATGCATTACTGTATTTGGCAGCGCCCGCTTTAATGAAGGTCATCCCTATTATGAAAATGCCCGGAAGATTGGCAAAATGATATCGGAACTGGGTTTCACCACCATGACCGGGGGCGGGCCCGGAATCATGGAAGGAGCCAACCGGGGTGCATTTGAAAATGGCGGAACCTCGGTAGGTGTGAACATCAAACTTCCTTTTGAACAACGCCCCAATCCCTATCTTACCAAATCCATCACCTTCGACTATTTCTTTATCCGGAAAGTACTGCTGGTTAAATATTCCTATGCTTTCATCATTTTGCCCGGCGGCTTCGGAACAATGGATGAGCTGTTCGAAACCATTACGCTGATCCAGACTAAAGTGATCTATGATTTTCCGGTGGTGCTGTTTGGTACGGAATATTATGCTCCGCTTAAAGAAGTAATTGAGGATATGGTGGTGAAAGGCGCAATCTCCGAGAATGATAAGAAACTAATTCTTTTCACAGACGATGTAGATGAAGCCATGAATTTCATTGCAACCTACATTAAAAAGACCTTCAAAGTGAAGCCCCACTTTCATCGGTTCTGGTTGTTTGAGTAGCCGCTTTGTTTGGAGCTGCTATATGCCTATTGCATCAGCATTTCCAGCTCCTCAGCGCCAATCTTCCCAAAATTGGTGTAGATATGTGCCGATAGTTCGGCCTGCAGTTTCTTCTTGTCTGTTGTTGAACTGTATTTTTTGATCAGCTGTAATTGTTCTTTGATGGAACTGGTTTCGGCCAGTACCGGTAGAAATGATGCGAGTACCTGTGAATATGCTTTTTCGTTCTCTTTTGCCTGGTAACAGAGCATTACTTTCTGATCAATGGCATTGCCTGCTTCATCTGTAAAAACAGCTGTATTGAAAAGCAGGCCTTTTTCGGAGTAGGGAATCTTTTTTGTTACTGGTTTACCATTGCTGTTGTTGTATTGAATAAAAAAGAAGTGCGCCGCATCAATTTTCCAGGCAGGAATGATCGGTAACGCTTTGTCGGTAAGCAGCAATATCCGTTCACCTGTTTCTGCTGCATTGAAATAGGTTTTGGGGTCATATCCTTCAAATACCAGGGCACGTGTACTTAAGTGGTAGGTGTTGGTAACCGGAAGAAGATTGGATTTGAGTATGGCCAGCAGTTCTCCGCTTTTGTCGGCCTGCAGTTTTTGTCCGCTCAGTTCAAACCGGCCTTTCCCCGGACTGATACAGGCCAGCTTGCCCTGGGAGTCCTTGAAAATAAGCTTGTCTGTTGCACTCAGCTTGTCGCCGATTTTAATGGCCTGTTTGGTCTGCTGATTAATTACAGTTCCTTTCAGGAAAGTAACATAATAGGTTTCCGGCTGTGCAAGTGCCAGTAAGGGCAACAGGCAGATCAATAAAAAACTTCTTTTCATATTATTTGAAATTAAAAAATATTCCTCTTAATTCTAAGAACCAATCCTTGAGTTTTTGCCAACCCAGATCGGACCGTTTTAGTTGCAGAATAAACCCGATGATATTGAAATACAGCGCCAGTACCAATACCTGAATATGCTGGTTGAATAAAAGAAAGGATGCCACAGATAACACAGACAGGAAGGTAACTACGCGCAGCAGCGATAACCACCAGCCCGATCCCACTTGCTCATTTTGCTGTTTTCCGGGAAAAAGCACCTGCCTCGATAAAACGGTAAAACCGGCTATAACAAACAACAGCCACCACAGATTCAGCAGGTGTCTTCCGTCTTTCAGATTCAGGTATACATTCAGTAGTATCAGTGTGCCGGGTGCCGGTCCAAAAACGGTTTCATGCACATCGTGCTCAAAATCGCCCATCAGAATGATCCTGTTTTTCAGGAATTCGTTCACGATCACTTCTTCGGGCAACAGCATTAGTTCGGAGAGAGACATAACAGGGTATTCTCCTTCCTCGAATAATTCGTGTGGCCGGATCTTATAGTCGATAATGATCGAGTTGATCATTGGCCTGCTGCCTTCTGCCCAGCCATACCATGTTTTTTGTATGGTTCTATGTTGGAGCTGTTCATACATGTGTACCGGTAATGAAGCTTCACCGTGCTGCATGAGCCTGAACTTCAGAAATCCTTCTCTGGCTATTTCATAATCTGCACTGGCTGCCGGAACAGGTACTGATAATTCGGCTTTGCCGCTGTCTGTTATTTCGGCGGGAAACACGATGTTTTTGATTCCCGCAACAGATTGCCGGAGGGCGCTGTCGTTCTCGGACTGTCCTTTCAGTAATACATCACAAACTGCATACTGGTATGTTGATTGATTTTTTTGCAGGATCGAAAAAAAATCGGCCAATAGCTTTCTGTCGGTGATCACTTCCACGCCGGTTCCCTCTTCTCTCGGAATCAATGATTTGTCGTATGCGAGGTTGATGAACAAATAATCTTTGGCAGGCGGATCTTCGTCTATGTGCAGCGCTACTCTTTTGAAAATGGACGACCAGGTTACCAGGAAGCGCTCATCGCCATAGGTAAAACTGCTGCTCTGCCACCATATTGCAAAAAACAGCAGCAGGAAAGCGTGAAAAAAACTGATCAGCCATTTAACGGAATTGCGCATGGGCTTATTTCTTTACAAAAATGAAATCACCACCTACATGCCCCGACAGCTCGAGTGTACCATAACGCGGTTCTGTCTTGGTTTCGGACATCACTGCTTCCAGTATCTGTGTGATAAACATTTTCTGGGCCGTAAAATACTTCTCTTTGTTTTCATTCAACGCTTTAATCAGGTGTTTCATGAATACAGATTCATCAGGTACTTCTGAATCGTTGCCAGATGTGATGGCTACCCGGCTGATCTTTTCCGACATTTCGCGCAAGGCTGCCGGGGCTTCTGCACTCAGTCCCCTGGTTTTGAACACGGATCCTGAAAAACAGGCATCGGTGATAAGCAATGTGTGGCGGGCAGGCACTTCCGCAATCATGCCCAGCACTTCCTTATTAGGTAGCCAGGTATTTACGTCGTTTCGTTGTGCATCGGTCAGCAACCAATATCCTTTCTTGTCTTTGTCTACCCATATACCATGCCCGGCATAGAATATGATGAGGTTGTCGTCGGGATCCAGGTTTTCTGAAATCTGCAGAAATTTCTTTCTGAAATCCGAAATGTCGGGATTAAACAGGGTGTATATATTTTCTTCCTGGAAATTGTAGTTGTTCTTTAATGCCAGTTTTAGTTTTACTGCGTCTGCAATTGGATTCTCTAAGGATGGAATAGCAGGATCTGTATAGTTCTGGCTGGCGATCAGCAGGGCAAAATTCTTTCCTTCTTTTTGTTTGGCCGGAATAATATCGTCGCTGCTTGTTTGGGCTGTAGCCTGTTGTCTTTCCACCTCAAATATTTCTTCTATACTGTTACCTGCAAGGTCTGTTGCAACAATCGTCAGCTGGTTGTTGCCCTCTTTCAGAAGTACCGATCCCCAGAAATCTCCTTTCTCCGTGCTGTAAACAGATGTGCCATTGATCAGAACAGATTTTAATCCGGATGGATCCTCTGCAAGGCCTTTTACCATTACATCTTTTGCCGAAGTGGTTACTTTTAATCCCCTTGTTACTGCGGGCTCAAGTATGCTGATTTTGGGAGGTGTTTTATCGGTTATTCTGTCTGTGATCATTTTTCCTTCCAGTGATGCAAGGGCATTAATGGAGGGCGTATAGGTTTTATTATATACAAGTGAAGCTTCAAAATCCTTTTTGGCTTTTTGAACCTCATTGATGCCCATATACGCCAGCCCTCGCTGGTAATAGAGCTTATACTTACTTACCGGCTCTATATGCGCCCAGAGAACAGTTCGTCCTTTTAAGGCATTTGTTAACTTTTCTACTGCTTCGGGATATTTTTTCTGATTCAGTGCTATTTGTCCGTATAAATCTTTAAAAAAACTGTCATTTGTCATGATGTTTTTTTTGGCCTCGGCAATCCATTTTAATGCTTCTTCATTATCACCCTTATAAGTATACACTGTAGCCAGCATAACCCGGGCAACCCACTTGGAACCCATAAATCCTGAGCCATTCTTTTCGATATCCAGCAGTCTGGCGATGACAGAATCATATTGTTTATTGGCCATGCCCAGATATACGTAGGTATACACTTCTGCAATTTTAGCATTCTTTATACTGCTTACTTTTCTGTGCATCTTTTCCAGCGTGGCTTTGTCGTCTGTTAAAAATGCAATCTCTGGCGCCTTCGAATAAAAAGAATAAAAATATCCATTCTCCGAATCGTTTATTTTATCACCAAATAAATCCAGTAACTCCATCCCGGTTTTTAAGCCAACAATCGGATCTCCCTGAGTTACGTTTTTAGTAAATTTATCGTCCAGGCTGCCCTGGACCGCCATCCTGTACATTAATAAATCTGATTTGGCATATTGATTCAGGTTGTGCTGTATCACTTTGTCCGCTACGGCATTGTATCCTTTAACATCACCTATTTCCCATTTTAGGCGGGCCAGTATCCCAATATGATTCACCACCCCCGTTCTTTCGTAGGCTGCCACCATCATTTTTTCCGCTTCCGCAAATTTTCCATCTTTCCATAGTCTTTCAGCCTCTCTGTTTGCCCGGGCATCAAAAGTGGGTACTTTTTGGAAAAGCTGTGCGCTTGTTCGATTGGCAAACAAAAAAAACATGATTGCTACTAAAATTGCATAACGTTTCATATAGTGCATTTCATTTTAATGATTGATGTTCCAGTTCTACCATCATGGCAATAACCGATTTACCACGACTGAAGCCGCTAAAAGAGATATTGTTTTTTGAAAATTGTATGTTTTTGGGCTCTACCAGATCATTGCCGATTACCCTGAATATTTTTTCATTAAAACTGCCCTCCGTTTCCAAGCCAACTTTTTGAATGATGCTGTTGATATTTAATGGGATTCTCGAATACAGCACACAGAGGAAATCCTTTCCGGGTTGGTTGTCGAATTCTATGTAATGATCTTCATCCGGAATGGCTACATCATTTTTATTATTGGTGAGGGCAGCGCTGATGCTGTCGTTGTAGGGGAATATTTTTGTAATTTCCTTACTCAGATCTGTGCTGATAGCGTAAACATAGGCTGGTTCGTTGTTGGAAATATAAATCCGAAATCTTGTTCCGGAGCTATAGGCCTGAGCTGTTTTGTATATGGTCAACGGGGCTGCAATGGTTTTGGCCGGAACTACACTGAGTCCTCTTGTAGACATGAGTAAATCTACCGGCATATTGTTTCCGTTGGCCAGCATCAGTTTGATGGAACCGGAAAGGTCGGGTGTTTCAGGTTTGGGTTCCGGCAGGTCAATGAATTCATAAGCATAGCGGGTAAAGCGGGCAAAATCCTTGTAGCGGATCCAGGTATATCCCTCATTTCCCCAGTTCCGGCCCCAGCTGTTCTGTACTTCAAAAGCGCCGCCTTCCTTGCTGTCGTCGTATCCTACCACACACATGGCATGGCCGCCAAGTATTTTATCTGGCTCCTCCGATGGGGATGGATTCCACACATCTTTTGCGCTGAAAAATGAATTTGGGCAGATCATGCCAAATACAACGGGTTTTTTTTCGGAGATCGATTTCTTAACCGCCTGTATTTTTATTTCTGTTGCTGCATCATTGTCGAAGATGCGCATGAAGTCTTTAATCCGCGATTGGGATGCCGTTTCCAACTGTGATGGCATAACAGCTGGTGTGCAATTCACGGCAACTGACGCATAAGCAATGCTTCCTTTGCTTTGCATGGTTTCGAATGCATGGTGGAGCGTGGCACCGCCTCTGCAGGTTGAATCTTCCGGTTTGATCAGCCGAAACAGAAAGGCAGGAGAAAAAGCCCGCTCTGTTATTTGTTGTTGATTCGTCCAGTTGTTTTTGATGGCTTCTACCATAGTTCTTCCGCAATAAGCGCTTGCCCATGCTGCGCAGGTGCCGTATGGGCCCTGCGATTTTGGTATTGGGGCATATTGTTTTAATGAAAACACCGCAGGCACTGCATCCAGACTCCGGGTGAGTTTGGCTTTTCTTTTGATGGAAGTGTATGCCGCATCATCAAATTCCATCCCTTTTGGGTACAATTGCTGGCCAGCGAGCGGAAGCCCGCTCAGCAACAGGCAGAACAATAAGAAGCCGTGGTATTTTCTCATTTCAGTTACACTTTGGTATGAAAACTATTTTTTCGTAAAAATGAAATCGCCACCCACATGTCCGGCCAGCTCAAGTGTTCCATATCTCGGCTCTGTTTTGGTTTCATTCATCACTGCTTCTATAATATGGTTAATGAACATCTTTTGAGCAGTGAGGTATTTTTGTTGATTGTTGGTCAGTGCCCTGATCAGGTACTTCATGAATACGGATTCATCAGGTACCTCAGAATCGTTTCCTGAAGTAATGGCCACCCGACTGATTTTCTCCGACATCTCTCTAAGCGCTGCGGGCGCGTCTGCACTCAATCCCCGGGTTTTGAAAACAGATCCGGAGAAGCAGGCGTCCGTGATCAGCAATGTGTGCCTGGAAGGGATTTTTGCAATCATGTCTAACACTTCCTTGTTGGGTATCCAGGTATTGATGTCGTTTCTTTGTGCATCTGTAAGTAGCCAATAGCCCTTTTTCTCTTTGTCTACCCATATTCCATGTCCTGCATAGAAGATGATCAGGTTGTCTTCCGGATCCAGGCCTTCCGATACCTGCAATAATTTTTTTCGGAGATCTGCTTTGTCTGGATTAAAAACCGTAAAAATGTTTTCGTCGATGAAATTGTAGTTACTTTTCAATGCCATCTTCAGCTTTATGGCATCCGCAATCGGATTTTCCAGAGAAGGGATAGCCGGGTCTGTATAATTCTGACTGGCGATCAACAGGGCAAAATTCCTGCCCTCTTTTTGTTTTGCCGGAACAATATCTTCTTCTTTTGCCTGTATGGCCTGTTGTCTTTCTACTTCAAATACCTCTTCCACGCTGTTACCAGCCAGATCGGTGGCCATGATGGTGAGTTTATTTGCTCCTTCTTTTAAGGGTACGGCACCCCAGAAATCTCCCTTTTCCGTGCTGTATACATCCGCACCGTTGATCTGTACCGATTTTAATCCGGATGCATCTTCTGCAAGTCCTTTTACCAGTACATCTTTTGCAGTAGTGCTTACCTTCAGTCCACGGGTTACTGCAGGTTCCAGAATACTGATTTTGGGCGGTGTTTTATCGGTTGTTCTGCCGGTGATCATTTTTCCTTCCAGCGCTGCCAGTGCATTAACTGCCGGCTCGTAGGTTTCGTTGTATACCAGCGCAGATTCATAGTCTTTTTTTGCTTTCAAAAGATCTCCCATTCCCTGCTGCGCAATACCGCGTAGATAATACAACTTGTATTTTCCGATGGGTTCTACCCTGGTAAACTGCCAGGTGCGACCCTTGATGGCTGTGTTGATGTACCCAATGGCTTCGGCATATTTTTTCTGGTTGATGGCAACGCGCGCATACACTTCCTGGAATGCGCCATCTCCCACAAAAATATTTTTCTTGGCCTTTTCTGCGTATTCCAGCGACTTTTCATTTTCTCCGGTTTGCGCATATGCCATTGCCAACAGTGTTCGCGCAACCAGTTTAGAGTACATAAATCCTCCGCCTTCTTCTTCTGTCTTCAGCATCAGGTTAATAGCGGAATCATACTGCTTGTTGTGCATGTGCAGAAAGTACTTCGACATCAAAACGCCATATTCACCATTCGTAATGCGCAACGACATTTTATACATAGAATCCAGCACATTTTTCTGGCCAAGTATATAAGCAGTTTCGCAAGTATTGTAATAGGCATACTGAAATGGAACCTTCTCTTTTTCTCCGCTTATTTTATCTCCCAGACACCAGATCATTTCTATACCCAGGTTCATTGCAAGATAGGGGTCTCCTTTTTTGAAATTATTGTCTGCCTGAAGCCCCAGCCAGGATCGTAAGGCGTTTCTGTTTTGCTCGTTATCGTTGCGGGCAACAATCTTTCTTATGGGGTCAACTATTTCATTCCAGACACTGTTGTACCCTTTGATGTCTCCCAGGTCTAATTTTTTCAGCGCCAGCCGCCAAAGTATATTGGCTGTGGGGTTTTCTTTATAGGCTTCCCGGATCAGTTTTTCACCCTCTACCAGGTCGCCGTTTTTCCATTTTCTATCTCCCTGGTTCTCCAGCTTTTCCCATTTGCTGAATTGGGCCTCAGCAGGTGTGGTGATCACAAAAAGTACAAATAGCAGGGCACTAAGCTGCTTCAGTGGTTTCATATTTAGCAGTTTGTCGGAAATACGAATTTATGTGTTTCCAACAGTTTGCTGATACCTATATTTAGGTATACTGAAGCTATTTTCCTCCGCGTTACACGTATGGCTCAACTTTAGGAACCAGCCGCTCCTGCTCTTACCTGCTCTTCTGCAGCGCTGCTTTTTCTGGTAGCAGATCGATTGGCTTCTTTTCCAAATCGGTAAGAGATACTGAAGCTGATCTGCCGGCTATCGGTTAGCTGTTTGAGCGAAAAATCAACTCCCTTGTAATAGCTGCTGTAGTAAACTCTTTGCCATCGAAAAGGATCCCTTACAATAAGTCGAAGATTCCATTTATTGGAAAACAGTTGTTTTCCTACGCCAATGGTCATATTGGCCGAACCCTTATCATAGAGGAGGGCCGAGAGATAGTTTCTGTGCTGATATGTAGTTGCTAGATCTAAACTCCAGCTTTTGGGTAACTGAATCTGCGCGGTAACATTGGCTGAACCTCCTATGGCTTCTACCTGGAATGTTTCCTGGTCAATCTTTCCCTGTAATCGATTGTAAAAAACATTGGTATAAAAAGACAAGGACAGCTTGTTCCAGATGCGGGTACTCAGGTTCATACTAACGCCATGGATCAATTTTACCGCCAAATTATCTTTTTGCTGAAAACTTAGTTTTAATACCGTGTCCTGGTATATATTATCGCTGATGAGGTCTGTGATCCGGCTGAAATAGTATTTAGCGGTGATATTCCTTTTAGACCAGCCTGCTTCAACTGCCTGTGTAAATTGTGGCGATAACAATGGATTACCCTGCTGAAAAGTAAACTGGTTCAGAATAAACTGAAATGGATTCAGGTCCTGGTAATTGGGCCTGTCGATCCTGCGGCTGTAAGAAAACAGAAGGGTTTGATTGTTCTCCAGTTTTTTTGTTACACTCAAAGAGGGAAACAGGTTGGTGTATCGTTTGCTGAAGCTTTGGTTGTTCTGTAATTGTACGCCATCTGCCATGGTATGTTCCAGTCTTGCTCCTGCCGTAATGTTCCAGTTGCCGAATTCTTTTTTTACAGAAAGATAGGCTGCCATGATTTTTTCGGTGTAATTGAAATGATTGGAACGGGCATCTTTTACCCAGTTGCCTCCTGCATAGTTTTCATAATCAGAACGGTTGGTGGTGCTTACATAACTCATCTTAGCTCCTGTTTCCCATCTGTACTGCTGCGCGTTGGTTTTTACCAGATCAAATTTGGCAGAATATACATCGATGCGCGATGGATTATCTCCTCTTAGCAGGTATGGTGTTCCTACCGGCGTATTTACTGAATCAAATAAATAGTTGTGATTGGTCTGTGTGTTAGACCGGTTGAAATAACTGTAATCCGCATCCATACTAAACTCGTCGCCTTTGTTGGCGAGTTGTTGCCGGTAGCTGATGCCTCCGGAATAATTTGCCCTTAAAATCCGGTTGCCGAAGTCTGTTGATCCCACTGTTTTTCCCTTCCACAGATCCGCTATCTGTGTACTTGTTTTTCCCCCATCGGTAAGTTCACTCATAAATGCAGCTGCCTGTAATGAAATGGTTTTTACCGGGCTTATCCGGTAATCCATATTTGCCCGGATGGTGTGGGGTACCTGGGTAACCGGATTGGTTGTAAGCTGGTTGTATTGAGTTGTGATGTTGTTATCGGCTGCTCTGTATTGCCTGTTGATAAAGATTTCGTAAAAATTGCGTGTATAACCGGTAGCATAAGAGATCGCTGCAGCAAGCTTTTGCTGCTGGTAAAATAAATTGCTGTTCATGCTGGCGCGCCCATATTTGCCTGCCGATAATACGAGGCTGCTGTTACCACTCCAGCCTGTACTTCGGCCTGATCTGGTATGAATATGTATCAGACCTGCGGTGCCAGATGCATCATATTTTGCAGAGGGTTGTGGAACCAGTTCTATATGGTCGATCTGTTGTGCGCTGATGGAACGGAGCAGGTTGGCGGCTTCCTGGGCAGTTACATACACTTTTTTTCCATCAATCAACAGCAGGGTTCCCTGCTTGCCCTGCATGCTGATCTGGCCATCTCTGTCAACCGAAATCCCCGGTGACCTTTCCAGAATGTCCATTGCATTGGATGCTGCATACGAAGGGGTATTGTCTACGCGCACTACTGTTCTGTCGGGGTAAGACTGTACACTTCTTCTTTCTGCATTTACCGTAACAGCAGTAAGGTCGTTGATTACAGGAACCAGGTTGATTATCATAACACTGGTATCTGCAGGAGCTGGTAGCAACTGGTTCGCATAGCCGGTTGCGCTGATGCGCAACAATTTTCCCTTGCACTGGTTGCTGAAATGGAAGCTGCCGTTATTGGCAGATGCCTGCATTTGCAGTGGCAGGCTATCTGGTAAACTCAAAACTGTGATGGTTGCATGTTCTACCGGCTTGTTGTCTGCATATACAACTCCTCTGATAAGGCAGGGTTGTGCAACATTAGACTGTCCTAGACCGGGAATAAAACTGCAGAGGGTAATACCCAAAAGGAGGAATCGCATTTTTTTCCGGCAAACATAGCCTGCCGGAACAGCCTGCAGTTGGTATATCCTACAGACAACCGTATCTTCCTACGAACAACCGTAAATGGATTATAAAATCAGTTTTTTAAACTGATCCAGGTAACTTCTGCCAATATTCAGCAGGCTCCCATTTGTAAGGATGACCTGATAATTGTTGGGCTCTTTTCGTACTTCTTTTATAAAAGCAATATGCACAATATGAGACCGATGAATGCGGATGAACCTGGTGGGGTCTAGTTTTTTCTCGAGCAGCGTAATGCCCAGATTGCTGAGGTAACTGCTGTCGGCAGTAACAATTCGTGTGTATTCCTTTTCTGCTTCGAGGTACATGATCTGATCTACAGCCACATTAACAAGCACTTTCCCTTTTTCGAGCAGCATATAGTTAACAGGTGTATCCGTTTTGATAATCAGGTTTTCCAGTAAATCCTGCAGGGGTTTTGAGCTGTCGGTTCTGTTCAACACTTTACTTACGGCCTTACTGAATCGTTCCCTTGTATAGGGTTTAAGAAGATAATCAATGGCATTGGCTTCAAAAGCCCGTAAGGCAAATTCGTCAAAAGCCGTTGTGAAAATAATTTTCGGGAAAAAGGTGAGCCGTTTCACCAGTTCAAATCCATTGTATACGGGCATCTGGATGTCGAGAAAAATCAGATCGGGTTTCAGCGCATGGATCATCTGTTCTGCTTCCGCACCATCACAGGCTTCTCCCAGAACAGACATTTCCGGGAATCCGGATAAATATTCCCTGATCAGAGACCTGGCTCCCCGTTCATCATCAATTATCAGTACGGTGATCATATCAGGCATTTTGTACGGGGATGATGAATGAAAAAACAAGTCCTGTGGGGTCATTTTTGGTCACCTTCAGTTCCTCACCATATAAGAGCATCAGGCGTTCCCGGATATTATTCAATCCAATTCCATCCTGCTTCAATATTTCATCCAGCTCACCTGAGTAACCCAATCCGGTATCTGCAACGGTGAATTGTAAATGATTCCCGAAGCGACTGATGTTGAGCGTTATGCTTCCTCCTTTGGCTGCCGGGGCAATACCATGAATCAATGCATTTTCGATCAGTGGCTGTATCAGCATAGGAGGGATGCTGATCAGTTGGAGTTCTTTGGGGCAGTTAATCCGGTAGCTAAGCCGACTGCCCAATCTTTCTTTTTCAAGGGAAAGATAGGTTTCTAAGAAACGGATTTCTTCTTCCAGTTTTACCAGATTCAGTTTGCTGGCCCGAAGCGAATACCGGAATGTATCTGCCAGCTGTGCAATCATGATCCGCACGTTTTCCTGCCCCGGCTGAATCATGGAACTGATATTGTTCAGGGTATTGAATAAAAAATGCGGATGTATCTGCGCTTTTAGCAAAGCCATCTCTCCCTCATGTGCCAATGCCTGCAGTTTTCTTTCTTTTTCCAGTTGGTTCAGTGTAGTTAAACGGAAATTATGCGCATAAAACAAAGCAAATTGGATCAGGTAAAACAACAATGGCAGGTAATAGTCGAACCAGGCCGAAGCTTTTCCCTGTACCCTTGCAAAACCGAAGTACATTGAACTCTGCTGGTGCAGGATCAGCCATGCCAGGATAAAAACCGGAATCGTGAACAGGTGCAGCAGAAAATGAACGGATACTGGCTTATAGCGCAGTTTTACAAAATACAGGTACCAGAGTGGTGCGCTTAAAACTGCCTTGATGGCAAAGTCGGAAACTATGTTCAGCAACTTTTCTTCGAATCCGTTTTGCTGACCCTCTTTGGCGTAGATGGTGATGTCGTAGGTTACATAATAGATAAAGCCATAAACCACATAAAACAAGAGCCAATACAGCAGTTCCTTCAGTGTAATGGTTTGGTAGATGCGTTTATTCAGTGTGTCGTTTACGGCCATATCTGTATCATGAAGATATGGTGTTTCAGGTAAAATGGAAATTCGCCCCGATGGTTAAGTCGTGTACAGCCCGGGAATTATATTTTCTTTCCTGCCTGGAATGTGTAACCCAGGCTCAGAATCATGATATAAGAGCCAAATGCTTCTTTGGCTTTTCCTTCGTATACTTTCAGGCCACTGTATCGGGCATAGTCTACTTTGCTGGCATATTCGAGGAATACATGTTTGTAGAAAGTAGCTCTGATAGCACCCTCTGCTCCCACATTCCATCCGCCCAACTGAAACCCGTCTTTATTGGCTTTGCCAAACAGGGTGTTTTCTACGTGTGGAATCACCGGACCGATACCCGCTTTTCCAAGGAAGTCTACTTTTACATTGCCGTTGAGGCTTTCATAGATCTTCCATCTTTTTACAATGTTGAACAGCAAGAAGTTGGCGCCATTGTTGAGATAGTAATTGAATCCGTTTCCCTTGGAGAAGAGTACACTGGTGTCCACGGCTCTTCCGCCCAGGGTTCCCACCACGCGGGCAGTCTGGCCATCGGTCAGGATATGTTTGGTATGGTCGAAATTGATTTCGAAGCCCAGGTTTTTCTTCTTGTTGAAGAAATAGCCTAAACGGTAACTGTACTGGGGAATGCTGATGGGTTTTTTAAACAGGTCTTTGTCCCATCCCGGATTGTCGTGAGACGTCATTCCGGTCATGGTATAATTGTTGCCGAGAGAAGGCTGGTTAACGTGTACATCGGAATTGGTATACCACTCTTTGTTGTAACCCCAGGCAAAATAAAACTCACCCTTTCTTTCTTTCTTCACTTTTTGTTCCTGCTTATCCTGGGCCTGTGCCAACACAGGCAGCAACAGGATGGCCAATGCCATCTTTATGTTTTTCATGCTGCAAATATCGGCAATAATTGGCTTATTCCAATACAGGACTCAACCATCGCTCTGCGGTTGGCAGGTCCATATTTTTCCGGTTGGCATAGCTATTGAACTGGTCTTTCTGGATCTTTCCAACGCCAAAATACTGGCTCTGCGGATGGGAGAAATACCAGCCGCAAACCGATGCTGCCGGATACATGGCCAGGCTTTCCGTAAGGGAAATACCGGCTGCTTTTTCTGCATTCAGCAAATCGAACAGTTTGTATTTCTCGGTATGATCCGGACAGGCAGGGTATCCCGGAGCGGGTCTGATGCCGGTGTATTGTTCCTTAATCAATTGCTCATTGGTGAGCTGTTCATTGGTATCATATGCCCAGAACTCCTTCCTGGTTCTCAGGTGAAGGGCTTCGGCAAAGGCTTCGGCCAATCGGTCGGCCAGCGCCTGCAGCATGATTTTATTGTAATCGTCGTGGGTATTGATGTAGCGGTTTAAATGCGGCTCAATTCCATGAATACTTACAGCAAATGCGCCAATATAATCCTTCGTATCCGGATTGATTCCGGCGGGTTTAATGAAGTCTGCCAGGGAAAGATTCGGCTGGCCCGGGGCTTTCTTAATCTGCTGCCGCAGGAACTGCAATTCAACCGGTGCTGCGTGTTCTCCGGGTTTTACGGTTACCGCATCCTCTTCAGAAGCAGCTTCCCAGAAACCTATTACTCCTTTTGCGCTCAGCCATTGCTCTTTAATAATATTATCGAGCATGGCATTGGCATCGTTGTAGAGTTTGGTTGCTTCAGCACCCACTACCTGATCGGTCAGGATCTCCGGAAAGTTTCCGTGCATTTCCCAGGTAATGAAAAATGGTTTCCAGTCTATAAAGCTGCGTAACTCGCTCAAATCATAATTGTCGAATACCATGGTGCCCTGGAATCCCGGTTTTACAGGCTGGTAATTGCTCCAGTCGATGGCTGTTTTATTCTTTAATGCATCTTCGTAAGAAATGTATTGTTTCACCGGTTTGCGGTTCTCAAAATCTGTTTTGAGTTTTGCGTATTCCGATTTCAGTTCGGTGAGGAAGGGCGCCTTTTGTTCTTTATTCAGCAGGGAACCGGCAACAGTAACGCTTCTGGATGCGTCCAGTACATGCACTACGCCTTCTTCAAATTCCGGTGCAATTTTTACAGCCGTATGTATCCTTGAAGTAGTGGCACCTCCAATCAGCAGCGGCTGTTTCATATTCCTCCGTTTCATTTCTTTCGCTATATGAACCATCTCGTCCAGCGAAGGAGTAATCAATCCGCTTAGTCCTATGATATCTGCTTTTTCTTTTTCAGCTGCATCCAGGATTTTATCTGCCGGAACCATTACACCCAGGTCTACTATATCGTATCCGTTACAGCCTAATACTACACCAACAATATTTTTTCCAATATCATGCACATCCCCCTTTACAGTGGCCAGTAATATTTTGGCTGCACCGGCTGATTCTTCATTTACGGTTCCTGCGGCAAGATGAGCCTGCTTTCTGTCTTCTTTTTCCTGTTCAATATAAGGGGTCAGTACAGCAACGCTTCTCTTCATTACCCGGGCGCTTTTCACCACCTGTGGTAAAAACATTTTTCCTGCGCCAAACAGATCGCCTACAATATTCATACCCTCCATGAGAGGGCCTTCAATCACATCCAGCGGCTTCGGATATTTCAACCGGGCTTCTTCTGTATCTGCTTCAATGTAATCGGTGATGCCATTGATCAGAGAATGAGCCAGTCTTTTTTCTACAGATTCCAATCTCCATGCTTCATCCTTTACTTCTACCTTGCCTTTGGCTTTTACTGTTTCAGCAAATGCAATCAGCTTTTCGGTGGCTTCGTTGTTGCCGTTGTTTCTGTTGAGAATTACATCTTCGCAGAGTTCGCGCAGCGTTGGCTCTATTTCGTCGTAGATCACCAGCTGGCCTGCATTCACAATACCCATGTCCATTCCTGCTTTGATGGCATGTAACAGGAATACAGAGTGAATAGCTTCCCGTACATGATCGTTTCCGCGGAATGAAAAAGACACATTGGACACCCCCCCGCTCACTTTGGTCAGGGGCATTGCTTTTTTGATTTCCCGGGTTGCTTCTATAAAATCTACCGCATAATTGTTGTGCTCCTCTATACCGGTAGCAATGGCAAATATGTTTGGATCAAAAATGATGTCCTGCGGATCGTACCCCACCTGTTCGGTAAGGATCTTATAGGCTCTTTTGCAGATTTCTACTTTCCGGTCTTTGGTATCTGCCTGTCCTACTTCATCAAATGCCATTACAATCACGGCTGCCCCATACGCTTTACAGGTAAATGCCTGCTCTATGAATTTGGCTTCTCCTTCCTTCATGGAAATAGAGTTCACGATGCATTTGCCCTGTACACATTTCAAGCCGGCTTCAATGATCTCGAATTTGGAACTGTCGATCATGATCGGAATCCTGGCAATATCCGGCTCACTTTGAAGGAGGTTTAGAAAAGTGGTCATGGCAGTAACCCCATCCAGCAAGGCGTCGTCCATGTTCACATCCAGAATTTGGGCTCCGTTTTCTACCTGCTGACGCGCAACCGACAGGGCTTCTTCGTATTTATTTTCGCGAATCAGCCTTGCAAACTTCTTGGATCCCGTAACGTTGGTTCTTTCACCCACGTTTACAAAATTGGTTTCCGGTCTTACCACCAGCGGTTCCAAACCGGACAGGCGTAAATATGGTTTGATGATTGTCATGATTATAATGTTGCTTCCAGTACCGGTAATGGTCTTGGTTGAATTTTTTTAACGTTGTCTGCAATATGTTTGATATGATCCGGTGTAGTTCCGCAGCAGCCCCCAACAATATTTACGAAACCTTCTTTTGCCCACTCTTCTATAAAATGTGCGGTCTGATGAGGCTGTTCATCGTATTCACCCATGGCATTGGGTAAGCCTGCATTGGGATATGCAGAAGTGTAGCAGGCTGCAATTTGCGAGAGCTCTTCAATATGACTTCTCATTTCTGACGCACCCAATGCACAGTTCAGGCCTATGCTCAGGGGTTTTGCATGCATCACAGAAGTATAAAATGCTTCCAGGGTTTGGCCGCTCAGGGTTCTGCCGGAAGCATCGGTGATGGTTCCGCTGATCATGATGGGCAATTCTTCCCGGTTGTGATCCCGGAAGTATTTTTTTACCGCATAGATGGCCCCCTTTGCATTCAGTGTATCAAAAATGGTTTCGATGAGAATGATGTCTACTCCGCCGTCTACTAATCCGCTGATCTGCTCATAATAGGCAGCGGCCACTTCATCAAATGTTACTGCCCTGTATCCGGGGTTGTTTACATCGGGTGAAAGACTAAGTGTTTTATTCAACGGACCTATGGCGCCGGCAACAAACTTAGGAGCTGCCTCAGGATGTTCTTCGGCATATTGGCGGATGGCTTCCCGGGCGCATTTGGCTGCAGCAACATTCAGTTCATAAGCCAGAGATTGCATTTCGTAATCTGCCATGGCTATGGTGGTGCTGCTGAAAGTGTTGGTTTCAATGATATCTGCCCCTGCTTCCAGGTATTGTTTGTGAATACCAATGATGATTTGTGGTTGAGTGATGCACAGCAGGTCGTTGTTGCCCTTTACATCGCAATGCCAGTCTTTAAAGCGCTCGCCCCTGTAATCGGCTTCTGTTAGCTTGTGGCGCTGGATCATGGTTCCCATGGCTCCGTCGATCACCAGTATTCTCTTCTTCAGTTCTTCCTTTATCTGCATACAATAGATTCATTGGCCAAACCGGGTTTGGCAGTGATTAATAAACCAATAAACGCTGGAAATGGGTGGGGAAGATCACTTCGGTACGTTTATTAGTTCCATAGAACCTGTACGCATGGTACAGGCCATTCAGACTGAACAATAAACAAATCTGTCTGAATTAGGTGTAAAGATAGTGTGGTAAGGGCTTAGAACAAAATATCCCGCTTTGTTTTAAAAAGCGGGATATTTTACACAGGTATGAATTCTGTTATTGATACAGACAGTTTACTTCTGCATTTACTACGTCTGTAACGCTGGAAGCATCGATTTTAAAGTCTTTCATCACAATGGTGAACTTAGCCAAAGCCGTGATTTTACCGTCTTTTACGGTAATGGTGCCGTTCACTGTAATGGGTTTGGTAACGCCATGTAAAGTGAGATTGCCCTTTACAGCTGCCTTATATGTACCGTTTTTACTCAGTGTTACCTGCTGAATATTGGTAATGCTCCCTTTAAAATCGGCACGGGGAAACTGGTTGCTCATCAGGTACTCATTGTTGAAATGGTCCTGCATTTCGGCATATTTGAACTTGAATCCCTTGATCAGCAGGCTGAAGCTGAGTGTTCCGTTGTCTGCCAAACGGCTGGTAACTTCGTTGTTCACTGCTTTCACATCTTCGTCTGTAGGGGAAACAAAAGAAATTTTACCATTGCGGGTACCGTACACTTTTTGGGCCTGTACGCTATTGCCGATCATTAATACGCTAAAAAAGAGAATCAGTAAATGTTTCATGATTGCTTGATATAAAGTTTTAGTATCGTTATTGAATTAATACACCTTCGTTGATGACCACATTTGCATCCGGTATGTATCCGGTACAAATTCCCCTGAAAGTAATGGTGCTGCCGGGGCTCAGCGTTCCCGGATTGGTCTTGAATGTACAGTTGATTACAAACAATGGATCGCTGGTTTTGAAGTTCACCACCACATTGCCATCCTGGTTGGTACTTACATCGAGTACTTCTCCGCTGAGTTCAATGGCTTTGTCCAGGTAAAGCTGGTTGGCAGCAGCCTCATCTGTTCTGAATGCATCGTATAATTTTTGTGCAGTGAGGGTAACCGCTTTTTCTGTGGTCACGTCTCTGTGTGGTTTATTAAAAATGCGGTAGGCAATCACAGCACCACCAATGATGCCAAGGCCAATAACAATGATGAGTATGCGGGTCCATTTTTTCATAAGAGATCATTTGATGTTTAAACAACGAAACTAACAAATAGTTTGCTATAAAGCTACAAAAAATAAAAAAAGCTAATATTATTTAACATACTGCTGTACCGGCAGCCGGTTGGCGATACTCCTGGCCAGGGTCATTTCGTCGGCATACTCCAGTTCGCCCCCAAATGCAATACCCCTTGCAATGGTGGTGATTTTACAGTCCGGACTGGCCATTTTCTTTTGGATATAATAGATAGTGGTGTCTCCCTGAATATTCGGACTCAGGGCAAATACCAGTTCTTCCACCTGTTCCTGGGCTATCCGGTTGATCAGTGATTCAATGGTGAGCTGCTCGGGGCCTATTCCATCCAGCGGAGAAATAATACCGCCCAGTACATGATAGGTGCCATTGAATTGCTGCGTGCTTTCGATGGCAATCACATCCCGGATGTTTTCCACCACACAAATGACCCGCTGGTTTCGTTGCGAATTGGCACAAATGGCACAAATATCCCCATCGCTGATATTGTGGCAACGTTGACAAAAACGGATGTCGCGTCGCATTTTGGCAATGGTTTCTCCAAATAACTGCACTTCGCTCACATCCTGTTTCAATAGATGCAATACCAGTCGCAGCGCTGTTTTCTTGCCAATTCCGGGGAGTTTGGCAAATTGGGCTACGGCATTTTCGAGCAGGGAAGAAGGGAGTTGCATTTTGTAAAGATAATCGGTTTAATTTGCGCTTCAAGTTTTGACTATGAAGTTGCACAATTTTAATTCCGGTCCTTCTATCTTACCGCAGGCAGTGCTAACCCAGGCTGCTGAGGCTATTATGAATTATAATCATACAGGATTGTCCTTGTTGGAAATTGGTCACCGCACCAACTGGTTTCAGGAGATCCTGCAGGAGGCGAAGGATTCGGTGAAGCAACTCATGGAACTGGACGATGCCTATGAAGTGCTGTTCCTGCACGGAGGGGCTACTACACAGTTTATGCAGGTGCCGATGAACCTGCTCGATACCAATGCTACAGCAGCGTATTGCGACAATGGTGTTTGGGGCAATAAGGCCTTCAAAGAAGCCAAACTGTTTGGAAACGTTCAGGTGGTGGCAGACAGCAGCGATCGCCAGTATCGTTACATCAATAAAGATTTTGCGATTCCGGAAGATGCGGCATACCTGCATTTTACTTCCAATAATACGGTGGAGGGCACCCAATGGCATCAATATCCCGACACCCGGGTTCCCCTGGTAGCCGATATGAGCAGTGATATTTTCAGCAGGCCAACCGATTTTAAAAAATGCTCCCTGATTTATGCGGGTGCACAAAAAAACATGGGCGCTGCTGGTGTAAACCTGGTAGTGGTTAAGAAAGCGATTCTTGGAAAAATCAATCGACCCATTCCTACCATCATGAATTACCAGAAGCATATAGAGGCCGGCTCTTTGATGAACACCCCGCCGGTATTTGCTGTATATGTAAGCATGTTAACCCTGCGCTGGATTATTGAGCAGGGCGGTCTGGCAGAAATGGGCAGGAGAAATAAAGCCAAATCTGAATTGCTTTATAATACCATCGATGCTTTGCCGATGTTCGATGCTCCCGTTGCCAAAGAAGACCGCAGCGAAATGAATGCTGTTTTCTTTTTGAATGATGCTGCACTGGAAGAACCTTTCCTGGCTTTGTGTAAGCAGGAAGGCATGATTGGTGTGAAAGGTTACAGAACCGTTGGTGGTATACGGGTAAGCATGTACAATGCCCTGCCCATTGAAAGTGTACAGGCCTTCTGCGACCTGATGCTGGCTTTTGCACAAAAGCATGGATAACAGGCGCTTATAAGCATAACTTTTCTTTTGTGATTTATTCACCGATATTTGCGGCATGGCAATTATCAAACCGTTCAAGGCCTTAAGGCCTCAACCACAACTGGCTAAACAGGTAGCAAGTCTTCCTTACGACGTTCTTAACAGCACAGAAGCAAAAATTGAAGCTCAGGGTAATCCTTACAGTTTTTTGCACATTACCAAAAGTGAAATAGATCTTTCCGATAAAACAGATGTTCATGCTCCTGAAGTATATCAGCAGGCAAAAAACAACCTGGATGCGTTTATTCAGCGTGATGTTTTGTTCCGGGAGTCGAAGGACTGTTATTATATATATCAGTTGATCATGAATGGAAGAAGCCAGACCGGTTTGGTTTGTGTAAGCAGTGTAGACGATTATGAAAACGGGATTATCAAGAAACACGAATTTACCCGCCCGGAAAAAGAGCAGGACCGAATCAATCATATTACTGTATCCGGTGCTCAGACAGGAAATGTATTCCTCGCCTACCGCAGCAATGTGCATGTGGATGCGGTGATCGATAAATGGAAAACCACTAAAACGGCCGCTTACGACTTTACGGCCGAAGATGGTATTCAGCACACAGTATGGATTGTCAGCGATTCCGAAGTGGTGGAAGAAATTACCCGTTTGTTTAAAGAAGAAGTTCCCTGTACTTATATCGCAGACGGCCACCACAGAGCGGCTTCTGCTGCCAAAGTGCGGGCGCAGCTGGGCGCTAAAGCGACCCCTGCTGCTGATTATTTTCTCACCACACTTTTTCCTTCTAACCAGTTGTACATTATGGATTACAACCGGGTAATCAAAGACCTGAATGGTTTGTCCGCAGCTGCATTTTTGGCTGCACTGGAAAAATCTTTTGAAGTTACCCTGCTTGGTAAACAAACCTATCGCCCCGAGGCATTGCATACCATGGGGCTTTACCTGGAAAACAACTGGTATCGATTAACTGCAAAAGAAGGTACTTATACCAATGATCCCATTGGCGTGCTGGATGTAAGCGTATTACAGGAACAGGTGCTTGGTCCGATTCTCGGAATTATGGATCAGCGGACCGATAAACGAATTGATTTTGTGGGTGGTATCCGCGGACTTATTGCATTGGAGCAGCGGGTAGACAGTGGCGAAATGGCTTGTGCGTTCAGTCTGTATCCGGTAACCATCGATCAGCTTTTTACCATTGCCGACAGCGGGAATGTAATGCCACCCAAGAGCACCTGGTTCGAACCCAAGCTCAGAGATGGCTTACTAACCAATCTGATCGGAGAATAATACCTGTTTATGAACTATTGTAGAATCTTGCTGCTGGCCCTGCTTTATTTTCAGGCAGGTTTTTCCCAAAGCGGTACAGTACAACCTGCACTCGATAATGCAAGGTTGCTGATGCAGCAGGGTGAGTATGATCGGGCTGCCGCCTTACTGCAACAAGCTCGTCAACAGGCACCGCTCGACCTTGAGTTGCTTAAGAATCTTTCTTACGTTTATTATCTGCAGCGGGATTTTGCCAGAGCAATTGAAACCGGGAAAGCTGCTGTTGCAACCGACAGTGCCGATCAGCAAACCTTTCAGATATTGGGCCTTTCTTATAAAGCCATTGCTGCTTATAAGGAAGCCAATAAAATGTATCGCACAGCATTGAAAAAATTTCCGGCCAGCGGTATGCTATACAGCGAACTGGGTGAAAGCCTGAAAGAAGACAATCAGCCCAAAGAAGCGATTGCGCAGTGGGAGCTGGGCATAGAGAAAGATCCGAATTACAGCGGGAACTATTATCATGCAGTTCAATATTACCGGCAGCAGCAAAACCATGTTCGTGTGTTGCTTTACAGCGAGTTGTTTGTGAATCTGGAAAGCTATACTCCCAGAACCGGAGAAATGAAAACAAGTCTGGCAGCATCTCTGGCCGGACTGCTGAAGCCGGGTGTTATAAATGATTTATTGAAAACGGCAACACTTTCGGAATTTGAAAAGCAGGTGCTGCAGCATTACAATAAAAACAGCCAGCTGATTGTCAATGGTCTTTCTATAGACAATATCAGCAGCATTCGTACCAGGTTTGTTCTGGATTGGTATAATGCCGCCGCCGTTCGCTTTCCGTACCGCCTGTTTGATCAATGGCAGTACCTGATTCGCCAGGGTCTTTTTGAAGCATATAACCAATGGTTGTTGGGAGAAACGGTGAATAAAGACGCGTATCAGCTTTGGCAAAATACACATGCCAACGAAACAATCAAATTACAGGAATTTCAACAGAGCCGCGTGTTCAGGCTGGCTCCCGGACAGTATTATATGCAATAGTAATATGAGTTGCATGGAGGCTGCTATTTATGCCTTTCCTTTTTTATTTGTAGTTATTTTACTAATTTGATCGTCCAATTAACGATTGCATATGAATTACAGCCGACTGTTTGATTGCCTCGACCATCAACTTGCCTATTTTCCTAAAAAAGACATGCTCTCTGCGAAAGAGAATGGTCAATGGAAGCATTACAGCACACAGGAAGCAGCAGACACGATTCACCGATTCAGTGCAGGTTTGCTGGAACTGGGCGTAAGTGGGAATGATTTTAGCCCGGAGAGCAGCGATAAGATTGCCATCATCAGCAGCAACAGACCCGAATGGGTATTTACCGATCTGGCTGTACAGCAGATTGGCGCTATCCTGGTTCCTGTTTATCCCACCACCAATCCATTAGAGCTGGAGTTCATTTTAAATGATGCCGCTGTTAAATACATTTTTGTAAGTAACGTAGAATTGTTGCAGAAGATTTTGGACCTGCTTCCAAAAGTGCCTTCCTTACGGGGAGTGTATACTTTTGATAAAATCGAAGGGCAAATGCATTGGTCCGAAGTACCTGCTCTTGCAAGTGAGGATTCACTCGAAAAAGTGAAGCAGCTTAAAAAAACGATTCCTGAAGAACATACGGCAACCATCATTTATACCTCCGGAACAACGGGAACGCCAAAGGGAGTGATGCTTACGCATAAGAATATCTGCTCTAACGTAAAGTTCTCCAAAGCGAGCTTCCCCTTCCATGATTCTCCTGATAAAAAAGTACTGAGCTTTCTCCCACTCAACCATATTTTTGAAAAAACCTGTACCTATATTTATCTGTTCAGCGGAATCAGCATCTATTATGCGGAAAGTCTTGATACCATTGGGGAGAACTTGAAAGAAGTTCAGCCGGATGGCTTTACCACCGTACCAAGATTACTGGAAAAAGTATTCGAAAAGATCATGGCAAAGGGAGGTGAGCTTACCGGCACCAAACGCAAACTCTTTTTCTGGGCAGTGAGTCTGGCAGAAAAATACGACAACAGAATCAGTGGTGGTGTATGGTACAATATGCAACTGGCGATTGCCAACAAACTGATTTTTTCCAAATGGCGTGAAGCGCTTGGCGGAAATGTTTCCTTCATCATTACCGGCGGTGCTGCCTGTCAGGTTAAGCTCTTGCGTATTTTTAATGCAGCGCAGATTCCCGTATACGAAGGATATGGCCCAACTGAAAACAGCCCTGTGGTTTGTGTAAACAGGCAACAGGAGGGAGGTCCTAAGTTTGGTACAGTTGGTCCGCCACTGGAAGGTGTTCAGGTAAAACTGGCCGAGGACGGGGAAATTCTTGTTTCGGGTCCATGTGTAATGAAAGGCTATTACAAGCGTCCTGATCTTACCGCAGAAACAGTGGTAAACGGATGGTTGCTTACCGGAGATATCGGCGTGTGGGTCGACAATAAATTCCTCAAGATTACCGATCGCAAAAAAGAGTTGTTTAAAACCAGTGGTGGAAAATATGTTGCGCCACAGCCCATCGAAAATAAGCTGAAAGAAAGTCCTTTTGTAGAGCAGGTAATGGTGGTTGGTTCCGAAAGAAAATTTGTAGGGGCATTAATTGTGCCTTCTTTCCCTGTATTGCTCGAATGGATGCGGGAAAAGGGTATTCCGTATACAACACACGAAGATGTAATACACAATCCGAGGGTACTGGAACTCTATCGCGAATTGGTGGAAAGTTTCAATAACTTTTTCAATCACGTAGAACAGATTAAAAAGTTTGAATTGTTGCCTCGGGAGTGGACCGTTGAAACAGGGGAGATGACGCCAAAACTGAGTTTGAAACGGAAAGTGGTGATGGAGAAATACAAAGATGTTATCGAGCGCATTTATGTCTGATTCCAATAATTTATTGAACATACTTGTTGTAGAGGATAATCCGGCCGACCTGTTTGTGCTGGAAGCATTGTTGTGGAAAACCAGGTTGCAGATTGGGAATATCCTGAAAACAACTAGTTATGCGGAAACAGTAGTGTTGCTGAATGAGCAGAAACCCAACCTGATTTTACTGGATCTTTCCCTTACAGACAGTTCTGGAATCGAATCTTTTCTGCACATCAACCAATTAGCGCCTACCATTCCGATTATTGTACTGACTGGTTTAGTAGATACCGAAATGGCATTGGAAACCATGGCCCGTGGCGCACAGGATTACCTGGTGAAAGGAGAGTTCGATGAAAAGCTGCTGGCCAAATCGATCAAATACAGCATTGAACGGAAAAAGAACCTGGAGAACATCCGTGTGAGCAGGGAGTTGTATTCCAGTCTTTTCTACAATAACCCTATGGCTATCTATATCTGGGATATGGATACGCTGCAAATTCTGGAAGTAAACGGTGTTGCCGAGAAAGAGTATGGTTACTCCAAAGCAGAATTTCTGGTGCGTACGCTTTGGGATCTCAGGCCCCAGGAGTCTCATGCAGAACTAAAGCGCACACTGGAAAATTACCGTCAGGGGCAGTTCAACAGAGCCAGCAGGATATGGAAACACCATAACCGGAAAGGGGAAACGATTTTTATGGAAATTTCCACTCATCCGATCGACTACAACGGAAAACAGGCCATGATGTCCATTGCCCATAACGTTACCTCCAGAATAACCCTCGAACGTAAGCTGGAAGAAGAACGAGTGATGAAGCAGAAAGAAATTGCAGAAGCTGTTATTGTTACGCAGGAAAAAGAACGCCACGATATCAGCAGGGAACTGCATGATAATGTGAACCAGCAGTTGACCGTTGCTATGATGTATATTGCTTCGGCAGAAAAAAAACAAGGCAGTTCTGATTTGCTTAAACAGTCGGCGAACTACGTACTGAATGCCATTGAAGAAATACGGAGCCTGACCAAAAGCCTTGTAACACCGCTGATCAAGGATTTTGGCCTGGTAAAAGCCATCGAAAGTATCCTGGAAGATGTAGGTGCTGTGAAAGAAATGAAGATGGAGTTTACAGCAGATAATTTTTACGAAGATGATATTGAATACGATTTCAAGCTGAGTATATTCCGGATCATTCAGGAGCAGGTAAATAATATACTAAAGCATGCGGATGCTTATGAAGTGAACATTCGGTTAAGCAGAACATCCGGGCATATTCAACTCTCCATCACAGACGACGGCATAGGATTTGATCTTATGCAGCAGAAAAAGGGGATTGGGTTGTATAATATTACTACCCGGGTAGAATTGTTTAATGGAGAAATTCGTATTGATACAGCACCCAATAAAGGATGTGCCATGCATATCCAGTTTCCGCTTTCTGAAGGAATCCTGTTGAAGCGCTAAGCAGGTGTTGCTCCTCTTTTTTTGTTTTCCAGAAATTTCTGCCGGATAATGGTCTGAACCGGTTTTTGCTGAATCTTGCTTTCCAGCCAGGACACAATGTCGAGGTACATAAAAGCCCTGTTCTCGAGTGGCTGGTCTTTAAGTCCTTTTAGTTTTTCCAACAACTCCTCGAACAGCGGTTTAACTTTTTTGGTAGAACTGCTGAATGCTTTTCTGAGGAAAGTGAAAACAGCTTCCTCTGCTGTACTCAGGTTCTGCATTTTTGCCATGAACCGGTAAACAGATTTTAACAGGTATTCCAGGATATCATCATTCCCGAGTTCGTAATGTGCAATCAGGTGCAGCAGGCGTGCATAGCATTGCAAATCGATCCGGAGATCTACTTTCAGGTTAATGATTTTATTCAGGTAGTCGATGCTTTTATCGTATTCTCCGCAACCAAAATACAGAGAAGCAAATTTGTAGTAGAATACGAGTATCCGGTGCCTGTCGAGGAAAAGTTCATATTCTTTCAGTTTGGCTTCAATCTCCGGAACCAGGTACAGGCCTTTGCTGAAAGTGCCTTCCATGAAGTGTTTGTTCAGCTTGGCCGTATATAGATAGGTGAATGTCTGTATCAGATTGTTCTGGTTCTCCTGTACCACGGGTGTTTGAATGAATTTTTCAAACACCTGAATGGTTTCATTGAACTTCCGGTAGTTGCGCAGGTCTACATGGGCCGATAAAAGATTGTGCATCCCCTTGATATAGTGCGCTGTTTCTATCTCGATCATTTTGGGTTCTGTATGAAACAGGTCTACCCATTTTTGGGTATACCGGTAATACATCAGAAAATCCTGATTAATAAAAGCATACCAGCAATAGCACTGATAGAGGTAAAGCTTTTCATAAAACCCTTTGTACAAGCCTGCATCCTGAAAAACAGGATCTTTGAAATAAACGTCCAGTTCTGCCTTGTCTTCCTCATGTCGGGCATGTCCGTTTTTTATGTACCAGCCATATAAAAGCAGGGAATAATTAGACAGGCTACTGATTACAGAGAGCCTTGCATTGGTTTCATCTACTTCGTTGCAGAGGCTTTCGGCCCTGTCCTGCATACTTCTGGTAATGTGCAGGGTTTCAATTTTTTTCTCCAGAAACAGTACCTGCTGTATATATGTTACCTGGTTGTTGGCTTTGGCAACTTCTTTGATCTTATCCAGAATTTTCAGGCTTTGCAGGTACAATCCTTTGTTGTAAAGGATCCTGGCAAAATCCAGCTGTTCGTGTAATTGCAGATCGATGTTTTCTCCCTGCTTCAGCAGGCGGATGCTGGCCAGTATCTCGTGGTACAGATGTGCCTTCAGGTTCGAAAGCTGTGGTTTCTGGATCCGTTTGTTTTTCTTGAGCAATACGGCTTCGTCGTATTGTTTCATTTTATCCAGTGCATCAAATAATTCGATCACTTTCAGGTTACCCGAAGTGGTATTCCGGGTCATATATAGTTTAAAATTGCGCTTTTCTGCCCTTTCCATCGACTGGATCAGTTGAAAAAGGGCATCTGTAGTGCGGTTGGGCATCGTAATTTATTTGAATCGAAAACCAATACAGCAAAGGGTTTCAGTGAAAAAATACCCCTTTGCGGGCTGTAAAATGAAGCCAATCTTGATTCCGTTCCGAAGATAAGACATTCTAAATTCGAATCTGACAGGCCGTACTGTTGTTATTTAAGGCAATCAATAGCAACAATTACGTGCCTGTCTTTTATATCTAAGTCAAATTAATTAAGGTATATGAGTAAGCAGATCTATATTTTCGATACCACCCTCCGGGATGGTGAGCAGGTGCCGGGCTGTAAGTTGAATACCAGGGAAAAACTCGAGCTGGCATTGCGTCTGGAGGAGCTCGGTGTTGATGTTATTGAAGCTGGCTTCCCGGTTTCCAGCCCGGGCGACTTTGAATCTGTTTCTCAGATAGCCCGAATCGTTAAAAATGCGACCGTTTGCGGGCTTACCCGGGCGGTAGAAAAAGACATAGAAGTGGCCGCTCAGGCACTAAGATATGCGGTAAGGCCCCGTATCCATACCGGGATCGGAACTTCCGACTATCACATCAAATCCAAATTCAATACTACGCGCGAAGAGATTCTGTCCAGGGCCATACAGGCGGTGAAATGGGCCAGGAATTTTACAGACGATGTGGAATTTTATGCGGAAGATGCCGGCCGTACCGATAATGAGTACCTGGCAAGAGTGGTAGAAGCGGTGATTGCAGCTGGTGCAACCGTGGTGAATATTCCTGATACAACCGGATATTGCCTTCCCGATCAGTATGGCGCCAAAATGGCTTACCTGATGAACCATGTTCCCAATATTGATAAAGCCATTCTTTCCTGTCATTGTCACAACGATCTTGGACTGGCCACAGCCAACTCCATCAGCGGGGTAATCAATGGTGCGCGCCAGATTGAGTGTACCATTAACGGGCTGGGTGAGCGCGCCGGCAATACTTCTCTGGAAGAAGTGGTGATGATCATTGAACAGCACAAACACCTCAATTTGTATACGAATATCAAAACCCAGATGCTGAACCCAATCAGCCGGGAAGTGTCTGAAACCATGCGGATGCCGGTTCAGCCCAATAAGGCGATTGTTGGAGCCAATGCGTTCTCACATTCATCCGGTATTCACCAGGATGGTTTCCTGAAAGATGCACAGACTTATGAAATCATCAATCCGGAACAGGTTGGAGCAGAAGGCAGCAAAATTGTGCTGACTGCAAGAAGCGGAAGAAGCGCACTGGCTTATCGCCTCCAGAAACTGGGTTATTCGTTTACAAGGAACGATATCGACGCCCTGTATCAGCAATTCCTGGAAATAGCCGATGGTAAAAAAGAAGTAGAAGAATACGATTTAAGACAAATGGCCGAAGCGCATGTTGCAGAAAATGCCGTGGCATAAATAAAACAGTAAATGGGAAAAACATTATTTGATAAGATCTGGGATAAGCATGTTGTGGAAAAAATTCCTGATGGGCCTTCCGTGCTTTACATAGATCAGCATTTTATTCACGAGGTAACCAGCCCTCAGGCTTTTAAAGGGATAGAACAAAGAGGCATTCCCCTGTTCAGACCCAGACAAACCATTGCAACAGCAGACCATAATGTACCAACCATTAATCAACACCTTCCCATAAAGGATGAATTGTCGAGGATGCAGGTAGAGCAGCTGATCAACAACTGCAATAAGCATGGTGTGGAACTCTATGGCCTTGGGCACCCTTACCAGGGAATCGTACACGTCATTGGCCCTGAGTTGGGTATTACACAGCCTGGTATGACGATTGTTTG
Source organism: Sediminibacterium sp. (assembly GCA_016786865.1). GTDB lineage: Bacteria > Bacteroidota > Bacteroidia > Chitinophagales > Chitinophagaceae > Sediminibacterium. The sequence continues at coordinate 44,757 of JAEUVE010000010.1, read as the reverse complement.
TGGAGACAGCCACACTTCAACGCACGGTGCTTTTGGTACAATAGCCTTCGGAATTGGAACCAGTGAAGTAGAAATGGTCTTTGCATCTCAATGCGTGTTGCAGACTAAGCCCAAAACGATGCGCATTAATATAGACGGCGATTTGCAAAAGGGTGTGGTTTCAAAAGATATTATCCTGTACATCATAGCCAGAATTTCGGCAAGCGGTGCTACAGGATTTTTTGTTGAATATGCGGGAAGCACCATCCGTTCCCTGTCTATGGAAGCCAGGATGACCATTTGCAACATGAGTATCGAAATGGGCGCCAGGGGCGGAATGATCGCCCCCGATGAAACTACATTCAACTATGTTAAGGGAAGGCCGTTTGCCCCAAAGGGCAATGCCTGGGATGAAAAGCTGGCCGAATGGAAAGAGCTCTATTCAGATACAGATGCGGTTTTTGATGCTGAAATCAATATCAATGCTGCAGACATACCTCCGATGATTACCTACGGAACCAATCCTGGTTTGGGCATTGCAGTGAATGGACATATTCCTGTACTGGAGCAGATTGCAGATGAAGGAGAAAAGAAAAATATTGAAAAGGCTTTGCAATATATGGGGCTGAAAAGCGGGGCATCCCTGGTAGGTATGCCGGTTCAGCATGTGTTTATCGGCAGCTGCACCAACTCCCGAATTGAAGACCTGCGCGAAGTGGCAGAACTGGTAAAGGGACGTAAGAAAAATGATGGAGTTAAAGTAATGATTGTGCCCGGATCGCAGCAGGTGGCCAAACAAGTACATGCAGAAGGGCTCGATCGCATATTTGCAGAAGCCGGATTCCAGATCAGGCAGGCCGGTTGCAGCGCCTGTCTTGGCATGAACGAAGACAAGGTTCCGGCGGGAGAATACTGCATCAGTACCAGCAATAGGAATTTTGAAGGACGTCAGGGAGCAGGGGCCAGAACCTTGCTGGCGAGTCCGCTTACCGCTGCTGCTGCTGCAATAACAGGTGTTGTAACAGATATACGAGAACTCATTTAATTATTTAAACAGTGAAGGCAATACAAAAGATACAGAGTCGGTTTGTTCCAATACCTATGGAAAATATAGACACAGACCAGATTATACCGGCCCGTTTTTTAAAAGCCACTACCAGAGATGGATTTGGCAAGAATCTTTTTCGAGACTGGCGTTATGATAACGACAGCGAGGCAAAGCCCAAGACCGATTTTGCATTGAATAACCCTTTGTACAGCGGAGATATCCTGGTAGCAGGGAAGAATTTTGGTTGCGGATCTTCCAGAGAGCACGCCGCCTGGGCCATCCTCGATTATGGTTTTAACGCCGTGGTAAGCAGCTTTTTTGCGGATATATTTAAAAACAATGCATTGAACAACGGGGTGTTGCCGGTAACAGTATCGGAGTTGTTCCTGCAAAAAATATTTGAGCAGGGAAATGAAGCTACACTCAGTATTGATGTGGAAGCGCAGACCATCCGAATTGATGCAACCGGAGAACAGGAGTCGTTCGAACTCAATCCTTATAAAAAAACCTGCCTGCTGAACGGATACGACGATATTGATTTTTTATTAAGTCGGAGAGAGGCTATTACCAAATTTGAAAAAGAAAGCGCATAAGTATATGGAAAAGAAAATTGCAGTAATCAACGGAGATGGTATTGGACCTGAAGTAACAGCACAGTCTGTTAAGGTATTGAATGCTGTTGCACATGAATTTGATCATCAGTTTCATTTTGCCTATGGGCTCATGGGTGCAGATGCAATTGATAAAACTGGTAATCCGCTTCCGGATGCCACACTCGAAATGTGTAAACAGAGTGATGCAATTCTGTTCGGAGCTATCGGAGATCCCAAATACGACAATGATCCAACGGCAACCGTTCGTCCCGAGCAGGGTTTGCTGAAGTTGCGCAAAGAGCTTCAGTTGTTTGCGAATATCCGGCCTATTGCCACCTATCATTCACTCCATCATCTTTCTCCGTTGAGGAGCAAACAGCTGGAAGGTGTGGATTGTGTGATTTTCAGAGAGCTGACCGGAGGTATATACTTTGGAAAGCGAACACTGAATGAAGATAAAACCTATGCAACCGATGAGTGTGCCTACAGTAAAGCAGAAATTGAAAGGGTTGCCATTCCTGCTTTTCAATATGCGCAAAAGCGTAAGAAGAAACTCACATTGATCGATAAAGCCAATGTGTTGGAGACTTCTCGCTTATGGCGCAAAGTTGTACGTGAACTGGCTGTTCAGTTCCCGGATGTAACGGTGGATTATATGTATGTAGATAATGCATCGATGCAGATTATTCTGAATCCGGCACAGTTCGATGTAATCTTAACCGAAAATATGTTCGGAGACATCATCAGTGATGAAGCCAGTGTGTTAACCGGTTCCATGGGCTTGATGCCATCTGCTTCGGTTGGAAATGGTTCCGCGCTCTTTGAACCAATTCATGGATCTTATCCGCAGGCTGCCGGAAAAGACATTGCAAATCCGTTGGGGTCAGTACTCTCTGCAGCTATGATGCTGGATCATTTCGGTATGACAGAAGAAGCGGAAGCAGTCCGGGAGGCTGTTAATTGGACCCTTACCCACAGTTTTGTGTCTAAAGACATAGATCCGATCAACAACTATGGCACCAATGCTATCGGAGACCTGATAGCTGATTATATCAGAAGAAATGCGAAAACTGCAGCTGCGCACAACGCTGTTTTGAACGCATCAACCATTATCTAAAACAAACAACTGTTTGGTTTGGATGAAAATATTTTTTAAAAAGTTCTTTGTTTTAAAAACATGCACACATATCTTTACATAGAACTCAACCCTCTATGTTTAAAAAAGGAATAAATACGATCACGTCTGTCACAACAGTCATTATTGTGATTGTCATTACTATTCCTATACTGCATGGAGGTGGCCCTTTGTAATTGTTTAAAACCTAGAATACAAGCCCCGCCTCATCCGCGGGGCTTTTTTTGTGCATATAAACCGATGAAGATGAAATATTATAACAGCAACACCATTATTTATCACAATGGGAAATTTGTAAAAGCTGCAGAGGAAAAAATAGATCTCTACAGTCAGTCTTTGCATTACGGCTATTCGGTATTTGAAGGGATCCGCTCATATAAAACAGCTTCCGGCGAAACAAAAATCTTTAAACCCGTTGAACACTATGAGCGGTTAAAAGTTTCTGCACAAACCGTAAACCTGCCGTATCTATACGATACCAACGAGCTGATTGAAGCAACTTACGAAGTGTTGAAGCGCAACGCTCAGCAGGATGCCTATATCCGCCCTGTTGTGTATGCGCCAGCTAATATGAGCTTTGCACCTAATACAGAATCATACCTGTTCATAGAAACCTGGGAAATGGCGCCGTTTCTGGGAGAGAAGCTACTACGTGTTGTTACTTCTTCTTTTCAGCGTCCTAATCCCAAGGCATTTAAAATGCATGCTAAGGTTGCGGGACATTATGTGAACTCTATTATGGCCAGCCAGGAAGCCAAGGCGAAAGGATTTGATGAAGCGCTGTTGCTCGACATCAACAATGATATTGCAGAAGGTCCCGGCTCAAATATCTTTTTTGAAAAAAATGGTGTGTTACACACGCCCCAGTTGGGATATATCCTGCCTGGGATCACAAGGGCTACTGTATTTGAGATTTGTAAAAAACTCAATATTCCAGTACAGGAAGGCAGTTACACCATCGATGAACTAAAGCAGGCAGACGCTGTATTTTTCTGCGGAACTGCAGCTGAAGTAATTGGCTGGGAGTCAATCGATGAAACGGTGTTTCCAAAAGCATGGAAGGATACGCTTGGGGCCCGTATTCAGCATGCGTATCACCAGTTGGTACACGAACAATATTAATTCATTAAGAAGCTTCATGATATGGAACTGAATCAATACAGTAAAACGATTACGCAAGATCCTACACAACCTGCAGCTCAGGCTATGTTGTACGGGATAGGTTTAACAGAGGAAGATCTGAAAAAGGCACAGGTGGGTGTGGTAAGTATGGGTTATGATGGTAATACCTGTAACATGCATTTAAATGACCTGGCCAAACTGGTGAAAAAGGGTGTGTGGGAATCTGATCTGGTGGGCCTGATCTTCAATACCATTGGTGTGAGCGATGGTATCAGCAATGGTACGGATGGTATGCGTTATTCGCTGGTGAGCCGCGACATTATTGCAGATTCTATCGAAGCTGTTTGTGGTGCCCAGTATTATGATGCAGTGATCGCATTGCCTGGCTGCGATAAAAACATGCCTGGTTCCATTATTGCCATGGGAAGATTGAATCGCCCGGCCATCATGGTATATGGGGGCACCATTGCTCCGGGTCATTACAAAGGCGAGGATCTGAATATTGTTTCTGCATTTGAAGCATTGGGCCAGAAAATGGCAGGGAAGCTCGACGAAGGCGATTTTAAAGGAATTATTCAGCATGCATGCCCTGGTGCGGGCGCCTGCGGAGGCATGTATACAGCCAACACTATGGCTTCTGCTATTGAAGCATTGGGTATGAGCCTGCCCTACTCTTCTTCCAATCCTGCTTTAAGTGAGGAAAAACACAATGAATGTATTGCCGCCGGAAAAGCCATCAGATTGCTGATGGAGAAAAATATTCTGCCCAAAGACATCATGACCCGTAAAGCATTTGAAAATGCAATGACCATTATCATGATTCTTGGCGGAAGCACCAATGCAGTAATGCACCTGATTGCAATGGCTAAAAGTGTGGATGTTGCACTTACGCAGGATGATTTTCAACAAGTCAGCGACCGCACCCCGGTACTCGCAGATTTTAAACCCAGTGGAAAATACCTGATGCAAGACCTTCATCAATATGGCGGCATACCTGCTGTGATGAAGTATTTATGGAAGAAAGGATTGCTTCATGGGGATTGCATGACGGTTACCGGCAAAACAGTTGCAGAAAATCTGGCCGATGCACCGGACCTGGATTTTGAACAACAGCAAATTATTCGTCCGTTGGAAAATCCGCTGAAAGCCACCGGACATTTACAGATTTTATATGGTAACCTGGCCGAAGGAGGAAGCGTTGCAAAAATCAGCGGAAAGGAAGGTGAATTGTTCGAAGGGCCAGCCAGGGTTTTTGACGGTGAGCATGAATTGATCGAAGGGATCAACAGTGGAAAGATCAAAGCCGGAGATGTAGTGGTAATCCGTTATGTTGGCCCAAGAGGCGGGCCGGGTATGCCCGAAATGCTGAAGCCAACTTCTGCCATCATTGGTGCAGGTTTGGGAAAATCTGTTGCACTGATCACGGATGGCCGGTTCAGCGGGGGTACCCATGGTTTTGTGGTAGGACATATTACACCGGAAGCATACAACGGTGGATTGATTGCTCTTGTTGAAGACAATGACCTGATTGAACTGAACGTGTCTACCAAAAAAATGACCCTGAAAGTAGCAGCAGATGTTTTGGCAGCAAGAAAGGCAAAATGGGTAAGACCTGCTTTGAAAGCCGCCAAAGGCTTGCTGTTTAAATATGCCCAAACGGTGAAAGATGCATCGCAGGGTTGTGTAACCGACGAAGCTTAATTAAGACAATAAAATAACCTGTATGAGTACCGTATCAGAAATAAAAGAAACCACCTCGGTGGAGTTGGCGCTGAAAGGAACGGAAACAATTGAATTAACCGGTTCCCAGGCCGTGCTGGAAGCATTGATCGCCGAAGAAGTGAATACGGTTTTTGGGTATCCGGGTGGGGCCATTATGCCCATCTACGATGCGTTGTACGATTATAATGATCGCCTGAATCATGTGCTGGTTCGCCATGAGCAGGGAGGCATACATGCCGGTCAGGGTTATGCCAGAAGCAGTGGTAAAGTGGGTGTGGTATTTGCAACCAGCGGACCTGGCGCTACCAACCTGGTAACTGGGCTGGCAGATGCCATGATAGACAGCACACCACTGGTTTGTATTACCGGACAGGTATTTGCTCATTTACTGGGGACCGATGCGTTTCAGGAAACAGATGTGGTGAATATTACAACACCGGTTACCAAATGGAATTATCAGATTACCGATGCAACCGAGATACCGCATATATTGGCAAAGGCTTTTTATATTGCCCGTACCGGTCGTCCGGGTCCTGTATTGATAGACATTACCAAGAATGCGCAATTACAGAAAATTCATTATAAAGGATATTCCAAATGTGAACATATCCGCAGTTATCGGCCAAAGCCCATTGTGCGGAAAGAATATGTAGAAGCAGCAGCAGCACTGATTAACCAGGCTAAAAAACCCTTTGTGGTATTTGGTCAGGGTGTAATACTGGGTAATGCAGAAGCGGAGTTCAGGAAGTTTATCGAAAAAGGAGGATTGCCTGCAGCCTGGACCTTACTGGGATTGAGCGCACTTCCGACCGATCATCCCCTGAATGTGGGCATGCTTGGTATGCATGGAAATTACGGTCCGAACGTTCTTACCAATGAATGCGATGTACTGATTGCAGTAGGGATGCGTTTTGATGATCGCGTAACAGGAAGACTGGATAAATATGCCAGGCAGGCTAAAATTATTCATCTCGACATTGATCCTGCCGAAATAGATAAGAATGTAAAAGCGGATGTTCCCGTGTGGGGAGATTGTAAAGAAACCCTGCCCCTGCTTACCAGGCTGATTCAGCAACAAAACAGGAGCGAATGGCTGCATACGTTCAGTGAACTTACCAGAAAGGAACAGGAGGTCGTTATTCTGGACGAGTTGCATCCGAAAACGGAAGCGCTCAGTATGGGAGAAGTGATTAATCTCCTGAATGAAATTACCAATGGAGAGGCGGTAGTGGTTACAGATGTGGGCCAGCACCAGATGGTAGCCTGCAGGTATGCCCGCTTTAACCGTTCCCGGAGCAATATTACTTCCGGGGGGCTGGGTACCATGGGCTTTGCATTGCCCGCAGCTATTGGTGCAAAGTTTGGTGCACAGGACAGAGCGGTAGTAGCGGTGATTGGCGACGGTGGTTTTCAGATGACCCTGCAGGAATTGGGAACAATCATGCAAACCGGTGTTGATGTAAAAATATTGATCCTGAACAACCAGTTCCTTGGAATGGTTCGCCAGTGGCAGGATCTCTTTAACGACAAGCGTTATTCTTTTGTAAACATCCAAAGCCCCGATTTTGTGCAGCTGGCAAAAGCTTATGGCATTTCGGGCCGCAGTGTAAAACAGCGTGCAGATCTGAAAACTGCACTTCAGGGAATGCTCGATCACCAGGGTTCTTACCTGCTGGAAGTTTATGTTGGAAAAGAAAACAATGTATTTCCGATGGTACCGCAGGGCTGCAGTGTATCTGAAATCAGATTAAAATAAAACGCATGAGAACAGAATATACCATAACGGTTTACACCGAAAATCAGGTTGGATTGCTCAACAGGATTGCGATTATATTTTCCCGAAGGAAAATCAATGTAGAAAGTCTGAATGTTTCCCCATCGGAGGTTTCGGGCATTCATCGGTTTACCATTGTTATTTATGAAACGGAGGAAGTAGTAAGCAAAATCTGCAGACAGATTGAACGCCAGGTTGAAGTGCTGAAAGCCTATTACAATACCAATGATCAGATCATCTGGCAGGAAATGGCTTTGTACAAGGTACCCACCGATGCTGTAGCAGAAAAAATGAAAGTAGAGCGTCTGTTAAGGGAATGTGGGGCCAGGGCTGTTGTGATCAGAAAAGACTATACCATTTTTGAAACAACCGGGCAGCGTGAGGAAACGGATAAGCTGATACAGGTGCTGGAACCATATGGCTTGATTGAATTTGTTCGAAGTGCCAGGGTTGCCATCATCAAGGCCAGCAGTGGTTTTCACGATAAAATAAAAGAATTTGAAGCCATTGCGCCTTCAGAGGAGCTGGTGGAAAACGAGTACCTCGATCAGCCCAGGGATATTTTTACCATGTAATTATTTATACAATTAAACAATCATTCAACAACTTAAAAAATACAAAATGGCAAACTATTTCAACTCATTACCACTGCGCGAACAACTCAATCAGTTAGGTGTATGTGAATTCATGGACAAAACTGCATTTGCGGATGGTGTAAATGCTTTGAAAGGAAAGAAGCTCGTTATTGTAGGATGTGGCGCCCAGGGACTGAACCAGGGACTGAATCTGCGTGACTCTGGTTTGGATGTATCTTATGCACTGCGGAAGGAAGCTATTGAGCAGAAAAGAGCATCCTGGAAAAATGCAACAGACAATCAATTTACAGTAGGCACCTATGAGGAACTGATTCCAAAAGCAGATGTGGTGATCAATCTTACTCCCGACAAGCAGCATACAGCTGTGGTGAATGCAGTAATGCCATTGATGAAAAAAGGAGCTACCCTGTCTTACTCTCACGGGTTCAATATTGTGGAAGAGGGTATGCAGATCAGAAAAGATATAACCGTGATTATGGTAGCGCCAAAATGTCCTGGTACGGAAGTGCGAGAAGAGTTTAAAAGAGGATTCGGCGTTCCTACCCTGATTGCCGTACACCCCGAAAATGATCCGGAGGGCAAGGGCTGGGATTATGCAAAAGCCTATTGTGTTGGCACCGGAGGTCACAGGGCCGGTGTATTGAAATCTTCTTTTGTAGCAGAAGTGAAATCCGATTTAATGGGTGAACAGACCATTCTGTGTGGTTTGTTGCAAACTGGGTCTATTCTTTGTTTTGATAAAATGGTGGAGAAAGCAATCGATCCTTCTTACGCAGCTAAACTGATTCAGTACGGATGGGAAACCATTACCGAAGCGCTGAAGCAGGGTGGAATTACTGCAATGATGGATCGGTTGTCTAACCCCGCCAAACTGAAAGCTTTTGAATTATCCGAAGAGTTGAAAAACATTATGCGTCCATTGTTTCAGAAGCACCAGGACGATATCATGAGCGGTGTTTTCTCTGCCACCATGATGGAAGACTGGACCAACGACGACAGGAACCTGCTGAAGTGGAGAGAAGCTACCGGACAAACGGCGTTTGAAAAAACGGCTCCCGGCACCATGAAGATTTCGGAACAGGAATTCTTCGATAACGGTTTGCTGATGGTGGCTTTTGTAAGATCTGGTGTTGAACTGGCCTTTGAAACAATGGTAGAAGCCGGAATCAAAGAAGAGTCGGCTTACTATGAATCTTTACATGAAACTCCATTGATCGCCAATACCATTGCCCGTAAGAAGCTGTACGAAATGAACCGGGTGATTTCCGATACGGCAGAATATGGCTGTTACCTGTTCGATCATGCCTGTAAGCCTCTGCTGGCAGACTTTATGAAAAAAATTGATACAGATGTAATTGGTACCAATTACAATAAAGATAAAGATGGTGGCGTGGATAATAAAACCCTGATTGCTGTGAATGCGGTGATCCGTTATCATCCGGTAGAGCTGATCGGTGAAGAGCTCCGTCAGGCAATGACGGATATGAAAACCATTCATTCAAACGCCTGATTTATTTATGATGGAAAGTGCAGCAGCAAAAGAAATGGTGGGGTATGGCCTGAAAGTAAATGAGGCTGAAGAAAGACTGCGCCATGTGGTGAATCATACGCCACTTACCTATAACGTGAATCTCTCCAGGAAATACCAGTGCAGGGTATTTCTGAAACGGGAAGACTTACAGGTGGTCCGGTCTTATAAATTGAGAGGCGCTTATAATATGATCAGCAGCCTCCCATCGGAACAACTTGCAAAAGGTGTTGTATGTGCGAGCGCCGGCAATCATGCACAGGGATTTGCCTACAGTTGCCGCAAACTCAATATCAGGGGCGTGGTTTTTATGCCGATTATTACGCCCAACCAGAAAGTGAGTCAGACCAGGATGTTTGGCGACAGCAATGTGGAAATTAAGCTGGTTGGAGACACATTTGATGATTGTGCGGTTGCAGCACGGGAATATACCGAGGCCAATGGGATGACTTTTATACCACCCTTCGACCATGCAAGAATAATAGAAGGACAGGCAACTGTGGGATCAGAAATACTGGAAGACCTGTCGGATATCGATTATGTGTTTGCTCCGTTGGGTGGCGGTGGACTGGCTGCCGGAGTTGGTGCTTATTTCAGGGCTTATGCTCCAGATACAAAGGTGATTGGTGTGGAGCCTGAAGGAGCTCCTTCCATGACGGAAGCGCTGAAAGCCGGCCATCCGGTAAAGCTCGAGAATATTGAGAGTTTTGTAGACGGCGCTGCAGTAAAACGGGTAGGAGATCTTCCTTTCAACATTTGCAGGGAGGTGTTGCACGAAGTACATCTGGTAAATGAAGGAAAAGTATGTACCACCATTCTTCAGCTCTATAATGAGGATGCCATTGTAGTGGAACCGGCCGGAGCGCTTTCTATAGCGGTACTGGACGATTATGCCGATCAGATTAAAGACAAGACCATTGTTTGTATTGTGAGCGGAAGCAACAACGATATAGACCGGATGCAGGAAATTAAAGAACGTTCCCTGCAGTACGAGGGGTTGAAGCATTATTTCCTGATTCGGTTTGCCCAGCGCCCGGGAGCCCTGAAAGAGTTTGTAAACCATGTTTTAGGACCAACAGACGATATTACCCGGTTCGAATACATGCAGAAACACAATAAAGAAACGGGGCCGGCTCTGGTAGGAATTGAATTGCAGCATCACAACGATTATGCTGCCCTGATTGCTAACATGGAAAAGTTTCATATTAATTATACACCACTCGATAAAAATGACAATGTATTCGGGTATCTTGTTTAAACTTAAGAAAGAGATATGCAGGTTTTAAAATTTGGCGGTAGTTCTGTAGCAAATGCGGAGAACATTAGTAAGGTTGTAGCGATTGTGTTGCGGGCAATAGAAAAGAGCCCGGTAGTTTTAGTTGTATCTGCGCTGGGTGGTGTAACGGACCAGCTGATTCAGACAGGAACACTGGCCGCCAATGGAAACGAGGAATACAAGCAGCAAATTAAAATACTGGAGACCAAGCACCTCGACGCAGTACGCAGTTTATTGCCTATTCAGGAACAGAGTGCAACATTGAGCTGGGTAAAACAGCAGTTGAATGAACTGGAAAGCTTATGTGATGGCATTTTCCTGTTGGGGGAACTTTCACCACGAATTAAGGATCGGCTGGTGAGTTATGGCGAATTACTATCTTCTTATATTATTTCTGCCAGATTACAATCCATGCAGGTGAAGCAACAGTGGGTAGATTCCCGGCAGCTGATCATCACCAATGATCAATACGGAAATGCAGCGGTGAATTTTGCCAAAACAGAAGCTTTGATCCGTGCATATTTTAAGGAGCATGTTTGTCAGCTTTATGTGGCTCCCGGTTTTATTGCATCTAACGAACTGAAACATACCACTACACTGGGTCGTGGTGGTTCCGATTATACTGGTGCAATTTATGCTGCCGCATTGGGTACGGCAACCCTGGAAATCTGGACCGATGTAAGTGGCATGATGACCGCCGATCCAAGACTGGTGCAACACCCCAAGCATATTGAGCGTATTTCTTATCAGGAGGCCATGGAGCTCTCTCATTTTGGGGCTAAAATCATATATCCCCCTACTATTCAGCCGGTGATGAGGAAAAATATTCCGGTATGGATTAAAAACACTTTTGATCCGGATGCACCGGGTACCATAATAGAGCAGAAAGTAATTTCTGATAACGAAATCATTCGCGGAATCTCCAGTATTAATTCCATCAGTTTGCTTAGCCTGGAGGGAAGTGGTATGATTGGTATTCCTGGATTTTCGAAGCGTTTGTTCGAAACGCTGGCTGCCAGAAATATCAATGTAATCCTGATTACCCAGAGCTCTTCTGAGCATTCCATCTGCGTAGGAATCAGTGAGTCAGACGCTGCTGCAGCACAAAAATCAATTGATCAGGCTTTTGCTTATGAAATAGAAACCGGTAAAGTAGATCCGGTAAAAGTGGAAAATGAGCTCAGCATTATTGCACTGGTAGGCGAGCAGATGAAGAGTCATCCCGGTATCAGCGGCAAAATGTTTGGTGTTCTTGGTAAGAATGGTATTAATGTAAGAGCCATTGCACAGGGCTCTTCAGAAAAAAATATTTCGGCTGTACTGTCTGCCAAAGATGTGAAGAAGGCGATTAATGTGTTGCACGAAGTTTTTTTTGAAACTACTTATAAGCAACTCAATGTATTTATTGCAGGGGCCGGAAATGTAGGTGGAAAACTGATTGGTCAGATTCAACAGCAGGTAAACTACCTGAAGGAACATCTGCGTTTGCAGATTCAGGTAGTCGGCATTGCCAATAGTAAAAAAATGCTGTTGAATGATTCTGGTATTCAGCTGGCCAACTGGAAAGAGGAGCTCATGAATGCTGCTGATGCCAATATTCATGCTTTTGTGCAGGCTATTGCAGAACGCAATTTACGGAACAGCGTTTTTGTGGATGTTACGGCCAATGCAGAAGTAGCAGGTGTTTACAGTGAACTTTTGCAGAAAAGTATTTCGGTGGTGGCCTGCAATAAAATTGCCTGCTCATCCTCCTATAACAATTATAAGCACCTGAAATCACTGGCCCGGGAATACAATGCTTCCTTCCTGTTCGAAACCAATGTGGGTGCTGGATTACCTGTAATCGGAACATTGAATGATCTGCTCAGAAGTGGCGATAAAGTAAATAAGATACAGGCAGTATTATCCGGTACGCTCAACTATGTGTTCAATTACTACGATGGCACTGTTTCTTTTGCGCAAATTGTAAAAAGAGCCCAGGAAGAGGGATATACAGAACCTGATCCGCGTTTGGATCTGGGGGGTACCGATGTGATGCGCAAGATCATGATCCTTGCGCGTGAGGCAGGAGAAAAAATAGAAATGGAAGATATTGCCAACGAATATTTTCTGCCTGCCTCCTGTTTTGAGGGCTCCGTGTTGGATTTTTATGCTGAAATGGAAAAACAGGAGCCGCATTTTAAATCGCTCTACGATGCTGCGAATGCAGTAGGTTGTAAACTGAAGTTTGTAGCTGTTTATGATCAGGGAAAAGCAAAAGTAGGGCTGCAACATATTCCTGCTGAGTCGGATTTTTATCATCTTTACGGAAAAGACAACCTGGTATTGTTTTATACCGACCGTTATCCGGAGCAGCCACTGGTGATCAAAGGAGCCGGTGCAGGTGCGGATGTAACTGCTTCTGGTGTGTTTGCCGATATCATCCGTGTGGCAGGCGTTTAGTAATCATGAACAACAATTATTTATCCATGAGTCAGCAAAGATCCATCACCATACATGCACCGGCAACCGTAGCCAATATGGTTTGCGGTTTTGATGTACTGGGTTTTGCGGTGAACGATCCTTATGATATCATGAAGATCCGTTTTTCCGATCGGTCTGGTATTACTATTGTGAACGAAGACGCTTACAATCTGCCGCTTGAGCCTGAAAAAAATGTAGCAGGGGCTGCCTTACTCGCATTACTGGAAGAAGCTCCGGATGTACACGGACTGGAAATTTCCATCAATAAGCAGATCAAACCCGGTAGCGGAGTGGGGTCCAGCGCCGCCAGTGCCGCAGGAGCAGTGATGGCTGCCAATATATTGCTGGGTCACCGGTTCAGTAAAACAGACCTGGTTCGCTTTGCCATGAATGGCGAGAAAGTTGCCTCGGGGGTAAAACATGCAGATAATATTGCCCCTTGCATTTATGGAGGAGTGACACTGATTCGTTCTATTTTTCCATTGGATATTATTCAGCTGAATGCACCTCCTTTGTTTGTAACCATCGTACATCCACAAATAGAAGTACGTACTGCAGATGCAAGAAGCATTCTCAAACAGCAGATTCTGCTCAAGGATGCCATTAAACAGTGGGGCAATATTGCCGGACTGGTAGCCGGGCTGCAGCAACAGGATTATGAATTGATCGGAAGATCACTTGAGGATGTTTTGATAGAACCAGTCAGGAGTATTCTGATACCTGGCTTTGATCAGGTAAAAAAACGAAGCAGAGATGCGGGTGCATTGGGCGGAGGTATTTCCGGTTCCGGGCCTTCTATTTTTATGCTGAGCAGGGATGAAGCTACAGCCAGAAAGGTAGAGCAGGAAATGCATTCGGTATATGATTCCATTCAACTGGAGCATCATACGTATGTCACTACCATTAATTCAAACGGGATTACCATTATAGAACAATAAACAACAGCAGCCATATTTGGTTACTGAACAGGTATTATGCAGTACTATAGTTTAAATCAGCAGGCTCCCAATGTAAGTTTCAGGGAAGCAACCCTACTCGGACAGGCACCCGATAAAGGACTGTACTTTCCGGAATATATTCCCAAAGCCGATCCTTCGCTGATTGCCCATATCGGACAATATACCAAAGAAGAGCTCGGTTTCAGGATCATGTTGCCATATGTAGGTAACACGATAGCAGAAGAAGCTTTGTACCAGATTGTTTCCGAAACGGTGAACTTCGATTTTCCACTGGTGCCGGTGAATGATGCGATTGCTTCTCTGGAATTATTTCATGGTCCTACACTCGCATTCAAGGATGTGGGTGCCAGGTTCATGAGCAGGTGCCTGGGTTATTTTTCCCGAGGTCAGTCCGCTAAAGTAACCGTGCTGGTAGCAACATCCGGAGATACCGGAGGCGCTGTTGCCAACGGTTTTTTAGGCGTAGAAGGCGTGGATGTGGTGATCCTTTATCCATCCGGCAAAGTGAGCCCTGTACAGGAACTGCAATTAACCACCTGTGGGCAGAATATTACCGCCCTGGAAGTAGATGGAACTTTCGACGATTGCCAGGCCATGGTAAAATCTGCATTTATGGATCCGGATTTGAATCTGCAGCTCAAACTTACCTCTGCCAATTCCATCAATGTGGCCAGATGGCTTCCGCAGCAGTTGTATTATTTCTTTGCATATCAGCAATGGGAGGATAAGGAGCATCCGCCCGTTATTGCTGTGCCCAGTGGTAATTTTGGAAATATCTGCGCAGGCCTGCTTGCCTATGTTAGTGGCTTGCCGGTGGCTCATTTTATTGCTGCATGTAATGTAAACGATGCTGTTCCGGATTATCTGCGTACCGGCCATTATCAGCCAAAGGAAGCTGTTGCCACCATTTCCAATGCGATGGATGTGGGAAGTCCCAGCAATTTTATTCGGGTGATGGAGTTGTTTCAAAAAAATTACGCAACAATTACCCGGCTGATCAGTGGCTATACGGTTACGGATGAAGTAACCCGCGCTACCATTAAAAAAGTATACGATTCATTCCATTATATATTGGATCCCCATGGTGCAGTAGGTTACCATGCATTGGAAACATACCTCCTGGAACACCCCGGACAGAAGGGAATGGTACTTGAAACAGCCCATCCGGTTAAATTTCCGGATACTGTAGAATCAGCCATCGGAAAGCCGCTGGAAATGCCTGCTGCCGCTAAGTTGCTGCTTGGCAAACAAAAGCACAGCATTCAATTACGGGCAGATTTCGAGCACCTGAAATCGTATTTGATGAGCCGCTCTTAAGATTACCAGTTCATTTCTTTCCTGATAAATGCGCTGAGCTCCCCGGCCATCTCCCTGTGTTCAGCGAGGTTGGGATGAGATCCACATCCTTTATGATAGCGTTTGCTGAAAAAGTAGCTGCTTACTTTCCATTCATTCCGGCGCTCAAGCGCAAGCCGTACGGCGGTGATGTATTTTCTTAGCACACTGTCGAGGTTTTTGTCTGCCATGGGGCTGGATAATAATACCAACCTGGTTTTAGGATAGTATGATCTGAGTCTTTCCAAAAACCCAATATAGTTTTTGCAAAAAACGGCAGAATCCTGGATGCCGTCGTTTTGCCCAAGACATACTGTTACCACATCTGGCTGATAATGCTGAAAGTTCCATGGAATGGAATCTCCACTCATATTGATTTTATCAAAAACCTGTGGCATTATCTTTTCTTTATTGCAACAACTGTGCATCAGACCAATTCCCGATACGGAAGAGAGTTGCCATTGTGCATTCAGTGTTCTGGAAGTAAGCGGGCCATACGCCATATAGGCATTGTGCTGATCGTACCAGGCTCCGGTGTTGCAGGCAGTGACCGATTCGTCGTTGCCCGATCCGCAGGTGATGGAATTGCCGATAAACTCAATTTTCCTTTTAGGCTTTTTGGAAGGATTTAATAGCTTACTGCAGATGATTCCATTTAGCTGCAGGTATCCTATATCGGCTTCGGTATTTTTGCAGATGATGATGTTGTGTACACCTTCTTTTAGGTTGTTGGCAAGAAGAATTCTGTTATTGCTGTTGTTCAGGCGAATTCTGTAAGGAATATTGTTGTCTATCTTTACTTCAAGATAATTGTGGTTGGTTCCCCATCGAACCTCGTCTGTGATGTCCAATATGCAATAAGTACCTCTGAAGCGAATGTTGATGTACACGCCCGGAGCCCAGAACCTGGGCTGATCCGGCCTTGAATAGTCCACTCTGCCAGTCAATTGGATGGCCGGATTGCCGGCGGGATAGAATGTGCTGTCGGCATGGTTGTTGTTGGCAAAACTTTCTTTGCTGAACAAAACAATAAGGAGCAGGGGAAACACTAATCTCATAAACAGGCGGGTTTAAACAAGGTGTCGTTTATTTTAACAGGTATGGCTGAATAATCGGTTGCCATATTTCATAGCCCTTCTTGTTCATGTGGAGTTTGTCTGAAAGAAAAATATCCGGCATGATCGCACCGTCCTTGGTAAACATTGCGGAGAATACATCTACATAGGTTGATCTGCGTTGTTTTCTGAGGTATTTTTTTATGAGCCTGTTTCCTTCCTTCATTACCGGGAGGTATTTTTCCCTGCTGGGACTGGGTTTCATGGATATATATACAATAGGGACTTTAGGCAACCTGCTGCGGATCAGCTGGTGAAGCGCTATGTATTTTTGGGCGATGGATGCTCCGGTTACATCTGGTCCTGCACTGAGGTTGTTCTCACCGCAATAAATTACAATTTGCCGGGGCTCGTATTTAAAAATAACATCATTAGCATAGAGTACAAGATGTTCCAGTGAGGATCCGCCGAAAGCCCGGTTGAGAATAGTATAAGAAGGGAAATAGCTGTTTACATCTTTCCAGTTTGTAAATGAAGAACTGCCGATGAACAAAATGGGATTTTGGGGCGGAGCGTTCAGTGAGTCGAGCTTTTTGAAGTGGTTGATCTCTTTAATGAACGGTTGTGCGGAAACAACTGCAGAAAGGCTGATCGTAATGATCAGAGTAATCAATGGTTTAAAGAATAATTTCATTGCCTAGTAACGGTTAAATAGTAAAATAAATCAGATGAAAACCCTGTTTTCGGAAGTATAGTCTTCACGGAATCTTTTGGGTGTACACTCTTTTTTCTTTTTAAATATCCGGTTGAAGTTGGAAATATTGTTAAATCCGCAGTTGTATGCAACTTCAGAAACGGGTTGATTGGTGTCGATGAGCAGTCTGGAAGCATGGCCAAGCCGTATATCCAGCAGATTATCCATAAAACTTGCACCGGTGTGGAATTTAAAGAAGCGACTGAAAGACACTTCGGTCATATTGGCTATTTTAGCGGCATCCGACAGCCGGATGGCTTTGTCAAAGTTTTTATTCATATACTCCATCACTTTTTCAATTCTCCTGCTATTGTAGTTGAGTTGCAGGTTACTGAATGTTGCATCGGAGAGTATGCGCATATTCCTCGATATGGACAGGTCGTGCAGAATCGATAACAATTCCAGTACGGAGTCAAATCCCTGTTTTGACCTCAGCTGTTTTAGCCTGGGGCCAAGGTGCTGCGTGGTTGCTTTAGAAAATAAAATGCCCCTTTTTGAATTCTCAAACATTTCGCGGATGAAGCGCAATTGGTTTCTGCCCAACATTTTTTCGTCGAAGAGCTCTTTGTGAAACTGTATGGTGATTTCATGAATCTCTTTGCTTTTGCAATGATGGGTTTTCCATGCATGTGGAAGGTTGGACCCTACCAGTACCAGCTCCGTTTCTTCAATTTCAGACATATGGTCTCCTACAAACCTTTTTGCTCCCTTTGCATTGATAATAAAGTTCAGTTCCATTTCTTCGTGATAGTGCAAGGGAAAGTCGAACTCTTTTTTGGTTCGCTCAAATATGGTAAAGCAGTCGCTTGCCGTTAATGGCGTGATCTCTTTCAGTAAATTTCTGTTCATGATTTATGTTAAAATCATATCAATATTGTTGTGTCTGAAATTGTTCCTAAAACTTTCTAAATATCTGTATTTATTAAGTTCTATGAGGTTCTTTATTAGAAATTTTTTTTCGTTTGAGTTTATAGTACAATAAATAGATAAAATAGTATTATTCTATAGGGTAATAAAGAACATATTTTTGATCAAACATTGCTGCTATATGAGACAAATTTATTTTTGTTGCCTGCTGATCTTTTGCCTGGCAGGCATTAAAAGCCTTGCACAGGCAAGAAAAATCACCGGAATTGTTACGGACGAAAAAAAGAATGTTTTAACAGGGGCTACGGTTGCTGTTAAAAACGCTCCGGTTTCCGTGCTTACAGATATGGCCGGGAAATTTTCTTTGAACCTTCCTTCCGAAACTAAATTCATCACCGTTTCTTATGTAGGTATGGAAAGCGTGGATATTGCTGTTGGAACGAAAACTTCGTTTCAGGTAGCATTGAAGCCCCTGATAACCGATTTGGGTGATGTAGTGGTGGTTGGATACGGTGTGGTCCGTAAAACAGATCTGACAGGGGCTGTGCAGCGGATCACCAGAGAGGATCTGATCAAAGACAATCCCGTTAACGTAATGCAGGCTATGCAGGGAAAACTTGCCGGAGTGAATGTAACGCAAAACGACGGTGCTCCCGGGGTTGGCTTAAGCATTCGCATCAGAGGATCCAATTCTTTTCTGGGTGGAACAGAACCCTTATATGTTATTGACGGTGTTCCCTTTAACAACAGCAACTCAGAGTCCAATCCGGCTTCCATAGGGGCCGATGAAAAACAAACCCTGAATGCCCTTTCTTTTATCAATCCCAATGATATTGAATCCATTGATGTTTTAAAAGATGCGTCTGCCACTGCCATTTATGGTTCCAGAGGCGCCAATGGGGTAGTACTGATTACCACCAGGAAAGGACGTGTTGGGAAAGAGAAAGTGGAACTCTCCGTAAACCTTGGTCTTTCTGAGGTTTCCCGAAAGTTGAATATGCTTTCGCCTTACGATTATGCAGCTTATCAAAATCTTTCTTACCTGAATGCGAATAAATATGATGGCACCAATTACGCCATCCCTTACCCGGACCTGTCTAAGTATGTTGGTAACAACCACAGCTGGCAGGATGCCATTTTCCGCAAAGGGCTGTCGCAGCAATATTCCGTAAATGTATCCGGCGGATCCGAAGCCGGTAGTCATAGCCTTTCCATGAATTACATTGGGCAGGATGGTATTATCAACAACTCCGGTTACCAAAAACTGGGTTTGAGTTTTGGATTGTACAGGAATCTTGGAAAGAGATTCAAAATTGGTACCAATACGGCTTTGTCTAATTCAGTAACGAATGGGGTTAAAACCGGTACAGATAAGTCCGATGCGGCCAGCGCTGGTGTTATTCGTTCCGCTCTTACTTATCCGGCCACAATTGATACCGTATCCGAATACGATGATTCGGGAGAGGGTTTCTTTATCACCAATCCGAAAATTTATACCAACGATGTTTTAAATAAGGTAACAGGTATGAATATTTTTTCTTCCAACTACCTGGAGGCAACGTTGCTGAGTGGCTTAAAATTCAGGCAAAATCTTGGGTTTAATTTTGGTTCCAATACCCGTGACCAGTACTATCCCCGCACTGTGTACGAAGGATTCAGTGTAAAAGGCTGGGGACTGAAATCGGATAACCTCCGAACCAGTATTGTTTCTGAAAGCATTCTTACCTACACTAAAAAAATCAATCAGCACAGCATCAATGCCACTGGCGCTTCCACTTTTGAACGTACTACCGGACAATCAACAAGGGTTGAGGCCAAAACATTCCCGAACGACCTCCTGCAAAATGAAAACCTTCAGTCTGCAGAACAGGTATTGCCGGTAATCACCAACCGCTTTCAGTCTACCCTTGTTTCCTTTTTAGGAAGGGTAAATTACGGTTACAACGACAAATACCTCCTCACTGTTTCTTATCGCCGGGACGGGTCAAGCAAATTTGGTGCAAATAACAAGTGGTCCGGTTTTCCATCGGCTGCCATTGCATGGAAGGCGCACAAAGAGTCGTTTCTTCAAAAACTTCCTGCTGTCAGCAACCTGACCTTCCGGATGAGCTATGGCCAAACAGGTAATCAGGGTATTGGTTCTTACGCTTCTCTTTCTAAGTTATCTGTATACAATTATCCTTTTAACGGCGCTTTGCAAACCGGATTGGCAGATGATATTTCATCCGGCCCAAGCAACGATGCACTGAAATGGGAAACCACCACAGCTTATAATGCAGGACTGGATCTGGGATTATTCAACGGCAGATGGAATTTGCACTTTGATTATTACCTGAAGAAAACAGATAACCTGCTTCAATATGTTACCACACCTGCTTCTACCGGTTTCCAAAGACAATTACGCAATTCCGGAACAGTGCAGAACAGGGGTGTGGAAATTTCACTGGATGGAACCATACTGCGTTCCAAAGATTTTCAATGGAGGACCAATTTCAATATTGCCTTTAACAGGAATAAGATCCTTAGTTTAGGAGATGGAATCAACGAACAGTATGCAACCAATATTTCAACCGGCGACGCTCCCTTTATTCAACTGGTTGGTCAACCAATTGGGGCCTTATATGGCTATGTAGAGGATGGATATTATGATAATGAAGCTGAGGTTAGAAATGCTCAAATGTATACATCACAACCAGATGCCATCATCAGAAGAATGGTTGGGGAAATTAAATATCGTAACCTCGACGGAGATCCTACGGCCATTTCTATCAGCGACAGAACGCTGATCGGAAATGTGAACCCGGATTACACATTCGGATTTACCAATAACCTTCAGTATAAAAAGTTCGACCTGAGTGTTTTTATCAATGGTGTACAGGGGAACGATATTATTAATATGAATACAAGGTTTAACGGTAATATCGGCACTTCTAAAAATATCAGCGAGGGTATGCTTTCAGGAGCCTGGGCAGAAGGGAAAGACAATACGGTTGCTACCGGTCCTAAAGCCATTCGCCAGTTCTGGAGAACCTTGTTGTTCAGCAGAAGATTCATAGAAGACGGCAGCTTTGTTCGTATTAAAAATATTACTGTAGGATACACAATTAATGAAAAGGTCGTTAAAGGAATCTCTGCAATCCGCTTATCACTTGGCGTGAACAACCTTTATACGTTTACCAATTATTCCGGGTTTGATCCGGAGATCAACAGCTATGGAGATAATCCGGCATTGTTCGGTGTTGATTTAGGCGGGTATCCTAATTCGCGAACCTACAATTTTACCGTTCGCTGTACTTTCTAATCATTTTTAAAATCAGTTATATGAGGTCGATCAAAATATTTTTCTACAGCCTGCTTTTGCCATTACTGCTGTTGCTGGCTTCGTCCTGCAAAAAAGCACTGGAAGAAAAGCCGTATTCCTTTATTTCTCCCAATAACTTTTATACCAATGAAAGTGATGCTAAAACAGCCATCAATGGGGTATACAATGAATTGTATTCCTACGATCTTTACCTGCAACCGATGTGGAACCTTACGATCCTGGACGATGATCATGTGTCTGGCGTAGACTGGTTCATGGGAACTTCCGGAGCCGGTAACCCGCAGGGATATTGGGGTGTTAATGGGCCATGGGTGGGCTGTTACATGATTATTGCAAGAGCCACTACCGTATTGGAAAATGTAGAAAAAATCAACCAGAACATAGATCCGGTAATTAAGAAACGAATCCTCGGAGAAGCACATTTCTTAAGAGGCTGGGCTTATTTTCAACTGGTTCAGTTGTACGGAGCTGTTCCCCTCAGACTGAAATCCTTGTCTACTGATCCCAATGCCAACGTACCAAGATCACCCGTAAAAGATGTGTATGCTGCCATCATAGACGAATTGCAGCAGGCGGAAACCATGTTGCTTCCTGCAGCAGATGCCAAAGCCGGAGAACCCGGACGGGCAACCAGGGGCCTGGCAAAGGGCATGTTGGCCAAAGTATACCTGACCATGGCATCCGGTTCTCTGGCAACTGGCAATGTGGCGGTTCGCGGCGGAACGGATAACGGATATTATACGCATGTAAAAAATGTGGTTGCGGGCTTAGAAGGTCTGGACAGTAAAGCCTATTTCACCCTGGCAAAAGACAAAGCGCTGGAACTGATACAAAGTGGTGAATACTCCTTGTTTTCCAGTTGGAAAGATTTGTGGAGCATAGCGGGCAGAAACAAGCAGGAACATATGTGGGAACTGCAATCCCTCGCAGGAAGTGCGTTTGTAAATAATCTGAGTATCTATTTTTCTGCATATTCCACATTTGGAAGAGGAGCTGTATGGGCAACCAACAACCATTACCAGGATTACGAAGATGCAGACAAGCGGGCACTGGACGGGGTTGCCCACAATTATGAAACCAGTACCGGGGTAAAGTATTTTTATCCTTCCTGGCAGGCAGCCAAATATAAGGTGGTGAATGGAGTTACTTATGCCAATAACGGCACTACCGACGACAGGGCCTATGTAATTAAATATGCCGATGTAAATGACCGGACCGTTGCCAACAGTGATGCCTATTTTCCGCTGATGCGTTATGCCGAAATTCTCCTGACTTATGCCGAAGCGGCCAATGAGGCAAACAACGGCCCTACGGTTGAAGCCTACACGCAACTGAATGCCGTTCGAAGCAGGGCTGGAGCAACCGCTGCTACGCCGGGAATGAACCTGGAACAGTTCAGGAGCTTTGTACTTGCGGAAAGAGCCCGGGAGTTTTCTTTAGAAGGGATTCGTCGTTTTGACCTGATGAGGTGGGGGATTTATTTACAGGTAATGAATAAGATATCTTCAGGTCAGAACAATATCACCAAAGTCAGGAGCCTGCGTAATCTGTTGCTGCCGATTCCACTCAGTGAAATGAATTCAAATCAGGCTATTACAACCAATAACCCCGGCTGGTAAATCCATTCAATCAACTATATACTTCAATTTATGAGAAAAATACTTCAGGCTTCAATTGGATGCATATTGCTACTGGTAGCTTCCTGCAAAAAAGACAATGGAGGAAATAATAAAAACCTTCAGCAGCCGCCCGTGATCAGTGGAGTAACTGATCTTGAAAACCGCAGCATTGCTTTATCTGCTGTAAATTATGGCGACTGGATCATCATAAAGGGGCAAAACCTTGCTACCACCTACAAGGTAGACTTCAATGGAATTTTGGCTGCTGATTCACTTTTATATGCAGATGATACCTCCGTTACTGTTAAGATACCTTCCGTGTTGCCTGATCCTGCCGATAACCCGATCACTGTAACTACCCGCTATGGTTCAGCTACCTATAATTTCAGAATTCTGCAACCTGCGCCAATTATCAGTTCATTTGACCCGATAACCGGCAATCCGGGCGATACGATCACCATTACGGGAAATCACTTTGGCGGTGTTCAATCTGTAAAGTTTGAATCGGTAAGTGCTACGATTGTTTCCAGTACCAAAACGGAAATCAGGGTTAAAGTTCCTGCAGGAATCAGTTCCGCATATATTTATGTAACAACGGGAAGCGGTACAGTGAAGTCCAGCATTTCATATGGATATAAGTACCTGATTTTTGCAGATGCACTCACCACTACCTGGAGTAATACTTCTTTCAGTGCAACCACCGTACTCACCAATACAACCCCGGTAAGGCGTGGTACCTATTCGAGCTATACAAAATTCAGCGTTGGCTTTGGTGCATTCCGGGTAACAAAAGCTACCCCGGCGCTGAGTATGACCGGGAATACCAAGCTTAAATTTTCCCTCTACGCCGGAGCTAATTCACTGAATAAGAAAATAAAAATCTATTTTAACGGCACAAGTGCATCCGGTTATACTTATACAATTACGCAGGTGGGAACATGGATTGATCTGGAAATACCTTTAACCAACATGGGGAATCCGGCTACTATTACATCTTTGACCATTCAGGAGTTCAGTGGTGTGCTTCAGGAAATTTATTTAGACGATATTGGATTGATATAATGGAAGGAACAAAATAAGTCGAAATTATTTTTTATTATGAAGCTTCAACTGCCGGATTTCTTAATCATCATAGCATACCTGGTTACGATGGTGTTCATCGGATTCTATATGCGTAAAAGGGCCAGGCAAAACAAGGAAAGTTATTTGATGGGCGGAAAGAAGCTGCCCTGGTATATGCTGGGCCTGAGCGACGCCAGTGATATGTTTGATATCAGTGGAACCATGTGGATGGTGGCTTTGTGTTTTGTGTATGGCATGAAAAGCATATGGATACCCTGGCTTTGGCCCGTATTTAACCAGGTGTTCATGATGATGTTTCTTTCAAAATGGCTTAGAAGGTCCAATGCCAACACCGGAGCAGAATGGCTGCTTACCCGTTTTGGTACAACGGGAGCAGGAGTAAAAGGATCGCATAATATAGTGGTGGTATTTGCCATTATCTGCTGTTTCGGCTTCCTAGCTTATGGCTTCATTGGGCTGGGTAAGTTCATCGAAATGTTTATTCCATGGGACCTGGCAAAAAACTATATCCCTTTCCATCTTCCGCAACAGTACGCAGCACATTTTTATGGTATCCTCTTTACGCTCTTTGCCATGTTTTATTCCATCATTGGGGGTTTACACAGTATAGTGCTGGGAGATTTCATCAAGTACATGATTATGACGGTCGCCTGTATATCCATTGCCGTGATTGCAATGATGCATTTAAACAGCAATGCTAACCAGCTATTGGTTCCGAAAGGCTGGTTCGATCCGTTTTTTGGGTGGAATCTGAATCTGGATTGGAGCGCTATATTGCCAGATGCCAACAGGAAGATTGCAGAAGATGGCTTTGGCCTTTTTGGTATTTTCTTCATGATGATGTTGTTTAAAGGTGTGTTTGCGAGTCTTGCAGGGCCAGCGCCTAATTATGATATGCAAAAAGTATTGTCTACCAGGTCTCCGAAAGAAGCCAGTAAAATGACCGGATTTGTTTCAATTGTATTGTTGCCAATCCGCTATTCCATGGTCATTGGCATTACTGTATTAGCGCTTTTATATTATAACCAGCTTCAGTTATCTGGTCCGGAGGGAACTGATTTTGAAAAGATTTTGCCGGCTGCGATCAATCATTTTTTACCCGTTGGTGTTTTAGGGCTGGTATTAACAGGATTGCTTGGTGCATTCATGGGAACATTTTCCGGAACGCTTAACGCCGCCCAGGCCTATATCGTAAACGATGTGTATCTCAAATATATTGATCCGCAGGCTGGCACCAAAAAAATCATGCGTGCCAACTATATTGTAGGTGTATTGGTTGTTGCAATTGGTGTAGTACTGGGTTTTTTTGCGAAAGATGTGAACAGTGTTCTCCAATGGATTGTGGGTGGATTATACGGTGGCTATATTGCTGCCAACTTGTTGAAGTGGTATTGGTGGAGATTTAATGCCAACGGATTTTTTTGGGGAATGACCAGCGGTATTGCCGCTGCCTTAATCTTTTTGAAATTGTACGACGGCCTTTTCCTGTATATATGGCCGGTACTATTCCTCATTTCAATAGCAGGATGTATCATTGGCACCTATACCGCAGCTCCAACCGAAGAAGCCACTTTGAAATCCTTTTATAAAACGGTTAAGCCCTGGGGGTTCTGGCAACCCATTCACAAACTGGTACTGCAGGATGATCCCGGCTTTGAACCCAACAAAAGATTTGGGCTGGATATGCTGAATGTGTTGCTTGGAATGATTGCGCAATGTTGCTTAACCATTCTGCCGATGTATCTGGTGCTATGGATGAAACTGCCACTATTGATTACCATAATAATCTTATTGATCATTATTGTAGTTCTTAAGAAAACATGGTGGAATAAGCTGGAGGATTAGTTTTTAATTTTTAATAAGAAGTATGAATAAAGTGTTTGACCAACAGTTGTCAAAAATGAGGAAGGAGCAGGAGATGCTCATTGAAAGAGCCAATCATCCGGTTGAAATGACAAATGGAGTTTATCATCGGTATCAATATCCTGTACTTACTGCTGCGCATGTGCCACTGGATTGGCGCTACGATTTCGATTACCGGAGCAACCCATTTTTGATGGAGCGTTTTGGGATCAATGCTGTGCTGAATGCAGGCGCTATAAAATGGAATGATAAGTATTTGCTGATGGCAAGAGTGGAGGGAGTAGACCGGAAATCATTTTTTGCCATAGCAGAAAGCGAGAGCGGTACAGATCGTTTCAGGTTTTGGGATACCCCAGTACAGATGCCTGAAACAGATGAGCCTGATACAAATATTTATGATATCAGACTGGTGCATCACGAAGATGGCTGGATTTATGGTTTATTTTGTACGGAAAGAAAAGCGCCCGGTATGCCTGCGTCCGATCAGTCTTCGGCCATTGCCCAGTGCGGAATAGCAAGAACCCGGGACCTGGAATCCTGGGAGCGTTTGCCCGATTTGAAAACCCCTTCCGCACAGCAGAGAAATGTAGTGTTGCATCCTGAATTTGTACATGGGAAATATGCTTTTTATACCAGGCCTCAGGATGGTTTTATAGACGCCGGAGGTGGAATAGGGCTGGGACTTGCCGCCGATATTACCCGGGCGGTTATTGCAGAAGAGCTGCTGATCGACAGAAAGATATACCATACCGTTTATGAATTGAAAAACGGCCTTGGTCCCGCGCCCATTAAAACAAAGGCGGGCTGGTTGCATCTTGCGCACGGTGTGCGAAACACGGCTGCTGGGTTGCGGTATGTTTTGTATCTGTTTATGACAGACCTTCAGGATATAACCCGCGTGATTCATAAACCAGCGGGTTATTTTATGGCGCCCGAGGGTGAAGAACGTGTGGGAGATGTATCCAATGTTTTGTTCTCTAACGGCTGGATCGCTGATTCGGATGGAGCGGTCTATATTTACTATGCATCTTCGGATACCAGGATGCATGTTGCCAAAACAACACTGGAGCAGTTGTTGGATTACGTGATGAACACTCCCGAAGATGGCTTCAGGTCTGCAGCATCTGTACAGCGGATTAATCAACTCATTGAAAAAAACCGTAAGTGGAAGCGCTGAAACAATACCAATCAGAAATTGAAACGGAACTGCAGTTGATTCTTGGGTGGTGGATGGAGCATACACCCGATGCGGAATCAGCCGGATTTCATGGAGAAGTGGATGATTCCGGTATAGCACAACCCGGGGCAACCCGCGGTCTGGTTTTATACAGCAGGATACTCTGGACTTTTTCTGCCGCATACCGGCAGACTGGTAATGAGCAATTGCTGACTATGTCGGAACGTGCCTACTGGTACCTGTTGCATCATTTCAAAGATCCTGTTTATGGGGGTATGTTCTGGGCTGTAGACGTGGATGGAAAAGTGCAACAGGATAAAAAGCAGGTATACGGAATTGCCTTTTGTATATACGGCCTGGCAGAATATTACCAGGTAGTGAAGGATGAGCAGGCTTTGCAGGTAGCTATGGAGTTGTTTCAGTTAATAGAAACACATTGCCGGGATTTTGTTGATGAAGGATACATCGAAGCTGTTTCCAGAGACTGGAGTTCGATTGCAGACCTCCGGTTAAGTGAAAAAGACCTGAATGAAGCAAAAAGTATGAACACGCATTTGCATGTGTTGGAAGCCTATGCTTGTTTATATAAATGCAGGAAGGATGTTAAGCTGGCTTCTGCTATTTTTTCCTTACTCAAACTGTTTCGAAAATATATTATTGACCCCGCAACCCATCAGCAGCATTTATTTTTTTCATCGTCCTGGGAAGTGCGTTCTAACATGGTTTCTTTCGGGCATGATATAGAAGCCGCCTGGCTATTGTACGAGGCTGCCGCAACGGTAGGAAATACCGAAATGCTTACTTATTTTAAAGAGAATGCGGTTGAAATGGCCGACGCTGCGCTTCAGGGTATAGATGCCGATGGAGGAATGTGGTATGAATACAACAAGACCGATCATCATCTTAACAAAGAAAAGCATTGGTGGCCGCAGGCGGAAGCCATGGTGGGTTTCCTGTATGCCTACCGATTCACAGGTCATGAGCAATACCTCCGGCATTCGATCAATAGCTGGAACTTTATCAAAAAATACATCCGCGATCCCCAAAATGGGGAATGGTTTTGGGGTATCCATGAAGACGGTTCACCAATGATCAGGGGGAAAGCCGGTTTTTGGAAATGCCCCTATCACAACAGCAGGGCCTGCATGGAAGTCAGCAGTGCCATTACCTTATTGCTAAATCGCTTTCCTTGTCTTTAAATCTTCAATCGGCATACTGATGATCTTGCCAACCTGTACTCCATTCCGATAGGTAACCACCCTCAGCATTTTGGCGTCTTTTGGTATGGTAACCGGAGCAGTATAACGCGGATAATACTGATCCGGGAAAGAATTGTCGAAGCTATAATGAATAGTTAATCCGTTGATTTCTGTGTTTAATGTAACCATCCACTGGTTGCCGGTTGTTTTTGTTGCGGCAAAAGCAGGATCATACATGCTCCGGGAGTATTTAATTCCTGCTGCATCCAGTCGGTTAAAATGTGCTTCTACTTTTGGGATAAACTGATCCCATTGTTTCTTCTCCTTAGGACTCCATACCGACTCAGCAATGGCAAATCCTCTTGGCCACAACATGTACTGAAGATGACGGGTATTGTATATTTGTTCGGTCCAGACATTTGCCTGGCCCCCCTTGATCAATTTAGGATCTACACCTTCCGGCAATGGATCGAACTGGTAGCTTTTATTGAGGCGTAGGGAGGCATAAACCGGCGGTTCTGCAATTTTATCTCCCTGCATATAATCCAGATAGGCAAAGGTAGAAGGGCTCATCACCACCTCATGTCCTGCTTTGGCCGCTTCAATGCCGCCTTTCATGCCTCTCCAGCTCATAACGGTTGCATCAGGAGCCAGTCCGCCTTGCAGGATTTCATCCCACCCGATCATTTTCTTTCCTTTATTCTGCAGGATTTTGGCTACCCGTTTTACAAAATAGCTTTGTACTTCATCCAGGTTCTTTAAATTTTCTCTTTGCATCAGGTCTTTGATGGCAGGTGTTTTTTCCCAGAAATTCCTTGCAGTTTCATCTCCACCCATATGGATATACTCAAACGGAAACAATTGGGCTACTTCGCTAAAAACTTTATCGATGAAATCATACACTTTTTCATTTGCAGGACAGAGTGTATTGTCTACCAATCCGTAAAAATGTCCATTTGGGGGCCATTCCATGATTTTTTCTCCTGAGCGGACACGATATTGATCTGCGCCGGGAGTACAGGACAATTCAGGGTAAGAAGCAATTGCTGCAAGGCTATGTCCCGGAATATCTACTTCAGGCATAATATTTACAAAACGGTCCTTTGCATATTGAACCAGTTCCCGGATATCTTCGTGGGTATAAAATCCGCCATAATCTTTTGGCTCATTGTCTTCCGGAACAGAAAAGGTTCCAAAGTTTCCGGTTTTATTAACCCGCCATGCACCAACAGAAGTGAGTTTAGGCAGACTCTTGATTTCCAGACGCCATCCTTCGTCGTCTGTTAAATGAAGATGCAGAAGGTTGTATTTGTATTTAACCATCTGATCGATAAAATCTTTTACCTCCTGTTTGGTAAAGAAATGACGTGATACATCGAACATCAAACCCCGCCAGCCAAACCTTGGGTGGTCGTTGATTTCAACTGCCGGAATGGATATCTGGGTATTTTTCAGCCCGTTTTCGGTCTCCACCTGAGCAGGAAACAACTGCAACAATGTTTGCATGCCATAAAACAGGCCCGCTGTTTCATTGGCAGTAATGCTGATTCCCTGTTTGGGAATAACTTTCAGCTGGTATCCTTCTTTTTGGATTTGTTGATCAGGCACTTTATTCAGCAATAGCCTGATGGTTGCAGTTCCGGCATCGGCAGACAGGGAGCTGTTCAGTCCTGTGTTGGCCAATTTACGCTGTAACATCCCTGCAATCCTTTGTGCATCTGCATTATTTGTATTGACTGATATGTTTATTTGATTGCCGGGTTTAAACTGGCCGGCTTTAGAAACCAGGGAAACAGGCTCCGGAATAATGGCTACCTGGGCACTGATGTTTTGACCAAATAAAATCATTACAAACGCCGATAGAAATTTTGAAATCATATCCTTCGAAAATTTAAATAAATATAGATCATCAACCGGCTTTATCCCTCATAATTTATCTTTATTTTGTTATATTTAATCAAATCATTGGGGTAGCTGAAGCATGGGATCGCATAACGAAGATATTTTTATCAATAACCTGCAGGTCTTCTATGACATGCTGAATAATAACCTGGGTCAACTGGGTTTTTATCAGGTACTCTCTACGCCTGAAGAAGAACAAAAGCTGCTCTTTGTAAGCAATACCTATACCGGACAAATAGGCTATTCAGAGCCGGAAGTAATGGCCAATCCGGATATTATTACCAATATTATTACCGCGGATTTCAGGGAGAAATACCTTGAAGCAAGGCGAAATTGTTTCAGGACCTTATCTAATCTGGATATGGAACTGAAATGTATTGTGGCAGATGGTTCCGTGAAATGGTTCCATCTCTTTGGAGCAACAAAAGTTCTTGCAGACGGAAATGTGGTGTTCAATGCCATTCAGACCGATATTACCAAAAGCAAGCAGAACGAAGAAAAACTGCTTAAATACAACCGGGAACTAACACTCCGTAATCAGATCAGCGACAGGATTGCCAAACAGGTTAACCTTCAGGAGCTTTTCAATGCGGTATGTAATTGTCTGGTTACGGAAGGTGGCTATCTGCTGGCAGTGGTTTCGTTGAAACCGGATGAACATAGTCCTGACCAGCACGTATATCCGCTGGCCAAGTATGGGCTTGTAGAGTACATAGAAGCTATTAATATTGATTTGTCAGACGAAAAGCTGCGCAACGGCCCTACCGGTACAGCACTGCTGCAGCACCGTACTGTAATTACCAATGATTTTCATCATTCAGATACTACCAGCCCATGGTGGTCAATAGCCAGAAAGTACAATGTGGCATCTTCTATTGTAATTCCATTACACCTGGCCAACGATAAAACAGGGGCATTGACCGTCTATTCTGAACGAATAGACGCTTATGATGTACATGAGGTCGAAACCCTGGAGATGATTGCCGACAGTGTTAGTATTGCCGCTAATAATATTCAGCATAAGCTGGAAAAAGAGCATTCCCGTTACCTGCTGCAGGAACGAATGAAGGAGCTCAAAACACTGTATAACTCCAGTCAGATTCTTCAGAGTGAACACCTTCATTTCGAAGAAAAGATGACCCAGATTGTAAGGATCCTGCCATTGGGATGGCAGTTTATAGAGGATTGCGTAGCCAAAATCAATGTGCAGAACAAAGAGTACGTATCTAAGAACTATAAGAAAAGTCCTCATTCAATATCTTTTCCCATTTTTTCGATAGGGAAAAAAATTGGATTTGTTGAAATTGCCTACAGGCTTGCCCATACAACTCATTCTGAAGGAACTTTTCTGGATGAGGAAAAGAAACTGCTCGAAGCCATCGCTAAAATGATCGGCGATTATTGCGATAAAACAGCTGCCAGCAAAGAGCTGATACAGTCAAAAGCCAACCTTTCTACCATATTCAGGCATACAGAAGTAGGTTATATTCTGTTAGACAATGCTTTTAATATAATTTCCTTTAATGACTCCATGCAGAATGGATATGCCAATCAGCTGAATGTGACTTTAAAAGAGGGAGAAAATCTGCTTAGCCTGATTGCTGCAGAACGCATGGGTGAGTTAAAGAAAACATTTTTCAAGGCAATTGCCCAGAAGCGTTCTATTGAATATGAAGTTTCTTATACGAAAGACTGGGATGTAAAACATTACAGCATTAATGTTAATCCTGTAGTGGATGGCGGCCTGGTATTGGGTATTTCCTTTTCTGCATACGACATTACCAAAAGAAAGCAGGAGGAAATGGAACAACAAAAGATTACGCACGATCTTTTGCAGCGAAATCGCGATCTGGAGCAGTTTTCTTATATCGTATCGCATAATATACGCGCCCCTTTATCCAATATCCTCGGTTTAAATGCAGCTTTGAAAATTGCGGGAACCAAGGAAGAAGAGCAATTCCTGTTAGAGGGAATATATCAGTCTGCAGAAATATTGGATAATGTGATTAAAGACATTAACTATATCCTTCAGGTAAACAGAACCGTGTTTGAAGAAAAAGAAATGGTAGACCTCAATGCTGTTTACGATGATGTGGAAGCAGGGATTGAGGATCTTATTAAACAGAAAGGGGCAATTATCCAAAAGGATTTTTCAGCAACACATAAAATTTTTACCGTAAAGGCCTATTTGCTGAATATTTTTTACAATATTATTGTTAATGCACTGAAATTTTCCAAACCTGGAGTTGCTCCGGAAATTCATATTTGGTCTGAGTTGCAGGGAAATATGCTTGTATTGCATTTCCGGGACAATGGCCTGGGAGTAGATCTGGAAAAATACGGATCTTATATGTTTGGCTTATACAAACGGTTTCATCCGCATATTCAGGGCAAGGGAATGGGCCTGTACATTGTGCGTTCCCAGGTTCAGTTTTTGGGTGGAGATATAACAGTCAGCAGTGTTGTGGGAGTGGGTTCTGAGTTTATCATTTATCTTCCGGTTGAGTCTTAGGTGCCTATGTTTCTTTTTGGTTAAGTTTCCATAAGCGGAATCGTTGAGTTCTGCCTTACTCTATTTTTATGAAATTCATTTATGTATAATTTGAATTTCATGATTTCATTTTCTTTTTC
This sequence comes from Sediminibacterium sp., assembly GCA_016786865.1. Classification (GTDB taxonomy): domain Bacteria; phylum Bacteroidota; class Bacteroidia; order Chitinophagales; family Chitinophagaceae; genus Sediminibacterium. Next base: position 11,755 of record JAEUVE010000010.1, on the reverse strand, counting down.
CCGGAGAACTGCGTTGAGTGCCTGCTTAAGCAGCTTTGTTTTTACATCCGTTGTATCCCTGAGTGCAGTGGCGCAGCCTAAAAAGGTAAATGTACTCCAGGTGCCTGGTAAGAATTTATATTCAACCGTAAACGAAAAAGGATCTTCTGTTTTACCCAGCGGTCGTTTTGTTACTCCTGCCGGCGAAATGATTCGCATCAGCCACGATCCTTTTGGAATGAGTATATCTCCCGATGGAAAAAAAGCCGTTACCATTCACAATGGTGTTTTCACTATTATAGATCTTGTTGCCATGAAAAGCACCAGGGTGCCCGACTATCAAAAGACCATTCCTAACCCGCTGCCCAATGGATCATTTCTGGGTGTGGCTTTTGCTAAGGATTCTAGAACAGTGTATCTGAGTGGTGGAGATAATGGAGCGGTGATTGTTTATGATATTGAACGCTTCACTAAACTTGATTCTATTTCGCTGAATACCACTGTGAACGGTGTTCAATACAACGACAGTTTTACTTCGGATCTTTTATTGAACGAAGACTCAGATGAATTACTGGTATTGGACAGGGCCAACTTCAGACTGGTCAGGATTGCGCTGAATCTGCGGAGCATCACTGCATCCGTTAACGTTGGCAGGCAGCCATTTGGATTGGCACTCAGTCCCGACCGTCAAACTGCATTTGTGGCCAATGTGGGAATGTACAGTTATCCGCTGATCAGCGGTGCTACGCCCGCTAATTATGATTCCATAATGATACCATGGCATCCATATGGAAATGGTACAAAAGCGTCTATAGAAGGAACGACCATTGATGGTAAAAAAATTCCTGGATTAGGGGATCCGAATTCGCCGGAAGCCATGAGTGTTTTTACAGTGGATCTGGCCTCTAATCGAGTAACCAACAAGTATAAAACGGGCCATTTGATTGGAGAAATGATTGAGGACGCCGAGGTGGTGGGAGGTGCAAGCCCAAACTCCATAGCAGTGGGGAAGAAATATGCCTATATCACCAATGCTACCAACGATAATATTTCTGTGATTGATTATGCCCAAAATAAAATAGTGGATCATATTCAGCTGAAAACAGACAGCAGGATTAATCAATATCGCGGGCTTCTGCCTTTTGGTATTACACTTAGCAAAGATGAAAAGACCCTGTATGTAGCTCTGCTGGGATTCAATGCAGTTGCGGTGGTGGATGTTGCCACTAAAACAACCAAGGGTCTGATACCTACAGGTTGGGGACCGACCAGAGTAAAACTTTCTGTCGATGAAAAAGAACTGTATGTGATTACCTGTCGCGGACTTGGGGCCGGGCCGAATGGTGGTGCAGGTTTTATTCGTCCCGAGCAGGGAACTTATATCGGAGATATACAATTGGGCAGCTTCCAGAAGATCAGTTTGCCCGATGCGGATGAGTTGAAAAAATATACGGCGCAGACTATTAACAATACATTTAAGTCGGAAACAATAACCGATGATCCTAAAAATCCATTACCTGCTTTACCCGGATTAAGAGAAAGCCCGATCAAATATGTGGTTTATGTTACCAAAGAGAACAGGACCTATGATGAAATATTCGGGCAATTGAAAGAAGGGAAGGGCGACAGTACATTGGCCAGGTACGGAATAAATTGCGAGTACACTTTACCCAACGACTCGCTTCGCAAACAATTTCCCGGGCTTAAAATTTCGCCCAATCACATCAAAGCGGCAAAGCAGTTCGCTTTCAGCGATAATTTCTACTGCGACAGTGATGCATCTATACATGGCCATCACTGGATGATGGGTGTGATTCCCAATGAATGGGTGGAAGCCAATTCAGATGTAAGTAAAACCAGTAAATTATTCTCCACGGCTCCGGGCAGAAGGCATCCCGGCTCTACCGGAAGCATGGATCCGGAAGATTTTGCAGAGATTGGCGGTTTGTGGGAGGCACTGGAAAGAAGCAAAAAGAAGTTTTACAATTTTGGACAGGGAAATGAAACGGCACATGTAAGGGAAACCTGGAGTGATACGTTAACCGGTGCTGCACATGGTGTAATGGTTCCCATGCAAAAAGCCCTACACCCCCATACGAGCCACAATTTTGCCGGATACAATACCAATATTCCGGATCAGTTCAGGATGGATCAGTTTGAAGCAGAGTTCACCCAAAAATGGATTACCGGGAAAGAAAAAATGCCTTCGCTCATTTCTGTTATGTTACCTAATGATCATGGTGCAAAGCCACGCCCGGAAGACGGATATCCTTACCCGCAATCTTTTATGGCCGATAATGATCTGGCACTGGGAAGAATGTTGCATTTCCTCTCCAGAACAAAATACTGGAAAAATATGCTGGTGATTGTAACGGAGGATGATCCACAGGGAGGAGTAGATCATATAGATGCCCACCGTTCTATTCTCATGATGGCTGGCCCCTATGTAAAAAAGAACTATGTAAGCCATTCACATGCAAATTTCGGGGCCATACTCAAAACCATCTACAATTTACTGAATGTGCCTTATGTAAATCAATATGATGTTACAGCTACGCTGTTGCAGGATTTCTTCACCGATAAGCCCGATTATACTCCTTACACCCTGGAGCAATCTGATCTTCGGATTTTTGATCCGGAAAAGGCAATGAAAAAATACAACCGAACGCTGGACTGGCGTAAAATTCTGAAAGGACCAGCCATGGATCATGAAGATGATATGCGCAAAGAACATTACAGGCAACAGGAGAATATATCTAACAAAAAATAACCTATCCGATTTATGAATATGAATCCACAAGCTATCGCCGACCAGATTATCGGCTTATTGGAATCTCATGGTGGTTCTGAATACATTGGTGAGCCGGTAACCAAGCTGGAACATATGGTGCAAAGCGCCATGATAGCAGAAGAACAGCAGCTGGACGATGAGGTCATTATTGCTGCCTTCCTGCACGATATTGGGCATGTATGTGTGGAAACATCGGCAGAAAATGATATGGATGGTTTTGGAGTGATTGATCATGAAACTACTGGCGCAGCCTACCTTCAGTCGTTCGGGTTTTCTCAGAGAATCATTGATGCGGTAGCTAATCATGTTCCTGCAAAAAGGTATTTATGTTTCAAATATAAAGCATACCACGATGCTTTGTCTGAAGCCAGTAAAAGGACGCTGGAATTCCAGGGTGGTCCGATGTCTGCAGATGAGGCGGCAACTTTTGAACAACTGGAATGGTTCGAAGACATTATTGCAGTTCGTAAAATAGATGAAATTGCCAAGATGGAGCATATGCCGCTTCCTGAAAACCTGAACAGGTATAGAACGCTCATCATAAATCACTTAACAAATAACCGGAAAGCGCATGAAGAACAGGTTTAAAATGGTTGTATTTGATATGGCTGGCACTACGGTAAACGAGGATAATCTTGTTTACAAAACACTGCATCTATCTCTTCAACAGGCCGGAGTAGATTGTTCACTGGAGGATGTGCTTACTCATGGGGCGGGAAAGGAAAAAAGAAAAGCTATTGAAGATGTGCTACAACAGCTGCAGGTAACATTGCCCGAAACAGGCATTGATGAGATATATGCCCATTTCCTTCAAAAACTCACCGGCGCTTACCAGTTTGCAGATATAAAAGCCCAGCCTGGAGCTGATGCTGTTTTTCAGAAATTAAAAAAGCAGGGGATACTGGTTGTGCTGAATACAGGATATGATTCCTTTACTGCAAATACATTGCTGGAAAGGCTGAATTGGAAAGTCGGTAACGACATTGACCTGCTCGTTACGGCAAGTCATGTGTTACATGGACGCCCAGCCCCGGATATGATTCACTTAGCCATGGATCATTTTCATTTAACGGATGCTGCGGGTATAGTTAAAGTGGGGGATTCATCTATTGATATTGAAGAAGGGAAAAACGCCCATTGCGGATTGGTGGCCGGTATCACCACCGGGGCACATTCGGAAGAGCAACTGCAGCAGTCCAATCCGGACATTGTGATAGGGTCGCTTTCTGAACTCCTTTCAATACTTATCCGGTAAAATGAACAAACACCATCTGTTGAAGTATCATAAAATAATTGGCAGGAAGCTAAATAGTTCTTCCCTGCTTTTTGTTGCCTATGCTTCTTTTGCCTCATTTGTGGCTTATTCCTGTATGTATGGTTTTAGAAAACCATTTACGGTGGGGTTATATACAGATATCTATGTGCTCGGTATTTCTTATAAGGTATGCCTGGTGATTGCTCAGGTGCTGGGTTATATGGTCAGTAAATTCCTGGGCATTCGTTTTATATCCGGGATGCATCCGGCAAAAAGGATTTACTATATACTGCTGTTTATATCCATAGCATGGGTTGCTTTGCTGTTATTCGCAATTATTCCGGCACCGTATAACCTGATCTGCCTCTTTATCAACGGGCTCCCGCTTGGAATGATATTTGGATTGGTTTTTGGTTTGCTTGAAGGAAGAAGAACCACGGAAATCATGGGCGCTTTTCTGGCCACCAGTTTCATATTTGCCTCCGGCCTTGCTAAAACAGTTGGAAAATGGTTGCTGATAAACCTGCAGATCTCTGAATGGTGGATGCCTTTTACTGCAGGCGCTTTTTTTCTGGTTCCACTCATGATTTCAGTATGGTTGCTTAGCCTGATGCCACCGCCCTCGGTGGAGGATATTGCCCGACGAAATATCCGTAAACCCATGACCGGACGAGAAAGGAATGATTTCCTGAAACAGTTTGGATTTGCCATTGCACCTGTTGTGATTAGCTATGCAACATTTACCATTGTCCGGGATTTTTGTGAAGATTTTGCCAATGAACTCTGGCTGGAAACGGGGTATACCAACGCCGGTATTTTTGCGCAAACCAGTACCATTATGTCGGTGCTGGTGCTCTTTGTTATAGCAGGATTTTTCCTGATCAGGAATAATTATCTGGCGTTTATCCGAACACATTACCTGATTATTGCAGGCTTGCTGCTTTCCTTTGTATCTACCTTATTGTTCAATATGCAATTCATTAATCCATTGGTATGGATGTTGTCTGCAACTACAGGCCTTTACCTGGCCTATCTGCCATTTAACTGTCTTTATTTTGAGCGTTTCCTTTCTGTATATGAGTTAAAAGCCAATGTGGGCTTTGTAATGTATATCGCCGATGCTTTCGGTTATCTGGGAACCGTTCTGGTTCTGCTTATTAAGGAATTTGTTGCCATCGAATACAGCTGGATCTCTTTTTTCTCCAATCTTTTTTATACCTCATCGCTTGCAGGCATTGCGTTGATATTTTACACCGTTCAGATTCATCAGAAATTATATAAGTCCATCAACGGTTACATCAATCCCCAACCTTATTTATGAAACAGAAAGCAATTGTTATCGGAGCAGGTATTGTAGGGCTTGCAACAGCGCGTGCCTTAAGTTTAAAAGGATTTGATGTTACCGTGATCGAAAAAACAGCCAGGGCCGTTGGAGCATCTGTACGAAATTTTGGTATGGTATGGCCAATTGGCCAGCCTGCGGGAGAGTTGCACAGCAGGGCAGAAAGGAGTAAAGCCATTTGGAAAGATATTGCAGACAGTACCGGACTGCCGTACAAAGAATCCGGAAGTGTTCATACAGCTTATTACAAAGACGAGTGGGTTGTGCTGCAGGAATTGTATGAACTATTTAAGGCAGAGGGCAGAGCGGTTGAGTTGCTGGATCAAAAAGGAGTTCAGAAAAAATCCGGCGCTGTTAATCCGAACAATTTAATAGGAGGATTATACAGTGCTTCTGAAATGATTGTAGATCCCCGTATCGCTATCGCAACTATAGCAGCTTACCTGACGGAGTTTTTGGATGTTACCTTCATTTGGGGCAAAGCGGTGAGTGCCGTGGAAGCTAACCGGGTGTACGATGGTTCCGCCTGGATAGAAGCGGATCTGATTTTTATTTGCAGCGGATCTGATTTTGAAACCCTTTTTCCCGCTTTGTTTGCCGGAATTGAAATAACCAAATGCAAATTGCAGATGATGCGCTTTAAGAGCAATATCCCGGATTATGATCTTGGTGCGTCTCTTTGCGGCGGTCTCTCCCTGATACACTACCATAGTTTTAAAGCAGCACCTTCACTAAAAGCATTGGCTCAGCGGTATGAAAACGAAATGGCAGAATACCTCCGCTATGGTATACATGTAATGGTATCACAGCACCATTCGGGAGAATTAACTGTGGGAGACTCGCACGAGTACGGATTAACCCATGATCCGTTCAACAGAGAGGCAATCAATGAGCTTATTTTGCAATACCTGCGGCAGTTTGCGCAAATCTCCGATTGGAAACTGATCCAGTCCTGGAATGGTGTTTATCCCAAAATGACCAACGGGAGCTCCCATTTATTTCTCCAACCATCGGATCACGTGTACATTTTAAACGGGTTGGGCGGCGCCGGCATGACCCTGAGTTTTGGCCTGGCCGAGGAATGTGTACAGCAAATCTGATCTTCTCCCTTTTTACAGGGAGGTGCTTTAATTCAAAAGCTATTGGAATATTCAATATCATTGAATACTAAGCCGATTGCTATGAATAAGAAATTAACCCTGTGGTCTATTACAGTAGGATTGGGTGGCCTCCTTTTTGGTCTGGATGTTGCCGTAATATCCGGAGCTGAACAGGCCATTCAGCAATTATGGAATCTTTCGGACTGGATGCATGGAACCGCTATTGCCATGGCACTATATGGAACTGCTTTCGGGGCAGCATTAGGGAATATTCCGGCAGATAAAATCGGGCGTAAGAAAACACTGATCTGGATTGGGGTGCTGTTTTTTGTAACATCTGTTGGTGCAGCACTTGCCGACGATGTGTATCTGTTTATGTTTTTCCGTTTTGTAAGCGGGTTGAGTATCGGCGCTTCTTCCGTTGTGGCCCCCGTGTATATCTCTGAGGTTGCTCCGCCAAAATACAGAGGCAGGATGGTCATCTCTTTTCAGTTGAATGTGGTGGCCGGAATATTGGTGGCCTATTTTTCCAACTACCTTTTGCAGGGTGTGGGTGGCGAGAACGACTGGCGATGGATGCTTGGAGTGGTGGCAATTCCATCCCTTGTTTTTTCTTTACTGATGCTGGTTACGCCGGAAACACCCCGTTGGCTGATTCTTTATAAAAAAGACGAGGCCGCAGCAAAAAAGGTATTGGAGTTGACCGGCGAAAATGCCGATCAGGTCATTGCAGGAATTAAAGCTACTGTAACCTCCGGAACATCCCTTTTAAATAAGCAATTTCTCCGCCCGTTGATGTTGGCTTTTCTCATTGCTTTTTTCAACCAGCTCTCTGGCATCAACGCCATCATCTATTTTGCACCAAAGGTTTTTCAGATGGCTGGAATTGAAAGAAGTGGCGCTTTATTGTCTACCATTGGTATTGGGGTGGTGAACATGCTCTTTACCATTCTGGGCTGGTATCTGATAGACCGGTTTGGCCGAAGGCTGCTGATGTACATAGGATCTTTCGGCTATATATTTTCCTTAACGATGATCGCTGTATCGTTTAACGGAACAGATCACAGCATGATTGTTTACTATGTGTTTCTTTTTATTGCCTCACATGCGGTGGGCCAGGGTGCTGTAATCTGGGTATTTTTGTCCGAATTATTCCCTAATTCCGTACGGGCAGCAGGAACCTCTTTTGGATGCCTGACTCATTGGGTATTTGCTGCATTGGTAGCACAGGTTTTCCCTTATTTTGCTTCTAATGTGCCCGGTTCATACATTTTTGGCTTCTTTGCATTCATGATGTTCCTTCAGTTGCTTTATGTATGGAAACTGATGCCGGAAACCAAGGGAGTTGCACTGGAAAATATGTAAACGGGTTGATGTAGATCAATGGGATTTCTTGTTTTTGCTCAATGCCATTTCCATAGGCTATCTTTAATTTTGCTGATTCAATCATGAACCACGGATGGAGCGGAGCAGGTTTATTCAACTCATAACAGGAGCAGCAATGACAACAGGAATACATACATTGAGCAGTTTTAAAGAATTCACCGGGAATCTGAAACCCGGAGAAAGTCTTATGCCGGTATTGTTTATTGGCCATGGATCTCCCATGAATGGAATTGAAGACAATGAATTCAGCAGGCGGTGGGCAGCCATGGCAAAAGAAATTCCAGAACCTCAGGCGGTGCTGGTTGTATCTGCGCACTGGTTTACACGGGGTACACAAATTACCTCCATGGATCTTCCGCCAACCATACATGATTTTGGTGGTTTCCCGGAGGAGCTATTCCGGGTGCAGTACCCTGCACCGGGAAATCCATCCCTGGCAAAGGAAACCGCTTCTATGATTCATACAACAGATGTGGTATTATCTCATGACTGGGGATTGGATCATGGCACCTGGACCATAGTAAGGCATATGTACCCTAAGGCGAATATTCCTGTTTTACAGCTAAGCATAGATTACACAAAGGATGCCCAGTACCACTACGATCTGGCAAAGGAAATTTATGAACTCCGTAAAAAAGGTGTGCTGATTATTGGAAGTGGTAATATGGTGCACAACCTGCGCATGGTAGCCTGGAACAGGCTGAATGATTCCGAATACGGATACGATTGGGCGTTGCAAATGAACGATCGGTTCAAAGCGTTGATTTCGGCAGGGAACCACGGCGACCTTATTCATTACGAACGACTGGGAAAGGAAGCATCGCTGGCCATTCCTACCCCGGAACACTATTTGCCTCTGGTATATACCCTGGCGCTACAAGGGAAGAACGATCCCATTACTTTCTTCAACGACAAAGCAGTAGGGGGATCGCTCACAATGACCTCAGTTAAAATAGGATAAATAATTATAATAACATATCGTGAAATAGGCTCCATTGATGCCTTGTAGTGAATACTTATCATTATTACGGAAATATTGATAGGTATTGCCATTATATTGATGCTTTTCAGATTGGTAAGGAGCAAGAATAGGAGGGGGAAGTACTAATTTTGTATTTACTTTTTACCCCCCATTTGCCGTTATGCTTCAGTATTTGCAAAACTTTTATCTGGTATTGGTCGTGTTTGCTTTTTTCTGTACCATTATTGTACTTATAAAAGGCAAACGCAAGTTGCCAATGGTTTTGCTCTCGTTTTCTAATTTGACTGCCATGTTGGGTGCCATATTTTACTGGATGTTGGAGTCTGGAATATTTTATGAATACCCGCATTTTTTACGTGTTCCAGCCCCTTTCCTGTATTTGTTGGGGCCCATTTCCTGGCTTTTCACCAGAACATTGCTGTATGGAGAATCCCGCTTGCGAAAAACCGACTGGTTGCATTTTATGCCATTCATTCTCCACATTGTAGAGTTAACACCTTTCTACCTGAGTGATGCTGCTTCCAAGCTGGAAATTATTAAGGCTGTTGAGTTGGATCGATCTGTTCATCTGATTCATTTCAAAGAGGGCCTGCTGGAGAGCAAATGGCATACTTTGCTCAAGTTGATTAGTATTATTACCTATTTTGGTCTTTCTGTACATGCTTACTTGAAAGTGAAGGGGAAGATCAAAACAGATATCATTGTAGATTACAACAGAATATTTACGTTTCTAAAATTATACCTGTTCACCCGGTTGATCGGTATTTTGCTGATAATAACCTCTCTGACATTGTTCAGAGGTACTCCGCTATTTTCCATTTTACTTCAAACTGTGAATTTGCTCTTTCTGGTGAACGTGTTTGTGCTGATTTTTGCTTTCCCCGAATTTGTTTTCGGTGAGGATATTGATACCGTTGGTTCAGCTGAAAGGGAAAATCTGGTTAAAACATTGATGAGCCAAACGCTAAACCTTCGGCTGCTGCAGAGGAGCAGTCATGAAGCCAATGTGTTGTTCGACAGTGAATGCAGGGTAATGTATTGCAATAAGCATGCAGAAAGGAAGTTAAAAGATATTTATGGAATCGAAATTGAGTTGAATACCGATTTCAGAAGATACCTCGACCCCGCTTCGGCCAAAGTATTTCAAGAATGGTTCAACAAATGCCTGCAGGGAGAAACAGTGCAGGTTGAAGAAAAGTTTCTACTGCACGACAACAGTGATTTTACCTGGTTACAGATTAGTTTTACAGCATATTACAATGAACTTGGAAAGTTGAAAGGCGTATCTGTAGGAGCCAATTCCATTGATGATAAAAAGCGAATGGCCCATCTTCAGGAAAAATATGTTCAGCGACTGGATGAACTGGCCTGGGATAGTTCTCATCTGCTTAGGGCCCCTGTGGCTAATATGAAAGGGATCATCGGATTGATTGCACAAAAAGATATTCAGCTGAGTCAGGAAGAAAAAGAGCAGCTTATTAGTCATATGTCCGAAGGAGAGTATAAAATATTTTGTGTAAATAGATTCAGCAACTGCATTCAGAGCCGGCATCTATTTTCAAAGATAGTTAAGAACTGATGGAGTATGTACCCCCAATTTTGGATAGGCATACTCCATTTTTTTTCTATGTTCATTATAGCCAGGTAAACGGCTTTTTGAGCCGCCCAGTCATCGGTAAACTGAACCTTGGTTTTGGTATACTTTCGGATTCCCCTGTTGAGGTTTTCGATGGTATTGGTTGTATAAATGATTTTTCTGATCTCCAGAGGGAAGTCAAAATAGCTAGTCAGATTTTCCCAGTTGGTACGCCAGGAGGTGATAGCATGTTTATACTTGTGACCCCAGCTATTGTCCAGTTCATCCAGTGCCTTTTCTGCTGCTGTCCTGTTTACAGCACCGTATACAGTTTTAAGGTCGGCACAGAAGACTTTTCTGTCTTTCCAGACCACATATTTACAGGAGTTGCGGATCTGGTGTACGATACATAGCTGGGTAACAGTTTTCGGAAAAACGCCTTTAATTCCATCAGTAAACCCTTTCAGATTATCGGTACAGGCGATCAGGATATCTTCCACACCCCTGGCTCTCAGATCCGTCAACACGCTCATCCAGAAGGAGGCTGATTCTGTTTCAGCCATCCACATACCCAACACTTCTTTTAAACCATCCTGTTTAAGCCCGATGACCAGATAAATGCACTTGTTGATGTATTTGCCGTTTTGCTTTACTTTCAGCACAATGCCATCCATCCAAACGGTAAAATAAACCGCCTCCAATGGCCGGTTCTGCCATTCTTTGACATGCTCAATAATACGATTGGTTACATTGGAGACTGTGCCTTCACTTACATCAACCCCATAAACCTCCTTGACCTGGCGGGAGATATCGGATGTAGTCATGCCCCGGCTGTACATTCCGATAATGGATTCTTCAAGCTTATCACTCATGCGCGAACCCTTGGGGATCAATTGGGGCTCAAATTCACCGTTACGGTCCCGGGGAATGTTGAGGGCCAAGTCTCCGAGCGATTCGGTCTTTACTTTTTTGGAATATGACCCATTACGGCTGTTGCCGCTGTTGTGGCCATCCTTGCTGTGTTTCTCGTAACCCAGGTGCTCATCCAACTCGGCTTTGAGCATTTCTTCCACACCTTGCTTGTAGAGGTCCGCAAAAAAGGATTGAAAATCTTCCTTCTTTTTGAATTGTTTGAAAAAGTCCTTGGGTAGATTGTTTTGTTGATTGTCCATAAAACTGTATTTAAAGTTAACAAATTGTGGGGCAAAATCTGCCACCGTCCCCGTGCAGGTTCCACTCCGTTCGGCTACGCTACGCTTCGCCTCACTTCGTTCCACCTGCACGGGTGGTTAACTCCTTCATACAGTTACTTATTGCTATTTACACAAAGAACTAAATACTTCC
>JAEUVE010000017.1 GCA_016786865.1 Sediminibacterium sp. | reverse complement strand
TATCTTTGTACCAAACTGAGTTGAGTGTAATTTTTTGTCATAAGCAACCAAAAGGTCGCACTACTTGGTCAAAAGGCAAAAAGCCCTCAAAAGCTTTTTTGCCTTTTGTTTAAAAATTGCACTTATCAGTTGAACTCAGCCAATATAATCGTTTCATATTTTATATTTATTTTGCCAAATGAAATTGAAACCCAATTGATGTTTGCAATCCTTCCACATTTCTATCATAACCGCTGGGAGAATTATCTATTGATGCAATTTGACTTTTATAGCCTATCAAAAATTCCAACCCAACAGAAGAATTAAAGAAAAACTCTGCGCCTGCTTGTAGATAAAAGGTGTTATACTTTCCTTTCGCAGGGTAGCCATCTTTCCAATCGTTTATCCCTGCCTGATAACAAATATCAGCAAGCAGGTTAAATCGCTTTTCCTCGTTTAGAAAATAATACCTTACAAATGGGCCAATTGCCAATCTATATGAATTAGTTGAGCCGCCACCGGAGGTTGATCCTTTATAGGATGAAAACGTAGGTCTTAGTCCTCCAGCCAATTTATCCATAACGAAATAACCTACAGATGCGGAAATATCTACACTTGTGTATTTTGAAGTATAACTTCCAGACTGATAAGATGTATTATCAGTATAAGTATACGAACTACCTGTCCCACCGATTAACCAGGTGTCTTTCGTTAACTGTCCATATGTAATTATGGACAAAGGGGATAACATCAATAGTAAAAGAAATATTTTCATAACCAGTTTTTAGCGCATTATTGAAGCGGTTTAAGGATATCCAAAACGCATACAAAAATGATTGAATATGTCGTACACATGCAAAATACTTTATGAGCAACGGGGTTTTCTTTTTAAGCACCGCCATTTCATCAATAAGCCGACACTCTATACCTAACTCGTTAAAATTACGTTTCGTTGTTTTCAAGTTTTACCCCAACTCTTTGCTATACTTTTACAAAAAGATTCTTCGAGTTCGGTTTGAAGACACCTGTTATTTTAAAAATACAATATCAAAGCTTTTGAAGTTGTGTTATTGTTCAATACAATATTTAGAACTGCATACTTCTGGAGATACTGTAAATTATAGGCATCTGAGCGTCCGTAGTTAATTGTTATAAAACCATTAGAAAATGTCCATACTGTTCCTGTATTTTCAGGAAAGAAATCAGGAAATACGTCATTTATTTTAACCGGGTAGACCCTTAAAATATGCTGTTCCTGTATTACCCGTTGAAGCTCTATGGCTGTCTTTTCGGCTGCTGTTGGGGTTTCTGTATTTTTTGTACAGGAAAGCAAAAAAATGCTGGCGAAAATCAGCAATACCCACAACCTGTTCTTAAGCATTTGTATCATGGTTTTTACTGTTTACAAGATTATATGGACTTAAAGCTTTGATTTGGTTATCCGGCGGCGCTCCTTTTTGCGGCATCATCTTACATATGCTATATCGCTACAATATATGTATTTTTTTTTATAATTCAATCCTGATTAATACATTGACTATCATTAATATTTATCATATTGTGCAAACGGCACTGCCAATGCCCTTTCTCTAAACACCGGCTATCCTGTATCAATTGACCTCATCATCAGGGGTTTTCAGTGTAGTACCCGGGTTTCCTTAACTTTGTTGGGTATGGATGAAGTGCAAGCAACGAATAACCATGCTGAACCTGCCACAGCAAAGTATACCCTCAACGAGATGCCCGTACTAAACGAATCATACGACAGATAAACAATAAGACCAGATTACTCAGCAATGCAAAGTCTGTAAACGCTGCAAACTGTCTATGAAAGCGATATGGCTTTCCACCAATAGAAAAATGCTTCCGGGCTGCTTTTTTTCAGCTTATTCAGTTTGGTATTGTGCGGTTGTTCAATAATAGCTTTTGCCAACTGTTTTGGGTCTGCAAATTTTTCAAATGCTTTCTGGTCCGTTGCAATCAACCGCGACAGATAAGCAGCTTTGGCTGCATGAACAATGGCTTTATCCAGGTGGTAAGACTCTGAAAATATAAAACGTTCCACCCTTTGTATGCCTTTTTGCAATTGATCGAAATTTTCATTATCCACTGCACCCCTCAGGCAAAGGCAAAGCGATGTTTGATAGATGTCGTCCAGTACATCTGCGGGTTTGCCCTCCTTCAATTCACGGTACACTATTTCAGTTGCAGCAATCCTATTAAAGGTTGCCTTCACCGTATCAAAATCTTCTGCCACATCAAAGATGGTCCCAATATCATAGAGCTGTTTAATGATCTCCATGCTCATACTATCTTCCTTCTTAAAGTAAGGAATGCCGGTGGTATTGGGAGCAAAGGCGGTGAGTTTATCGCCCAACAAATCTTCCAGCGAAGGCATATTTACTGAGGCCGGTTTTGCCGAAGTAATGAGAAAGCCTGATTTAATTTCCTGCGGCTGTATGTTTTTATAATGATTGGCTTCAAAAAGTATATCGAGCAAAATGGCCTCTTCTCCTACTGTATTATGAACCGGCGTATAAAAGAATTTGTAATGTGCTTTTTCAATGGCAATGGCTGCGGCACGGTGCTGTAATTCCACCCTTCTAAAGCCCTGTGCTTCTGCAAATGCTTTCAGCAGTTCATCAAGGTTGTCTTTTTTCTCTGTGAGTATAATATCAATGTCAATAGACAGCCGTTTGGCGGAATCGAGCAACAGCATAAGGGCGGTACCGCCTTTAAAGATAAAGGACAAGCCCGATCTGGACAGACCCTCCAGCAACAGCAGGGCACGGATCACCTTCTCCACCAATATTTTATCGGCATTCCGGTTAGCTTTGGATACCTTATCTATCCATTCTTCGGTTAGTGATTCTTTATTGATCATATTCGATAAATCGGCAACCTAAAGGGTTTGCTGCCGGAATTTTGATACCCTGTTTAAATAATTACTGAATGCTTCTTTCTTCCTCCTTCTGTCGGCATACCGCAGCATCTTATTTTCGTTGATGGTATATTTTTCAAATGCTTCCCAGAAAATGGTTTCCATTTCGCGACCCTGCTGGGCCGCAAAAAGCACATCATCGCAAAAAACATCAACCAGCAATTTTTCAATCGTAGTGGTTACCACACCCTGGATCGTCTGTACCGGGGCCTCCGAAACCAATGAGTTAATTATAATGGTATCCTTTTCAGCAGAAGCATATAAACTTAATATTTTTGCATCCGGTTCCAGGAAGATGTTCTTTTTTGTTTCTTTCAAAAAGTAAAACACCGATTGGGTGGCTTCTTTATCCACTTCTACCAAGGTATAAAACCTTCCGGGCTGGTGCAGCATCAGCTCATTAAGTACTGAAGTGTTCCAGATGCAGATTTGCAGGTAAGGAAACTGTCTTTGCAAATCCCTGAAGAGGGTTTTGATCTTAGCGGAAATTTCCGGTAAAAAAATCCGGCCTTTGCCCAATGTAAATTTGCCCCTGCCAATACGGGAAAGAATGCCGGACTGCACCAGCGCATATACCCGCCAGTTAACAGTAGTGGTTTTAACCCCCGGTTCCATCCCATTGTAGAACTGCTCAATATCTTTTGTGCTAAAATGGCTTTGTTCTTTAAAATGTTCCTTCAGCTTGCTGATATGTAATTTAGAATTTTCGATGGCTCTTTTTGCTGTTTACTCCCAAAGATAGTAAAACTATAAATCGGCAGCAAATTATAATTGCTGCCAAAATTTAGTTTCAGATTCGCCTGGCACACCTCTCTTGGGTGAACAATTTCTGATAAAAACCGGCTTAGGGCTTGTTGTACCCTTTGTAAGAAATGGGCTATAACGCATCCATCCTTTTCAACATCTATGGAGAGTAATGTAGTACCCGGGTTTCCTTAACTTTGTTGGGTATGGATGAAGTGCAAGCAACGAATAACCATGCTGAACCTGCCACAGCAAAGTATACCCTCAACGAAGAGCAGGAAAAAAAGGAGATCATCAGGCATTACCGTGCGCTGCTGAAAAGCCTTCGTCCCAAACTGAAGAAAGGAGACAAAGAGCTGATCAGGCAGGCATTTGAAATGGCTGCCACCGCCCACCAGACCATGCGCCGCAAAAGCGGTGAACCTTATATTATTCACCCCCTGGCGGTTGCCATGATTTGCGTAGAGGAAATTGGCCTGGGGGTACGCAGCACCATCTGCGCCTTATTGCACGATACGGTAGAAGACACCGATATTTCCCTGGAAGATGTGGAAATGGAATTTGGGATCGAGATTGCCAAAATTGTGGATGGCCTCACTAAAATTTCCAACGTTATTGATACCAATACCAGCCAGCAGGCGGAGAACTTCAAGAAAATCCTGCTGACCCTTACAGATGATCCCCGCGTGATCCTGATTAAACTGGCCGACCGCCTGCACAATATGCGTACGCTGGATCATATGAAAAGGGAGAAACAACTGAAGATTGCTTCCGAAACCGTTTGGGTATATGCTCCGCTGGCGCATCGTATGGGATTGTACAGCATCAAAACCGAACTGGAAGATCTTTCCATGAAATACATGGAGCCGGATGCTTACCGCGAAATAGCCCGCAAATTATCCGAAACCAAGCGGGAACGCACCCGCTATATCAACGAATTCATCCGCCCGCTTAAAGAAAAACTGAATGCAGGCAATTTTGATTTTGAAATTTACGGCCGCCCCAAAAGCATTCATTCCATCTGGAACAAAATCAAAAAGAAAGCGGTTGCGTTTGAAGAAGTGTACGACCTGTTTGCCATCCGTGTAATCCTCAACTCTCCAGCCGAAAAAGAAAAAGAGGATTGCTGGAAAGTGTACTCTATGATTACCGACGAGTACAATCCCGCCCCTGAAAGACTGCGCGACTGGCTCAGCAACCCCAAAAGCAATGGGTATGAAGCTTTGCATACCACCGTGATGGGGCCTCAGGGTAAATGGGTGGAAGTGCAGATCCGTACCAAAAGAATGAATGAGATTGCGGAGAAAGGTTTGGCGGCACACTATAAATACAAGGAGGAGCACAACGAAGAAGACCGTTTCGACAAATGGTTTGGACAGATCCGCGAAGTACTGAGTTCTCCCGATACCGATGGCGTAGACTTTCTGCAGGATTTCAAAACCTCCTTCCTTGCGGAAGAAATTTATGTATACACCCCCAAAGGGGAAGTGAAAATGCTGCCTACCGGTAGTACTGCCCTCGATTTTGCCTTTGCCATTCACTCTGCCATCGGAACCAAATGTATCGGTGCCAAAGTGCACCACAAACTGGTTCCCATCGGGCACAAGCTCAGGAGCGGAGACCAGATCGAAATCATCACCAGCAACAAACAGAAACCTTCGGAAGACTGGCTGAACCTGGTGGTTACGGCCAAAGCCAAGAACAAGATCAAGGACTCCCTGCGGGAAGAAAAAAGGAAAGTGGCGGAGGATGGTAAATACATCCTGCAACGCAAGCTGGAATCGATGGGGGCAGCCTACAGTCATCACAACATTGAGGAGCTGGTCCATTTTTATAAACTCACTTCACCGCTCGACCTGCACTATCGGATTGCCACCAAATACATCGACCTGCGTGAACTGAAAGAATTTCATGTACTGGGAGACAAACTTGAAATTCCCAGGCCCAAGCCCGTTCAGGTTGAACCGCAAACAGAAGCAACACCCAAAAATTTCGATAAGAAAGATTCTGAGCTCATCATTTTTGGAGAAAGCAGCGATAAGATCATGTACACGCTGGCCAAATGCTGCCACCCGATTCCGGGTGACGACGTATTTGGTTTTGTAAGCACGGGTAAGGGGCTGATCATTCACCGGACCAACTGCCCCAACGCCACACAGTTGCTGGCCAACTACGGACACCGCGTGGTCAAAACCAAATGGGCTAAAAACAAAGAGATATCCTTCCTCACCGGCCTTAAAATTGTGGGCCTGGACGATGTGGGTGTAATTAATAAAATTACCAATGTGATCAGTGGCGACCTCCGCATCAACATTGCCGGACTGAGTATCGACTCCAAAGAAGGTTTATTCCAGGGAACCATCAAAGTGTTTGTACACGACAAGGAAGAACTGGAAGAACTGGTGAGCCGGCTGAAATCGCTGAACGGCATCCAGACGGTTGACCGGTTTGAGACCGAAAGCTGATATTTACACCGAAAATAATTAGGCGTTAGCAATCCCTTGTACTATTTTTGCGCCTTAGAACTAATGATATGGTGGACGTAATTTTAGGTTTACAATGGGGTGATGAAGGAAAGGGTAAAATAGTGGACTATTTTGCACCCAACTACGATGTAGTTGCCCGTTTCCAGGGCGGACCAAATGCTGGTCATACGCTCTATGTAGATGGAAAGAAAATGGTCCTGCACCAGATTCCTTCCGGTATTTTTCATCAGGACAAAGTAAACATCATCGGTGGTGGTGTGGTACTGGACCCGGTAACCCTTAAAAGAGAATGTGATGCAGTAGCTGCTCACGGTATCGATGTTCGTAAAAATCTCTTCATTTCCGAGCGAACCAATATCATTGTTCCTACCCACCGTGCGCTGGACAAGGCATCTGAACTGTCTAAAGGCGAGTCCAAAATCGGCTCCACCCTAAAGGGTATCGGACCGGCCTATATGGACAAAACTGGCAGAAACGCGCTCCGCGTAGGCGATATGCTCAACAGAAACTTCACCAGTCAGTACATCAAACTGCGTTTAAAGCACCAGAAACTGCTGGACAATTTCCATTTTATAGAAGATATCAGTGCCTGGGAAGAAGAATTCTTCGAAGCATTGGAATTCCTGAAAACCCTGAACGTGGTGAACGGCGAATATTTTGTAAACAACGCCATCAGCCAGGGTAAAAAAGTACTGGCAGAAGGTGCACAGGGAAGCATGCTGGATATTGATTTCGGCACGTTCCCGTTTGTGACCTCTTCCAGCACCATTTCTGCAGGTGTTTGTACCGGTTTAGGCGTGTCTCCCAAGCAGATCAACGAAGTGATGGGGGTTACCAAAGCTTACTGTACCCGTGTAGGTAGTGGTCCTTTCCCTACCGAACTGGAAGACGAAACCGGAGAAGAACTCAGAAAAATCGGAAGCGAATTTGGCGCAACTACCGGAAGACCAAGACGTTGCGGATGGATCGACCTGGTAGCGCTGAAATATACCTGCATGATCAATGGTGTAACCCAGATCGTAATGACGAAGGCAGATGTACTGGATGCCTTTAAAGACCTGAAAGTTTGTACTGCATACAATATCAACGGGAAAGACACGCGGGAAGTTCCTTTCCAGATGTCTGGCGTTCAGATTAATCCGGTTCTGGAATCATTTAAAGGCTGGAATATCGATACCACCCAACTGAAAAAAGCTGCTGAATTACCGGAAGATATGAATAGCTATATCAGGTTCATCAATGAGTACGTTGGTGCGCCGGTGAAATTCGTTTCCAACGGACCTGGCAGGGACCAGATCGTTCCGTTGTAAAATGGATTGTTGGCATTTATTTTGTGATTGAAAAATTTTTTTGGTTAATAATTTTTTGCGTGCAAATTTTACGCAGTTAATCTTATTAGAAATATGGCAGCGAAGTCTGATAAGGATAAAAAATCCTCCCCAAAAGTGCCGGCAAAATCTGCCGCAGCAAAGTCGTCTCCTAAAAGCAAAAAACCTTTGGACGACGAAGAAGATGATTTAGAAGATGATGAGATGGAGACTCCATCCAAGAAAGCAGGTAGTAAGTCCGTTTCCAAGAAGAAGTCCGTTGAAGAGGACGATGACGACGATCTGGACGACGTAGACGTAGACGATGATTGGGATAAGGCTGATGACGAAGAAGACAGCTGGGACCCTGACTTTGACGAATTCGATATTCCGAAAAGCAAAGGCAAGAAGGCTGTTGGCGGAAAGAAAAAAGCCGACGAGGATGATGATTTTAAACTGGATGATGATTTCAAGGAATTCGATCTGTTCAACGATAAAAGCGGCGGATTCGATGATGATGAAGAAGACGATTTCTAAATTCAGCTCCTCCATTTGAAAAGAAACAAAGCCTGTTTCAATATTACAGGCAACCCACAAATAAAAGAACAGATGCTCACCTGGTTAAACGGGTTCAGCATCTGTTCTTTTCTTGATAACCACCAATACCATTCCGCACACCATTCTGTTGAATGGCTGGCCGCTGCCGGATCTGTCCGCATGTTCACCGGCCCGCAGGTACTCGCCGAAATTGATCAGTTTTACAAAGAAGAAGCCGACTGGCTATTTGGTCATATTGGCTTTGAATTTCAGGAAACACAGGAACGGGACCTTACAGGATTCAGCCCTGCAACTTTCTTTCAACCGCAAACCGTATTGCAGTTATGCGGTGATCAACTTTGCATTGAAACCTTTTTATCCTCAGCAGAAACTGTATTTGAAGCCATTTGTTCCACTGAACCATTATTGGCAAAAAGGGATTCACGGGCAAGCGCGCACAAGCCTGTAAAAATACAGGCAGCCATCAGCAAAGAAACCTATATCGCCACCATTCAGCAATTGCTCAGGCATATTCAGCGCGGAGATTGTTATGAGATCAATTTCTGCCAGCGATTCTTTGCAGAAAAGGCTGACGTAGATCCATTAAAACTGTACAGGGATCTCACTGCCTTGTCGCCCAACCCTTTTTCCTGCTTTTACAAAGAACAGGATGCTTACCTGCTTTGCGCCAGCCCGGAAAGATTTCTGCAACGCAAATCGAACCGACTGATTTCCCAGCCCATCAAGGGAACCATTAGCAGAAATACCCATGATGCTGTAAAAGACCAGCAACTGAAAGAAGCCTTAAAGCAAAGCCACAAGGAACAATCAGAGAATGTAATGGTGGTAGACCTGGTCAGAAACGACCTCAGCAAGGTTTGTGAAAATGGCAGTGTAACCGTAGACGAACTGTTTGGCATCTATAGTTTTCCGCAGGTACACCAAATGATTTCGACCATCAGCGGAGCCGTAAAAAAAGAAACCCCTTTCAGCGAAATCATCCGTGCAACCTTTCCGATGGGCAGCATGACCGGTGCTCCAAAGAAAAAAGTACTTGAACTGATCCGTCTATATGAATCGGTTCCGAGAGGTATTTTCTCCGGGGCGGTGGGTTATATTAACCCTCAACAGGATTTTGATTTCAATGTTGTGATCCGGAGCATACTGTACAATGCAGCTACAGAACACCTAAGCTACCTGGTAGGCAGCGGTATTACTTTTTATTGCAACCCCGAAGCAGAATACGAAGAGTGTCTGCTAAAAGCGACAGCCATTAACGCCATCCTAGGCCAGTGATTCATTTTTCATTTCAATAAAGGAAAGGATTTCCTCCCGGCCCTGCTTCTTTTCTGCGCTGGTCACAAAATGCTGTGGCAGAAACTGCCAGGTTTCGCGCATGGTATCGAAGAAGGCTTTGATATTGGCGTCAACCACGGCTGGTTTTTCCTTATCCGTTTTGGTGAACACCAGGGTAAAGGGAATTTCCCATCCATCCAGCTGGCTGATGAATTCCAGGTCGATCTTCTGCGGTTTATGACGACTGTCGATCAATACAAATACATTCACCAGGTTTTCACGCTTACGCAGGTAATTCTCGATCATCTGCTCCCATCTTCGCCTGCTCGACTGGGATACTTTGGCAAAACCATAACCCGGTAAATCTACGAGATACCATTTTCCAAAACCCTTGCCGTTGCGCACTGTACCATGAATCTCAAAATGATTGATCAGCTGCGTTTTTCCCGGGGCGGAAGAGGTCTTGGCCAGCTTGTTGTTCTGACAAATCATATTGATCAGGGAAGACTTGCCAACATTGCTTCTGCCAATAAATGCATACTCCGGCTGATCGGGTTTGGGACACTGCCGGTAATCTGCATTTGAAACCAGGTAAACTGCTTTTTTGATTTCCATCCTGCAAAGTAAACAAAAGCGCCCCAGGAAACAATTCCGGGGCGCTCCATTCTGTTGATTTCGATCTGTTAAAAAGAAGCCCGCAGGGAAACAGACAGGTTTCTGCCCGCTGCGGAAACACCGCTGGCAAAATAGCGGTAATTCCTGTCGGTCAGGTTCTCCAGCATTACCTGCAGGGAAAGATGCTGATTCAGACTGGCACCTGCCCGCAGATTCAGGGTAACCCAGGAGGGCATCCCATCGGGGGTTGCATACTGCAGATTATCTTCCCCATTGGGGTTATAGTCTGCAAGTCTTTTCCAGCCATTGAACAGCGCATAACATTCCGCATTCCATTTCGAAGAAACATGTTTCAACGAAAAACGTCCATATACCGGCGGAACATGGTCCAGCGGCACTTTGCCATTCAGGTTGTCGTTGAAGGTTCCCTTGGTATAAGTAACCACACCATCAATAGAAGTTCCTTTGGCAAAAGTGTAGGCTGCATTTACACTGAATCCAAAGAGATTGGCGGTTGCCTTGTTCTGCAGGGAGTACACCCGGCTTTTTACACCACTATAAAAAATGCTGTCCTGTCCGTTGAACTGTGCCTTATCCAATACCAGTGCATTCTGAAAACGGGTATAGAACAAAGATGCCCCATAGGTAAATGGCTGACCAAACTTGTTCAGACTCAATTCTGCATTGTACGTATATTCAGGCTTGAGGGAGGTATTGGGAACCACCACCATACCGGTTTGGGAGTCGAACACTTTCGACAAATCGTCTACATTGGGGGCACGGAAGCCACTACTGAGTACAAATGCCACTCGCAGATCCTGCGGACTTGCATACACTATGCCCAGGTTGCCGGTAACCGCCTTGTTGTTTTGTTTGGCTCTTGTAAAAGGGAAATGGGTAAGCGCGGTATCAATAAAACGGGCATCCATTTTTACCAGGCTGAAACGCAGCCCGTCGTTCAGTGTCCAGTTTTCATTGATCTTATAGGTATGCTGTGCATATACGGCATGCGAAGACTGGGTGGTTGGCCCGTCTGCGTAGCGCGTGGTGATGCGAGACTTTGCACCGCTCACAATATTCACCCGTTCTGCTGTAGATCTTACAAAGTTGGAATAACTCTCCACCCCAATATGCAATTCATTTTTTTCACTGTAATGTTTTGCATCAAAGTTTACACCAAACACATTCACCCTTTCCCAGCGGGAGTCTTTATTGTTGTTCTGAAACCTTCTGCTCATCCGGCTTTCTTCCAGGTCCTGGTAGCTGGCAGTTAACTGTACCGACTGAAAAAAACCTTGCTGTCCGGTAGCTTTGAAATGATAGGCAGCCATATTGCGCAACTGAGGACCATAATACCATTCTGCATATACCGGCACATTGGTTCCTGTTTTTTCCGTTAAACGATCGTAACGCGGAATATCGTTGGTATTGGAAAACTGCAGGTTCAGGAGATGCTCTACGTTTGCGCTGGGTTTGTACAGGAACTTTTGTGTAACATCCACCTGCCTGTAGCCGGAAGGAGTTTGATTGTTCGGATCCGGATTCGGAACAACCACATCTGCATTGCCCGACCTTTGTACTATAAAATCCTTTTTGCCAAACAACGGATAGGCATCGGATCTGTTTTTACCCTGTTTCAAATCGCCGAATGAGCCATAGGTTACCGAAGTAAAAGATGCCCATTTTTTTCCACCGATGTTCAGCTGCAGGTTACCCCTGTTTTCGCTGGTGGCGCTGGAATAACGAAGCGTACTGCTGCCACTCAAAACCGTTTTTCCGCTCTCAGAGAGCACGGGGTTCTTCGTAAACATGTTCACTACGCCGCCTAATGCATCACTACCATAAATAGTGGAAGAAGGGCCATACAACACTTCTACCCGATCCAAAACCATATTGTCTATGGAGATGATATTCTGTAAATGTCCTGCCCGGTAAATGGCATTGTTCATTCTTACTCCATCCACCATCAGCAGGATGCGGCTGGCTTCAAAGCCCCTGATTACAGGGCTTCCGCCACCCTGCTGGCTTTTCTGCACAAACAATTTACCCGAATTAATCAGCACATCTGCAGTATTGGTCTGGTAGTTCAGCTGCTCTCTGCTTTTAAGCACATCTACTGTTTGTGCCACTCTTTTAAATTTCTCCGCAAACTTATTGGCGTAAACCACCACCTCATTCAATGAGCCGGGTTTAGCCATTACTGTATCCTGAGGTTTCTGCGCTTGCACCTGGTTCAGGCATGCCAACAGCAGAACCCCCGAAAAAAGGTTCATTTTCATTTCTCATATTTAGCATCCCGCAGGCACAGGATAATAACCCATACCGCCTGCGGGCAGTTGGTTCAAAAAATCAATTACTAAGTAAACAATTGCAGGAATTAGAACATACGCAATAATTGCGGCGGAGGGGTAATCACCTCCCCTTTAAAAGGGCAAAGGGAAAAATGATCTGCAGTAGATAAGGAGGTCGTTATTTCGGAGAGAAGCGGCGTTTCCGGTTGAAGCGGATCGGCAACTACCGCCTGGATAGATGCAATGGTAGACAGAATGGCCTTGTGCACGCCCTTCATTTTGAGGTGCATTTCCAGTTCTTTATTGAGCTGGGTTTCCCGCTCGTCAAAAATACCGGTTAGTTCTACCATACCGTCGGGAAGGCGGTTGATTTCCTGCACGTCGAACATTTCACCATCAATCGCCAGTTCTCTTCCCTCTTCTACCCAGTTGATGTCTTTTTCCGGTAATACAATTTTACGCAATACCGCTACTTCCATCTGTGCCCTGATTTCCCTTCGGTTGATGATGCGACTCATTTCGAGAGAAAACAATACAAACAGAGGAATCAGTGGAATGGCCAATAAGCCCGCAGCTGATATTTTTTTGAACTTAAACAATCATTAAGCCTTTTTCCTGATTACCAGGCTGTCTGCAGGATAACGGGCTTTGATGGTGTCCCGCACTGCATTGCACCAATTGAACAAAGCTTCTTTTTCCTCGGCAGTGAGTTTGGCATTGCCATGGATCATGGTATAGGATTCCAAAGGCATTTCTCCTTCTTTCACTTCATCAATGCATTCCTCCAGCTTCTTGTACTGCTTTGCTATACGATAGCCGGCAAATTCATTAAAGTTGAGATGACGTTTACCATCGTTCACATGGTCGTTGATCCACAAACTGATCGGTTGAACAGCAGCATACCAGGGATATACCGTACTGTTGCTGTGGCAGTCGTTGCAGGCCTTGGTAAGGATCTGCTGCACATTATCTGGCACTGCATACACTGTGGAAATATCTTTTTCTTTGTTTCCTGATTCGTTCTTTGCAGGGCGGTAGAATTGTGCAACAACGAACAGGATTACTACTACCAAACCAATTTTTTTAATCATTGACATAATGAATAATTATGGGTGAACTAAAACATTACCGGTCATTTCCGCCGGAATGGGCAAACCCATCATGGTTAAAATGGACGGAGCAATGTCTCCCAATTTACCGCTATTTACGGTTCCTTTCCAGTTTTGGTCAATAATAAATAAAGGAACCGGGTTCAGGGTATGGGCTGTATTGGGTGTGCCATCTTCATTGATCATGTAATCGGCATTTCCATGATCCGCAGTCAGAAAAATAGTATAACCGTGTGGCAGGGCTTCGGTTACGATCTGGCGAACACAGTCATCTACTGTTTCCACTGCTTTCACCGCTGCATTAAAAATACCGGTATGTCCTACCATATCTGCATTCGCAAAATTGAGGCAAATGAAATCGGCCGATTCAGCGGCAATTTCAGGTAAAAGTTTTGCGGTAATTTCCCTGGCGCTCATCTCCGGCTGCAGGTCGTAAGTGGCCACTTTAGGAGAAGGCACCATGATCCGGCTCTCACCGGTAAACGGTTCCTCCCTTCCACCGCTGAAAAAGAAGGATACATGCGGATACTTTTCTGTTTCGGCAATACGGATCTGCTTTTTACCATGTTGGGCCAGCACTTCTCCCAATGTATTGTTCAGGTTATCGTTCTCGAAAATGACCGATACACTTTTAAATTTCTGATCGTAGAGGGTCATAGTGGTATAATGCAGGTCCAGTTCCTTCATACCAAACTCCGGAAAATCTTTCTGCGTAAGCACTTCTGTGATCTCGCGGCAGCGGTCTGTACGGAAATTGAAGCAGATGGCTACATCTCCGTCTTCTATAACAGCTACAGGAGCGCCCGCATCATCTGTAATCACCGTTGGCAGAATAAACTCGTCTGTTTTACCGGCCGCATAGGAAGCCTCAATGGCAGCCTGCGCAGAAGCAGCGGTATTGCCTGTTGCATGCACCATGCAGTCATAGGCCAGTTTCACCCTTTCCCAACGCTTGTCGCGGTCCATCGCATAATAGCGTCCGCTTACTGTAGCAATTTTACCGGCAGTTTGTTTCAGGTGTTCTTCCACATCTGCCACATAGGCCAGTCCGCTTTTCGGATCCGTATCCCTTCCATCGGTAAATGCATGCACATATACATCTGTAAGTCCCTCCTGCTTACAAACAGTGCAGATGGCTTTGAGATGGCTGGTATGCGAATGCACTCCGCCATCACTTACCAGGCCCAGCAGGTGCAGTTTTTTTCCGTGCTTTTTGGCAAAATGGATGGCCTCCAGCAGTTTCGGATTTTTGGCAAATTCACCGGACCTTACTGCAACGTTGATCCGCTGCAATTCCTGGTAAACAATGCGTCCGGCACCCAGGTTCAGGTGCCCCACTTCGCTGTTTCCCATCTGACCTTCCGGAAGTCCTACATCTTCTCCGCAGGTAATCAGGGTACTATTGGGATATTGTGCATATAATGAACTTACAAAAGGAACATGTGCCTGCTGGATGGCATCAGCCGCTTTCACTTTTCCCAGGCCCCATCCATCCATGATGATTAAGATTACTTTTTTACTCATACGATCTGCTTACTGTTAAAATCTAAGGTTTTGAGTGTACTTTTATACGTCACCGGGTTTTATCCAAATTTGGCATGTTTTTCGCAAGATTTCAAACGAAAACTCTTTTTATGCAAAGAATCTTTTTATCGCTGCTGTTTTTTGGACTGAGCCTGTCCGTTCTGGCACAGTCTGAGACCGATGCTATTGCTCAATCCTTTAGAACAGCCAACGTAGACAATATTGCCCGCCATTTTGATGATTTTGTGGATCTGAAGCTGCTCGACAAGGATGAAATAAAGAATATGAGCAAGAATCAGGCTGAAATAGCCCTGAAATCTTTCTTTTCCGAAAATGGCATCCGGGGATTCGATAAAGTATCCGATGGGGGCAGGGGCACATTGGCCTACCTGGTAGGAAAACTAACAGGTGGAAGCAAACCCTATAATATCACCATCCAGATGAAACAAAAGTCCGGAAAGCTTCAAATCATAACCATACGCATCAGTTGATGAATTTTGACGAATCACTACACCTGCTTGTAACGCAGGCCATCCGGGAAGATGTGGGAGATGGAGACCATTCCACCCTCAGTTGCATACCGCCTGAACAGTTTGGAAAAGCCCTCCTTAAAATTAAAGAAGCCGGTATTTTGGCCGGCGTTGCCGTTGCCGAAAAGATCTTTCAGCAACT
This sequence comes from Sediminibacterium sp., assembly GCA_016786865.1. Classification (GTDB taxonomy): domain Bacteria; phylum Bacteroidota; class Bacteroidia; order Chitinophagales; family Chitinophagaceae; genus Sediminibacterium. The sequence continues at coordinate 31,524 of JAEUVE010000017.1, read as the reverse complement.
GGAGCCCGGTTCCCGGTTCCGTGCCTTTAAGCAGGACGGCGAGCCCATGCTGCCTGGGGAGATTGCTTTTGAAATTGAAGCAACCGTACATACCATACTGAAGGGAGAACGGCTGGTGCTGAACTGCATGCAACGCATGAGCGGCATCGCTACCACCACCCGGATGTATACCCAAAAACTCGAAGGCTATCATACCCGTTTGCTCGATACCAGGAAAACCACACCTAATTTCAGGTTACTGGAAAAAGAGGCGGTGCGGATCGGTGGAGGTATCAACCATCGTTTCGGGCTGTACGATATGATCATGCTCAAAGACAACCACATCGACTATTGCGGGGGCATAGACAAAGCCATTCAGAAAGCCCATGCCTATTCCCTTTTGCTGCCGCATCCGCTTAAAATAGAAGTCGAAACCCGAACCATACAGGATGTACAAACCGTATGTGAAACCGGCAAGGGCAAGGTTTTCCGGATCATGCTCGACAATTTTACACCCGACCTTATCCGGGAAGCGCTGGCCATCATTGGCGGGGCTTTTGAAACAGAAGCAAGCGGCGGTATTAACCTGGATACGATCGAGGCCTATGCCGAAACAGGGGTAGACTTCGTGAGTGTCGGCGGTCTGATTCACCAGTCCAGAAGTCTGGACCTGAGCCTGAAAGCGGCGTTAACATAGCCTATGCAGGCATTTCCCGCAATCATTAAATCCCTTACTTTGCCAAAAGCTGGCGTATGAGTAAAAAGAATAAACCAGATCAACTGGGTTTTGTATATAGTACCAATCCGGATTTTCAGTTCAATCCGAACAACGACGAATCGGTGGAAACCCTTGCTCCCACTGAACAAAAGCTTGTAGTTCAGCTAGACAACAAGCACAGGGGAGGTAAAACCGTTACCCTTATTTCAGGGTTTCAGGGACAGGAGGCCGACCTGGAATTGCTGGCCAAAAGCCTTCGGAACTTCTGCGGAACAGGTGGGAGCGCCAAAGATGGAGCCGCTATTGTACAGGGTGATCAGCGGGATAAAGTAATGCAGTGGTTATTAAAAAACGGATATACCAAATCCAGAAAAAAATAAGCCCTGCCGTTTTCTCAAAAAACGGATTTTAAACTTTCTTTATTAAAAGAAATATTCTAACTTACTTTTTTTCTCAACATTAACCCACAAACTAATACCATCATGGCAAAAGCAAGTAAGAAGAAAGCTGCTAAAAAAGCTGCTCCAAAAAAGGCAGCGCCCAAAAAAGCCGCTGCTAAAAAAGCAGTAAAAAAAGCAGCACCGAAAAAAGCAGCTAAGAAAGTGGTGAAGAAAGCCGCTAAAAAAGTTGCTCCAAAAAAAGTTGCAAAAAAAGCAGCTCCTAAAAAGGCAGCTAAAAAAGCAGCACCAAAAAAAGCAGCCAAAAAAGTGGTGAAGAAAGCCGCTAAAAAAGTTGCTCCAAAAAAAGTTGCAAAAAAAGCAGCTCCTAAAAAGGCAGCTAAAAAAGCAGCACCAAAAAAAGCAGTTGCAAAGCCAGTAGCAAAACCTGCTGCTAAACCTGTAGCAAAGAAGAAAAAGCCAGCAGCGAAGAAACCAGCTCCTGCACCTGTTGCAGCGCCAGTTGCAGCTCCTGCACCAGCAGCTGTTGAAGCGCCAACATTGTTTACTCCGGAAACTCCTGCTTCCGGCGACAATCAATAAATCAACCTGCTGAACGATAGTAAAACCCTGTTGAAATTATCTGCAGGGTTTTTTATTTACACGCTCCCCTTTTACCAAAACCACTGTTTATGAAATTATTATTTGCACGCAAACTGCTGTTGGCAATTTGTTGCCTGGTTACCATACAAGTTATTGCACAAAACAGTTCCCGTATTGCAGAGAAGACCAAAAACATGAAATATCACGATGGGTACTTCCCCTTCTGGTGGGATGCATCCAATGGAAAAATATGGATGCTGGTGAACAAACAGGATCAGGAATTTTTGTATGTTAATTCATTGCCTGCGGGTCTGGGCTCCAACGATATCGGACTGGACCGTGGACAGATTGGCGATACCCGGATTGTTTATTTCCACAAAGTTGGAAAAAAGCTGATGCTGATTCAGCCCAACTACGATTACCGGGCGCTGTCTGCAGACCTGAAAGAACAGAAAGCAGTCCGCGAATCTTTCGCGTCCTCCACCATTGCAGGCTTCACTATTGAAGAAGAGGAAAACGGCCAATTGCTGATCGATCTTACGTCATTCCTGCTGAGAGACGCCCACGGCGCTGCCGATAAAATCCGGGGAATGAAGCAGGGCAGCTACAGCCTGAACGAAGCCCGTTCCGCTGTGTATATGCCGAATACCAGAAACTTTCCTTTAAACACAGAAATGGAGGCCAGCATTACGTTTACCGGCGGCACCGATGCAGGAAGATATGTTCGTACCGTAGCCCCTTCTACCGAAGCCATTACCCTGCGCATGCATCATTCCTTTGTAGCATTGCCCGACAACAATTATCAACCCCGCAAATACGATATAAGAAGTGGTTATTTCGGTATCAGCTTTTTCGATTACAGCAGCGACTTCAGCCAGCCCATCGAAAAAATTTTCATTGCAAAACACCGGCTGGCAAAGAAAGATCCGGCTGCTGCACTGAGCGAACCGGTAAAACCCATTGTGTATTACCTCGACAACGGCACACCGGAACCCATTCGTTCTGCCTTACTGGAGGGAGGTCGCTGGTGGAACCAGGCTTTTGAGGCAGCAGGTTACAAAGATGCATTTATAGTAAAGGTTCTGCCCGACTCCGCAGACCCGATGGATATCCGCTACAACATGATCAACTGGGTACACCGGTCTACCAGGGGATGGAGCTACGGTTCTTCTGTAACCGATCCCAGAACCGGCGAAATCATCAAGGGACAGGTAACACTGGGCTCCCTGCGGGTTCGTCAGGACTACCTGATCTTCACTGGTTTGCTTGCTCCATTCGAAAACGGCAAGCCTGTTCCTGAAACCATGCGCCAGGCTGCATTACAGCGCCTGAGACAGTTATCTGCACATGAAATCGGCCATACCCTGGGGCTGCAGCACAACTATGCTTCCAGTGTAAACAACCGGGCTTCTGTAATGGATTATCCGCACCCGGATATCTTCATCAACCAGGAAGGGAAAATGGATTTTTCCAAAGTATATACCAACGAAATCGGAGAATGGGATAAACGCGCAATCATGTATGGTTATAGTGATTTCCCGAACGGAACCAATACAGACCTTGCACTGAACCAGCTCCTGGAAGAGAATACCAGAAAGGGATTGTTGTTTATTGCTGATGCCGATGCAAGGGCAGCCAGCGGGTTTCATCCCAATGCCCATTTATGGGACAATGGAAAAGACCCTGTAAACGAACTGAAGCAGGTACTGGCAGTACGCCAGAAAGCCCTGGACCAGTTTTCTGAAAATGCGGTCAGCAACAATACCCCACTGAGTAAACTGGAAGATGTGCTGGTACCGGTATACAATTACCATCGTTATCAGGTAGAAGCTGCCAGTAAACTGATCGGCGGAATCAACTACAGCTATTCCGTTCGCAACGACAACCAGCAGGCGCCTTCCGTATTGCCCAATGCCTTGCAGGAAGCAGCATTAAAAGCTGTGCTGAATTGTCTTTCCCCGGATGTACTTACGCTTTCAGAAAAGATTGTAGGCATTATTCCTCCACGCCCGCCTATGTATTATGGCGTAGGTGAACTCTTTGCCAAACGAACCGGAATGAGCTTCGACGCATTATCTGCTGCGGAAGCCCTGAGCAATTTCCAGCTCAGTTTCATTTTCAATGCAGAAAGAGCCAACCGGCTGGTCCAACTGAAGGCCAGAGCCAACACCATCGGATGGGACGATGTACTGGATGCAGTGATCAATTATACCTGGAAAGCCGCGCCGGAAAAAGGCCTGAAGGGGGCTGTTCAAAAGCAGACGCAACAAATGGTATTGACCTGGCTGCTGGGGCTGAGCCAAAGCGAGCAGAGCAATTACGCAGTAAAAGCCATCTGCTTCGAGCGGCTGGAATCCCTGAAAAAATATGCGGAGCTGATGAGCAAAACAGCTTTGGATAAAAGCCATTATACCTACGCAGTGGAACGCATTAAAAATCCAAAAGACATTGCTTTGCCACAGCACAAGGAAATTCCTCCCGGCGCACCAATTGGCTGCGATCTTGAATAAACAAGGTATCCGGCAATTGCCTGATGATCATAAAAAAGGCTTGATACAAAATGTATCAAGCCTTTCATTTTTTAGCTGAACTATTTTTACACCAGCATTCTCACGGGTTCTTCCAGCAACTGCTTCAATGTTTGCAGGAATGCAGCACCTGTAGCGCCATCCACTACACGATGGTCGCAACTCAGGGTTACTTTCATTACATTGCCGGGAACGATCTGACCGTTCTTTACTACAGGCTCTTCGGAAATTCCACCTACTGCAAGGATGCAGGAATCCGGAGGATTGATGATAGCAGTAAACTGATCTATGCCAAACATACCGAGGTTGGAAATCGTGAACGTACTTCCTTCCCAGTCTGCGGGTTGTAATTTTTTATCTTTTGCCTTTTGTGCATATTCTTTTACTTCTGCACCAATCTGACTCAGGGATTTACCATCCGCAAAGCGGACAACAGGTACCAGCAGACCATCTTCTACAGCAACGGCCACACCAATATTGATGTGATTGTTGTACCGGATGAAATCGCCCATCCAGCTGCTGTTTACTTTTGGATTTTGCTTCAGGGCCATGGCAGTAGCTTTCACCACCATATCATTAAAGCTGATTTTCACCTTGGCTACTTCATTCATTTTGGCGCGGGCTTCAATGGCCGCGTCCATGTTGATGCTCATGGTCAGGTAAAAATGTGGGGCGGTAAACAGGCTCTCACTCAAACGCTTGGCAATTACCTTACGCATCTGAGATACCGGAACGTCCGTAAAACTTACCTGTCCTGTTACAGCAGGTGCGGCAGCCGTTGTTGCTGGTTTGGCTGCAGGAGCTGCTGTTGCGGCAGCAGGCACATAATTTTCTATATCTGTTTTGGTAATTCTTCCGTTGTCGCCGGAACCCTTTATGTAACGAAGGTCCAGTCCTTTTTCTGCAGCCATTTTTCTGGCAAGCGGAGAAGCAAAGATTCTTCCCTCGTTGACTACGGTTTCTGCAACCGGCGCAGCAATTGTTGCCGGAGCAGGTGCAGGCTGTGCAGCCGGCGCCGAAGCGGCGGTTGCTGCTGTAGCAACTGGCTGCGCTCCACCGGATTTTGCTGCAGCTACAATCGCAGCCACATCCAATCCTTCCTTACCTATGATACAGAGTAAATCGTTTACCAAAATCTTCTCTCCTGCTTTGGCCCCCTGATACAATAAAATACCATCTTTGTAGCTTTCCAGTTCCATGGTGGCTTTATCTGTTTCAATATCTGCCAGCACTTCTCCTTTCTTTACGGCATCACCGATATTCTTGTGCCATCCGGCAATCACACCTTCGGTCATGGTATCGCTCAAACGGGGCATCAGCACCACTTCTTCCATTGCTGAAATATCAAGTCCTGACGAAGCCGTTGCCGGAGCCGCCGTTGGGGCTGGTTCAGCCACTACAGGAGCAGCCAGAGCAGGCTGTTGTGCAGGTGCAGCCGCACCGCCGGAATGCTGTTTGATCAGCTCCGAAATATCTTCGCCCGGCTTTCCTAAAATTGCCAGGAGATCGTTCACCTGAAGCTTCCCTCCATCGGGAGTGCCAATATGCAGTAAAACACCATCCTGGTAGCTTTCCAGCTCCATGGTTGCCTTATCTGTTTCTATTTCTGCCAGTAAATCACCTTTTTTTACATTGTCTCCCACATGCTTATGCCATGCAGCAATCACACCTTCTGTCATGGTATCACTTAAACGGGGCATTAAAATCACTTCAGCCATCTTCTTTGTATGCTTTAAATGAGCCGTGAAATTACATTAAAAATCAACTTAGTTGTATCTTATACACATGAAAAAGGTTGGACGAAGGCAAATCTGCCCGCTCCAACCTCTCTTTAAAGCATTATTCTTCCGGAATCGGCTACTGCCCCTGCGCCAGGCTATACGCTTTCTTGTCGCCCCACTTGTTCAACAGCTCAGTTGAACAAATTTTGAAATCGGCCATCAGGCGCTTATAGAGTTCCAGGATATCAGTTTGGGTCACCGGTACATCCCCGATGCTCTCAAAACGACAGGTATATTGGTTCACCAGGTTGGTGAATACAGACCCTTTTGGCCATACCTGGGTACCCCGGTTACTAATTGTAACCAGCTTGAACAGATCTTTGGTGTGCTGCAGGCATTTTTCTGCCACTGCACCAGGCTGTTCATTGCTTTCGATGAACATGTCTACACCAACAATATATTCCTCTTCATTTTCCACCGATTCCAGCATTGGATTGTTTTTCAGGCGGCAAATGGACGGTATCACGGAATGGTTGTCCAGCAATGGCTTCGGATTGTGCTGGGGTTCCTTGCCAAAATTGCTGATGATGGCTGCAGCAAATTCCGTTGTATTCAGCGAAGGGGTATTACGGTCGCCAAAATCTCCGGTATGCTTACCACTTTCGAGGGTATACAGCAATGCATTCTCGATCATGGCAGCCGTTTCCATCAAACCCAGGTGACGCAGCATTCCCAAACCACTCAGTAAGAGCGCAGTAGGGTTAGCAATGTTTTTTCCGGCAATATCCGGTGCAGTACCGTGTACGGCTTCAAAAATGGAAATATGGTCTCCGATATTGGCAGATGGGGCAAAACCCAATCCTCCTACCAGCCCGGCACAAAGATCACTTACAATATCACCCTGCAGATTGGTCAGCACCACCACATCGAACAGATCGGGCTTGCTTACCAGTTTCATACAGAGATCGTCTACAATCACATCATCCGCATTCAGATCGGGGTATTGTCTGGCCACTTCGTAAAAAACATCCAGAAACAATCCGTCGGTCAGCTTCATAATATTGGCTTTGTGACCGCAGGTGATTCTTCTGGCTCCTTTCTTTTGGGCCATCTCAAATGCATACTTGATTACCTGCATACTACCCTGGCGGGTGATGAACCTGCGGCTGAGCGCCACATCATTGGTAATCATATGTTCCACACCACCATAGGTATCTTCTATGTTTTCCCGGACAATGGTTATGTCGATGGGTATTCCCGCCTTGCTGAACACCGTATCTACCCCATGCAGGGTCTGAAATGTTCTTTTATTTGCATATGTGTTCCAGGTTTTGCGGGCGGTTACGTTCACACTTTTAACACCCTTTCCTTTGGGGGTTTCCATAGGGCCCTTGAACAAAATTCCCAGAGATTCGATTGTTTCCTGTGCTTCCGGGGTCATTCCGTTACTGTATCCCTTGTCGAACACCCATTTGCCCATATCCACATAATTGTACTCCAAAGGCACTTTGGCAGCCTCAAAAACAGACAGGACGGCATCCATGATTTCCGGTCCTATTCCATCTCCCTTAGCAACAGCAATCTTAATCATATTCGTTATTTTTTCGGTGGTGCAAAGGTACGAACCATCGGTACAAATTCTGTGTTAATTCGAATGAATATTCCTATATTATCGGTCAAATAGACCATCAATTTCCTTATTTTTACCACGAACAATCCCGTACCCATGACATCAAAAATTTCAGAGGGCATAGAAATTACGGTAGAAACCTTCTACCAGGCAGATTACAGCAATCCGCTGAAAGGAGAGTTCATGTTTGCTTACCGCATTACCATCGAAAACCACAACAAATTCACTGTTAAACTCCTCAGAAGGCACTGGTTCATTTTCGACAGTAATGCCGAACACCGCGAGGTGGAAGGAGAAGGTGTGGTTGGGGTTCAGCCGGTACTGCTTCCCGGAGAAAATTACCAGTATGTAAGTGGCTGTAACCTGAAAACAGAGATGGGTAAAATGTATGGCAGCTATCAGATGGAAAATGAGAACACCAGACAATTGTTTTCCGTAAACATTCCGTCATTTGATCTGATTGCGCCTTCCAAGCTAAACTAATATTTTATTAAGACGGCTTGTATTTAGACTCCTCAAATAAATGCGCGGGATCCTTATCCATCAGGTCTTTCAGACCAGCATGCTTGTTTTTCTCCATCCATTTTTTTACAATCTGCCAACCTGTAAACTGGCCGATATTGCCAGGAGAACCTTCGCCCAGCAACTGGGTCATAGGCCCATCCACCATATAGTCGCGGGTTACCTGCGGATCGGATTTATAAAGGAGTTCATTCACCATAAACATACTCCAGATGTTGCGCTCATTTTTGTAGCAGGCTTCGAGTTGTGCTTTGGTATAGCCGGTTTTTAGGGTATCCGGCAGTTCCGGCAGAAACTGATCGAGCAGGTAGAGTTTCTTTCCCGCTTCTACCATTTGTTCCACCAGGGGTCTTCCGGGATTTTTGGGCGGATACATGTCGTCGATAATATTGCGCAACACATTCACTGGGATATAGGCCTTATCGAACCTCCTTGATACAAAGGCAGGATACATGGCCTGCCCCTGTTCACTGGCATAGATTGGATGGTCTTTCCCAAGGAACAACTGAAGTCCTACCGCTACCGCATCCTTCGTAAGTATACAACCGTAACTGTCGATGGGACCTATAAAACTGATCAGTTTTTCGGGGAGCTTGTATTCGGGAAAATAATAGTGAACATATCGGAATCCCTGCTTCACCTGGTTGCTGATTGGCTGCAGGTCGCCAAACAGGGTATTGGTATTCGCATATACAGATTGGTAGCTGCGCAGAAATGCCGGCACATCACGGGGTACCTGATCGGGGGTGGTACCCAGGATATTGAATAAAAAGTCCTGTGCAAATCCGGGATATTGCTGAACCAGCCGATCCATTGATGCATTCAGCTGGAGGGTATCTATTTTAAAGAAATCCTTTTCGAACCGCTGTGTGGCAAGGGTTACGGCTACACCGGACACATCGGGTAACTGCTTGTCCTGCTTGCAGGAAAGCAGCAGAACAACCAGCAAAAGGGCTAAAACAGGCTTCTTCATGATGCGAATTAACGGAAAGGATGGTGATGATGTTGTTAAATTGATGAAATTTGTTCCATGAAGATTTTTATTGCACAACAAAACTATCATATTGGCAATTTCGAATACAATACCAATAAGATCATTGAAGCCATTGAAACAGCCAAAGCTGCGGGCGGGGAACTGATTCTGTTCAGCGAAATGAGTGTTTGCGGTTACCCGGCAAGGGACTTTGTTGAGTTCAATGATTTCATAGACCAGTGCAATGCCGCCGTTGAAAAAATCAAAGCACATGCCGACACCATTGGCGTACTGATTGGCAGCCCTTCCAGGAACACTGAGCACAAGGGAAAGAGCCTGTTTAATGCAGCGTATTTTTTATACGAAAAAGAGGTAAAGGCGGAGATCCATAAAACCCTGCTGCCTACCTATGATGTTTTTGATGAGTACCGCTATTTTGAACCGGCTTTTGAATGGAAAGTGGTTCCGTTTAAAGGTAAAAAACTGGCGGTCACCATTTGTGAAGATATCTGGAACCTGGGCGATAATCCCCTGTACAGAATCTGCCCCATGGACGAACTGATGCTGCAGCAACCAGACATCATGCTCAATTTAAGCGCTTCTCCATTTGATTACACACACGATGAAGATCGCAAAGCCGTGATTAAATCGAATGTGTTGAAATACAAAATCCCGCTGTTTTACTGCAATGCAGTTGGAAGCCAGACCGAAATTGTTTTTGACGGAGCCTCCCTGGTATTCGATAAAGATGCTAACCTCTGCAAAGCCCTTCCCATGTTCGAAGAAGCATTGGTGGAGGTTGATCTGAACAATGACGGCACCATCAACGCACCCGTGCTGGAGCCCGCCAGCAGGGTACCCGACAAGGAACTAACACCGGAAACCCTGGAAGAAGAACTGAATATTGCGCAGATCTACCAGGCACTGCTTTTCGGAATCCGCGATTATTTTCATAAGATGGGATTCAAAAAAGCCATCCTGGGTTCTTCCGGCGGAATAGACTCCGCAGTTACCCTGGCGCTGGCCTGTGATGCACTGGGTGCAGAAAATGTTCGGGCGATCCTGATGCCTTCACCTTATTCTACCGATCATTCGGTAGACGATGCAGTTCAGTTGAGCAGGAACCTGAACAACCCTTACGACATTGTACGCATCAACGATGTATACGAAGGTTTTCTAAAAACCCTGAACCCGATTTTCGGAGACCTTCCTTTTTCACTGGCCGAGGAAAATATTCAAAGCAGAACCAGGGGCAACCTGCTGATGGCCATTGCCAACAAGTTTGGATACATTCTGCTGAATACGTCAAATAAAAGCGAACTCTCTACTGGCTATGGTACACTCTATGGAGATATGGCCGGGGGATTGGGCGTATTGGGAGACTGTTACAAACTGCAGGTATACGCATTGGCCAGGTACATCAACCGCAATAAAGAAATCATACCCAACAACATCATCCAAAAAGCGCCAAGTGCAGAACTACGGCCCGGGCAGAAAGACAGCGACAGCTTACCCGATTATAGCATTCTGGACAAACTGCTTTACCAATATATCGAAAAACGAAGAGGGCCTGCCGAAATCAAGGCTCAGGGATTTGACCCTGCCCTGGTAGACCGCACATTGAAAATGGTGAACAACAACGAATACAAGCGCAACCAGTTTTGTCCGATTATTCGTGTTTCTCCCAAGGCTTTTGGGGTAGGCCGAAGAATGCCGATTGTGGGCAAGTACCTGAGTTAGATTTATCGGATCAGCAGAACGGATCCGGATTGATTGAAGGGAGTATTGTTGGGGCCAATACCTTTTACTACCCAGATAAAAGCACCTCCGTCGGGCAGGCTTCCATTTACCCTGCCATCCCAGGAAACAGACGGATCATCCGTTACAAATACCCTGTTGCCGTATCGGTTAAATATTTCGATGGAAATCACTTTCACCTGCACGGGGCGAAATTTCAACCGGTCGTTGATTCCGTCCCCATTGGGCGAGAACGCGGTAGGAACATGTACTGCCGGACCTCTTCCGTAAGTAATGCATACTTCATCCTTACTGGTACAAACACTATCGTATCCCCAAACAGTAATAGTGTAGCATTGGTTTTGCCCACCGGTCACATAAGGATTGGCAATCCTGATATCGGACAATCCAAATGCAGGCTGCCACAAATAACTATTCACCTGCGATTGCCTGACCGGCATTTCGTAAGGAACATCAAAAGAGATGGTTGTATCAGGTCCTGCGTACGCATTGGGTACAGGATATACAAATGGAACTTTCACCATCGATGCACCACACCCCTTGTCGGTAGTAATTGTAAGTTGAACGGAATAACCAACCCGAACCGAATCATTAAAAGTATAACCGAGGCTGGCATCACGACTGCGGGAAAATACCTGGGTTCCTCTTCCGGAAATATACTGCCATTGATAGCTGGTAATTGTACCTGATGGGAAGGAAGAAAGATTGGTCAGTACAATGGGTTCTCCGCTGCAAATAGAATCCTTGTAACTGAAATCGATGCTCAGATCTGGGAAATACTTCACCACTGTCCGAACTGTATCCTTACAACCATCCGCATTGGCCAGGGCCAGTGTTACCGTATACTCCCCTGCTGCCTGGTATTGGTATACGGGATAAATTGCATTGCTTCGATCGGTATCCGTTCCGTCTACACCAAAGTCCCAGCTATGACTGAGAGTGGAACCATTAGGGTTGTTGCTGAAAAAAGCAGGCGCTTTTGTACAGATCACCGGTTGCGCAGGGAGATAGGCCCTGCACTCCATTACCACCAGATCAAACTCCGCACGATGCACATTGATGAGGTTACCGTTTCTGTACTCCCCGATTTCCAGTACAATGGTATAGTTGCCTGTTTTCCTTGGTGTACCTGTTAGCACACCGGTAACAGGATCAATCGAAAATCCGGAACCTGTACCAAAGGGTTCCGTTACCGAATAGCCATTGGCGTAGGGAATTTCATCGAGCAGGGTGTTTCCCTCTGCTGTTTTACCAATTGCTTTTCCAAAGCTGAACCTTAACTCATCTCCGTCCGGATCAGAATACCGGAATCGATAACTGTATGGCTTGTCTAAGCAGGCTGTTAAGGAGGAATCATTGATCATTACAGGAGAGCTATTTACCAGTGCTGTTCCAGGAGGGGGAATTTTGGTTACATAGGTAAGGGCCTGGCCCGGAACAATAACACCCGCTGCCATTTCGGATCCACTGTTCCAGGATTCGTAGCTGAGGTTTTTCTGATCGGCGGCACGGCAGCAATCGGTGATGTACACCAGATAACCTTTTTCACTGGCAGGCAATACCACATCAGCTGCATATTCAATCAGGTCGCAACATACATCCGGAGGATTCATACCGCAGAAAGTAGCCTTAGTATTATTCAGTCTTCTTTTTGAAACCTGATCCAGCTTTATTTTAAACTGATTGGTAGGTGGGGTACGTTCAATCGTATTGAAGAACCATACATAAGGCTCATTCAGATCGGAATAACTCTTACAGTTCCGGTATATTTTATACGTTATACGATAAGTTGCCGAATTGGCATCCCCCGAAATATAGGTATAGTTAAGCTCACCTCCGTAAAACTGGGAAGCGAACAGCTTTTCACTGATACCAGAGAGCAGGCAGAGCAGCAATACAGCAATTATGATCCGGATATAGCCCAACATAAATCTATACTAAAATATGGGCTTTCCCCCATTCCCCGCCAGCTAAATGATGAACGCGTTTATCCCTGTATGAAAGTACTTTTAATGGCTTTTATGTACCACCAGTAAAGGCAGGTGCGAATGAAATGCCAGTTTTTTGGTACTGCTCCTGATAAAGAGTTTTTCAAAGAAGCTGTGCCGTTTAGGTATTGAGATAATCATGTTTACCTTATGGCTGTCGGCAAACTCATTTACGCCATCTACATATTCCTTGTTTTTGGTAAAATGATATTCCGGATCAAATTCCTGGAGTAAAGTGTGTACGGCAAAACCCTCACCCATCATGCTGGCTGGATACTTTTTATTGGATTCTTCTATGTCCACTTCTATGTTAAAGACCAGCAGTTTTGCATGTGTATCGTTGATCAGTTTGCGGATCAGACTCACCGGAATAAACTGATCTGCATGATCAAAATCACAGGCCAGCATAATGGTGTCTACCTTTACGAACCTTGCTTGTGGAGGAATAATCAGCACAGGTACACCCATTGCACCTGCAACAGAAATGGTGTTGCTTCCAATCAGGGTTTCCTCCAGCGCACCACCTCCGGTGATTCCCATAATAATCAGTTCAATGGGTTCTTCCTGGGAAATTTGTTCGAGCCCGCCGGTGATGGAACCATATTCCACTTTTGTGTCTACCTGGATATTGGTTCCGGGAAACTTCGCCAGCAGTTCGGCTCTGAAGCGCTCCACATTGTTATTGGCGGTATCCTTATAGGAGTCCAGTTCCAGCATCTGCACACCCGGCATCAGCGGATCTAATGCCACAGGAAGTTCATATGCATGAAACAACAGTATTTTTTTAGCCTTTACCTGACTGGCAAAATGCAGGGCATATTCAGCGGCATTGGCGGCTGTAACAGAGAAGTCGGTTGGTACAATGATGGTATTCATATGCGTTGTATTGCTGTAAATTTCCAACTTAATTTACATATAAAATATGACATAGATCATTGATTGCCTCCCATAGCCCGTGCATCAAAAAACCCTGTTGCATTCCAACGGCAACAGGGTTCACAACAGGTTATTTTATAAGGAGTTAGATATTTTCAATGATTCCGGCAATTCCCTGACCTCCGCCAACACAGGCAGAAACCATCCCATATTTTTTATTCAGCCGCTTCATATCGTTCAGCACCTGCACAGTCAGCTTGCTGCCGGTGCAACCAAGCGGATGCCCAAGCGCAATGGCACCGCCATTGATATTTACTCTGGCAGGATCCAGACCCAGTTCACGTATAACCGCCAGCGACTGCGAAGCAAAAGCTTCATTCAGTTCAATGAGGTCTATATCAGAAAGATTCATTCCGGCCTGCTTCAACACTTTAGGAATCGCGGCAACCGGTCCGATTCCCATGATTCTAGGATGAACACCCGCAGAAGCACAATTCACCAGTCTGCCGATTGGTTTTAATCCCAGCTCATTGATCATACGTTCACTCATTACCAACACAAAAGATGCACCATCACTGGTTTGTGAAGAGTTACCTGCGGTAACCGTTCCGGTAGCAGAGAAAGCAGGTTTCAATTTAGACAAGCCTTCTACTGTTGTATCAGCCCGCAGCCCTTCGTCGGTATCCACCACATAAGAGCGTACTGCTTTTTTACCTTTTTCGTTTACATAGGTTTCTTCTACTGTAATCGGAACAATTCCACTCTTAAAATAACCGTTCTCAATGGCCACTTTGGCTTTTTGGTGAGAATTATAGGCAAATACATCCTGATCCTCTCTGGAAACATTGTATTCTTTGGCTACCGCTTCCGCAGTAAGTCCCATACTCAGGTAGTAATCCGGATCGTCTTTGGCAATTGCATAGGAGGGTACTGTTTTCCATCCGGTGGTTGGAACCAGACTCATACTTTCTGTACCACCTGCAACAATACATTCTGCCATGCCGGTTCTGATTTTGGCAGTTGCCATGGCAATACTTTCAAGGCCGCTGGCGCAGTAACGGTTGATGGTGATTCCCGGAACATCTATCCCCAGCGCTTTGGCGGCAATGATTCTGCCAAATTGTAAACCCTGTTCTGCTTCAGGAACAGCATTACCAACAATTACATCATCCACCCTGTTGGGGTCCAGCTGCGGAACAGAAGCCACAAGGGCTTTGATGACTTCAACAGCCAGGTCATCCGGTCTGAAAAAACGGAATCCCCCTTTTTTACTTTTCGCAACTGCTGTTCGAAAACCTGCTACAATGTATGCTTCCTGCATAAAATGAATTTTATGGTTCAAATGTAGGGAAAATGATTAAAAGTTGTTTATGCAACTAAATTAAGATAATTCAGCATTTCATTCTATTTTCGCTAAAAGATTCTTTTGTACCAGCTGATCAGAAATCTCCTGTTTTGCTTCCCGCCAGAGGAAGTGCATCATTTTGCCATGGGTTGCCTCAAAATGGGCACCCGTTTTTCTTTAACGAATACCCTGATCCGGAATGCCTTTCAGTTCCGTTCCAGCCAACTGGAAAAAGAACTTTGGGGTCTTCGTTTTCCCAATCCGGTTGGGTTAGGTGCCGGATTCGACAAAAATGCCTCCTATCTGAACGAACTGGAAGCGCTTGGTTTTGGCTTTGTAGAAATCGGAACCGTTACCCCCAGGGCCCAGCCAGGTAACGACAAGCCCCGTTTGTTCCGGCTTCCTCAGGATAAAGCGCTGATCAACAGAATGGGATTCAACAACGATGGGGTTACTGCCGTAAAGCAGCGGCTGATCAACTGGAATAACACCGCTAACTCCCGGATGATCATCGGGGGCAATATTGGAAAAAACAAGATTACCCCCAATGAGGATGCCTGGAAAGATTATCAAATCTGCTTCAACGAACTGCATAACGAAGTGGACTATTTTGTGGTGAACGTGAGCTCTCCCAATACACCCGGATTACGGGAGCTGCAGGAAAAAGAAGCGCTTCGCCGGATTTTCGGAGTATTACAAAACGACAATACGGGCAAATCCAACCCTAAGCCGCTGCTCCTGAAAATAGCGCCGGACCTTACACAGGAACAATTAGATGATATCATCTCTCTTTCATTCGAAATGAAGCTCAGCGGGCTGGTAGCCACCAATACCACCGTCGACCGCAGTATGCTCAGCCCAGCCGGCATTCAAAAAAGCAAAGCTATTGGCATCGGTGGTTTAAGCGGAAAACCAGTACAGCAAAGATCCAATGAAGTGCTGTCCTATCTCTCTAAAAATACCAACCGGCAAATCCCCATCATTGCGAGCGGAGGCATATTTACCGGTGAGGATGCAGCCGACAAATTCAGCAAAGGCGCGGAACTGGTGCAGGTTTGGACAGGTTTTGTATACGAAGGACCTGCTATAGCCAGAAAGATCTGTACCTACCTGGCCCGATAAGCCAATTGCGATCAACTGTATATTTGCGTATAAGCTAAACAACATGGAGCATCTTTTTACCACCGAAAGTTTAATCAGCTTTCTGATCCTTACCATACTTGAAGTTGTACTGGGCATTGATAATGTCATTTTTGTAAGCATCATCCTCAACAGGATGCCCAAGGCCATTCAGAAAAAGGGAAGGATGATCTGGATGGTCACCGGTATCATAACCAGAACCATTTTATTATTTGGCCTGAGCTGGCTCCTGTCTCAAAAAGGAAAGCCGGTATTCAGTGCAATGGGAAAGGATTTTGATCTCGCGAGCCTGGTTATGCTGGCAGGGGGATTGTTCCTGATATATAAGACCGTTAAAGAAATTCACCATAAACTGGAAGGAGAAGAAGCTGCAGCAGCCGGAGTTACAGCCAAACCCCTTGGTTTTGGCGCCGGCGTGTTTCAGATCATTCTCATCGATATGGTGTTCAGCTTCGACAGCATTATTACTGCGGGAGGAACTGCCAAACACATTGAAGTCATGATCAGCGCTGTGGTGATTGCCATGATTCTGATGTTTTTATTCAGTCCGGCTATTTCCGCATTTATTCATAAACATCCCACACTAAAAATGCTGGCCTTATCATTCCTGGTAATGATTGGCTTTGTTTTACTGGTAGAAGGCTGGGATGCGGAAGGCACACACGATCTTCACCTGAAGAACTATGTATACTTCGCCATGGCGTTTTCTTTTATTGTGGAACTGCTGAACATGCGGATGCGCAAGGGAATACAGCAACCCAAACCGGTTGAACTACGGGAACCCAGCATTAAAGACCTTAACGAGGAAGGCTATTCCGACATGGCTAAATAAGCGCTGTTTAGAAATCGAATCCGAGCGCGAAATAATAAACAGGACTACCTCTGAAAATTCCTTTCATTGGCCAGCCGGCATCAAATTTCAGGAAATAACCCAACACAGTGCTTCTGGCGCCAAAGCCGTATCCACCGGCAAATGGTCCCAGTCCGCCTGCATCAACCTTCACTACAACAGAAGAGTTCGGATCTGTGTATATATCGCCCGGACGCTTAATTCCATTGTATTTGCCATTCCATGCAGTTCCCAGATCGATGAACTGAACCAACTGGAAGTTGCGAATGAATGCGTTGTTAATGGGCTTATTGATAAATGTTGAAAATACAGGTAACCTGAATTCGCTGTTGATGACGAATGCATTATTTCCGTTGGCAATATTCTGCTTATACCCACGCATATTCACCGCAAGTGTCTGGAATGCATAGGTTTGGTCTGCTGCAGGTGTATTGGCTCCGTTAAATTTAGGTCCGATCCAGCCATCTACCCCACCAAGATAGTATATCAGCTTTTGTGGTCCCCAGGAAAAATCTGCAGCAGCCCGACCTGCCCAGATAAAGTTCCGGTAGATCTTGTGATAGTAACGTGCGTCGAATCCAAAATTCAGGGTAGGCTTTCCTTTGTACAGTTTATTATCGGTCAGCGGCATATTCACATCCATGAATATTTTGTACCGCAATCCATCCCAGATGTTTTGTACCGGATTGAGTGTGTTGTCGTGAACGTATTCAAAGCGAGACAACAGAAACTTAGACAAGGTATCCGGATAAGCCAGTGCATTTGGATTGGGTAATCCGCTTACATTATCATAAGGACGAAGAATGCCTCTGTCGGTTCTTAATCCCACAGTTACACGAAAGCTTTTTACTTCATTAATGGCATACTTGGCGTTCACCTGATACAAATTGGTGATCAGCATATTATTGAACTGAGTACCAAAAAAATTGGTCACATTGCTTCTGTAATAAGTAACACCCCAGTCGATCCGCTTCCGCAGGTTCTGGAAGGAGAACAGAATATCCTTATCGCGCAGGTTGGTTCCGAAACGGAGTCCGGCCACAAACCTGATGTCTTCGAAAAGTTCCGTTACACCCACCCGGAAAGTAAAATTAAAGTCGTTGCCATTGTTCAGCTGAATAGGTCCGTTACCACCACCGTAAGGCTGGTATTTATTGATCAGTACATTATTGGAGAAGCCACTCAACACATAGTCGGCATTGAATTTTTTCCGGTAATCGAACAAGCGGGTTCTGGCCAGTGAACTTTGTTTCTTAACAGTAGTTAAAGGTATTTGAGGTACTACAAATCCTGTATCCGGTTTTTCATCTGCAAATTCATTCTGAAAGAAATCTTTTGCTTTTTTAACGGTGTCGGCCACCAATGGTTTTTGCGTATAAACAATGGCTTTGCCCTCAACTGCTTTCTTTTCTTCCATTACCCTGCGCACATACTCGGTTGGCTTGGGATTCACATTTCGTTTATTCAAAGCAACTTCATCTACCTTCAGCTTATACAGGAATTTGAAATCGCCCTCTCTTCTCACTTCGCTTACCTGTCCGTTGTTTCCCGCAATTCTGGTTTCCAGCAAACTGCTCTGGTAGTTGGTAATGGGGAAGGTATAGGTAGAATCTTTGTACACCTGAAAATAACTAACACTATCGGGTTCCTGCTTTTGCCAGGCCATCAGTGTTGAATCAAATTCTTTCGGTGCCGGATTACGTAATATTTCATCTCCGATATAGTAGAGCGTATCCAAGCCATTCCGTTGTGTTGCAAAGAAACCTGCCCATCTGTTGGCAATACCATTTTCATCCGACACAAAAGTGAAATGGTTGGTATTGTATTGCATAGGATACTTCGCATTCCCGAATTTCACATTGGTAAGCTGGGTAATCTGTTTTTCTCTGCTGTCGTTCAGAAGATCTACCATGAATATATTGTAGGAATGCCTTCCAGGAATAACGGTATCCTTATCCGGTGCCAGCGGACCCGGCCGATTGGATGCAAAAATGATTCCTACCCTGTTGGGAAAACTGACCATAGTTGGTGTAAGATCATCATATACATCGTTGGTAATCTGGGTAGCTTTCTGCTCTTCAATTTTATAGGTATAGATATCGGTATGCCCGTTTTTCACCGCGCTCATGACCAATGTATTGGCATCGAGCATGAAGGATGCATCCAGGATTTGGTCTAACCCGTCAATGGTTTGCTTATATCTTTTGTACCGGGCCACCAGATCGTATACAAACATTTTGATTTTGCCCATTTCCCAGTAAATCACCAGCAAACGAGAACCCTTACCATCCCAGGCCAGAATGGGATAACTGGGATTTACATCTGCCATATTGGTCTTTACCCCGGTCTTCAGCAGTACTTTGGTATCATAAAAGTTTTCGATCAGTTTAACGCTGTACAGCCCCTTATTGAATTCCAGTGAAGCGTAGGTATTGCTCTTGGGATTGGGGTTGGCCTGAAAACGGAAATAATCCTTTTTGGTAATTTCTTCTGTAACACTCAGCTGACCCTTTACCTGGTTTCGGCGCTGGCGGATATCCTTGATGTAGCGCTCCTGCTGAAATTGCATAAAGTCGTTCAGTACATCTTTAAATTTTCTTTTACAAATCCGCAAACAGGCGCTGTTGATATTCTTATAAATCCTGGAGAGATATAACAGATAGGTGATGTTTTCCTTCCGGTATTTCTCGCCAATATAATTCCAGAATGCATGGCCCGCAAGAACGGGTTTTTCAAAAGCCAGTTGATAAAAGGAATTGTAACGCCCGCTGAGCATGGCACTTTTGAGCAGATCGTCCTTTTCGGTACTCCAGGGTTCTGCCGCATAAGATACATATCCATCCACCATCCATTTGGGCAAATCCAGCAATGCCTGGTTGCTGGCAAACTCCCCGATATCATCTCCAAACAAGAGATTGTCGGTGAGCACACGGGCAATTCCCTCCCTCACCTGCCTGCGCAGATTGGCATGGTTTCCGTCGAAATAAACCACCAGTTTATTGTTGACCAGCCTGGTAGTACCTCCGGGTGTTTGCAATTCAATACCGAGTCCGATATTGGTACTTTTATAATCGTTGTAGTCGTTGTACACAACAATATTCGCTCTCCGCTGCAGAGAATATTCAATAAAATTTTCAACAGAACGAAGTTCTTCTTCAGCAACCTGCGACACAAACTTTCCCAACTCCACTCCACCCTGGGAAATGTAGGTATTGAAATTGTCTGACTGATAAAATTTCCAGTCAAATTTCTTGTGCTGAACGCGGTTCTTTCCAAACTCTACAGCATTCACCTGAGCGTTCCCCAGAAAGGGCAAAAGAAAAATGACAAAAAAAACTGCTTTGCTGATTCTATTCAATTGCATATCCGAACTTTGGCATTTAAAATTAGTCATTTACAGTTAAAAGCTGGTAAAATTAGGTTTATGTTAAAGGTTAAGGTTTTCATATTTAATCCGGTTCAGGAGAATACTTATGTTTTGTACAACGAAGAGGGGAAAGCCGTGATCATCGATCCCGGATGTTATTTCAAAGAAGAACAGGATACCCTGGCCGGATTCATCAATAATGAATCGCTGGTTCCGGTTCAGCTATTGAATACCCATTGCCACCTCGACCATGTATTTGGCAACAACTGGGTATATGAAACCTATCAAACCCCACTTCATATTCATCCACAGGAAGCTCCCATGTTACAAATGGCCCCGGTTTCCGGAGAAAAATGGGGACTCCCGTTCACCAATTATTCCGGGCCGCTTAACTTCCTGCAGGAAGGAGATACCGTTCAGATCGGAAACGATGCCCTCAAGGTCATTTTTACTCCCGGGCATTCGCCGGCCAGCATCTGTTTTTACTGTGAGGCTCAAGGGTTTATCATAGGAGGCGATGTTCTGTTCAGGGAAAGTATTGGCAGAACAGACCTTCCGGGGGGCAACCACGAAACCTTACTGAACAGCATCCGAACCAAATTGTTTGTATTGCCCGACGAGGTAAAAGTATATCCGGGTCACGGCATTACCACCACCATTGGCTACGAAAAAAGAAACAATCCTTTTTTACAATAAGCAATCAACATTATTGCAGGGCATTGTACGAAGCCTGATAAGCGGTGATGAAAATAGCACCCAGGTTTTTATAGGGAGGCATATAATCATCGAACTTCTCTTTGGATGATCCGTTGAATCGGATGGCCAGACTGCTCCACAAAGATGGCCAGTTCAGGTTATTGCCCGATCGCAGTTTTTCACTGATTACATCAATCAGCCCCTGGTTAATGATACCGGTACCTACTTGCTTGGAGGAAATAATATGTGCACCCGGGCAAATTTCCAGGATCTCATTCAGTTTCTGGTAGCCGCCACAACTGCCCAGCAGCACAAGTTTGGCAGAACCAGGAAGTTTATGAATGGTTTGATTAACGTAGTAACTGTGCCCGCGGTGGATGGCAACCGATGGATAAATTTTATTGTACTCCAGGTATTCTATCAAACTGTCCTGCGCCCGATCGTCCAGTTCCTTTGTTTCATCCAGTGGCAGGTTAGCATAAATGGTAACAGGAACCCCCTTAGTAGAATTCACTTCTACCCAGTAAGGTTTCTTTACAATTTTCCAGTTGGCATTCCGGAATTTATTCAGGAAGGCATTGAATACAACCATACCGTCTTTGTCTCCGTAAAAGAACTGTTGCATTACCACCCTTCCATTATTTTGTTCGCGAAGGAGTTTCAGCGGAAGTTCATAGACCGGCATGATGCCGAGCCGGGCAGAAATGTCTGCCTTACTGCTCGAATCCAGCGACACGAACATGGTCTTCAGTAAACTGTATATAACAATACCGCGTTTTGAGCCAATGTCTGTACAACGTTCCAGTTCATGTCCTACATGCAGGAGAATCAGCTTGCGGAGCGCCGGATCATATATGCTTGCATAAGAGTCTGCCACATCCACTGCATCTTCCAGCGAAGTTGTTTTATCCAGTCCGTCTACAAAACCTACAATCAGCTTTTCGGCATCTTTCTTATCCATCCTGTTCAGAAAATCATCCAGCATATTGTATGCCGCAGCTATCTTGACAAATTTTTTATAGTAATCGTGCTTCACCCTCAGCAGCAGGGAATCTGACCGGGGAATATTCATCCGTGAAAAGATCCGGGGATATACACCACTCACAAAACTGGAAGTGTACATTTCCTGTTCTCCCAATACCGTTAAATAATAGAGCTCTTCCGGAGTCAGCCCTTCCAGCCTTCTGAAACGGATCTTTTCATTTTGTGTATTGTGCAGGGCATTGATTTCATTAATGAATCCTTCAATGGCCTTGGACTTCAGTTTGGCGGTTAAGGTTTTTACTGCCATCGGGGTGTCTCCCCGTTGCATGCGGCCCGCATACTGAATCCGGGTTTGCACCAACAGTTTAAAATAACCGATTGAGGAATCATTCATCACATAGGGTGTGATGGAATCCATACTGGTTACCCCCCTGTAAATATTATCGATGAAAGGAAAATACATTCTGCCGGTAGAGGTAAGCGCCAGTCTGGATATCAGCTTCACCAGCGGATGGTTCACCGACTGAATTTTTTTTCCCAATGCATCGGATGCAGCAGCATAGGTATAAAGTTCCTCCGGATCCCGTAATGCCGCAATGGTAATCAGCGAGTCTGCATATCGGTTAACCGGATTCCGGGAAAGCACCGTTAATATTCTGCCTGGTTCCCGCTGGCACTGTTTCAAAATCAGCAAATCCTTCGACACAGGGATACCGATATTTCCGTTTAGCGCAAAATTGTTCACCAGCAACTGTCCCACTTCCAGTTCGTTCGAACGCACCACCGGTTCAATGGAAAAATGATCCCATTCCAGTTTTGCTGCCGCTTCATAGGCCCGGATCAGATTCGGGTAATGACTGGCCCGGATGGTACCGGACTGGTAGGCTGTAATAAAGCCGGTCAACAATTCGTTCACCCCTCTCAGCCACTTGTACTTGTCGCCATCATTGAGCGTTTCTTTCTTCTCTATGGTTGCCTGCAGACCGGAAATCACCAGGCGTGCTTCCACCATATCCTTTTGAGACAGTTTATCGGGAGTCATTCCAAGCCCGTCTATTTCGGTAAGGGAACGAAGAATATATTCATGATGCAATTGGCGCATAGCAGGAACGGGCGGCATTTCAGGCCCGGTTTGTCCGAAAGAGCACAACGACGCCAGCAACAGGAATACCGTAAAACAATGTTTGATTCTCAACATATTCAGGGCAAAAATAGGCTCAAATTCCGGCAAATAAGATGCCGGAACGGCAATTACAGTTAACAATTAGATAATAAAGGTAAAACCGCAGATTGCCGCAGAATGAAATTAACTTTGTGTAAACATTGGGACTTCATGGAAGGAAAGGCAAAACAAATCCTGATTGCAGACGATGAACCGGATATTCTGGAAATCATCAGTTTTAATCTGGAAAAAGAAGGGTACACCGTACACACAGCCAACAATGGCAATGAGGCCATCGAAAAAGCCAAACAACTCAACCCCGATCTGATTATCCTGGACATCATGATGCCCGGCAAAACGGGGGTAGAAGTTTGCCAGATCCTGCGCTCCCAACCTGCTTTCAAAGACACCCTGATTATTTTTCTTACCGCGCTCAGCGACGATGCCTCCCAGATTAAGGGACTCGAAACAGGCGCTGACGATTATGTGAACAAGCCTATCAGTCCTAAAGTACTGATCAGCCGGGTTAATGCACTGTTCAGAAGAGCCGGAAACAGTAACAATGAATCTGGCAAGAACATTACCATCGGAAACATCACCATCGACCCGGTAAAATTCCTGGTGATCATCGACGGAAAAGAAGTAATTCTGGCTAAAAAAGAGTTCGAACTGATCTATTTACTGGCATCCAGACCGGGAAGGGTATTTCTCCGCAATGAGATCCTCTCTCAGGTTTGGGGCAACGATGTGATAGTGGGAGACCGAACCATTGATGTACATATCCGGAAAGTTCGCCAAAAACTGGGTATCGACTGCATTACCACCGTAAAAGGGGTAGGCTATAAGTTTGATGTATAGCCCTCTGTATTTGTATCTCCCGAAGCCTTAACTTAGCCGGGCCATGTTCAAGACCAAAAACCTTTCTCCACAGCAGCTCTCCGCGCTCACGGCCCTAAGCCTCTCGCTGCCCATTGCTGCAGGTATTTATTTTTTGCGACCGGACTGGCTGATTGCTGCTACTTCCCTGGTGGTTACGTTCATCGGAAGTTATTTCCTGATTCGCTTTGTGCTGGAATCCTTTATCTACCGAAAGATCAAACTGATTTACAAATTCATTTACCAGACAAAGGCCTCCAAAAGAGAGGAAACCTATTATAAATATATCCTGCCGCAGAAAGGCATTGATGAAGTAAGAGAAGACGTAGAAAAATGGGCCGAACAGCGAAGTGCGGAAATTGAAGTGCTTAAAACCAACGAAGCTTATCGGCGCGAATTCCTGCAAAACCTGGCACATGAATTCAAGACCCCCATATTTGCTATTCAGGGATACATCGACACCTTGCTGGGTGGCGCTGCCGACAATCCGGAAGTAAGGAAGAAATTCCTGGAGAATGCATCCAGAAACGTAGACCGCATGGTAGCCCTGGTGGAGGATCTGGACGAGATCTCCAGGCTGGAAAGTGGAGAGCAGCCCCTCTACAAAGAGAATTTTGTAATCCAGGACCTGATCCGGGAAGTATTTGAAACCCTCTCCATCAAAATAGTAGCCCGCAACGCAAAGTGCAGCATTAAAAAAGGCTGTGAGTCGCCCATTGTGGTTTTTGCAGACAAGGAAAAAATTCGGCAGGTAATCAATAACCTGGTGGTCAACGCCTTAAAATATGGCAGAACCGAAGGAAATGTAGTGGCGAGTATCTATGAAACCGACGGAAAGCACGTGTTGGTGGAGTTCAGCGACGACGGAATCGGTATTGCCGAAGAGCATCTTTCCCGTGTGTTTGAACGTTTTTACCGGACCGACAGGGGCAGAAGCAGGGATGTAGGTGGCACAGGGCTGGGCTTATCCATTTGTAAGCACATCATTGAAGCACATGGCCAAACCATCCATATCCGCAGTAAACTGGATGTAGGAACCACCGTAGGCTTTACACTGGAAAGCAAAAAGAGTGAAGCAGGCAGAGGCAACTAATTATTAATTATTTTTTGTATATTATCATATTGTTAATTATTCATTAACAAAGTAGCAAGGCAACGGCTGTGCTACTTTTGCAAAAATCTATATTATGGGTGCCAATACGTTCGGCCGGTTTTTCATGCCTAAAAACACTGTTTTCTACGAACTTTTCGAAGATGTTGCTGAAAAAGCACACGAAATGGGTGTGAAGCTAAAAGAGATGGTCAGTGAGCCCGACCAGAATAAGAGGGCAGCAATCCGTGCACAGATTGAAGACCTGGAACACAAAAACGACGACAACACCCACCGCATCTTCACCGAACTCGGAAGAAACTTCATCACCCCTTTTGACCGGGAAGACATCCACTACCTCGCAACCGCACTCGACGACATCGCCGACTATATATTTGCTACCGCCAAAAAACTCAATTTCTACAACGTAAACCCGAATGATACCGGTATCCAGAAGATGGCCGACCTCATTCTACAGGGTACCGTGGAAATCAAAAAGGCGGTACTTGGTTTGAGAGACATGAAGAACCTCCGCGAAATGACCGAAGCTATGGTAAAGGTGAACAGTATCGAAAACCAGGCCGATGATGTATTTGATATGAGCATCGAAATGCTGTTTCAGCAGGAAAATGACTTTAAAGAAGTGATCAAGAAAAGAGAAATTTATCAGGTTATGGAAATCTGTACCGATAAATGTGAGGATGCGGCCAATGTGATCGAATCTATCATTATCAAATACGCTTAAGACATAGTCGGTTCTACTGCCTGTGGTTTGCTAATTTTCAACTCTTTCTATGTTCACCATACTGGTCTTAATCATAGTACTTGCCTTCATCTTCGACTACATCAATGGATTTCATGATGCAGCCAACTCCATTGCAACCATCGTATCTACCAAGGTATTAACACCCTTCCAGGCAGTGCTATGGGCAGCATTCTTCAATTTCGCGGCATTCTTTATTTCCAAATATGTATTTCAGGAATTCGGGATCGGCAATACCGTAGCCAAATGGGTGCATGCAGAATTCATTACCCTGGAAGTAGTACTGGCAGGTATCATGGCTGCCATTGCCTGGAACCTGATCACCTGGTGGTTCGGCATACCTTCCAGTTCGTCACATACCCTGATGGGTGGATTCATTGGTGCAGCACTGGCCAATGCAGGCGCACTCAGCGAGCATGGCGTGAACGTAATCAACTACGCCAAAGTGGTACCTACTGCATTATTCATCTTCCTGGCGCCACTGATCGGTATGTTCATTGCATTCGTAATTACCATCATTATCGTGCATCTATGCAAAAGATCCAATCCCTACAAAGCCGAAAGCTGGTTTAAGAAGTTACAGCTGGCCTCCTCAGCTGCCTTTAGTCTGGGACATGGCGGAAATGATGCCCAGAAGGTAATGGGTATCATTGGTGCGGCTGTGATCTTTTACGAAAAGTCTACCAGCGGCAGAGCAATGGATTTTAACCAGTTTGTGGCAGAGTATCCCTGGGTACCATTATGCAGCTTTTTATGCATCGGTATCGGAACCATGAGCGGTGGCTGGAAGATTGTAAAAACCATGGGAACTAAAATCACCAAAGTAACTCCACTGGAAGGTGTTGCGGCAGAAACTGCGGGTGCCATCACGTTATTTCTTACAGAACATTTCAAAATACCGGTATCCACAACCCATACCATCACCGGTGCCATTATTGGTGTAGGCGCTACCAAAAGACTCAGTGCAGTTAGATGGGGAGTAACGGTCAGCCTGCTTTGGGCATGGATCCTGACGATTCCTATTTCCGCATTGATTGCCGCTATTTTCTTCTACATCATCAAACTGTTTGTATAATAATTACAGGTATACGGAAGGTTCTCGGTTTATAGTTTTAAATTGCAGAATATTCTAATAGTATGCCTAAGATTCTTGTTACAGGAGGAACCGGTTTTATTGGTTCACACACCATTATAGATTTAGTAGAAAACGGATTTGAAGTTATTTCCATTGATGATTTTTCCAGATCAACGGCAATTGCTTTGTCCGGCATTGAAAAGATCACTGGTAAGAAAATCAAAAATTATTCGGTAGACCTGAAGAATTTTGAAGAAACACAGGCTGTGTTCATGGAACATACCGACATCGATGGCATCATTCATTTTGCAGCTTACAAAGCCGTTGGAGAATCTGTTGAAGAGCCTATCCTGTATTATGAGAACAATATGTTCGGGCTCATTAACCTGCTAAAATGTGTACAGGAATTTGGCGTGCCCAATTTTGTATTCTCTTCTTCCTGCACCGTGTATGGCAACCCAGATGTGATTCCTGTAACAGAGCAAACACCAATTAAGCCTGCTGAATCTCCGTACGGCGCTACCAAACAAATGGGTGAAACCGTTATCAGAGATTTCACCAAAGCAACCGCAACCAATGCCATATTGCTCCGTTATTTTAATCCGGTGGGAGCGCATCCATCCGGTCATATCGGCGAACTGCCCGTAGGAAGGCCACAGAACCTGGTACCGGCCATTACGCAAACCGCTATTGGCAAACTACCCAAAATGATGGTGCACGGCAACGACTACGATACCCGGGATGGCAGCTGTGTAAGAGATTATATTCATGTATCCGATATTGCACATGCCCATACACTGGCCATTCAATACCTGTTACAGGAGAAAAATGAAACTGCCTGTGATGTATTCAACCTGGGGACCGGGAACGGCGTAACTGTACTGGAAGCCATCAAAGCTTTTGAGAAAGTAAGCGGCGTACAGCTGAACTATGAAATAGGGCCCCGCAGGGCAGGCGATGTGGTAGCCATTTATGCCAACAACGAAGCCGCAGTGAAAAAACTGGGCTGGAACATTCAATACGGCATTGATGAAATGATGGATACCGCCTGGAAATGGGAACTCAGGCTGAAAGAACTTAACGATCAGGCCAGGAACAATTAATTATTGTTCACCATTTTTGCGGCGTTCTCTGCCATTTGCAATGCTTCGATGAACTCATCGATATCTCCATTGATGACCGCGTCCAGATTATAAGACGTTAATCCGATCCGGTGATCGGTAACCCTTCCCTGTGGCCAGTTATAGGTTCTGATCTTGGCGCTTCTGTCTCCGGTGCTCACCAGGGTTTTACGCTGACGGGAAATCTCTTCTTCCTGCTTACGCACCTGCTCTTCATAGAGTTTGGTACGCAGCATGGTCATGGCTTTTTCGCGGTTACCTAACTGAGAACGCTCTGTTTGACAAACCACAACCACGCCGGTAGGAATATGCGTTAAGAATACTTTTGTTTCTACTTTGTTTACGTTCTGTCCGCCCGCACCACCACTTCGGGCTGTTTCCATTTTAACATCACTTTCCTTCAGTTCAAAATCCAGTTCCTCCGCTTCGGGCATCACAGCCACGGTAGCTGCCGATGTATGCACCCTTCCCTGGGTTTCGGTATTGGGGACCCGTTGAACACGGTGTACCCCACTTTCAAATTTCAATGTGCCATATACATCTTCCCCGCTCACTTCCACAATCACTTCCTTGTATCCGCCCACCGTACCCTCACTCTCACTCACAATGGCGGTTTTCCAACCTTTTTTGGAACAATATTTCAGGTACATGCCCAGCAGGTCGCCGGCAAAAAGGCTGGCTTCATCCCCACCGGTACCGGCACGGATTTCCAAAATGGCATTTTTATCGTCCTGTGGATCTTTGGGGATCAGGAGTCTGGTAAGCTCTTTTTCCAGCGAATCCTTCTTTTCTTCCAGCTCGGGCAGCTCCATTTTGGCCAGCTCCTTCATGTCTTCATCGCTGCCGGTAAGGGCTTCTTTGGCAAAATCGTAGTCGGCCAGTACTTTCTTATATGCTTCATAAGGCTGTACTATTTTCTCCAGGGAACGGTACTCCTTGCTGTAAATACCAAATTCTTTCTGGTTATTAATAATCTCCGGATTGGTAAGCGCCACACCAACCTGATCGAAACGCGCCTTGATAGCTTCCAGCTTATTCAGCATAATTTTTGAATTTCAGGCTGCAAAAATACGGTTTTACCATCTTGCAAGCGAACTTGGTTTTAAAGGGGGAATTGAGGGAAAAGACGATTGTTATTGAACGGATATCCCTTTTATCAAATTCGTATTTGAATCATATTCAAAAATCAAATGGGCGTCTAACGGACCGCTTTGATTGCGAAGCGAAACAAATACCTGTCCCGGCATGGCTTTATTGGCCCATGAAGATGGAAAAAGATGCGCCACAGTACTAATTGGATTCCCGACCCTGATTACGCTGCCATTGAACATTTGAAAACAGTAATTAGCCGAAGTGATGTTTATAGCCTCCAGGTTATTTTCCAAGAACCAGATATCTGCTCCTTTGTAACGATAATGCATCATATTGGCCTCCCCCTCATCCGAATATTCAAGAGTAGCTTTAAGCGGTTTGCCAAATTTTTTCAAAAAAGCCTGTTCTCCCAGAAGAAGGGTATTCTTAGACAACCCTACTCCAATTTTAGTCAGATCAAATTGGTTGATCAACAATACATCCAGCTTTTCAATGGGAGGTTTAACCCAATTCTGGCTGTTTGCAGAAACCGCAATGCAAAGCGCTGCAATGATAATTGCTGTTAATGTAAATGTGCCTTTCATTTTGTACAATCATTAGTTGTAATAGCTACCCGCTAGTCTTGAAAACAGGATGGCAATTTTACTTTTTTATTCCATTTATATATGTTTTATACGTTCTTTTTGCTATGGAGTCCAACTTCGGGCTTGCATAGTAATGCAAGCAACTACATAAATAAGTATTTCGTCCTTTAAAATCCTCTACCCAAAGCGGCGGTATGTTTTTGGGTATGCTTCCGCCTAAGCTATCAATTAACTTATGATGATCATCCAAATAATCGTATATACCATCATAAGGATTAAATGCGTCTGTTTTTCCGATAAGTAACAAGATACTATCGCTGTTGGGATAGCTATGCTCTAAACATTTTATGAATACGCGATCTTTAAATGCAGTAATCCATGCATTTGAAGCATTATTAACCTTAGTTCTGGATAAATGACTTCCGGAACATCCGCTTATAATAAAAATTACGAAAAATGAAATTGAAAATTTCATAAAGTATTTGCTGTATGATAAATGTACCCAAGTACCCACTGCCGCTGAACTAAAGATACAGAAGCCGATGATATATTCTATAGACCAGCCGAGTTGAGTCGCACTGGAACTGATGTTTGGATATTTGCTGCCGCTGAAAGACGCGTTGGGTTGCCCCCAATTGCTTGAAGCCGATGTTGGCTTTAGTGCTCATAGGTCAAGAACCACTTGCAGATTTTGTTTCAAGGCCAGTGATTGTTCTTTTGTCAGTTTTGCGACTTTTTCGATGAGTCGCTTGTTGTCAATTGCACGAATCTGATCAACAAGAATGTCGCTTGGCTTTTCAAGTTGTGTCTTTTTTAAATGAACTCTCAATATTTCAAGTACAGGCTGGACATTTGTCGTGATCGGACAAACTATGGTCGAAGGGTGTTCTCCGTTTAATAAGTTTGTCTGAATTACAACAACCGGACGTATTTTACCTGGCTCAGTTCCTTTTGCGGGATTGAGGTTAGCCAACCAGATGTCAAACTGACTAATTTTCATCTGTCAACTGTTCAAACTCACGTAGAATATCCATTGAGTCTTTTCTAGACAACTTAGATTCTTTCAACAGTTTTTTCTTTAGGATCTGTCTTTTGTTGAAGAGATTATACAGATTTACGGCATCGTTAATATATCTATTTCTTGGAAGTTTCAGTTGAGTCGTAATGTTTTCTGCCTCGTCAAAAATTGTATCGTCGAGTTTCAAGGATAGTGTTTTCATAAAATGATTTGAAACAAAGGTATATACTAATAGTATATACTCCAAATTTGTTTTGGGTGTCCGCAAGCATTACAGCCAACGGCGGCGGCTTGGCGAAGTGGCGGAATTCTGTGATCCGCCAGCCTGGCCATTATCGCTGATTAATATACGTGAAGTTGAAATAACAAATTATTATCTCTTGGAACCGTCAGGCCCCTTGTAAGCTTCCCCTAAGTTCGGCCAGTAAGATTAGAGTTAACGACAAAAGTGTTTGTTAACTTTAAATTTTAATAGTCATGAAAAAAGGAAGATTTACCGAACAGCAGATAGTATCTGCATTAAAGAAACAAGAGGCTGGATTAGCCATTAAAGACATTAGTCGGGAACTGGGCATCAGCGAGGCAACCTTCTATAACTGGAAAGCCAAATATGGTGGTATGGAAGCCAGTGATGTAGCTAAGATGAAAGAGCTGGAACGGGAGAATGCCGAGTTGAAAAAGATGTTTG
>JAEUVE010000002.1 GCA_016786865.1 Sediminibacterium sp. | reverse complement strand
AATGAACATAGAAAAAAAATGGAGTATGCCTATCCAAAATTGGGGGTACATACTCCATCAGTTCTTAACTATCTTTGAAAATAGATGCCGGCTCTGAATGCAGTTGCTGAATCTATTTACACAAAATATTTTATACTCTCTTCTTTAAAATTCTGTCAATCTTCTTCTTTATTTTATCCTCTTTTTTCAACTCTTTATAAACCGAATCAAAATCTTTCTTACAGATTAATTGCTCAAAATTTGGCTTTTTATTGTTGTTCATTTTTTTGAATTAATTGATTATAAGTAAGCCTTCCTTGTGGGTTTGATATAACTTGTTTAAACCTTTCCGCATCGGTCATTTTACGGGTATTAAATCGGTAGGCTGTTTCATTGCAATACTTTGACAGGTGTTTGGGGCTTATTTGGTGGTATGTGCCAAATATGGTGCGTTTAAATACTGAAAAGAACCCCTCAACGCTATTAGTATAGGCTATTCCTCGCCTAAATTCCATTATGTTATGGTTTATGGCTTCGTGTGCCTGGAACTCTGTATTTAGCCCGATATAGCTTTTATGGGCATCTGTAATAACTACGGCAGAAGGGGCTACATTATCCCTAACCACATCTTTAAAGGTCTTTTGTCCTATTACGGTTAGTTTAGCTTTCCCATCCCGTTCTAAAAGCCCCATGACTGCTACTTTGTTATCTGTTCCCGATTCCTGATGTTTTGCCCGTCTTTTGCGGCTCATTTTTTCCCATTTGCCCCCAACATAAGTTTCATCTACTTCAACTACATTATCTAAGGGAACGTCCGGTTCAGGGTCGCCCATAAGAAGCCTAACCCTATGGAGTACAAACCAAGCGGTTTTTTGAGTAATCCCTAGATCACGGGCTAATTGGTGGGAGGAAACACCCTTTTTATGTGCGGTACATAGGTAAAGTGCAGCCATCCAAACCGATAGTTTCACCTTACTATCTTCAAAAACAGTTCCCACTGTTACTGTAAAATTCCTTTTACATTTACTATCCCTACACCGGTATCTTTTGCCATCTTTTAGCCTATAAGGTTTATTCATGCCACAGAACGGGCAGGTAGGGTTGCCGCCCCACCGCATCTGCTCCATATACTCCCGACAAATATTTTCATCGGAGTAAACGGCCATCATTTCCCGTAAATTCTTAAACTGTTGCATTTTATTCTTAACTTATATCATTAAAAAAAAATATGATAGAAAACATCCAAATCGAATACCGTGATAATGTGAATCCTAGTAGTGAATTAGAGGCGCATGCCATAAAATTTGCCAATGATCGTTTACATGAGTTCGAAAGCAGTATTAATGAAGAGGGGGCTATCGTCCATCTTTACATTGCGGGGATGAATAATTATCGGATTCATTTTTCGAAATTGTCGGACAGTCTTTTTCATTTAATCTCCAAACGAGCAGATGGGGATTGATTTTTAAGTAATCCTCATATTTCATATTGGGGGAATAATCCAAGTCTGGAACTATTACCCATTCGCTATCATTTTGTGGGTTTCCGATAGCCCAAAAGCCTTTGCCGAAATTTGGCAACTTGGTATGGTCGTTATCATATTCCTTGTTCATATTTAATTTTTTTGTGGATTGTTAATGCTTTGTTAATGGAAAAAGTAACCCTAACAACTACGAATATTTTTAGCAAAATGTGAAAAGGGTGGGGAGAGATCGGGGTAACCTAGCTTCCCCCTTTTGCTAAATTTGCAGATCAACCACTTTAGCAATGCCTTGTGGTAAATTGTATATCGTAGCCGGAAAAAGGCGTAATTTGTATGCTAAAATTGTTAGTGATTTGTGTAATTTTTTGAAGAAAAAATATTGCTTATAATTTTAGCGTAAAAAATTTTTATTAAATAAATGAAAATCAATTATTTAATATATTTTAATTGAATATTTAATGGATATAAAAAGCTGGATAAAAATGGTTGTATCTAGCTAAAACCTGTCGGATTAAACAAAATATTTTATGTCGTCGTTGTTAATTGAAAATCAATATTTTGGAAGTGTTAATTACTATAAAATTTTGTTTCAGTTCTCGTATGTGAAAATTGAGCAATACGAATATTACCAAAAAATGAGTTTCCGCAACCGGTGCATCGTGCCTGGTGCCAATGGGCTCATTCATTTGTCGGTTCCCCTCCAGGACGGAAGGAACCAGCGGCAGATCATGAAGGATGTTCGGGTGGCCTATCGGGACAATTGGGTAATGCAGCATTGCAGAACCCTGGAAGCCTGTTACAACCGTGCCCCCTTTTTTGAATATTACCGGGAGGAGCTTTTTGGGCTGCTGGAAAAAAGACCGGTTTTCCTGATGGACCTGGATCTGTCACTGTTGAATTGGGTAGTCAAAAAATTCAAAACCGAGCTTCGGATTCAATGCTCGGAAAACTACCAGGATGTACCGGATGCCGGTACCACAGATGCCCGGAACCGGCTTTTACCTAAAAATTATACTGAAGGGGAAGCGAAGGTCCGGTACACACAGGTTTTTGAAGACCGGATTGGCTTTATGCCTAATATGAGCATCCTGGATTTATTGTTTTGTGCGGGACCTGGTGGAATTAATTTACTCAAAAGCAACACTCATGTAATTTAACGCATCTTTTGAAGGTAATTCAGCCAGTTGTGTTAATTTCAAACCGTCATTCGAGTTTTTCCATAAGCCCCCCCGTATTGATGAAAATCCAATATCTGATTCTGTGTGTATTTACGTTGATTATTACGAAGGAAATCAGTGCGCAGGAGTTTTCCAATAAGGGAAAAGATTTCTGGCTGGGGTATGGATACCACATACGGATGTCTCCCACACAGGCGGCCAATGTTATTAATCAGCAGGAGCTGATACTGTATTTTACCTCTGATCAGAATGCGAACGTAACCGTAGAAATACCTGGAGTGGGTTATTCCAGAACCTATTCCGTAACTGCCAACCAGGTAACCATTTCTGAACCTATTCCTAAGATGGGGGCACAGGACGCAAGGATCATGGATCCGGGAACTTTCAATACCGGCATCCATGTTACCAGCGACAGATCCATTGTAGCATACGCGCATATTTATAATCAGAGTGTTTCAGGAGCTTCACTGCTTTTTCCAACCAATACCCTGGGGCGGGATTATTACTCCGTGAATTATACGCAGCGTTCCAATGAAGCTGCGTCAAATTCTTTTTTCTTTGTGGTGGCCACAGAAGACAATACCACGGTAGAAATTACCCCCAGCAACAATAACCTCAATGGGTTGCCGATTAATTCACCTACAACCGTGAAATTGAACAAGGGGCAGATATATAATGTAATGGGGAGTACCCAGGGCAATTCCGGAGCCGATCTTACCGGATCCAGGATCCGATCCATCAGTACGGGAGGAACGGGAGGGTGTAAGCCTATTGCGGTTTTTTCGGGCAGTGGTAAAATTAACCTGGGGCAAACCGTCAATGGCAGTTCGGACAATCTTTTTGCGCAGGCTTTTCCCTCCAATGCCTGGGGCCTGCGTTACCTGACTGTACCCACCGGTTCTCAGCCCAATAACTATTACCGGATTTGTGTGAAAGATCCGACTACCGTGGTAAAGCTGAATGGCACCCAGATTCCGCAGAGCTCCCTGATCAATGGATTTTATTACCAGTTCAAAAATGGAGATTTTACCGGAATCAGTTTGCCCAGGCCCAACCTGATTGAAGCGGATAAACCCATCCTCGTGGCCCAATACTGTACCACCCAGGGACAGGAGGGCAATTCCGGAGACGGAGATCCGGAAATGATTTACCTGAGCCCGGTAGAGCAAACAATCAATAAGATTACTTTATACTCCGCGTCGCAGTATGCCATCAGGCAGAGTTATATTAATATCGTCATTAAGAACCAGGGAGTAAGCAGTTTTAAATTGGATGGGGCTCCGCCTTCTGCCAATAGTTTCAGCCCTCACCCTGGGGATCCCAATTATTCCTATGCCATGCTTCCGGTTGGTTCGGGCATGTCTCATACGCTATACTCAGACAGTGGTTTCAATGCCATCGCCTATGGTTTTGGAAATGCTGAGAGTTATGGATACAATGCAGGAACCAATATTGTGGACCTGAATCCGCCCATCAATATCCGCAACGATTATGCGGGCAGCGGGATCACTTATTCTGCTACCTGTACCAATACCCCGTTTAAAGTATTTGTAGCCATTCCTTACGAGGCAACCAAACTGGTTCTGGATTTTGGTAATAACCCCAATGTGGTGGGAACTTCGCCGTATACCTATACCCCCAATGGGGGTGTTGCTGATTCCACCTATACTTCAAATGGAAGAACCTATCATGTTTACTTTATTCCCAACTCTTATAAATTCACTAAAACCGGTACATTTCCGGTTACTATAACTGCTACAACCACGGTACCGCAGTCGGATGGCTGCAGCAACAACAATGATCAGGAAATCATCGACAATATCGTTGTCAATGATCCGCCTGTTGCGGATTTTTCCGTAGTTTCTTCCGGGTGTATTAATTCCAATGTGCGTTTCAAAGACGAAACCAATGGTTTTGGCCGGCCTGTATATAAGTGGTTTTGGGAGTTTGGAAATGGAAGCACTTCCACACTGGAAAGTCCGGAACAGCTGATCAGCAATTATACCACTTCGGTGAAACTGACTACGATTACCGATTACGGTTGTGTTGCCACCACTACCAAAACGCTGGAGTTGTCTAACAAACCGGTTGCCCGGTTTGCTTACACCAGTCCCAATTGCCTCAATACAGATATCCGTTTTACAGATCAGTCTACACTGGCGGCCAGTCCCAACAACAACCAACTCGTTTCCTGGATATGGAACTTCGACAATGGAGCTGCTCCGGACACCATTTCTTCCAATGCTCAGCAAACCAGGCAGTATACTACGGAAGGGGTTAAAAATGTAAGTCTGCTGGTTAAAACCAATACGGGTTGTGCCAGTGATCTGTATCAACCGGTAACACCGTTAACCATTCAGCCTACACCGGTAGCGGCATTTAAAACACCGGAGGTTTGTCTGGCAGATGCTGCTGCTGTATTCACCAATGAGAGTACTGTTTCGGACGGAAGTACATTAACCTATAAATGGACCTTTGCTTCGGGTACTCCGGCAACCATCAACACAAAGAACCCGAGTATTGTATATGCTGCAGCCGGGCAATATGATGCCATACTGGAAGTAACGGCTGCTTCCGGATGTGCCGATACCTTGTCAAAGCCATTTTTTGTAAACGGATCTGTGCCTAAAGCCGATTTTGAAATTACCAATGCCTTACCTGTTTGTCAACCGGTAGAAGTGATAATTAAAAACAAATCATCCGTCAACTTTGGAAATGTAACCCGTTTGGAAATATTCTGGGACTATGCCAATCAGCCCACGGTGGTTCAGGTAGATGAAGATCCGCTGCCCGATAAATTATATAAACATACTTATCCTGATCTTCAATTGTCAACCGCACAGCAATATACCATCCGGGTACAGGCTTATTCCGGAGGAACCTGTGTGAGTTCAATGGAGAAAACAGTGAGCGTTTATCCGCAGCCCAAGGCCAGTTTTACTACTTCAATGGCGCAGATTTGTGCTGGCGAAACTATTCAATTACAAAACCTGAGTAATGGCATTTCAAGTGCTCCTGTAACCTGGAACTGGAAATTTGGAGCTGCCGGTACTTCCGCACTCATGAATCCGGTGAAGCAATTCCCCGACTCCGGCACTTACAATATCAGTTTATTCTTTGTGAATGCAAATGGTTGTACCAGCGATACAGCCACTTCACCGGTTACGGTTCATCCCAACCCAAAAGTATTTCTGAAAGACCGGCAAACCCTGTTCTTTGGCGCTTCTGTTGCATTAGTGCCCGATTCCGTCTACGCTAATAGTCCCGTGAGTTATCTCTGGACTCCGGATACCTATCTGGATGCCAATAATGTGTTGTCTCCGGTAACCTCGGCTACAGACGATATTACCTACACTTTACAGGTAACCGGCATTGGCGGCTGTGTTGCTTCGGATAATATCAGTATTTTAGTATTGAAACCACCCATGCCGCCGAATGCATTTTCGCCGAATGGAGACGGGGTGAACGATACCTGGCAGATTCGCTACCTCGACCGGTACCCGGATGCAACCGTGGAAGTGTACGACAGGTACGGACAATTGTTGTATCAATCGGTGAACTATCCGGTTCCATGGGATGGAACCTATAAGGGTAAGGCGCTTCCGGTTGGAACATACTATTATATCATTAACCCCAAAAATGGACGTAG
Source organism: Sediminibacterium sp. (assembly GCA_016786865.1). GTDB lineage: Bacteria > Bacteroidota > Bacteroidia > Chitinophagales > Chitinophagaceae > Sediminibacterium. The sequence continues at coordinate 38,361 of JAEUVE010000002.1, read as the reverse complement.
CACCATCAGCGGATCGGTTACCATAATCAAGTAATGATGAAAGGAAGGTTATTGTTGATACTTTGCTGGATGTTTACCGGACTCGCTGCACAGCAGCGGCCATACTATACGCAATACATCATGAACAGCTATATCATCAACCCCGCAGTTGCCGGTATAGAAAATTACTGGGATGTAAAAGCGAGCCACCGCATGCAGTGGGTGGGTTTGCAGGATGCGCCGGTAACAACCTATCTCACCATACACGGCCCTTTGCAAAAAAGCGATTATGAACGAACCTCTGCCACCAGTTTCAGGGCAAGGGGAGAGAACCCCAGGGGTACGGCTTACTGGCGGGATTATCAGGCAGCTGAACCGCATCATGGAGTTGGATTTACTGTGATCAACGATAAAACCGGTCCTTTGAATCGTTTCGCCGCTTATGGTACCTATGCCTATCATATCGGGCTTTCTCCCAGAACCAATTTGTCTGCTGGCGTTTCTGCAGGATTTACCAATATCAGCCTGGATGCCGCTAAACTGGATTTTGGCAGCATCACGGTAGATCCTGCCGTTGCCGGAAGCGGAACATTGAACCGGCTTAAGCCAGATATCAGCGCCGGGCTCTGGCTCTACTCAAAAGATTTTTTCCTGGGATTTTCTGCACAGCAGATTATTCCGCAGAATATTTCCTTCTCAGATAACAGGGTATCCTTAACCGGAGGTAAACTGGTGCCACACTTATTCCTGAACGGTGGATACCGGATGCAGCTCTCTGAAGATGTTACGTTTCTGCCTTCGGCCCTGATTCGGTATGTGAGTCCACTGCCACTGGGTGTGGATGTAAATGCCAAATTTCAATACCAGGATATTCTCTGGCTGGGAGCATCGTACAGACATAAGGACGGTTTTGCTGCAATGGCCGGGGTGAACCTGAACCATTCCATTAATATTGGTTATTCCTACGATATTCAAACTTCCAAACTCAACACTGTTAGTAAGGGTACACACGAAATCCTGATTGGCTTCCTGCTGGGAAACAAATGGGGAGACTGGTGTCCTACAAAATTGTGGTAATTACAACTGCTTCAGCATCCAGATATTGCATCCGTTGTGTCCTGAATTGCCCATGGGGCCTTTCAGGTAGCTGAATCCAAACTGTTCATAAACAGCTACTGCTTTGTTTAGTTCGGGCATGGTTTCGAGGTATACCTGTTCAAATCCTTTTTGTTTGGCTACTTCCAGGCAATGGTCGATCATTTTTCTTCCAAGTCCCAAACCCCGTACTGTTTTGTTGAGGTACATTTTAACCAGTTCGCAGGTGTTTTCGGGTAAGCCTTCTGTAGGATAGATGCCGGCTCCGCCAACCACTTCATTACCCTGCAATGCAATATAATAAGCGCTTTTGGGCGCTGTTGCAAAAAGCTCGAACAGGTGGTCTGTACTCTCGTCGTAATAAACAGTGCCCGGCTTGTTGGCGCCAAATTCGGTCAGCGCCGTCCGGATGATCTTTGCAATGGCAGCATTGTCTTCCGGCTGTATGGGTCGGATGGTTATATCCTGCAAATGACTAGGCATCATTTCTAAATTTTTTGAAAGCATTGATGAGTCCGTTGGTGGATCCATCGTGGTCCTTCACGGGTTCATCGTTCAGTAATTCGGGCAGAATCCGGTTGGCCAGTTGTTTTCCCAACTCCACACCCCACTGGTCGAAACTGAAAATATTCCAGATCACACCCTGTACAAAAATCTTGTGTTCATACAATGCAATTAAGGTACCCAGTGTTTGGGGGGTAATCATTTTTACCAGGAAGGAATTGGTTGGTTTATTGCCTTCAAATACTTTGAACGGACTGATTTTTTTGATTTCCTCGTCGCTCTTGTTTGCTTTCATGCCTTCCACTTTTACCTCATTCTCAGTTTTTCCGTTCATCAGGGCTTCCGTTTGAGCAAAGAAGTTAGACAGGAGCTTTGCATGGTGGTCTCCAATGGGGTTGTGGCTGATGGCTGGTGCTATAAAATCGCAGGGGATCATCAGGGTGCCCTGATGAATCAATTGATAGAATGCATGCTGTCCGTTGGTGCCTGGTTCGCCCCAGATAACCGGACCGGTTGCATAATTTACCGGATTGCCGTTTCTGTCTACACTCTTTCCGTTGCTTTCCATATTTCCCTGCTGGAAATAGGCTGCAAAGCGATGCATGTATTGGTCGTAGGGGAGAATGGCTTCGCTCTGTGCACCAAAGAAATTGGTATACCAGATACCGATCAGGGCCATCAATACAGGAATATTTTTGTCGAATTTCTCTTTGCGGAAATGTTCATCCGCTATGGAAGCCCCTTTTAGGAGGAGTTCAAAATTATTGTATCCGATGGTCAGTGCTATGGATAAACCAATGGCACTCCAGAGCGAATACCTTCCGCCGACCCAGTCCCAGAATTCGAACATATTGGCTTTGTCGATGCCAAAGGCTGTTACGGCTTCTTCGTTGGTGCTGAGGGCTGCAAAATGTTTCGCAATATGTTTTTCGTCTTTTGCCTGTTCCAGGAACCAGGCTCTGGCAGTATGGGCATTGGTCATGGTTTCCTGGGTGGTGAAGGTCTTGGATGCCACCAGGAACAGCGTTTCTTCGGGAGTGATTTTCCGGAGGGTTTCGGCAATATGGGTACCATCTATATTGCTCACAAAATAAGTGGTAATGCCTTCAACCAGATAAGGTTTCAGGGCTTCTGTAACCATTACCGGACCCAGGTCACTTCCACCGATACCGATGTTAACGATGTACCTGATTTTTTTTCCGGTATAGCCTTTCCACTCGCCACTGTGAATGGCTTCGCAGAAAGTCTTCATTTGTTCCTGTACCTTCCGGATACGCGGCATAATGTCTTTTCCGTCTACCAGGATCGGTGTGTCGGAGAAATTTCTGAGTGCTGTATGCAAAACAGGCCGCTGCTCTGTTTCATTGATTTTGATGCCGGCAAATAATTCGTGTATGGCTTCTCCCAGTTTGCATTCCTCTGCCAGTTGTAACAGCAGCTGAAGCGTTTTGGGCTGGATAATATTTTTGGAGTAATCAAACACCAGCTGATCCAGGCAGAGCGAAAATTTCTGGAATCGCTCCGGATCTGCCGCAAAAAGGTCTTTCATGTGCCTGCGGCTCATTTCATCGTCGTAATGTTTCTTCAGTAAAAACCAGGCCTGGGTATTCGTTGGATTGATTCTAGGTAACATAATTTCTCTTAAAACATCAGTTTTTGGCCTGCGAAGATACCTATAAGGACTGAATTGCCCTAATGGTTTGGGTAACCATGGCAGAACTGATGTTGAGATGAACCACAATTCGTACAACAGCAGGGGTCATGGCAATGGTCAGCACCTGTTTTTCGGCAAGCGCCTCCACCAGTTGCGAAGCGGTGAACCGGCCCGTTACCTCAAAGATGATGATATTGGTTTCTACCGGATATATCTGTTTTACAAAATCCTTCTCGCGCAAAGCAGCCGCAATCAGCCGGGCGTGGTGGTGGTCTTCTTCCAGTCTTTCAACCTGGTGCTTTAAAGCGTAAAGCGCTCCGGCAGCAATATAACCGGCCTGGCGCATACCTCCGCCCAGGGCTTTCCGGATCCTCCGGGATCTCTGAATAAAATCCCTGTTTCCGAGCAGTACACTGCCAACAGGGGCGCCCAGTCCCTTGCTAAGACAAACCGAGATGGAGTCGAAGGTTTTTCCGTAATCCAACGGGTCTTCTTTTTTGGCAATCAGGGCATTGAAAATACGCGCCCCATCCAGGTGAAGTTTTAAATTATTTTTTAAACAAACTTCTTTAATAGATTGAATATCAGCAAAATCGTAGCATGATCCGCCTCCGCGATTGGCAGTGTTTTCTAAACTTACTAATGCGCTTATCGGGCGGTGTACATCGTTGGGGTTATTGATGGCTGCCTGCACCTGTTCTGCCTTGATTCTGCCATAATTACCCTGAAGCAACTGTACGGATGCGCCTGAGTTACTGGCGATACCTCCGCCCTCATAGAGGTATACATGAGACAGGCTGTCGCAGATCACTTCCTGTCCGGGTTGGGTATGGCATTTTATCGCAATTTGATTGGTCATGGTACCGCTTGGGCAAAAAAGAGCCGCTTCCATGCCAAAAATGGCTGCACTATGACTTTCCAGTTCATTTACAGTTGGATCTTCTCCAAAAACATCGTCTCCAACGCGGGCTTCGTGCATGGCGGCCAGCATCCCTGGGGTGGGTTTCGTAAGGGTATCAGAGCGGTAATCTATCATCATACCTGCAAATCTGCCTAATTTTTTCAACATTTTAGGTAAAAATGCCATGAAAAATCGTAATTTTGCTAGCTTCCAGAAGTTTGGAAAGATTGAAGGAAACCATTTGCGTAGTTTCATAACATTTGGCGCCTTTTCTCGTTATATTTAAAAGCAATATTCAACACATGAGGCAACTCAAGATCGCTACCCAGATTACCAACAGAGATTCGCAGGCAGTAGAAAAGTATTTACAGGAAATTTCCAAAATCCCAATGATCAACCCCGAAGAGGAAACTACTTTGGCGCAGAAAATTAAAATGGGCGATCAGCGAGCATTGGATAAACTGGTTCAGGCAAACCTTCGTTTCGTGGTATCCGTTGCCAAACAATACCAACACCAGGGTCTTTCTTTGAGTGATCTGATTAACGAGGGTAATCTTGGTTTGATCAAGGCCGCACAGCGTTTTGATGAAACAAAAGGCTTCAAATTCATTTCTTACGCCGTATGGTGGATCCGTCAGTCTATTCTGCAGGCTTTGGCAGAACAGGGAAGGCTGGTTCGTTTGCCCCAGAATAAAATCGGAACTTACAATAAAGCCAATAAAGCCTACATGGCTTTTGAACAGGAGCATGAGCGTGAGCCTTCTACAGAAGAGCTGGCCGAAATTTTAGAAATGAGCGAAACGGAGATTAACAATATATTCCAGAGCAATACCCGTCATACTTCACTGGATGCACCCGTGCACGAAGCAGAAGATGTGGCCATGGGTGATTTGCTGGAAGGTTCTGATGATACCGATGATGATGTGATGAAGGATTCACTGAGAGAAGAAATCCGCAGGGTGTTAAAATCATTGAGCCCAAGAGAAGCTGAAATTGTGAATGCTTATTTTGGACTGGACGGCGAAAATGGGGTTACCATTGAGCAAATTGGTATGAAATACGATCTTACCAAAGAGCGTATCCGCCAGATTAAGGAACGTGCCATCAAGCGTCTGCAAAAAGCACGGTACAGCAATGCATTGAAAGCATATCTTGGATAACAGGGTAAATTCAATTGCCTGGTCACAAATAATATTGAAAAGCCCCCGTAAAAAGGGGCTTTTTTATTGATCTTTTTACAGGTTCATGTGTTATAAGTAATTATGAAAAAATATAACTTCTTACTTCTTTTGGTATTACCTGTATTCTTTGCAGCTTGCGAGCGGGATATTACCATTGCTACGGAATCGCAAACTCCCCGGCTGGTGGTGGATGCACAGATTGAAGCAGGAAGTCCGGCGGTTGTTGTGCTGTCTAATTCACTGAATTATTTTTCCACGATCGATACGGCAGAACTCTACCGGAGCTTTGTAAAAAATGCACAGGTAACCATCAGTGATGGTACCCAAACCAGCCAGTTGAAATTTTTTGAAACCCGTTTGCCCGGTGGATACCGTGGTTTTTATTATAGCAATGATCCGGCCGATCCTACGGGCGGCATTATTGGAACCATTAATAAAACGTATACACTTACCATTGTTGCGGAGGGTAAAACCTATACTGCTACCACTAAAATTCCTGCAATCAGAAGAACCATCGATTCTATATGGTATAAACCGGTTCCCAACCGTCCGGTCAACGACAGTTTTGTAATTGTAACCGCCAAAATAACGGATGCACCCGGACTGGGAGACTGTATACGGTACTTTACCAAGGTAAATTCAGAACCATTCTGGCCGGGTTTTAACAGCGTAAACGACGACAACATTATCGATGGCAACACTTATTCCGTAGACATTGCCAAGGGGGTTGATAAAAACCGGCCGATTGACCGGGAGAATTTTGGGTTTTACAAAAAAGGAGATACGGTTCTGCTGAAACTCTCCATGATCGACAGGAATACCTATAATTTCTGGAGAACCTGGGAGTTTACGTATCAGTCTATCGGAAATCCCTTTTCCAACCCCGGTGTGGTACTGGGAAATATCAGTAACGGAGGCCTGGGTGCATTTTGCGGATATACTCCCCAGATCACCCGCATCATTATCCCCAAATAAATGCAACTGGTGAAAAAACAAAACGCATATTAGGCAAGTGTATAATACATTTGTTCTACTAAAAAACAGATATGGAACAAGAAGCTATAGAAAAAGTACATGTATTAATTATAGGATCCGGACCGGCAGGATATACTGCCGCTATTTATGCTGCCAGGGCAAATATGAAACCCGTATTGTATCAGGGTATTCAGCCCGGTGGTCAGCTGACCATCACTACAGAAGTTGAAAACTATCCCGGTTATCCGGATGGTATTCAGGGGCCTGAAATGATGATTCATTTTGAAAAGCAGGCAGCCCGGATGGGAGCGGATATCCGTTATGGCCTTGCTACCAAGGTAGATTTCAGCGCACAGCCTTATAAAGTGTGGATTGATGAAGAAAAGGAAATACACGCCGATGCGGTGATTATTTGTACGGGCGCTTCTGCCAAATGGCTGGGACTGAAGAGCGAGCAACACCTGAACGGATTTGGGGTTAGTGCCTGTGCTGTTTGCGATGGTTTCTTCTTTAGAGGAAAAGAAGTTGCTATTGTAGGAGCAGGAGACACTGCCGCAGAAGAAGCTTTATATCTTTCCAAACTATGTTCAACCGTGCACATGATTGTGCGCAGAGACCAGATGCGCGCAAGTAAGGTAATGCAGGAGCGGGTGCTGAATGCGCCCAATATCAAGGTTTACTGGAATTCAGAAACCGATGAAATCCTGGGTGAGAACAAAGTGGAAGCGGTGCGAATCAAAAACAACCAGACCAATGAAACAGCCGTAATACCAATCAGTGGATTCTTTGTTGCCATTGGTCACCAACCCAACAGCGACATCTTCAAGGGTTGGATTGATATGGACGAAACCGGTTATATTCTTACACAACCAGGTACTACCAAAACCAATATTGAAGGGGTTTTTGCAGCGGGTGATGTGCAGGATAAGAACTATCGTCAGGCTGTAACTGCTGCGGGAAGCGGTTGCATGGCAGCGCTGGATGCAGAACGCTATCTCACCGCTAAAGGCCTTGCATAGTGATGATGCAGATTCATTTGCACGACCTTCGATTCTTTGCCTATCATGGTTTATATGATGCAGAACGAGTATTGGGCAATTATTTCGAGGTCAATATAGACATCAGTTATACCCCTGTTTCCTTACCGGTGAATCAGTTGTACGATACCATTAATTATGTATCTGTATACGAACTGGTAAAAGACCGGATGGCTGTTGCCACTCCATTGCTGGAAACGATTGCAACCGATATAGCCATGTTGGTACTGGATCGTTTTTCAATGGCGGAAAATGTATTCATTTCTATTTATAAACTGGGAGCACCAATCGAAAACTTCGAAGGCAGGCTGGGTGTGTCTTTTACTTTAAACAGAGCGTAATATGCAAAAGATCCTGAAGCTTTTTCTGACCATGTTTTGTTTCCTGCTGATATCAGCGGCCGGTGCACAGGACATTCAGGTATTGTTAAAAGAGGCCGATAACTTCGAAAAGCAACTGAAGGAAAGAGAAGCTTTGGATAAATACAAACAGGTACTGTTAACGGCATCTGTAAACATGAAATCGCTGGTAAAGGCTGCTGAGCTGAATGTATTGCTGGGCAACCGGGAAAGCGACCGGAAACAGCGCAAACTGTATTTTGAAACGGCACTCGGATATGCCAAAAGAGCGTTGGATGCAGACCTCAATAATGCCGATGCAAATTATGTAATGGCGATGGCTTCGGGTAAGATGACCGATGTGGAAACGGAGAATAAAAAGATTGTAGCCTATGTGAAAGATGTAAAAGTATATTCGGACAAGGCGCTCGCAATTGATCCCAACCATGCCAGGGCCCATTATACATTGGGCAAGTGGCATTATGAAATGGTGACCCTTTCCGGGGTAAAGAAAATGGCCGTTAAACTGCTCTATGGCGGATTGCCGGAAGGCGATATTGAACAGGCGATTGTTCACATGGAAAAATGCAGGTTGCTCGAACCTTATTTTGTTCCGAATTACCTGGATCTCGGAAAAGCATATAAAGAAAACCATCAGCCAGCCAAAGCAATGGAAGTATTGGGCCGGCTGGTTAAGCTGCCTACCAGAAGTTCTGCCGATGTGGAGCAGAAAGCGGAAGGCGCCAAATTATTAGCTTCATTACAATAAAACAAATCATATGGAATTGAACGAATTATTTCAACAGGCGGTTGCCAACAGCAAAACCTTATCTGAAAAGCCCGATAACGAAACCTTACTGAAGCTTTATTCTCTGTTTAAACAGGCTACCGAAGGAGACAACAATGAAGCAGGCCCTTCCAATGCCTTCGATTTTGTTGCAAAGTTTAAACACGAAGCATGGGCAAAATTGAAAGGAATTACCAAAGAAGATGCCATGCAGCAATACATAAATCTGGTAACCCAACTGAAAGGATAATCCGGTTAGTTTAAATTACCAGTTTTTTCCATCGGTTACTCCTGATGTACCAGAAAGAAGGAATGAACATCACCGACCAGTAAATCCATTCACTGGCCCAGCCCCAGGTAATGGGCATGTTCAGCCTTTCCAGTACAATGTATACATAGATCAGGTAAAAGATGATCGTAGCGGCTTCCGTGTACAGGTTCATTTTAGAATTGCCTGTACCGGTAACTGCATTTACCCATACTACAGCCACCGACATCATGACCATGGCAACAGAAACAATGCGCATGACCGGAATGGCCGCTGTTATAAATTCTTTTCCCTGACCATATACCCCCAGAAACAGCCGTGGGGAAATATTCAGTATAATGAATACACAGAGGGCAAAACCCACACTCCATTTTAGTATCCGATGAATCAGCGGAATCACTTCCTCCTTTCTGCCTTGTCCGATTACATTGCTCACCATCGTGTTGGTAGTGGCTGCAAATGCCCAGGTGAAACAGCCAAAAAAGCCAAACAGGTTGCGCATGGTATTGGAAATGGCCAGATCTCTTGCCCCGTGGTGTTCGATCAGGATGTAAAAATATTCCCAGCTCATGATGCTGATGGCATGTTGCAAAATCAGGGGGTAGGACTGGTTCAGGATGAGGCGAATGTATTTTTTTTCGTAGCTCACTTTTTTAAATAACTGCAATTGCCTGCTGATACCAATCATTTTGATGACACCAAATACCGCAACCAGGCCTGCCAGCTCGGCAATAATGGAGGCATATGCAGCTCCGTTGAAACCCATGTTCGGCATTCCCAGTTTGCCGTATATTAAACCATAGTCCAGCACGATATTCACGATTGCCTCAGTAGCTGTTCCCACAATCAGGTATTTGCTTTGATTGGTGCCTACCAGCAGCGCATTCCGCATCTGGTAGATATACAGAATGGGCAGCCCGAGGATACGGATGGCCAGAAAGTCGATGGCAATTTTAACTCCGTTCGGGTCGTGAAGCGACCAGCTTAACACGGTAGGAGCAATAAACCAGGTGAGCAGGATTCCCATCAGGGCAAAGACCAGGGCAATCCGGACGCCATGCCAGAAGAGCGAGCCGATTTCTTCTATTTTATTTTCTCCGGCTCTTCGGGAAATCAGTGCCTGCAGTCCGTTGTTGAGTCCATTGCCAATCACCGCAAACAGGAGGTAATACACACCGGTAATACCGGCAATTCCAAGTTCCAGCTGGCCCAATCCGCCAAGGAAAATATTGTTGGTAATAAAATTGATCTGCGGAACAATGATGGCTGCAGAAATCGGAAGTGCAATTTTTAGAATTTGCCTGTTACCTGTTTCTACCTGAAGATTTAATGCGGGATGCGAAACACTCATAATGTAAAGTAAAGGTAGTAATTTGGCATTTTTTTATATATTATTGCAATGTAATTTACAGGAATGGCCAGGAAAAAAATTGGTTTATACAGCGAAGGATCCAACCTGAACTACAACCACCAGTTGTATGTGGAATTGGGAAACGAGGAGCTGATGTGTTTGGCAAAGAATGAGGATTCAGGCGAAGTGGATGCATTTGAGCTATTCAGCCTGGATAAGGGAATTAAGGACGACTGGAATGATATTTTTTATGAAGTAAAATCGGCGTCGAAAATTTTTAATCACAGCTTCAAACAGGTGTTCTGTTATTTTAATGTAGAAGAAGCCCTCCTGATTCCGGAAAAACTCTTAACAGCCACTTCTGCAGAAGATTTTCTAAACCTGGTTTATGGAGAAAGCAACCGCCACGAAGTGAAGTATGAAAAACTCCTTGCAACCAAGGTATTCATCAATGCTTACCGTATCCGGAAATCCATTACGGAGTTGCTGAACAGGCAATTCATCATATACCAGACCGGGCATACTTATTCCAATATCCTGAACGATGTAATGAGAAGACCGAGGATAGATGAATATTTTATCAAGGTTCAGTTCTATACACACCATTTCATTGTAGCCGTATGGAAGGAGGAACGTTTTCAGCTCATTCAGTCTTTCAACTATCGTCAGGCAGAAGACGTATTGTATTACATTTTGCGTGTAACCCAGCAGTATGGTTTTGATCCGAATTTTACGGTACTGGAAGTCAGTGGCCTGATCGATCTGGAAGCCAATATCTATACCCGACTGGCCCAGGTATTCAAACACATTAAGCTGGATTCCATCGAGCAACCTTCCGGCGTTTTCAGAGAATCCCTGGCAGAATATCCCGCTCATTATTTGGCTCCGTACTATAAACTTACTTTATGAGAATTATATCCGGAAAATGGGGAGGCAGAAGAATCTACCCGCCGGCAAATATGCCTCATACCCGTCCCACAACAGATATCGCCAAGGAAGGATTGTTCAATATTCTGCAAAACAGGATGAATTTTGAAGGCATTAGTACACTGGACTTATTTGGTGGTACAGGGTGTATCAGTTACGAACTGGCTTCGCGGGGCGCAGCAGCACAAACCATTGTAGAAAAGGATCCGGCCATGTATGCTTTCATTAAAAAGAACATCGAAATGCTGGGAATGGAACATGTGCAGTTGCTGAAGATGGATGTTTTTGCTTTTTTACAAAGCTGTACAGAAAGCTATGATTTCATTTTTGCAGGTCCTCCCTATGCCTTGGGTACCATTGATGAATTACCCAAAATCATTGTTTCCAAAGGTTTGATTAAACCCGGAGGGTTCTTTGTATTGGAACATACTCCCCGAAATGCATATGAAAAGTATGCTGGCTTTTCCTTTGTACGCAACTACGGAACAACCCTGTTTTCCTTCTTTAGTCCACTGAGCTAGGATGGGGTTCTCTTCCTGTTTTGAATTTATTCAGGGAAAACAGCAGGATGGTTTGCATGAAGTTCTTGGACTGAGATTTACCTGCACCGAGGTTGTCGAACCTGTTGAGCCAGCCTGCCTGAAGCGTTAGCCGGTTATTGATCTGGTAACCGATACCGGCATACATCCGGTTGTTCTCGAAAAACAAACCTTCATTGTTCAGGAAGATTTCGTTGTACAGGCTGAGATACCAGGTTTTTTCTTTGATGCTGGTATTGTTGAGCGGATAGATTCCGTTGATTCTGTACCGGAATCTGTTGCGATATCCGTCGGTAGTGAAGCGCTGTTCAATCCGGTAACGGTGCTCCAGTTTAAAACGATTGATATCGTTGGTGATTACAAATTGTTCCCAGATCCTGAATTCATTGCCAATTTTGGGGCCATTGAAATTTCCTTCCGGCTGAAAAGTGTTGTAATGCCCCATGGCAAACAAAGCGCTCACGCTTTTTGGGAAATTGTAACCAACACCCCCTTTGTATTCATAGTAGTTGAATTGATTGTACATCTCCTGAGAACGAATCTGTCCTTCAAAAAACAGGTTCCACTGTTTGTTCAGGGTGTATTTGCCGGAAAGAACAGACCAGGTTCCCAAATCGTTATTTTGGGCAACTGCACCAACGCTAAAGAACAAAGCCATCCCGAAGATGGGTTTGCGAAAAGAATTATTCAAGTTAATTCGTACTGATTTGGAGTTATAAATAATGGAACCATTGCTTGTTCACATCCCATTGTTCCAGTTCCTTACCAACGGCTGTCAGGAAGCTGGCGCCGATGCTGCCATCTACAATCCGGTGATCGTAACTGAGCGACAGGTACATCATATGACGAATACCAATGGTATCACCCTCCGGAGATTCAATAACAACAGCACGCTTCTTGATTGCACCCACCGCCATGATGGCCACCTGTGGCTGGCTGATGATGGGGGTGCCCATCAAACTGCCAAAAGTACCTACATTGGTTAATGTGAATGTACCTCCGGTGGTGTCTTCCGGTTTAAGTCTGCTGTTGCGGGCTGCATCTGCCAGACCGTTTACCGCTTTGCTCAAACCAACGATATTCAGCTGGTCGGCTCCTTTAATTACAGGAACGATCAGGTTACCTGTAGACAAGGCTGTTGCCATACCAATATTGATGTCTTTTTTAATGATGACCTGATCTCCGTTTATAGAGCAGTTGATGAGCGGGAATCTTTTTATTACCCGGGCAATACACTCCAGGAACATAGGCGTGAAAGTGAGTTTGGTTCCTTCCCGCTGTTCGAACTCGCGCTTCACTTTTTCTCTCCAAAGCACCATATTGGTAACATCGGCTTCTGTGAAGCTGGTAACGTGTGGACTGGTGTGCTTACTGTCTACCATGTGTTTGGCAATCAGCTTGCGCATTCTGTCCATCTCCATGATTTCTGTTTCTCCGGTTACCACTACAGAGGCAGGATCGGAGAATTTGCCGGAAGACTGAGCCGGAACAAATGAAGCCGGAGCGGAAGCCGCAATTGTTGTTGAAACCGGCGCTGCAAATGAAGCTGCAGCAGGTGCTGGTGTGGCAACTGGTGCAGGTGTTGCTGCAACAGGTGCCGCAACGGGCTGAGGTGCAGGAGGCGTTGGTGCAGCAAATCGTTCAACCGGAGCAATAGGTTCAGGCTTGCCTGCCTCCACTGGCTGAACCGGAGCTGGAGCCGGTGTTGCAGCAACGGGTGCCGCAACAGACTGAGGTGCGGGCTGAGGAGCCGGTTGTGGCGCCGGTGCATATACCGGTTGAGGCATTGCAGGAATACGACCTGCTTTTTTATCTGCTACGTATTGTAAAATATCTCTTTTAGAAACCCTGCCATCGCTTCCTGTTCCCGGAATTCTTTCCAACTCGCTTAATCCGATTCCTTCGCTGTTGGCAATATTCAATACCAGGGGAGAATAAAATCTGTTTGCGGCAGGCTTGGCCATTAATTCAACAGCAGGTGCTGCAGGAACATACGGTATTGCTTCTTCCACTACCGGAGCGGCAGGAGGAGGGGGAGTAACCGCAGCAGGCGCTGGTACGGGTACAGCAGTTGGTACAGGGGCTTCGACAACCGGAGCAGGTGCTGGTTGGGCAGGTGCTGCCGGGGCCACCGGTGTAGCTGTTGCCGTAGCTCCGGCAGTATTGATTCTGGCTATAACAGTTCCAATGGGAACAACATCATTTACGTTGAACAATATTTCCGTAAGTACACCTTCGGCAGTCGAGGGAACTTCGCTGTCCACCTTGTCTGTTGCGATATCTAATACGGTTTCATCCAACTTGATATGGTCGCCTACGTTCTTGTGCCATTTCAGAATCGTTGCTTCCATTATACTCTCGCCCAATTTGGGCATAACCAATTCAGCTATAGCCATACTGTCTTACTGTTTAGTGGGTAAACTAAAATTCCATCACCCTCAAAATAGTAGCATTTTTTATACACAAAACACTACTAATCAACAAATATACCCTTTAAGGTTATACACTTATTCAACTATTATCCACAATCATGCTTCTGAGCATATTCAGGGCATTGACTGCGGTTAAATCTATATTGCGTCTTCGGTCGAAACGGAACCTGAAAGAACGGGTTATTACCTGATCTTTCGAAGCGATCGCCACCCAAACCAGTCCTACCGGTTTCTCGTCTGTGGCTCCTTCTGGTCCCATGATTCCGCTCACTGCAATGGAGTAGGTGGTTTGCATGGTTTCCCGCACCGCTTTTGCCATTTGTACCACGGTTTCTTCGCTTACTGCTCCAACCGTTGTAAGGGTTTCATGTGTTACACCCAGTAGTCTTTCCTTAATGATATTGGCATAGGAAACAATGGTTCCGGTAAAAAATGCCGATGACCCCGGATGTATACTCAACAGGTGAGCAATATAGCCGCCGGTACAACTTTCGGCGGTTGCTACCGTTTCTTTCCGCTCTTTTAAAAGTTTTCCGACCACTACTTCCATTGGAAGATCTTCATCCACAACTAAATGGTCTTTTACATTAGTTTTCAGTGAATTAAAGAGATTATCTAACTCTTTAGTCAAAGTCTCTTGCTCCAGTCCCCAGCTGCTTAGCCGCAATCTGACCATGCCAAAGTTGGGAAGGTAAGCCAGTTTTACATGTGCAGGCAGAGCCGCTTCAAATTCCTTTATCAGTTCGGCAAGAAACGATTCTCCGATACCAGCGGTTAGGAGGGTGCGGTGTTCTATATAGCCCGTCTGATACAGTTCTGGAATCATCGGCAACACGTGGTTGGTCATGATCCACTTCATTTCATGTGGTACCCCTGGCATGGATACAAAGATCTTTCCGTCCCTTTTGAACAACATCCCGGGAGCAGTTCCCTTTTCATTCTTTAAAACAGTACAGGTATCGGGTACCTCGGCCTGCCTGGCGTTTCGTTCAATCATTGGGCGTCTGAACACTTCTTCAAACAAATAAGTAATGTGGATGAGTGTATCCTCGTCCACCACCATTTTACCATTGAAGTATTCGCAGAGCAGGGGTTTGGTTATATCGTCGGCCGTTGGCCCCAGACCTCCTGTGATTAAGATGATGTCTGCTTTTTTACTTTCCTCATCCAGTGCATCCCAGATATCCTGCCAAACATCGCCCACCGCAACCCGGTGTTTTACCGCAACACCTATTTTATTCAGTTCCTGTGCAATCCAGCTGCTGTTGGTATCCACAACCTGACCAATCAATAATTCATCTCCGATCGTGATGATCGACGCATTTACTTTACTCATATAGATTCTTTGTTTCCCTCCTTAAAAAAGGGAGCTAATGTGTTTTTCAGGTCCTGTGGCATCACCGTTCTTTTTCCGGTTTGGGTATCTATAAAAAACAATGTGACTTTTCCGGTGGTAAGCAATTTTTCGTTTTCGTTGAAAACCTCGTGATGAAAAACAATATCATGTTCCTGGGGAAGTTCCCTTAATACGGTTTTAATCGTAATCAGGTCATCGTAATGGGCAGGTCTTAAATACCTGGTTTCCATGTGTACGACCGGCATACGAACACCCATTTCTTCCATTTCTTTATACGTAAATCCCAACGCCCTGATGCTTTCTGCACGACCTACTTCAAAATATTGCGCATAATTCCCATAATAAACAATATTCATCTGATCTGTTTCCGCATACCTGACCCTTACTTTAGTAATATGTTCGTACATGAGTTCAATTTGTTGACAAACTTACGACCTTCTCCTGTTTTTCCACATATGCAGGCTTAACAATCCCTTACAAATTCGTAGAACTATCTTTAACAAGCCTTTGAGTTTTAGTCCGGACAAATAAAAAAAACTTTGCCCATCTTATCCTTGCGCTATGTACAAAATTGCTTTTATCCTTGTTGCTGCTTCTTTTTTTTGGGTTCATCCGCAGGTTCATGCACAGCTTACGCAAACCAATATTGAACCGGATGCCGCATTTAAGCAGGCCAAACTTTTATACCAGCAGGAACAATACAGCCTGGCATATCCTTTGTTCAAAACCATGTTCAGTAATGGTATACATAACAGCAATATGCCGGTACAGGTTCGGATCGAAGCAAGATTTTATTATATCGTTTGCGGACTCCAGCTCAACGAGCCGAATGCGGCGGAACTGGCAAAGGATTTTATAGAATTGGAGCCGGATGTTGCGCACGAACAAATCATTGCCTATTACCTGGGCGAATATTATTACCGGCAAAAAGATTATCGGAATGCCCTCGAATTTTACGGTAAATCGAATATCGCCAACCTGAACAACCGGCAGATTGCCGAAATGAAGTTTCACCAGGGTTATGCGTTTTTTGTACTGCAGCAGTTCGATAAAGCCATGCCGCTGTTCAACAGTATCCGTCAGCTTCCCAGGGATCCCAATTATTATGATGCCAATTATTATTATGGGTTTCTCCTGTTTGGAGAAAAAAGGTATTCAGAAGCAATTTCCTGTTTTCTGATTGCTGAGAAGGAGCCTGCCTATCAGGAACTCGTTCCGTTTTACCTGGCAGAATTGTATTATTTCAACGGCGACAGAGATAAGGCATTGGCGTATGGTGAAACAGCGCTGCAGAAAAAGACGCAATATTATGATGCAGAACTAAAACAACTGATTGGTCATATCTGGTTCGAAAAAAGAAAATTCGATAAAGCGCTTCCTTACCTGGAACAGTTTGCAGCAGGTAAAGAGCAGTTGAGAAGAGAGGATCTCTATGAGTTGTCTTATTGCTATTATGAGGCAAAGAACTGGAAAAAATCCATCGACGGATTTAAACAAATTGGCGGAGCTGCCGATTCGCTGGCACAGAACAGCATGTACCTGCTGGCAGATGCTTACCTTAAAATGAATGATCTGCAGAATGCCAGAAATGCTTTTCAGTTCTGTACTGCCAACAACAGCAACCCCTCGCAGAAACAGGTTTCCTCTTTCCACTATGCCAAACTCTCTTACGATCTCGGATTTTATGGAATTGCGGCCGACAGCCTGCGTTCCTTTATTGCGGCATATCCGGCTTCTGTATATCGTTCCGAAGCCAACGAATTACTGGTCAGTACCCTGGCGCATACCAGCAATTATAAGGATGGTCTGGCGCTGTACGAACAATTACCCAACCGCTCCGAAAACGCCCTTCGCATTTATCCGGCATTGTTGTATGGAAGAGTGGTGGAGCTGATCAACGATCACCAGACCAATGCTGCAGAGCAATTGCTGGATCAGCTTTTAACCGTTCCCTATAATACAACGGTATTGCCAATGGTGAATTTCTGGAAAGGAGAGTTGGCCTACCGTGCCGGTAAAACCGATCTGGCCATCAGTTATCTGCAGGCTTATCTTAAGAATCCTTCCCGGAACGGAGAAGTGAATTCCACCAACGCACGGTACAACCTGGCTTACTGTTACCTGAAAAAGGAAAATTATCGCCAGGCACGCGACCAGTTTGAACTGGTGAGCAAGTCTTTTGGAAATGCTTCCGATGATGTTGTGAAAGATGCCTATTTGCGCAGGGCCGATTGCCATTTCATGGCCAGAGAGTACAAGCAGGCATTGAATATGTACGATCAGGTGATCCTCTCCGGATGGCCTTCCGCAGATTATGCCATTTATCAGAAAGCCATTATTGCAGGTGCACAAAACAAACAGAACGAAAAATTACAGTTGCTGGCATCCATTGAACGGCAATATCCTAAGTCTTCGTTATTAGCCGGATCACAAATGGAAATTGCCAATACCTATCTTGCAGAAGAAGCTTTTGAAAAAGCAGTTGCTCCTCTACACCGGATCATCGACAACGACGCAGCGGCAGCGCTCCATCCGCAGGCTTATCTGAAGCTGGGTATTGCCCAGTTTAATCTGGACAAGAACGACGCTGCATTGGATCAGTTCAAGTTCCTGGTATCTAAATTTCCTAACAGCTCCGAAACGGATGCTGCCGTGGATTATATCCGGAATATTTTTATCGAAAAACAGCAGCCTTCCGAATACATTGGTTTTATGCAGGCCAATGGTAAAAACATTACGGCAACAGAGGCAGACTCGCTTACTTACCGTGCTGCGATGCTTCGCTACGATGCCAAAGACAATGCGGGTGCGCAAACCGGATTCACCGAATACCTGTTGAAATTTCCGGAAGGTCGTTACCAGCTCGAAGCCAGTTATGCCCTGGCTGAGATCAACCTGGTACAAAAAAATCCTGTGGGTGCACTGCCGTTTTACATGAAAGTGGCTTCGTTGCATCCCAATAAATATGCGGAGAGAAGTGCCTTGCAGGCTGCCAGAATCCTGTATTTTGATCAGAAAAATTATGCCGATGCTGCCAGGCATTTCAGTTTGCTGAAAACCATTGCACTACAGCAGGAGAACAGGCTCGAGGCCATGCGGGGCTTATTGCGTTGTCAATTTAAGCAGCAGGAGTGGAAGGAAGCAGCACCCAATGCTGCTGAACTGCTGGAACAGAAAGGTATTGCCGCAGATGACCGTTTGATGGCAGGATTTTCCATTGCCCGCAATGAACAGCTCAGTAATCGCCCTGAACAGGCTATGAAACAATACCAGTCCCTGCTTACCATGGGTAAATCTGAAATCACGGCAGAGGCCCAGTTCCGGGTAGCCGAATTGTTGCTACAAATGAATAAGCTGGATGATGCTGAACAAGCAGCTTTTGCAGTGATCAAAAAGTTTGGTTCCTATGATTTCTGGGTTACCCGAAGTTATATTTTAATCGGGGATGTTTATTTTAAACAGAATGATCTGTTTAATGCAGAAGCTACCTATAAAAGTGTTGCAGACAACGCTAGTATTCCGGAGTTACAGAAAGAGGCAGCGGATAAGCTTGCAGCCGTAGTTGTGCTTAAGAATAAAAACAATAAAGTAGACTAGTTAAAGCCGTTATAACATGATGAGAAGGATAAAAATCATTTTGATGCTGTTGCTGCTGGTGAGCATGTGCGCAGAATTGACTGCGCAACGCTCCCGAAGCAAAAAGAAATCAGTTAAAAATGGTACTGTTGCTAAAAAGAAAAAAGCAGCTTCAAAAAAGAAAGCTGCTCCCAAAAAGGCTGCCAAAAAGCAGGGCAAAAAAGGGAAGTCGGCCAGGAACACTGGCGGAAGAACTGCTGCGTCTGCACAAAACGTCCGGGGCATCAGACAAACGGCCCTTATACCGGTTGCAGATGAGCAAGTCGGCACAAACGCTATCACGGAAGCCCAGGATACTCTTGGAACCAGAACCGTGGTCATCACTTCTGCTTTTAAACCTTCTCTTCAGAACGCAGCCAAAATCAATTTTACTGCAGCTACGGCTGTTGCGGATACGGCCAGGCTACCGTTGATTTATAAAGTGCCATCCTATAACCTGTTCTTCAATTATCAGCCAATTGCCATTCAGCCGCTGGCACTTCCGACCGATTCCGGAATGATCTGGCTAAACAAACACCGCATTAAAGTTGGTGCAGGTAACCTGAGCACCGTAATGGCCGATGGCAGGTTCTCATTTGGAGATGGCAAAAAAACCACCACTTTGCTGCAAACCGATTTTATCAGTTCCAAAGGGCAACGCTTTGCCCAACAATACAGCAGGTTTGGTTTGGATGTGCAGTCTGTGATTAACACCAGCGATAACCTGGAATGGACCACCCATGCTTTTTTTAATTCTGCAACCCAATACAGATATGGCTTTGAACCATCTACACTTACTTATACCAAAGAGGAACTGAAACTGACCTATAATACCCTGGCTCTGGAAGCAGGCTTAAAAAACAAAATTAAGAATGAAGCCGGAATAGACTATCATCCTACACTCAGCTATTATCGTTTTACAGATAACAGCGGCGGTGCAGAAAACAACCTGGTATTGAAAGCGCCTATTGAAAAAGCGCTGGGAAAAATATGGTCTGTTCGGCTGGGATTTACTGCCGATCTGGCCAAAACCAATTTCTCTGCAGCAGCTACTTCCAATAATTTATTATACATCAACCCGTCGGTTGCCTTTACCACACCCAATTTCAGGATGAATCTGGGAATACAGCCCTCCTGGAACAACAGCCGGTATTATATGTTACCGGATATTACTGCAGAGGCAAGACTCCCGGACACCCATCTTTCCCTGGAAGCAGGGTGGAAGGGATACTTCAACAAAAACAGTTATCGTTCACTGGCAGGATTCAATCCCTGGATTGGTGGTATGGGTACAATACTCAATACCCGTGTGAGGGAACAATATGCCGGCATTAAAGGAACAGTGGGCAATCATATTTCCTTCAACGGACGGGTATCACTGATGAAATTGTACAATCAGCCCGTATTCATCAATGAAGGACTGGATGGAAAGGTCTTTTTGCCTGTATTTGAACCGGAGATGGATCTGTTCCGAATTCACGGAGAGCTGAATTACACGGTTCAGGAATCCTTTTCACTCTTGGCTTCCACTACATTCTCCCGCTATAGTGGCCTTGCAGTGAATGCAGATGCATGGGGACTGATTCCGTTTGAAGTAACCGGTACTGCTCTATGGAAACCATTGAAAGACCTTCAGCTCAAGGCAGATCTTTTTTACCGGGATGGCAGCAGGTACAGGGCCAATGGTCCTTTTGCCCTCACAGGTAAACTGGCAGGAGCCACAGACCTGAATCTGGGTGCGGAACTGGGGGTTACCAAACAACTGAATATCTGGCTGCAGATGAACAATTTGTTCAACAATACGTACCAACGCTGGTACCAGTATCCGGTATTTGGCTTTAATGTAATGGGAGGTGTCGTATATTCGTTCCAGTAAACAGAGCAGTTTCATGAATCAATACCTCCATAAATACCTGGTACTCAATCAAAAACTGAGCATTCCGGATGTAGGTAATCTCATCATAGAACCCCATGGCGCACAGCTGGATGTAAACAATGGTTTGTTGTTTGCACCTGCTCCGGCACTTCATTTTAAACAGGAACCCACTGCTACAGCAGATAAGTTTTTTTACGACTTTCTGGCTCAGGAGATGGGGGTAGACGAAGTGGTGGCGATCAGAAGTTTTCACGATTATCTTTATACAGTTAAGTCTGCCCTCAATACACCGCAGGGTGCGCATTTATCCGGAATCGGACAGTTGCGTAAAGAAAACAACGGCTATATTTTATTTACTCCGGAAACAACGCTGAATGAACTGATGCCGCAGGTAAAGCTGAGTCCGGCTTATCAGTTGCCGCAGAAAGAGGTTGCACCCCTTCCGGACGATGATGATGCGCACCGTGAACTGACCGAACAGGAAGAGGAAGACATCCGCGAACTGCTCGGACAGGAGTCACAGGAAGGAAAAGCAGATTACTGGTGGGTATATGCCATCATTCTTTTGCTGATCGGTATCGGAGCTTTGCTGTTTTATTATGTATAGGTTTTCTTGTTAATCACTATTTGAATGTCTGCATTAATTCATCGTACCCATTGTCCTGCCTGTTATTCGGAAGCCATTCATCCATCGTTGAATGCAATCGATTATACGGTCAGCAAAGAATCTTTTTCTATCTGGCATTGTGATACCTGTACGCTTCGTTTTACGCAGGATGTGCCCGACATGGAAGGCATTGGGCCTTATTACCGTTCAGACAGCTATGTTTCTCACAGCGATACCAAAGAAGGGTTGATCAACAAACTCTACCATCTTGTAAGAAATTATACGTTGGTTCAGAAATACAAACTGGTCAGGAAAATGACCGGACTCTTTAACGGCCGTATATTGGATATTGGTGCGGGTACTGGTGCATTTAGTAATACTATGAAGTTGAAAGGATGGCAGGTGAAAGGACTGGAGCCGGATGGAACAGCAAGGACGCAGGCCTTGAACAATCATGGCCTTGAATTACTTACACCGCATGCCATTCATCAACTGGAAGCCGGAAGTTTTGATGCCATCACCTTGTGGCATGTACTGGAACACGTACACGATTTGGATGGATACTGGAATCATTTTAAAAGATTATTGCATAAAGATGGTCAGCTGATCATTGCCGTTCCTAATTACACTTCGTCTGATGCAAGGTATTACGGAGCCTGTTGGGCGGCTTATGATGTGCCAAGACATCTCTATCATTTTTCACCGGCTGCCATGAAGGACCTTGGAAAAAAATACGGATTTGAATTAAAGGCCAAATTGCCTATGTGGTTCGATTCCTTTTATGTAGCCATGCTGAGTGAACAATACAAACGAGGAAAGCCGGCCTTGCTGTCTGCCTGCTGGCAGGGATTTTTGTCTAACCTGAAAACCCTGTTCAATCAGAATAAGTGCAGTTCGGTGATTTATGTTTTCCGAAAAGAGGATACCCCTAATTCAATTTAATTTCATAGAGTGCCGGCCAGCGTTTTCCGGTAATGTAGAAACTTTTTTTGCCTGGATCATAGGCAATACCGTTCAACACATCTTTGTTGGGATAAATGGGCTGGTTGGTTTTTTGCAGCAGATCGGTGAAATCCATTCTGCCGGTCACGGAACCGGTTGCAGGATCGATCTTTACGATGAGATCTGTATTGTAGATATTGGCATAAATAAAGCCATCTACATATTCCAACTCGTTGAGATTGCTCACATAACCATTGTTGTCTGATACGCCCAGGGTTCTTTCCACTTTAAATGTTTCGGGGTTTACATAGTACAGATTGCTTCCGCCGGTACTCACAATCAGCTGCCTGCCATCTGTGGTAATTCCCCAGCCTTCGTAGGTCCAGTCGAATTCCTTTTCCTTCTTAAAACTGGCCGCATCGTAAACAAATACCTTGTGTTCCTGCCAGGTAAGCTGGTAAATTTTATTGTTGAGCAAGGCAATACCTTCTCCAAAATAATTGTTACCGATGGTTACTTTCCTTTCGCTTTTACCACTTGCGAGATCGGTGGTCAGAATTTTTCCTTCCCCATACCAGCCGGTGCCCTCATAGAGCTTATTGTTGTGCCAGAACAATCCCTGTGTGTAAGATGAAGTATCGTGTGGCAGCACTTGTACAATGGAATAATTGATGGTAGCCGGCAACTGGATGGCCTGGTTGATCACAGGTTCATTGTTTTCACTGGTATTTTCTTTACAGCTGCTGATCAAAACAGTGAGCAACAGGACTATTCCGGCAATTTTTTTCATACGAGATTGTTGCATTAAAAGTAGGAAAGAAATATTCATGTTTTTGAATCCTTATCAGAGGATCATTTTTGTTACGGTTTCTGCAATGACCGGCGTGAGCGCTACCCCCATTCCATTGCAGGCAATAGCAGCAACTGCATTGTCCGAAACAGCCTGGCAAAGCGGATGCTTATCGGGCGTGAATCCCATGATGCCGCTCCAGCTCTGCACAATTTCGATGGGCTGGTCGGTATCGAGGTGCCGGTGAAGAAAGTCTTTCAGGATGTTTCGTATTGCATCCGACCCTTCCAGGCTGGTGGTACGCTCCTGTACAAAATCGCTGTTTCTTGCGCCACCCAGCAATATCTGGTTGCCGATATTTCTCCAATAATAAAAACCTTCATCAAAATGGAACGTGCCCCTGGTTTTTAAACCAGCGATCGGCGCTGTTAATATGATTTGTCCCCTGGCCGGCTCTATATTTAACCGGGGCAGGAGTGCGGATGTGAATCCATTCGTACAAACCACCAGTTTCCCCGTTTTGAGCAATACAGACTGGTTGGTCAGTAGTTCTATTCCATTACCGGTTTCCTTAAATTCAGTTACAGTTACACCATTGAGGATCTTCACACCCTTGCTGAGGGCAAGGGCCGTAAGGCCGTTCACCAGTTTGCCGCTGTGAATACCCGCTTCTAATGGGTTGTACACGAGCTGATCAAAATTCTTTAGTCCAATGTATCCCAGGCGGTCTGTTGCATTGATAAAACTCTGACCTGTTCCGGTGATGGGTTTCAGCAGTCCGTTCAGGTAATGGATCTGGCTGTTCAGTAATTCCGCTCCGGCATAATTTTTCAGCGGTTCATATCCTCCGCAGGGATCAAGGGCAATGGCTTCTTCAGAAAGAAAGGCTTTGATTTTCTGGATGCCTTTGTAACGCATTGCTACAATGCGCAACATTTCATCGGTTCCCATTTTGGATTCATCAAACAGGAGTTCGGTTAAGCTGCCAAAACAGGCAAAGCCGGCATTCCGGGTAGATGCCCCCAAAGGGGTGCTGTGCCGTTCCAGTATGGTAACCGAAAGGGAAGGGGCTTGCAGCTTGAGTTCTATGGCGGTCCACAGGCCCATCAATCCACCTCCGATGATGGTTACATCGTTTCGGGTATAATAGGTTTCCTGTTCCCAAAGAGAAAGCAAACTCATATAGTCGGGTTATACATTGAAGCGGAAGTGCATGATGTCTCCGTCTTTCACTACATATTCCTTACCCTCAATACGTAAACGACCATTTTCCCTGCAGGCAGCTTCACTGCCGTATTTAATAAAATCTTCGTAGGCGATTACTTCGGCCTTGATGAATCCTTTTTCAAAATCGGTATGGATTACACTGGCTGCCTGTGGTGCTTTCCATCCTTTATGAATGGTCCATGCACGTACTTCCTGAACACCGGCAGTAAAATAGGTGTCGAGGTTCAGCAGATGGTAAGCGCTTCTGATTAAACGGTTCAGTGCAGGTTCGGTCATTTTGTATTCTTCCATGAACATCTGCTTGTCTTCCGGATTCTCCATTTCTGCAATCTGTGCTTCAATATTGTTACACATTATGATCACTTCCGCGCCTTCTGCCTCAGCTACTTCTTTCAGTTTATCGGAGAATGCATTACCGGTATGCATGGATGCTTCATCCACATTGGCCACGTACAGTACGGGTTTGTCGGTGAGCAGGAACAGATCTGCAATAGCTGCATTCTCTTCTTTGCTCAGCTTCATAGAGTGAATACTTTTGCCGGATTCCAGGTGGGCCTTGCATCTGCTGAGTATTTCAAACTCTGCTTTTGCCTTGGTATCGCTGCCTACCCGGGCCATTTTTTCTACCCGCTGCATTTTCTTCTCCACGCTTTCCAGGTCTTTCAGTTGCAGTTCTGTTTCGATGATTTCCTTATCGGAAATGGGGTTGATGGCACCTTCTTCGCGCAGTACGTTCTCGTCTTCAAAACAACGGATTACATGAATGATCGCATCTACTTCCTTGATGTTTCCAAGGAATTTGTTACCCAGTCCTTCTCCCTTGCTGGCACCCTTTACCAGGCCGGCAATATCCACGATTTCAATCTGGGTAGGAACGGTTCTTACAGGCAGTACCAGTTCGGCCAGCTTGTCCAGGCGGGTATCGGGTACATCCACCAGTCCCACATTGGGTTCGATGGTGCAGAAACGATAATTGCTTGCCTGTGCTTTTGCACTATTACTAACTGCGTTGAACAAAGTTGATTTTCCAACATTGGGTAACCCCACTATACCTGCTTGTAAAGCCATTTTGCGCTTTTTTAAATTTTGAGGGGGCGAAGGTACGAAATCCCCTTGGTAAATAAAGGCAATCGCTTACCTTAGACGCATGGCACTGAACTACGTTTGGATTCTGTTTTTCATCATCGGTCTGGTGATTGCATTGATTAAACTCATTGTGTTTCAGGATTATGAAATTTTCCGCAAGCTGGTAGAAGGTATTTTTGATGCTTCCAAGTCTTCGGTAATGGATATTGCCCTTCCGCTCACGGGTGTGATGGTTTTCTTTATGGGGCTAATGAATATTGGCGAAAAAGCAGGCGCCATCAATTTCCTGGCGAGAATACTGAATCCATTCATGAAACGACTGTTTCCTGAAGTTCCCGATAAGCATCCCGCCATGGGGCAGATGGTGATGAACTTCAGCGCCAATATGCTGGGGCTCGACAATGCTGCAACACCTTTTGGTTTAAAGGCCATGGAGAGTTTACAGACCCTGAACCCGCAAAAAGAAACAGCATCTAATGCACAGATCATGTTCCTGGTACTGCATACCAGCGGACTTACTTTAATACCACTGTCCATCATCGCATACCGGGCTGGTGCAGGCAGTACCAACCCCACGAGTGTGTTTGTTCCATTGATGCTGGCTACTTCTGTTGCCACCATTGCAAGCATCGTTATTACCGGTCTGTACCAGCGGCTGAAGTTCGACCGGGTACTGATTGCATGGATCGGAACCATCGCAACCGGTATATTCTTATTTGCCTGGTTTATTCAGGGATTGCCTTCCCAAAAAGATATTCCTGTTCCTACCTTGCTGACCAAGGAAACCTTCAGCAATGTGCTGGGTAATATCATTCTTTTTCTGATTATCTGCACGTTCATTATTGGCGGATATGTAAAAAAGATCAATGTATTTGATGCTTTTATTGATGGCGCCAAACAGGGATGGGAAGTGATCCTGAAAGTGATACCCTATCTGGTGGGAATGCTGGTGTCTATTCGGGTATTCCGCGAAAGCGGCGCTTTGGATGCCATCATCAACGGCATTACCTGGTGCTTTACTACCGTGGGTTCCACCGGAGAATTTGTACCGGCACTTCCGGTTGCCATCATGCGACCTTTCAGTGGAGGAGGTGCAAGGGGACTGATGCTGGATATTTTTAAAACACATGGACCCGATAGCTTTGTTGGTCAGCTGGCCAGTACGTTTCAGGGCAGTGCAGATACCACATTCTACATCATCGCCCTTTACTTTGGCAGTGTAGGCATCAAACGGGTGCGTTATGCCATCTGGGCAGGTATGCTGGCCGATCTGATCGGGGTAATTGCAGCGATCGGTATTGCCTATATCTTCTTTAAATAAAATCTTCTTTCAGCAGGTTGGTTAGCAGGGCTACTCCTTCGGAAGCTGCTGCCTGTATGGGTTTTACCCGAAGGTCTGCAGGGAGCGCGGGTATGTTTGTATCAATGATGTACCTGGGAGTGCTTCGGGGAACATCATGAATTAATCCTGCCGCAGGATATACCTGCAGGGAGGTTCCGATGATTACAAAAATATCGGCCTGTCTTACCAGTTCTACTGCAGGTTCAAGCATGGGAACAGCTTCTTCGAACCATACGATATGCGGACGGTATTGTCCGCCGTCCGGGGCCGTATCGCCCGGATGAATATCCCCTTTTACAGTAACGATCTGTTCGTGGTAAACGTCCAGCTCGCTGCGCATTTTAAAGATTTCTCCATGAAGGTGCAATACATTTTTACTGCCAGCTCTTTCATGTAGGTCGTCTACATTTTGCGTAATGATCTGTACATCAAAATCATTTTCCAGTGCAACCAGTCCGATGTGTGCGGCATTGGGAGTTGCTTCCGCTACATTTTTCCGCCGCATATTGTAGAAATCCAATACCAGTGCGGGATTCTTTGCCCAGCCACGTGGGCTGGCTACTTCATAAACATCGTATCCTTCCCATAAGCCGCCGCTGTCGCGGAAGGTTTTAATACCGCTTTCCGCACTAATGCCTGCACCTGTGAGAACCACTAGTTTTTGCATATCCGGAATTTATTTTGTTCCGCTCAGCTCCATCACAATATTCCATTCCTCCGGGGTAACGGGCTGTACCGACAACCGCCCCAAACGCACCAGCGCCATATTGGCCAGGCGTTTGTCTGCTTTAACGGCAGCCAGCGTAACGGGCTTTTTTAATTTTTTGTGTGGCTTGAAATCGACCACAACCCAGGCCGGGTCTTCGGTGGTTGGATCCTGGTAAAATTCCTTCGCCACTTCGGCAATCCCCACAATTTCCATTCCTTCATTGCTGTGATACCAGAAAGCCAGATCACCTTTTTTCATGGCTTTCAGGTTGTTGCGGGCCTGGTAATTTCTTACCCCGTCCCAGAAGGTTTGTTGGTCTTTTTCAAACTGTTCCCAACTGTATTTAAATGGTTCAGATTTGATGAGCCAGTAGTTCATATTGTTTTCAATTAACCGTATGGATTTATAATTCAGTTTCTTCGAAGCGAACTCCTTCTTCGGCCAATGCTTCCAGTACAGGCTCATAAAAAGCCGGTAAAATAGGGATATGCAAACCACGAAGCGTGATCTTGTTTTCCAGGAGCAGGGTGGCTGCAATGCCCAACGGTAAGCCAACGGTTTTGGCCATTGCCGTACGTAGTTCATCATCTCCTTTTACAATCAGTTCACTCTGTACACTGTGTGCTTTCCCGTTGAGGGTATACTCGATTTCGTGCAGCATCACAATCATGTCTTTATCTCCCTTTTCGAGCTTCCATTTTTCTTCCATCAGCTGCTGTAAAACAGTGGAAACAGGTTGTGCTCCTTTGTTAATGAGCGTGGTATCATTCAGTCCGAGGAATACAAATTGTTCTTTCAGCAGGTCGGTATCCAGTGCAATATGATTGGCTGCAAGCCTGGTCTTTAAAAAATCCGCATAGCTGAGGCCATCGGTGTTGACGATGGTTTCATCGGAAGTAAGTCCTGCTTCAATTATTTTTTGCCAGCCGGTACAGAAGTCTGGATAACGAAGGGTGGTACGTACAAATGTATCCGCTTCGGTTAATCCATATACAGGAATATAACTTAATGAATCCCGGTTGGGGTAGAAGGCCAGGGGGCCCAGTCCTTTGATGTTCACGGTACCACAGTTCCGGAACATATCGAGGTATTCTTTTTTTTGCGTGTGCTGCTGCTCTTTGAAAATTGCACCAGCCTGGCCTGCGGTAACCACATTGCGTGGGTTCCAGCTGATTTTATAGTGCCAGGGGTTGTTGTCGCTCTCTGGTGCCACAAGGCCTCCGCAGTGCGATTTAAAAGTGTTGATCTTTCCGCCCTGTGCGTGAATATGATCGATCATATTCATGGCGCTCATGTGATCGATTCCGGGATCCAGTCCCATTTCACCTAAAAACAACAGGCCTGCTGCTGCAATTTCTTTTTCCATTTCGCGGATCTGCGGGTCAATATAGGAAGCGGTGAGCAGGTGTTTTTTCAATGCCAGACAATCCTTGGCTACCAGATGGTGCAGGGCAGGGGGCATCATGGAAATTACCACATCGGCCTCTGCAATCAGGGTCTTTCTTGCTAAATCATCGGTCAGCTGAACGGCTTTTGCGCGGAGTGTTTCAAAACCGCTGGTTTTGGCTTCGATAGCTTCCTGATTCATGTCGGCTACGGTGCAGATCCACTGGTTTTTGCGGGTCACTTTGCCCAGGAATTCAATCAAAACGGTAGCAGATTTTCCTGCTCCGAAAAGTAAAATATGTTTTGCTTTGCTCATATAAAACGGATGCTTCGGCTGGTATAAAAATCTAAATATAGAACAATTGTTGCTAATAGATGAAAATCAACTCATTATGCATGTTCACAACTGTGGATAAAACCCGTAAAAAACCTTGATTTTAACGGATTTCAACCACCAAAAAAAGCTATCTTCGCCAACCTGCTTTGTGCAAAAAATAATTGTGCAAAGCGCTTCATTCAGAACGATAAAGATACATGGAAGAAAATTTATTGCCGGAACAAACGAGCGACAACGATCGGATTATACAGGTGAACATTGAGGAGCAGATGAAAACGGCCTACATCGACTATTCGATGTCGGTAATTGTGGGTCGTGCCCTGCCGGATGTGCGTGATGGTTTTAAGCCTGTACACCGCCGCGTGTTGTATGCTATGAACGAGCTGGGTAACAACAGCAACAAACCTTTTAAGAAATCCGCCCGTATTGTGGGTGAAGTGATGGGTAAATACCACCCGCACGGAGACAGCGCCATCTACGACACCCTGGTTCGTATGGCGCAGGAGTGGACCCTTCGGTACACCCTGGTAGACCGTCAGGGTAACTTTGGTAACCAGGATGGCGATCCGCCGGCTGCCATGCGTTACACCGAAGCAAGGTTGCAGCGGCTGGCAGAGTCCATGCTCGATGATATTGAAAAAGAAACCGTAGACTTTCAGCTGAACTTTGATGATTCCCTGGAAGAACCCACCGTTTTACCAACACGCATACCTCAATTGCTGATCAATGGTTCCTCCGGAATTGCCGTAGGTATGGCCACCAATATGATGCCGCATAACCTCAACGAAGTAATCGATGGTTGCGTGGCTTATGTGGAGAACAGAGACATTCCCATAGAGGAGCTCATGAACCATGTTAAAGCGCCGGATTTTCCGACCGGAGGGGTAATTTATGGTATGGAAGGCGTACGCCAGGCATTGCTGACCGGAAGAGGCCGTGTGGTTGTGAGGGGTAAGTGTACCGTAGAAACCAAGCCCAACGGAAGGGAAATGATTGTGATCACCGAAGTGCCTTACCAGGTGAGCCGCGATACCTTAACAGACAGAATTGGCCAGCTGGCGATAGATAAAACAGTAGACGGTATTGCCGATGTGGGTAACCAAAGTAACAAAGACGGTACCCGCATTGTAGTAGAACTCAAAAAAGATGCCGTTGCACAGGTGGTGATCAACCAGTTGTACAAGTACACAGAACTGCAAACCAGTTATGGTGTCAATAACGTGGCATTGAGCAAGGGACGTCCTAAAATCATGAACCTCCGCGATCTGATCAGTGAGTTCATTGAATTCCGGATGGAAGTGGTGATCAGAAGAGCCAAATTTGAACTGCGCAAGGCCGAAGAACGAGCACATATTCTGGAAGGTTACCTGAAAGCGCTGGATCATCTGGATGAAGTAATTCGCCTGATCCGCGCCAGCAGAACGCCGGATGAAGCCAGGGAGAGCCTGATTCAAAAGAGTAAGGAAGAAAAATGGTACCTGAACCAGTCTATGTTCGCAGACCTCACCGATGCACTCTACAAGCAGGAAGAAGGATTATCTGAAGCACAGGCCAAAGCCATTCTGGAACTCCGCCTGCAGCGTTTAACCGGCATGGAGCGCGATAAGATTGTTGAAGAGTTTAACAACCTGATGCAAACCATCAAAGGATTAAGGGCTTTGTTGGCGAGTGAAGAACTGCGCTACGATCTGATTAAAACGGAATTACTGGAAATCAAAGCCAAATTCGGAGACGAGCGTAAAAGCGAAATCCAGTACCTGGCTGATGAAATGCGCATAGAAGACCTGATAGAAGATGAAGACGTGGTGATCACGATTTCTCATTTAGGTTACATCAAGCGGACCTCAGCTTCGGAATACCGCCAACAGAAGCGGGGTGGTAGAGGAGCTGTTGGATCCAAAACCAGGGAAGAGGATTTCGTAGAGCATTTGTTTGTTGCTTCCACACACGATACCATACTTTTCTTTACAGAAAAAGGTCGTTGTTACTGGATGCGTGTTTATGAAATTCCGGAAGGAGAGAAGCAAAGCAAGGGCAGGGCCATACAGAACCTGATTCAGTTGCCAGGTGATGATAAGGTGAAAGCCATCATCAATGTGAAGAAAATCGACGATAAGGAATTTGTTCAAAGTCATTATATCGTACTCTGCACCAAGAAGGGTATCATCAAGAAAACTTCTCTCGAAGATTTCAGCAGACCAAGGGCAAACGGAGTGAATGCCATTACCATTGTAGAAGGGGATGAATTACTCGAAGCCAGAATGACCAATGGAAACAGTGAGATCATGATGGCAGTGAAGAGCGGCCGTGCCATTCGTTTCCCTGAAGAAAAAGTTCGTCCTACCGGAAGAGGTGCCATTGGTGTTGCCGGTATTGAAGTAGACGATCACAACGATGAGGTCGTTGGCATGATTTGTGTGAACAAAGACGATACGGATCATACGGTACTGGTGGTAAGTGAAAAGGGATTTGGTAAGCGAACAGCGATCGAAGACTACCGGATTACCAACCGGGGCGGGAAAGGTGTTAAAACCATCAGCGTAACCGAAAAAACCGGTCAGCTGGTAGGTATCCTTTACGTTAAAGAGGTGGAAGATCTGATCATTACCTGTAAGTCTGGTATTACCATCCGTACAGGAATTGTGGATATCCGTGAGGCCGGTAGGGCAACGCAGGGAGTTAAACTGATTCGCCTGGACGATACCGATGAAATAGCCGCTATTTCTCAGATTGAAGAGCAGGACAACGATGAGCAGGAACTGACTGCCGAAGGTCAAACGACCGATGCGGTAGCAGATGCTGCAGAAAACAACGAGTCTGCGGATAACGAAACGGAAAACAAACCGGATGCAATGGATGCCGGCGAACCAATTAATTAAACAATTTTAAAAGACCCCATATGAAGTATTTTTTCTCCGTCATTTTCAGCATTGTAGTTTTAAATGTTGCGATTGCGCAGGATTACAAGAAAGTCCAAACCATGGTGCTGCTGGGAAAAGCAGAAGAAGCTAAAACAGAAGTAGACAAACTCGTTGCAGATCCCAAAGCGCAGAACAAACCGGAAACCTGGTATTGGAAGTCCAAAGTATATGCTTCCATCTATAAGAATGAAGCGCTCAAAGCAAAGTATCCGGATATAGCCAAGCAGGCAGACGAAGCTTTTAAGAAATACATTGAAATTGATCCTGCTTTGGCACAGGTGAAAGAAAAAGGTGCAGAAGGTTTCTTCGACATGTATTCTACTTCTTTTAATACCGGGCTGAACGATTTTAAAACAAAAACATGGCCTTCAGCAGCCCTCGATTTTGAAACTGCAACTTTTTACAGCGATTATATTTTCAAAAACAAATGGGCTAATTCCACAGCAGCATTCGATACCACTTCCATTCTTTATGCAGCATATGCCAACCAGAATGCGCAAAACATGGATCAGGCTGCCAAGTATTATTCCCGTTTGGCCGAAGCAAAAGTAACAGGAGAGAGCTTCCAGGATATTTACAAGTTCATGGCAGACTATTACACCAAGAAAAAGGATAAAGCCTCTTTTGACCGTTATATAGCATTGGGTCGTGAAGTATATCCTAAGGAGAACTGGGAAGATTACGAGATTGAGTACATAGATCAGAATTTTGACCTTTCTGAAAAAGCAGCATTCTATGATAAAGGTGATGCAGCAGGTACATTATCCGAAAATCAATACCTGCAGTTCGGTGATGTATTTGTGAATGTTCGTTTGAAGGAAGCAGATACTTCCATTCATGATCAATATACCCGTAAAGGTGTGGAAGCTTTCAAAAAAGCATACGGCAAAAATTCACAGAATGCACTTGCCGCTTATAATGTGGCTGTGATCTACTACAATTTCTTTAATGAGGCAGACGATAGATATGCTGCCAATATCCGTGCTTTACAGCAGTTGAATGCGAACAAGCCTGTTATCAAAGACCCTAAGAAAAAAGCAGCAGAAGATGCTAAATTCAAAGTACAGGTGGATGAGCTGAAGAAAGCCAATCAACTGGTTGAGAAAGAAGCAACAGATAATGTGGACGTAGCAATCGACTGGTTAACCAAGTCTTATGTGATTCTGAAAGAAAAAGCTACCAGAACCAACACCGAAAAAAATGTGATCAATAAAACGGTAGACTTTCTGGCTAACCTGTATTCTTATAAAATGAACAAGGTGAGGGGTAAGGATCCAAAAGCATTTGATGCACTTGAAGCCAAGTACAAGGAGTTTGACGCACTGCATTCTTCCTTTAAATAAGCATTTTCTCAGAAGAAATAATATACTCATCCGCCCGGTTTGCCGGGCGGATTTTTTATGTTCAATAACCGGGTAGAGGTTGTATTAAGTGAACTTATTTGCCGGTAACATAAGTTACAGATTATTTGTAGGGATTGCTGTTCCTTTGTATAAATTAGATCAGCAGCAATGAAATACATTATTATAGGAGGCGTAGCAGGTGGAGCCAGTACCGCCGCCCGTTTAAGAAGAATGGATGAAAAAGCATCCATTGTTTTGTTTGAGAAAGGAAGTTATATTTCCTATGCCAATTGCGGACTTCCATATTATATTGGTGATGTAATCACGGAAAGGAACAAGCTTTTTGTTCAAACAGCAGCTTCGTTTAAGCAGCGTTTTAATATAGATGCGCGGGTAGAATCAGAGGTATTGAAAATTGATCCAGTAGCAAAAAACGTAACGGTAAAAAAACTGCGGACAGGGGAAACCTATACCGAGTTGTACGATAAACTGGTATTGTCTCCCGGCGCAGAACCGGTTCGTCCGCCACTGGAAGGCATCAACAGCGAGGGGATTTTTACCCTTCGGAATGTAACCGATACAGATAAGATCAAAGCATTCGTAAGTCGTTTCCCCAAAGGAAAAGCCGTGGTGATCGGTGCCGGATTTATCGGGCTGGAAATGGCAGAAAATCTCCACCACCTGGGCATGCAGGTTACCATCATCGAAATGGGCAACCAGGTGCTGGCACCGGTGGATTTTTCCATCGCAGCGCTGGCGCAGCAGCATATCCGTTCCAAAGGGGTAAACCTGATGCTGAACACAGCCGTAACCGGATTTAGTAGTTCGGAAAAAGGTCTGGAGGTTCAGGTAAAGAATCAGGCTGCTTTGGAAGCAGATGTGGTGATTCTTTCCATCGGGGTAAAGCCGGATACAAGGCTGGCTGCGGATGCGGGTATTACAATCGGAAAAGGACGGGGCATATTGGTGAATGAGTATCTGCAGACTTCCGATCCGGATATCTATGCTGTTGGAGACGCCATTGAGTTCATTAATCCAATCACAGGTAACAGTATGCCAACCTATCTGGCCGGGCCGGCCAACAAGCAGGGAAGAATCTGTGCCAACAATATGGTATTGGGCAACCAGCAGCAATACCATGGTTCCATCAATACTGCCATTGTAAAAATATTTGATCTGACTGTTGCTGTTGCCGGGGTGGCCAGCAAGCACCTTCAGGCCGCCAATATAGAACACCTGGTATCCATCACGCACAGCGGTTCACATGCGGGTTATTATCCCGGATCGGAACAAATGACCATACAGATTCAGTTTTCACCCAAGGATGGCCGGTTATTGGGAGCCCAGATCATTGGAACAGATGGTGTAGACAAACGAATTGATACTTTGTCTTCGGTGATTCAGCGCAGGAGTACAATCGATGAACTGACCGAATTTGAACATGCGTATGCGCCACCATACTCATCTGCCAAAGATCCCGTGAACATGGCCGGTTTTGTTGCAGAGAATATCCTCCAAAAAAGAATACAGGTGGTTCCCTGGACCAAAGTGGCAGAAATTGGTGAAAACGACTTACTGGTAGACGTAAGAATGCCAGATGAGTTTAAAGCCGGTAGTATTCCGGGCGCAATTAATATTCCGGTAGATGATCTGCGGGGCAGGTTGAACGAGCTTCCAAAAGATCGGGATATTTACATTTATTGCCAGATCGGTTTGAGAGGATACCTGGCACAAAGAATCCTTTTGCAAAATGAATTCACGAGGGTATATAATATTTCCGGCGGTTATAAATTATGGGAGCCATGCAGCAGGGAAGCAGTGCTGTTGAAATAACTTTTTTCATGCTGATTGACCTGTTGGGTGAATCAGTTTGTTTTGTTCATAATAGTTAATGGTTCGAAAGATAAGGGGAAGTAATTCCCTTTATCTTCAAATATCTTATTTAACAAGTGTACAGTGTATTTTTGTCCATATTAATTGTAAGTAATTGGAAAATAATAGCTTACGTTAATTCTTAACTGCAAAAAAATAATTTTGTCCATTTTTTTTGTTCATTTCCCTTTTTTACTTCATTTTTTCTCTTCGAAGCGCAAAAGTCGATTTAGAATTTATCAACAAACCCTGCTTACATTTTGCTTTTGGTGAAATAAAAGTTGTAAGGTAAAGGATTGTATATACTAAGCTTTTGGGGTGTATAGAAGCAATTTTTAGGTGAGTTACGTATATTTATTTGTTTGTGGCAATAATAACGACACCCTACTATGATCGATACTTTAAAAGAAATAGAGCAAATATTTAACGATGCAAAAACGAATAATGAATTCCAATTCTTGTTGACCGTTTTGAATTACAAGCACATTTCAAGTCCCGAAGAATCATCTAATCTTTATGAGTGGTTTGACGCATTAGAATTTTATAAGGGCTTATACCACAAACATACTGGCAAGGAAAAAGTAAGAACTGGCTTATTACTCTACTCAACATTTTTTGAGAATAGTGATTTTTATAATATTTTAGGAAGCCTGTGTAAAAATACATTAGGTTTTGGCGGTTCATCTTTTCTTTTTTGGAAAACCAAGAAACAGGACAGACTTTTAGGAACTGGAGAAAAAATAAGAATGGTAACAGAAATTTTGAGTGACTGCAATTATTCAAATACCATTGATTTTTTTGGAAGTGTTCACTTTGAGCAATTAAGAAATACATTTTTTCATTCAGCTTATGGGTTTTCGGATGGCGATTACATTTTATTTGACTCTGAGCCGCTTGTTATTGAAGGAACAAGTTTTGACAGAGTTTCTATGAATGATTTTTTAGTTCCATTGATAGACAAAGTGATTCTATTCTTTGAAAAATTCAAGGAACAGTTTTTAAATAGCATAGTTCAATATAAAACCGAAAAACAGATTAAAGGCTACTTCCCTGATTTGAAAGATATTATTATACACGGAACAGAAAATGGACTTAAGGGTGTAACAATACAAAAAACTGCTCAACTCTATGGAGAATGGGTTGATTCTGGAATTTATTATAATGAGAATTATAAATTCTGGTTTGCAAAAAATATTCAATTTAATTTCCCTCGTCTTGAGAAAATCGAAATTGATGAGTCTCTAACAAGATATGAATCAAAGAATGATATCAAAAATAGCAACAGTGAATTCTTTAATCTCGTAGACAAAATCGTAGAAATAAATATTAAAGACCAAATGGAAAGAATAATTTCTTTATTAATAAAGTTTGGTGACGCAAAATATCAACTTTATGACACAGAAGCGAATGAGTTAAAAAAGAGAAGTCTAAAGAAATTACCTCTTCCATTTTATCAAAAAGCAATTCAACTAAACAAACATTTAGACATCAAGACAATTATCAAAAGAACAAAAGAGCTTGAAGAATAACTCCCGCCAACATTGCATTGCAGCAATTGGGGCTGACGAATAGCATCTTTCAGCTTCAATAAAATTCCCTGCATCAGTTCGAGCTTGACGGGATTCTGAGCATCCTCAGAATATGTTCTCAACTTTTGGTATATTTATTCGGCAACAATAAGCCAGAGGCGACGGAAGAATATTTCTCAATTGCTTCAATGCTCTAACGTTAGCAGCAATTATAGGAATACTATGAATAAATCACATGTTGAATTATTAGCTGAAATTTTTAAAGAGTTTCATAAAGACCTTAAAGAACAAGGAACCAAACTGTCTGAATTTTTCGATAAAATAATTGTTTGGCTAATTGGACTTTCAACAGGTGCTATCGCGCTTATATTCTCCTCTTTAGAAAAATTAAATTTTGTAACAAAACAAACTATAAACTGGACACTGATCTTTCTAGTAATATCAATATTATGTGGTATACTAGGAAGAGTGCTTTATGCAGTCGCTTCCTATATTGCATATTCATTTTCAGCTTTATTTGACTTACAATTAAAAATGTTAGAATTTCCGCATAATCCAAGAAAAATCTCAGAAACGGAAACTTCCGAAATGATTTACCAATATATGCTGGAAGACTTTAAAATTGACATGCCTTCAATTCTAGAACATAAGAACATTGTCTCTCAAGAAAATTGGAAATTCGTTGATGAAAATGCCAGACTTTTTTATCAAGAATATTCTGAGTGGAGTCAAAAATCAATACAATTTGCAATAAAAGATATTAATAGAATTACTACAGAAACTTTTGGACATCCGGACGATTTTTTTGAGAAAAGAAAGGAAGGAAACAATCGACTCAAGGGTCGAATTTTACGATCATTTACTTTTTTGAGTTTTATGTTTTATATAACAGCTGCACTATCATTTGGGCTTGCAATTGCAAATTTGACATTTCGATATATTCAAGCCACAAAATAACTGTCGCTAACAACAGCTTGGCAAAAGTTGGGCTGATGAATATCGCCCATCAGCGTTTGGAATACTGACCAAGCTTCAGTAATTTGGCTTTAGCTAATCTAGTCTTTAGTGGTCATGTAAGTGTAGTAAATGATGCGATTAAAAGAATGCTGTGTGAGATTATTGCAGCTGCACAGCTGCGAGATTTAATTATAACTGAAGGGAAGTGTTGTGAATAATAAATGAGGGGAAGTTTCGTCCGTTTTACTATGGTCAGTTTCAATAGGTAACGGCTGTAACGTATAATCCGGTTTTAACTGATCTCTGCGATCGGATTTTGCATTCAGATGAAGAAATATAGCTGGAGACTATTTTTTTAATATCTAAGTTCAAGTAATAAGTGCAATTTTTTGTTGTAGCACTTGATTAGGGGTTAAGTAATTAAATTTTCTAACTGGTCTATCATTTAATAATTGTTCAACACGTTTTACTTGATAATCTGTCACCACACTAAGGTC
>JAEUVE010000003.1 GCA_016786865.1 Sediminibacterium sp. | reverse complement strand
ACCTATTTGATCTGCTTCATTGATGATTGACAGTTTCTCCGAAGCTGAGAAACTCCTTCTTGTTCTTGACATGATTCCTAAATTTAGTGACTTAATTGTTGTTACAATCTTGTCCAGCTATTTAGGGGGTCAATACAAAATTAGTATCTATTGAAAAGGTTTTATTAAGATAAAGTTGTTTTTTTATATCTTCATGTTTTACACTTATATATATTATTATGTACCCAAACATCTTAGTAAAAAGAATTATCTAAACTTTCAGATTTACTAAAATCAGCTAAAAAGAACACTCAAGTTGCCGAATATTTTAAAGTTTCCTTTGCAACAGTAAATAGTTACAGGACTAGGTTGGAACATGGGGGAGTGAATTTCCAGGATAAGAGAGGTGGAAGAGCAGGCAAAGAAAATAATAAAATCATCTACTGTACTAGAAGAACTGGTTACCAAAGTTAAAATAGACCAATACAATTTCATTATCAACGGTGTTGTTGTAAGGGTATCTAGAAAAGTCAAAAATGTGCATATTGGGGTTGATTCTGTGGAAGTGAATTTTTAACGATATTTACAGCATGTTTATCCACTACCCGAAAGAAAAATTATTTTTTTACCTCTTCTTATGTGATTGAGGAGGGCGAAGCCTTAGTTTATTATTATTGTCTAAATAACTATGTTGAAAAGATATCGGTTAAAACGCATTAGAAACCTCTCCATTTTACCCCGTTGGGTCATTTTTCTATTGGACATTTTCATCAGCGCCATCTGTTTCCTCTTAGCGTATCTGATTAAGGCAGAGTTCGACTTCAGGATATTCAGTCAATCCCAGATTTTAACCAACTTATTAATCTTGGTAGGCTTCAATATTTCTTTGTTTTCTCTTTTTCGGGTCTATGCCGGAATTATCCGTTTTACGGGTTTACAAGATACCTTTCGGATTTTCGCGGTAGTTTTCTTTGCAAATGCGGGTTACTTTGTGTTGGATTTGTTGTTGCAGCAGTGGTATGGTTACCGTATTATCCCGGTATCTGTTTTAATCATCAATACCCTGCTGAGTTTCGTAGCCCTTAGTACTTATAGGGTTCTGATTAAGTATTTCTTTGCTTACATTACGACTCTTCATGTTACTAAAAAGCGGGTAGCCATTTATGGAGCAGGGGATGTGGGTATTTCTACAAAGCGGGCATTAGAGCACGATATGACAGCCAATATTCAGATGGTCTTATTTTTAGAAGACGATCAGCGCAAAGTGGGGAAGAATATTGATGGGATAAAAATATTCTCCTCCGATATGTTGGAAGAATTGCTGAAAACGCACCTGATCGATGAATTGATCATTGCCACCACCAAACTACCATCTAAACAGAAGAATGAGATCGTAGACTTTTGTTTGGATAACAAGATTGAAGTTTTTACGGTACCGCCCCTTAAAAATTGGATCAACGGGCAATTGAGCACCAAACAATTGCAGAACGTGAAAATCGAAGACCTGCTGGAAAGGGAACAAATCAAGATTTATAATGAGATCCTGTTCAAGCAATTGAACAATAAAACCGTACTGGTTACAGGGGCTGCTGGTTCCATTGGCAGCGAAATTGTACGGCAATTGATACAGTATAAGCCAAAGCTGATTGTTTTGAATGACAATGCGGAAACCCCGCTGCACGACCTATATTTAGAGCTCAATGAAATGGGTTGTACAAACTTTAAACTGGCATTGGGAGATATTAGAAACGAGTTGATTGTAGAAAGATTGTTCGATAATTACCAGCCAGATTTTGTGTACCATGCCGCAGCCTACAAACATGTGCCCATGATGGAACATTCTCCCTTGGAAGCCATCTGCACCAATGTAGCGGGTACCCGGTTATTGGCTGACATGGCCGTGAAATATGGGGTAGAGCGCTTTGTGATGATCTCTACGGATAAGGCCGTGAATCCCACCAATGTAATGGGGGCTTCCAAGCGGATTGCCGAAATGTATGTGCAATCGCTCTACCAGCACCAGCAAACTACCACCAAATTCATCACCACCCGTTTTGGGAATGTACTGGGCTCCAATGGTTCGGTGATCCCCCGCTTTAAAAAGCAAATTGAAGCGGGTGGGCCGGTTACGGTCACCCATCCGGATATTACCCGTTATTTCATGACCATTCCCGAAGCCTGTCAGTTGGTGCTGGAAGCGGGCTCTATGGGCAATGGGGGGGAGATCTTTGTGTTTGATATGGGCTCACCGGTTAAAATTGCCGACCTGGCCCGCAAAATGATCAAGCTCTCCGGCCTGGAGCCAGATGAGGATATTAAGATTGAATACAGTGGTTTGAGGCCGGGTGAAAAACTCTACGAAGAATTGTTGAACAACGCGGAAAACACCCTGCCCACATACCACGAAAAAATCCTGATTGCCAAAACCCGCACCCTGGAATACCCTGTTTTATCAGTACAAATTGATGCACTCATTGGCCCTGCTCAACGGCAGGAATCGGTTACCCTGGTGGTAAAAGCCATGAAGGAACTGGTGCCGGAATTCGTGAGCAACAATTCGGAATTTGAAAAACTCGACCGGCCTGCTCCCATTGTGAACATGCCCAAAACAGCGAACTGATATCTTGATGAGAACAATCTTTTTTTGTGTACTGGTTTTATTTACAACACTCTGTCGGGCACAAACCTTACCAATAGGGCAGTGGGGAGGAGACGAACTGCTTCGTGTAAAGCAGCTTACCGGTCAACTGGATGCCGCTCAGTCCCTCACTGCGCGGCCTTTTTTTAATGCCGCATTACCCGATACGTTTGCCATACTGCCGGCTTCCATCTCAATAAAATTCAACAGCCACCACCCCTATGGCTGGAACGATGCCGGTATGATCATGGCCAGGGGGCTGCAAACCGCAGTGTCCGCCGGAGTATATGCCAAAGCTGGTCCGCTCAGTATTCAATTAACGCCGGAATTTTATTATGCAGCGAGCCCTTCCTATGCCACTACTGCGGGCTATGGTTCCAATACAGGTAAAAGCTTTACTAAATTGTATCCCGGTCAGTCTTCCATCCGCCTGCACTTGGGGCCGGTTTCCATCGGTGCTTCCACAGAAAATCTTTGGTGGGGGCCGGGCCAGTTCAGCTCCCTGATGATGAGCAACAATGCCCCGGGCTTTCAGCACCTGACTTTCAATACCACAAGGCCCTTGAATACTCCCATCGGTTCCTTTGAGTGGCAGTTGATTGTAGGAAAGCTAAACGAAGACACCAGTGCGGCTTTTGAGAACAATTACCTCAAGCCGTTAAATCCGCCAAACAATGGGCGCTATCTGAACGGGATTGTGCTCACCTATCAGCCCAAATTCTTACCCAATTTCTTTTTTGGGATTACTCGATCCGAACACTTGTATCAATCTGACCTGAACCGCAAATCCGGTTTCATCAAAAAATACTTACCGGTCTTCGTGGGTTCCAGCCCCTCGGCCAATGCAGATGCCAGTTCGGTGCCCAGCGATGGTGCTTTCAGTTTCTTTGGTCGCTGGATCCTGCCCAAACACCGCGCAGAGTTTTACCTGGAATACGGGTACAACGATTTTAAACAGAACCTCCGGGATTTCTCCGTGAATGCCAACCATTCCTCGGCCTATATTGCGGGCTTCAAAAAAATCATTGCTTTAAAGAACAACCAGTTATTGGATATCTCTGGTGAAATCACCCAGATGGCACAGACCACCGGTTACGTAGTGCGCAATGCGGGCAACTGGTATGTGCATGGGGGGGTAAGCCAGGGTTTCACCCATCAAAACCAGATCCTTGGAGCAGGCAGCGGCTTCGGGAACAATGTACAAACCCTGCAGGTGAAAAAGATCCATGGCATGCAGCTGTTGGGCATCAAGTTGCAACGTATTCAGCAGGATCCAAAAGGATTTGGTGGTAACGCCAATACGTTGGGCATGCGGGAATTCCAGTGGAACGATCTCTCCCTTGGATTCCTGGGGCAGCAGAAATTCAACCGCTTCCTGCTCAGCGGAGAATTGCAGTTGGTTCATTCAAAAAACTACGGTTGGGAAAAAGGAAACCAGTTCAACCTCTATTCCTATATCCGTTGCAGTTATTTCTTTTAATCCATGCTTGTGAACAGGAAATCATTTTATACAACCATACTTACGCTGCTTTGTGCATTCACCGGCCCTGGCCTGAAAGCCCAAATAGCCGGCCCGCAATCGGAGATCGCGCTCATGGATTTGCAGCGCATCCAACAATTGCAAGACACCCTCAACAACCCGGCCCGTTCCTTTGTACTTCGTTCTGCTTCCCAATTATGGGATGAGCAGCTCAACCAACCCCATACCGGCAAATCCAAACCAACAGCCCGCCTGTACCAGGCCGGCTATACCCTGCAGTCCAATTCCGCCCTGTCCATGGGCTACAACGATGGATCGCTCTATCCGGCAATTGGCATGCAACAACGCTTTACCCTGGGCGCCTTCCTGCAATGGCAGGGTTTCAGCCTGCAACTGCAGCCGGAATTCGTTTCCGCCGCCAATACAGCGCCCGCTGCATTTCAGGCCGATCCGGCCGATCCAAACTACTGGGCCAGGTACTACCTCTACACGGCCAATAAGATCGATGAATTTGATCGGTTTGGGAACAGCGCCTTTACCAAAGTTTTTGCAGGACAGTCCAGTTTCCGTTTCAATACCCGGGATATTTCTATTGGCCTATCCACCGAAAATCTCTGGTGGGGGCCCGGCATCCGCAACAGCCTGGTCCTGACCAACAACGCACCAGGATTCCTGCACTTGACTTTCAACTCCCGTAAGCCCATCCGTACCAGCTGGGGTAACA
This sequence comes from Sediminibacterium sp., assembly GCA_016786865.1. GTDB lineage: Bacteria > Bacteroidota > Bacteroidia > Chitinophagales > Chitinophagaceae > Sediminibacterium. The sequence continues at coordinate 132,295 of JAEUVE010000003.1, read as the reverse complement.
TCGAGTTCCAGACCATCCTGGGCAAATTAGACAGTGCCGGTGTGGACGCACCCTACAATGCCACCATGCGCACCGTTTGGGCAGATGGCATTGCCAAAAAGCCCAACGCCAACAGAAACCTGTTGGGCTATACCCTTAGCTGGAATCCCAAATGGACTCCCAACCTGCACATTGGCCTCACCGGCGCCCATTATTTTTACGGCACCGTAGTGCAGCCCCAGCCATCTAACCTGCTTACCAGCTGGGAGAACAAGACCGGCGGCGCTTCCCTGGGATCTTTGTTTTTCCGCTATGCAATGCCCAAAGAACAGGCCGAAGTGTACCTGGAATACGGCAGGGCCAACCGACTCGCAACGCCGTTCAATATATTCGGGGATACCATCCCCACGGGTTTCACAGCCGGCTTTCGCAAGATTTTCCTGCAAAAAAATGGAGCAGGCATCGTACTGGGCGCAGAAATCACCCAACTACAACTGCCCGATGCCCGTTTGATCTTCAATGCCAACAATGTATTTGGTATCCCCAAAACCAACAGCTGGTACACCCATCCCTTTGTATCGCAGGGCTATACCAACCGGGGCCAGGTACTGGGCGCCTCCATTGGCCCGGGCAGCAACAGCCAGACCATCCACCTCAGTTGGGTAAAAGGCCTCAAGCGGATTGGCCTGCAGGCCGAACGGGTTTCGCACAACAACGATTTTTACCAGTACAATTATTTCAACGGGAATTATACCAATCCGCTTGCCAGTGGTTACAGCAACAAATACTGGGTAGACCTCAGCCTCGGCCTTAATTTTCAATGGGATTACAAAAACCTCCTGCTCTCCGGATTTTACAATTATACCAGCGCGCTCAACTACCGCTGGGTAAAGCTGGATGGTGGTTTTGCAGGCCCTTCAGCGCTGTCGGATCGCCGGAATTCCCAATTCTCGCTCTCCCTTACTTACTTCTTTAAAAAGCCTAATTTTACGCCCTAACTGTTTATAATGACGCGTATATATAAGATTCTACTGTTTGTACTGGTATTGGGCATTACCGCTGCCCCTGTTCGGGCACAGGTCCCCATCGGGAACATCGAAAACCTGACCGACCAGCAGCTCGTTGTTTTAATGAGCCAGTACCAGCTCTTTGGATTGTCTGAACTGGAAATGGAAATGAAAGCCCGCGAAAAAGGCCTGAGCTCCGACCAGATTACCCTGCTCAAAAAAAGAATGGCCCTGCTGGATCCTTCCATCCTAAAAGAAGTGAACAATCCTGCTAAAAATGTATCCGATCCTTACGAGCCCCGTACCAAACCGGTGATCAAAACTGCAGGCGCTCCACGCTATGCAGATACCTCCACCAGCGTATTGCGTCCTTATGGTGCGTCCATCTTCGAAAACCAGAACCTCAGCTTCGACCCCGACATCAATATCCCCACACCACAGAACTATGTGATTGGTGTGAACGACCAGATTACCGTAGATGTATTCGGGGTATCCGACATCACCAAAAAACTGAAAGTTACTCCCGATGGCTTCATCCGTTTCCCCAACCTGGGGCCGGTGAAAGTGGCCGGATTAACCATCGAAGAAGCCCGCATCAAAATGCGCAACGCCCTCACCAAAATTTATCCGGGCATGGCCAATGGTTCGGTGTCGGTGCAGCTTTCTGTTACCCAGATCCGTACCATCCGCGTTACGGTGATCGGTGAAATTACCCGTCCGGGCAACTACGATATTTCTTCGCTCTCCACGCTCATGAACGCCCTCTTTGTGTCCGGTGGTCCCAATACCATCGGTTCTTTCCGCAACATAGAGCTGGTGCGCAACGGCAAAACCATTTCGGTTTTTGACCTCTACGATTTTTTGTTGAAAGCAGACCTGACCAAAAACCGCTTATTGCAAGACGGTGATGTGATCCGTGTGAACCCTTATACAGCGCGCGTGGCGGTAAAAGGCGCGGTGAAAAAGCCGGCCCTCTTCGATGTTAAATCCAATGAAACGGCGGCCGACATCATTCGCTTTGCCGGAGGCTTTGCCGACCTGGGCTACAAGGAAATGATCCGGGTATACCGCATGGGCGCACGCAATAAAGAAGTGATTTCGGTGAAAGCTGCTGCCCTGCCGCAGTTCCAGCTGGTATCGGGCGATACCCTGGTGGTAGATCAGCTGGCCAATATGTATGCCAACCGCGTTACCATCAACGGTGCGGTTTATTATGCCGGCGCCTATGGCATCAATGAAATGCCTTCGCTCAAAGACCTCTTGCTGGCAGCCAGACCCCGCGAAGACGCGTACATTGCGCGGGCCCTGCTCCGCAGGCTGAAACCCGACTTTAATCCGGAGTTCATCAACTTCAACATCAACGATGTGCTCTCGGGCAAAACCAATATTCCGCTGGTTCGCGAAGACTCCATCCAGATTTACCACATCAGTGACCTCCGCGAAAAATACAGCGTGGTGATCGAGGGCGAAGTGAACCGCACCGGCACCTACCTGTTTTCCGAGAACATGACCGTGCAGGACCTGGTACTCATGGCCGGTGGCTACCGCGATGGCGCTGCCCTGCAAAAAATTGAAGTATCCCGCAGGCTCCGTGCAGCCGGCAATACACAGAAAGATTCTGCGGTCTATTCCCTGATCCGCGAAATCAATTTACTGGCAGATAATGCCAATGCAAATACAGATGAACTGAATTTCCGGCTCCAGCCTTTTGATGTGGTGGCCGTGCGTAAATCGCCCGTGTACAAAGAACAGATTGGCGTAACCATCGAAGGCGAAGTGATCTATCCTGGCAAATACACCCTGGCCGGTAATGCAGAGCGGATCTCCGACCTGGTAAAACGCGCCGGTGGACTGAAGCAAAAAGGCTTTGCCGGTGGCGCCGTGCTGATCCGCAAAACCTACCGCGATATTTCCGAGAACGATGCGGCATTGGTCAATACCAAGGCCAACCTGATCAATACGCAAAGTGGTAAAGCTGCCGTGGTAACTTCTTCCTCCGACACCAGCATCATCAACGACCTCTACAACGAACAAAAACCCGTGGGTATCCGCCTCGATAAAATCCTGGAAAATCCGGGTTCTGCAGAAGACCTGTTCCTGGTAGAAGGGGATGTACTGAAAGTGCCGAAAGAACTGCAAACCATTCAGACCTTTGGTGCGGTGAACGTACCCAAACAAATTGTGTACTACGAGGGCATCCGCTTCAAAGACGCCCTGCGCGAGAGTGGTCGCTACAGCATGAATGCTTCCCGCAAAAATGCCTACGTCATTTATCCCAACGGACAGGTACGCAAGACCCGCAATCTGCTCTTCATTCGGTTCCATCCTTCCATCCGGCCCGGAACAGAAATTTATGTACCTGCTAAAAAGCCCAAAGCCAAACTCAGTACCGGCGAAGTGGTGGGCATCTTCTCCAGCCTGACCTCGCTGGTGAGCATTTTGATTGTATTAATCAATACGAATAAGTAAATGGATAATCAACATAAGGTTCCAACACTCAGCATGAACGATCTCCTCAACGAGATCAGCGCCTTCCTGCGCTACCTGTTGGGCAAAACAAAATTATTCGCTGTTTGCATGGTCCTTGGCCTCTCACTGGCTGGCGCCTACGCTCTGTTGCAGGGGCCGAAATTTGAAGGCAAAGCCTCCTTTATCCTCGAAGAAAAAAGCAGCATGGGAGGCGGGCTTTCCGGCCTGGCTTCGCAGTTTGGCTTCGACATCGGTGGCCTCACAGGCAGCGCCGGTTTATTTGCCGGAGACAATATCCTTGATATCCTGAAATCACGCACCATTGTAGAAAAAGTATTGCTCACCAAAACAGACAGCAGCCTCGGCGCCAACAGTCCTACACTGGCCGATGATTTTCTGATCTGGAGCAAACTCAAAAAAAAATGGGCCGGTAAGGAACAACTGGCTGCCGTATCCTTTGCAGCATACACACCGGGCAAACCCTTGCAGCGCCTGCAAGACAGTGTGTTGCTGGTGATTCACCAGCGCCTGATCAAAAAGCACCTCACGGTGGAACGCCTCAACAAAAAAGGCTCCATCATAGAGGTAACCACACAGAGCCCCAGCGAATCCTTCTCTACCTTATTCACCGAACGCCTGGTGCTCGAAACCATGCGCATGTATGTGGACCTCAAAACCAGTGTGGCCACCCGCAACATTGCCCGGATGGAACAACGCTCCGATTCGTTGATGCAATTGCTCAATGCCAAATCGTATAAGTCTGCTTCGCTCCAGGTACTGGATGCCAATGCCGCTTACAAAGCCGCAGCTGTTCCGGTAGAAGTTACCCAGCGGGATAAAACCGTTACCTACGCTTTATACACCGAAGTAATGAAGAACCTCGAAGCCAGCAGAATGGCTTTGGCCGGTCAAACCCCCGTGATCAATTTGCTCGACCATGCAAAATCGCCGTTGCAGGATCAGCAAAAAACGTGGTGGATGCTGCTCCTGGCGGGTGCCGCTGCCGGGTTCGGTATTGCTTTACTCGCGGCTTTTTATACCTACCGTTGAAACGCATCTTTCTTTTAAGGGCCTATGGCGATTGTATAGTGGCCCTCCAGTCGATCCTCAACAGCCCGCACCGGGCGCAATGCGAAGTCATTGCTTCTTTGCACCACCAACCGCTTTTGGATGCCTTGCCTGCGGAGCTGATCCCTGCTGGTCTTCACATTCAATTCATCGACTGGGGAATTCGTACTCCCCTGTTGCGTGCCTTCAGTAACCGATACCTGCTGCACGCCGATACCCGCAGGGAACTGGCGGCCATTCGTTCCTTCCTGCAACAGCATCCTGCTCCTTCGGGTGGCGATTGGGTAGAGCAGCCGCATCGCAAAAATGTATTAGAACTGGCAACTGGTCACCGCTTTGGTTCCATTGCCGATGCCGGTCCGGTGTACACTGCCTTCCATCGGTTTTTTCATACGGTGGATCCGGAGATCTTTTTTTCCGATGATGGCCTGCATGCAGCAGGTTCTCAAAATATTTTGATCCTGCCCTCGGCCAGGATTTCCCGCAGGGATTTGCCCGATGCGGTATTAGCCCGTCTGAAACGCCTGCATGCCCTGAAAGGAGATCGGGTGCAACTGGCGTATTACAATAAACAGGGCAATAAACAACAGCCCGGCACCATGGGGTACACAAGTTTTAAAGAACTGGTGCAACTGATACTGGAGGCCGATTTTATATACGGCGCCGACAGCCTTCCGGTGCACCTGGCACAGCTGCTGCAAAAACCACATTGCATTGTGTATCCCGATGGTGGTTCGCACCGCTTCTTTACGCCCTTTGCTTTGCAGCATGCTTTGTACAAAACCTTCAATGAATTGCAGTGAAAACCTTCATCATCACTTCTTCCATAGAACAGGAACGCAGGGCCAATGTAGAACAGCTCCTGGCGCAACTGCCCGATGCATGCATCGTGGAAGCAGTGTATCCTTCGCGCATTCATGTTCCTTTTCTGGAATCCATGATGCAGTTGTCGGAACAACGCACCGGTAAAAGACTGGTGCCCGGTGAAATTGGTTGCCTCCTGAGCCACCGCAAAGTGTGGCGCTCCATCCTGGATGCGGAGGCAGATGAGCAAACCCACTTCCTCGTATTGGAATCCGATTCGGTGATCAATGAAAAAGCATTACTGCTGAATCACCGGCCCGATGCCGACCTGTTTTTCTGGGGCGCCTGGCTCGGACATATGCGGCTCCAGAGAAGCAGCCGCAAGCAACTCAACAAACGTTTTTCCGTTGGGGTGCCCTTCATTAAAACGGTGTACTGTACCTATGGTTATTCGCTGAACAAAAAAGCGGCGGCCCACCTGCTGAAACAAACTGCCTGCATTGGGTATCCGGTAGACCAGTTCAAATACATTATAGATACCAGGCTGCTGCGCATCGGGGGCATTGTTCCCGAAGTAATCAGCGGGGGCGCCATGGGCAGCTACATCAACCAGCCTGGCTTTCATCACTGGCAACAACAGGTTTTCCTGAAACTGCTCGATATTAAAAACAACCTGATCTGTTTCTTTAAATGAGTGCATTCCGTAAACTATACCTCGATGCGTATGTGCTGGTGTATGCACTCTATGCCTTCTTCAACAAAGGCATTGCTTACAGCTACCTGGCAGAGATCCTGTTGGTGATTGGTGTGCTGATCCTGCTCAAAGATTTTCGCAAACTGGAAATTGTATGGGATCGTTCCATGCAACTGCTGGTGCTCTTTCTCGCAGTTACGGCTGTATACATTGCCCGCGGCATGGGCAGCTATCCCTTCATGGAAATCATCCGCGATTCCTTCATGATCAACTACGCTATTTTTGCGCTGATCCTCCTGTTCTTTAAAAACGATATCAACTACCTCAAAGAAAAACTCTTTCTGGTGTACAAATGGTATCCGCTGGCTGCCTGTTGTTCCTTCCTGCTCTTATCGTATATTCCCTTCTTTGAAGAATTCAAAGTATTTGGCAACGTGATCCTCCTGCTCTACAAGTTTGGCGACATGGGGGTGCACCTGCTCATTTCCACCCTCTTCATGCTCAACGGGTACATTCGCATGAGCAAACGCTTTGCGGTGATCAATACCCTGCTCACGATTTATATTTTTCTGGTGATTGCTGCCTACAGCCGTTCCGGTATGCTGGCCTACCTGCTGGGCCTCGGCATTTTTGTGGTGTTCACCAAGAGCCGCGAATTGAAATTGTTCATGCAGGGTTACCTGCGCTACCTGCCCCTGCTGCTGATCCTGGCGCTTAGTTTGTACAGCGCCACCAAACTGGAAGAAAATTTTCAGGGCCGTAAAATAGGCCTGAGCCAGTTGAAAGAAAATGTGGTGAGTATTGTGAGTTCCGATGCATCGGGCAGTTTGAACGACAACAAAGTATGGCGCCTGGCCTGGTGGGGAAAAATTATTCAGGATTCCTACTCCGGCACTACCAACTTTTTGCTGGGCAGGGGACTGGGCATGAGCATGGCTGCTGTAGACGATATTGAACAGGAGGAGGAAGGCCTTCGGTCGCCCCATAATTTTCACCTCAACATCCTGGCCCGTTTTGGCGTACCCTTTTTCCTGCTCTGGATGTATTGGATGTACCTGATCCTGATTCGCATCCGCCGCAAAGAAATTTCACAATACGCTTTTACCTTGCTCACGATCCTCTTTGTGTTCATCGTGAATGCTTCCTTTGATGTATACCTCGAAGGTCCCATGGGTGCATTTCCGTTCTGGACCTTTATTGGATTGTATTATGTAAACGAAATAACGGAGCTTGAAAAAAATCATTGATTCGGTTAAAGACAATGCCCGCTACCTGCTCAACCTCTGCGCCACTTTTATGTCGCAGCTGGTCAGCGCCCTGTCGGTACTGATCCTCACTCCGCTGTTGCTGGAACGCCTGGGCACCCTGCATTTTGGTACCTATGGCGTAATCCTGAACCTGGTGTTGTTTTCTTCGGTCTTCGACTTTGGCCTGAACATCGGCTTCTTAAAAAGACTGATCGAAAAAAAAGAAGATACCCTCGTGTTGCTCAATACGGTCTTCTTCTTTTTTCTGGGCATGTTCCTGCTCTGCATTCCGCTCTTTGCCGGTTTATTTACGGCCGGACTGGTTAAAATTGATGAGGGCATTCCCTTCTTTGCCCTCATGACTTCCGTACTGGTGGTGCAGAATATCCTGGCCGCTTTTTTTGATGTAATCATTCAATCGGTCAACAAGATTTTTTTAGGCAGATCCATCCGGGTAGTAAAACTGCTCCTGGAATTTTTTGCCCTGCTCTTCCTCAGCAGGATGGGGAATGTATCGGTATTGCTGATGGCCAGCGCGGTGGTGAACCTCCTGTACATTCTGGCATTGGTGTATTTTTCGCGCAAAGAACTGGAGTACTTCATTTCGGTTCGCTACATTCAATGGAGGGCCCTGATAAAACACCTGGGCTACAGTTTCTGGTACTTCCTGAACACCGTGGCGGTATCCCTGGTATTTAACTCGCAGGTAATCCTGATGAACATGGTGGCCGGTTCCACCGGTGTGGCCAAATACCTCATGATTACCCGTTTCTACGACATGATGCGCATTGGCCTTACCAATTTTACCGTGGTGCTGTTTCCGGTGCTGGCATCCATTCAGGAAGAGGGCCGCTGGGATCAGATCCGTCAGTATTTTTTCCGTTCGCTCCTGCGCGTGAGCATCATGGGTGGCATCATTTTTTTATTGGTGGTACTGGTAGGTAAGCCCTTCTTTTTACAATGGAGCAAGTTCAACGATCCGGAAATGAACCGGCTCTTCCTGATTTTTTCCGTATTCATTTTGTTCATTGTAATTGATAATGTTTCTGCTACCTTCCTCGGCGCTTTTCGCGAAAACAAAGCGGCCACCATCATGGCCGTGTTCCAGGGGGCGCTGGGTTTGTGCATGGGTTATTTCCTCATGCAGCAAATGGGAGTGAGTGGAATGGCGCTGGCTTCGCTGATTGCGCTGCTGCTGACCAATTTCTGGTTCAATCCCTGGTACCTGATGAAACTGATTAAAAAGCACCTGGCATGATCAATGTATTAGGCATTCCTTTTTTCGACCGCGATATTCCTGCTGCCGTGGAACTGGTGCTGAACGATATTGTATCCGGCGCCGCACATGGGCAGAACCGGTGCATCAGCGCCTCCGGCGCACATGGCCTGGTAGAGGCGCACAAGGATCCGGCTTTTAAACAACTGCTGCAATCCTTTTACCTCAACCTGCCCGATGGCATGCCCGTGGTATGGGTGGGTCGCCTGAAAGGCGCAAAACAAATGCAGCGCGGTTATGGTCCTGATTTTTTCAAAACCATGATGATCCGCTCTGCCGACCTTCCGGTGAAGCATTTTTTCTGCGGGGGCAAGGAAGGCGTGGCGGAAGAACTAAAACAAAAAGTGGCTGCACGTTTTGGGAACCATCGGGTGGTAGGTACTTTCTGTCCTCCTTTCCGGGAAATGACCGATGCGGAACTACAAGACCTGGGGGAAATCATCCAACGTTCCGGTGCCAACATCGTCTGGATTGGCCTGAGCAGCCCCAAACAGGAAAAACTGGCCCGTAGACTGGCCGGTTTTACCCAAACCGGCTTCCTGGTGGCTGTGGGTGCGGCCTTCGATTTTCATACCGACCGGGTTAAACAGGCCCCCCGCTGGATGCAGCAGTCGGGGCTGGAATGGTTGTTTCGCCTATTCATGGAACCCAAAAGACTCTATAAACGCTATTTGGAAATTGTTCCTGGTTTTATATGGTTAAATATCAAAGAATTTCTGGATTTTTACACGGCTAAAAAAAATGTGCTATGAAGAAAGTGTTAGTATGTGGTGCGGGTGGTTTTATTGGCGGGCATTTGGTGAAAAAACTGAAAAGAGAAGGGCATTGGGTTCGCGGCGTAGATTTAAAGAAGCATGAATACAGTCTGTCTCCGGCAGATGAATTTATAGTGGGCGATTTAACCGATCAGGAACTGGTGAAGCAGGTGCTCGATCTGCCCTTCGACGAAATTTACCAACTGGCTGCCGATATGGGCGGTGCAGGCTACCTGTTTACCGGCGAGAACGACGCCAATGTGATGCACAATTCTGCTTCCATCAACCTCAACATCATTCATCGTGCGCACCAGGTGGGTGCAAAAAAAATATTCTATTCCTCCTCGGCCTGTATTTATCCGGCCTACAACCAGGAGGATCCGGCCAATCCCAAGTGCTCAGAAGACTCCGCTTATCCGGCGATGCCAGACAGTGAGTATGGCTGGGAAAAACTGTTCAGTGAACGCCTCTACCTGGCTTTCCACCGCAACTATGGCATGGATGTTCGCATTGCCCGTTTCCACAACGTGTTCGGACCCGAAGGTACCTGGACCGGCGGCAAGGAAAAAGCCCCTGCTGCCATCTGCAGAAAAGTAGCCGAAGCATCCGACAACGGTTCCATTGAAGTATGGGGCGACGGCCTGCAAACCCGTTCCTTCCTTTACATAGACGAATGCCTCGAAGCCGTAGACCGCCTGATGAAATCCGATTTCATTGGCCCCGTGAACATTGGTTCCGAAGAAATGGTTTCGCTGAACCAGCTGGCCGAACTGGTGATGGAGATTGCAAACAAGCCTTTGCAGATCAACAATATTCCGGTTTCTTTCACCGGCGTTCGTGGTAGAAATTCCGACAACAAACTGATCCGGGAACAATTGAACTGGGCCCCCAGCAAACCACTTGCGGATGGCCTTGCCAAAACCTATGCCTGGATTCAGCAACAGGTGAACGCTGCTGTACTCACCGCCTAGATCGATTGCCATACATGATAAAAACCATGGTTGTTTTTGCCTGGAACGGTACCGGCCAGGCATTCAAACACATTCACTGGGATGCTACCCCGAATTTTGAAGTGTTGCTCTTCAATTATTCAGGCAACGATGCCCAACCGCAGCTGCATCCGCAGGCGTACTACGATGAACTCCTGAGTATTTCTACCGAGTTCAAGGGCCGCCTGATGGCCGAAGTGCAGCGCTACCTGCAACACCGGCAGGAGTTGGGTTATGTTGGATTCTTCGACGACGATCTGGAGATAACCGTTTCCGGTATCAACCGTTTGCTCCGGATAGCCGAACTGCACAACCTCGATGCGTTTCAGCCTGCAACCACTCCCGATAGTTTTACCAGTCATGCATTTACCACCCAATTGCCCGATACCGATCTGGCAGCAGCAGACTGGGTAGAAATCATGTGTCCCTTTTACCGGAAAAATATTTTTGATGCAGCGGCGGAATTTTTTGCCTGGAATATATCTTCTTACGGCATCGACAATTATGCCATTCCCTTTTATCAGAAAACCATGGGGATGGATCGCACGGCCGTGATTCATGCTGTTTCGGTGAAACACCTGAAGCCGGTAACCACAGGCGAAAAAATTTTTTCCAACGGACTCAGCGCCCGGCAGGAGGGGGAACGCATCCGGACCGAACTGCTCCGCAGAATCAGGATCATCAATCAACATTCAGGAAAGGTATTTCCTGCAGATTTTCTGAAACGCGTCTACGAATACAGAACCTTCCGCTACAATAAATGGAAAAGAGACCTCAAAAGATGGTTGGGCTTTAAAACCACCTAAATTAGCAGCATGAACTGGACCCAATTGCGCTCTTTTTTGTGGATCGATACCCGCTTTCATTTTATTTCGAAGATTCCCCGCGGGGGCAGGCTATTAGACATCGGTACTTCCGACGGTCAAACCCTGAACCATTTCCGCGAAGCGCGTCCGGACCTGCAGCTGCATGCCACCGATATCCAGGGCAAGCCCGAATGCTATCCTTCCGGTACGGATTTTTTCAGGGGAGATATTACCTCCGATACGCTTCCCTGGCAGGATACTTCCATGGATGCCATCACCTGCATGCACCTGGTAGAACACATCACCGATTTCAACAACCTCTTTGCAGAATGCAACCGCCTGCTGAAACCCGGTGGCTGCCTTTATATAGAAACCCCGCATCCGAGAACACTGTATCTCTCCATGCCCTATACTTCGCAGGCGGGTCTGTTCACCTATAATTTCTACGACGATCTCACCCATCAGCAGATCATGCCGGTTGGTAAAATGGCTGCACTGGCTGCACCCTTTCAATTTGCGCCGGTTCGGGTGGGTACTTCGCGCAACTGGCTCTTTGCCCTGCTCTTTCCCTTCTCCTTTTTATTGCCCGCAAGGCAGCGCATAATTTCGCGCGTGCACTTTGTTGGCTGGTCGGCCTATATCGTGCTGCAAAAAAAATAAAGCTGCCGATGGCAATCCTTTAGCGCAAACCGAACGTAATGCCCATCTGGAGGGTGCTCTGGCTGGCTTTGGCGCCCGATGCCAGTTCCTGTTTCAGGTACTGGTAACTTCCAGTAAGGTAAAAATTATTGATCAGCTCGTACGATGCCTGAATGAATACATCGTCTCTTTTCTTCTGAAAATCGAAGAGAAATGGTGGTTGTGGTTCGGCCATGTATTGCTGTGCCAATGTGCCTGGTCCGCCCTTGCGGATATGCTGGTAGCGCAGATAGGTTTTTAATCTGGGCAATGGCGTGTAGCGTGCAAAAAAACTAGCCTGGTCAAAATTATTGCCCATCCAGTGACCCAGGCTCTGGTCGTACTGTGTATAGTTTTGTGCAGGCAGCAGGTTGCTGTATACAAATGGATTCACCCTGGTATATTCTGCACCGATGGTTAAATAGGGCAGCAGTACATCGGTTACAGAACCGCCCAGCGTATAGCCCAGCTGGTTGCGGCTTTTGGCCCGGTTGAACATTTGCGACACCCGTATTTCATCGATGAACAGGCTTCCGTACAAATGCGTTTTCTTCAAATGGTTTCTGGAACTCACCTGTAAAAAGAACTGTCCGTTAGACCCCGCATTCAGCACATAGTTGCTGCGGTTGTTGTCGTAGATCTTGAAAAAATTCAGGGGTATCAGGAACCCGATATCCAGCTGATCGCTGTACACGATCGATTCTCCCACAGCAATATCCAGTCCCTTCACCGGCTTGAACAACAAGGTATGGGTGGCCATGTACTTGGGAATATAGCGGATGCGGATATCTCCGCTCACGCCCCCGGAGTTGGTGCGATAAGTGGCTGCTGAATCCACAATATTGGAATTGAGCCAGGCATGCAGGTAGTTAAACTGCAACCACCTGAATGGCCGGTAATCGAATCGGATATACGGATAACTCGGCGCTTTCTGCGACAACACAATTCTTCCGTTCTCTCCGTATCCCCACTGCAAATGATCCTTGCCCAGGCTAATGGATCCGTTCTTCCAGCTGTAGCTCAGGTGTGCCCGCACTTCGCTGTAGTTCCTGCTGGTTGCGGTGGGATTGTACAATTGGATAATCCCCGGTTCCGGACTTTCTTTCCGGAACGTATCCAGGCCATTGCCGCTTTCGGAATAATCGCGGTAATAAAACTGGAAGGCAAATCGCTGGGCCTGTCCCCTGAACTCCAGTCCATGGCTCATTTGCGTAAAACTTTTTCCTCCGCCCGTTACCCGCATCAGTCCGCCGATCGGATCTGCACTCAACTGAAAATCTTTGCGGTGTACAAACAATCCGCGCAAGCGACCATTGGCATCTTTCCGGATCAGCCGCAATGCTGCGCTGTCCGTTCCTGCTACCGGTCTGTATTCCTGCTGGTAAAATGCCAGCTCCTTTTTTTCAATATCACTCAGCTGTTTGCTTTGTTGTTCCAGCTCCTGCAACAGTGCTGCGATCTGCTGCCTGCTCACCGGTTGTATGATGTCTTGAAAATCGATCAGCCCTTTCTGGGCCAGCCGGTACAGGTATGGATACACTTCGCTTCGGGAATTTTCCCACACGGTTTGCGCCGTTAATACAAAAGGTATCAGCACAATGGCTAGGAGTAGTTTAATACGCATTCTGGTCGCCTCTTATGATGTTGATGACTGTTTGTAAAATGATCTGGCAATCGAGCCAGAAGGTCCAGCGGTGAATATAATACAGATCAAAGTCTACCCTGCGCTGCATATCGCCGGGATTGCGGGTTTCGCCCCTGCATCCGTTTACCTGTGCCCATCCGGTAATACCAGGCAATACAATATGCCGCAGCATGTAATTGTCTACCGTATGCATGGATGCAATGTTCAGCGGGGTGGGATGCGGCCTGGGTCCTACCACACTCATATTGCCCAGCAATACATTCAGGAACTGGGGCAGTTCATCGAGGTTGGTCTTGCGCAGGAACCTGCCGATCAGGGTTACCCTCGGATCGTTCTTGCGGGCCTGCTGGTATTGGCCGTTCTGATCCACATCCCTGCTTTCCTGCACCATGGTGCGGAACTTGTAACAGGTGATGCGCTGGTTGTTCAGCCCCCATCGTTCCTGCTTAAAAAACACCGATCCCCTCGAAGTGAGTTTAATGAACAGGGCAATGATCGGGAACAGCACCAGGCCCACCGTGGCAAATACCAGGATGGAAAAGCAAATATCAAATGCCCGCTTCAGTAATTTGTTCTGCCAGCGGTCCAGCGGCAGTTCCCGCACGCTGATGGTTGGCATCATACCGATATTGTCTACCGTTATACTCGATGAAGCGTACTGCTGCAGATCGGGGAGCAGCCGTACCTTGGTGCGGTTGAAATCGCAGATCTCCATGCAGCGTTGAATATTGGTATAATCGCTGTTGGGCAGGGCGATCACCACTTCGTCGATCAGTTCGGTTTGCAATACCTGGTTCAGCGTACCGATATTGCCATAGTATTTGCATCCGTTGATCCTGGCGGGTTGCTCATCGATCAGGCCCACACACTGGTACCCGTAGTAATAATATTTGTTGATGGTTTCGTAGTAATTTATGGCAGAAGGGGTGGATCCCACCAGCAGGATTTTATCGTAGAGTTTTCCCTGATGCAGGGCCGCATGCACGCTCTTGCGCAGCAGGTATTTGATGGCAGCCACCACCACAAAAATATTCCCCAGGTAGGCCCAGAAAAACCGCGGCGTATAGGTATCGTTCAGGTTCAGGAAGAACAGGGCCGAACTCTGCAGGATGGCCAGCAACAGCGTATTATAGGCAATGAAAACAATTTCCTCCGAGAATTTATTCGACCGGCGGTCGGCATACAGCTTAGACACCTGCGACAATACATACCAACATACCACCGACAGGGCCAGGAATGTGCCGTTGAAGCCCGTTCCGAAATCCCCGAAATGTATCAGCAGGGTCACCAGGTAGGCTACCAGAATGGCCAGTGCATCTGCCAGGTAACGGGTGATATTGTAGATTCGGAGGTTTTTTTTCATAACAGGTTGGCTACCTGAACGGGCAGCTGAGTCGGGCTCGTGAAGGTAAATAATTATCCCGATTTGCTCCCCGGTTACAGGTAAAATCACATTTCCTTTACCTGGATTGATTTTCAGCAGTATACGCTGTATATGACTTGGAAAAAAGCCCTATTTTTTCTGCATACAACGCCGATCCCGGAAACAATTGCTGTAGCTCTTTTTTGGTAAGCAGGCGGATCTCTTCTACCTGTTTCCTGGCTGCAGCTGCATCGGGAGCCCTGCCAATATGTCCCAGCGTAAACCGTTGGGTAAGCCAGCGCCTTACCGCTTTGGGGAAATATTGAAAAAAAGGAAATACCCAGTGTGGTTCTATCGGAAACCAGTAATTGGGGGTTTGTATATAATGATACCGGCCCACCCGCAGCACTTCGGCGGCCATTTTCTGCTGGTTCTCCCAGGTAAACAGGTGTTCGATCACCGAATTGGAAAATACAATATCGTAGCTCTTATCGGCAATCCCCTCCAAATGAGTGGCATCGCCCCGGAGCGTGGTAAAAGGGGGCTGTGCCGGTGGAGCTGCTTCGAGGTTCAGCAGGGTAATGGATACCCCCGGTTCATCGAACCCCATTCCCCTCCAGAATGCTTCCGTTCCGCCTATATCCAGGATAGTCAGGGGTCGCGGCAACTGGTTCAGCAATTGTCTGAACCGTTCAAAACGCCGCAGCCTGAACCGATGAGAAAAGGATTGTGGATTGGTATTGTCTGAAACTTTTTTAACGATTTCTTGCAGCATCACTCAGCGTATAATTTTCCCTGGTTGGAGGAACCCGGCCAAAAATAAGACTTCTGGCATTACCTTTGCCGCATGCAGCATAAACTGGTGAAAATCATCAATACCTCCAATAACCCCCTGCCCGAATATGCCACCCCCGGTTCCTCCGGCATGGACCTGCGCGCTTTTCTGCCGGAACCAGTGGTACTGGCTCCGATGGAAAGAGCCCTGATTCCTACCGGCCTCTTTCTGGAACTGCCCGAAAACACAGAAGCCCAGGTGCGGCCCAGAAGCGGCCTCGCCATTAAGCAGGGCATTACCTGCCTGAACTCCCCCGGCACCGTGGATGCCGATTACAGGGGAGAGCTGAAAGTGATCCTGATCAATCTGTCTTCGGAGCCCCAGACCATCCATTCCGGCGACCGGATTGCCCAGATGGTGATTCAGCAGGTGGAAAAAATTTCCTGGCAGCCGGTGAACAGCCTGGAAGACTCTGTTCGGGGTGCTGGTGGTTTTGGCAGCACCGGTAAACAATAATGCTCCGGCAACCTGTTTTGCCCGGAATCATGATAATGAAATTTGAAATGAAACAACCCTTTATACTGGCCATCCTGATCCTTGCACTGGCTTCCTGTAAAACAGTGAAGAAAGTAGCTACCATCCAGGAAGCCATCTCCAAAAAAGATACTACGCAAACCGTGATGATCACCGCTGCGCCCAAGGTAGATTCAGCCTCCATTGTGCGGGGCATCATGGACAAAGTGCGCAAAACCCGGATCGATTTCAACACCTTCAATGCCAAGATCAAAGTAGACTACGAAAGCGCTACTGGCAGCGACAACTACACCGCCTACCTGAGCATGGTGAAAGACAGCCTGATCTACGTGCGCATCAAAGGGTCCTTCCTGGGCATCTCCGCGGTGGGCCTGGAAGTAAAGATCAACAAAGACAGTGTGGTGCTGGTGCGCAAAGTGGGCGATAAATATGTGCAGAACAGGGCCATTGGCTACCTGCAGGAATCCACCGAAATCCCCTTCGACTTTTTTACCTTACAGGACCTCCTGATTGGCAACCCCATTTTTCTCGACAGCAATATTGTGTCTTACAAAGACGGCGCTGAAAACCTGCTGGTGCTTACCGTGGGCAATATCTTTAAACACCTGATTACCTTATCGCACAACGATTATGTGATTACGCACAGCAAGCTCGACGATGTAGACCTGCAGCGCAACCGAACCTGCGATATCAGTTTCAGCAACTACCAGCCACTGGGGCCTTATCAGTTTGCCACTTATCGCAAAATAGTTGTGGCGGAGAAATCGAAACTCGATATCAACCTCGATTTCAAGGAATTCTCCCTAAATGAACCGTTAAAATATACCTTCGAAGTACCAGGAAATTACAAGCGGAAGTAATTTAGTTGGGTTTCCTGCGTTTTACTATTCATTCAATATTTAGCTCAATCCTATGTTAAAGAAGTTATACCTGCTGTTGTTTGTTTTTTTCCTGGGTGGGGTGGCTTTGCATGCCCAGACCCGCGACGAATTACAGAAGCGCAAGCAGGAGATCATGAAAGAGCTGGATGAGCTGAACCAGGAGTACAGTAAAACCCAAAACAACAAGAAAGCCTCCCTGAAGCAGCTGGCCCTGATCAAGAAAAAAATCAACGCCCGCCAGGACCTGGTGAACGACATCAACAAGGAAGTGAAGCAACTGGATGAAACCATTTACCTGAACGAACGCGACATCTATCGCCTCAAAAAGGAATTGGATACCCTGAAAATGAAATATGCCAAGAGCATTGTATTTGCGTATAAAAACAGGAGCAGTTATGCCTACCTCAACTTCCTGTTTTCTGCCGGCAATTTCAACGATGCCATCAAAAGAATGGAATACCTGAAAAGTTATCGCCGCAACCGCGAAACCCAGGCCAATACCATCATCAAATCGGAAGCCCTGCTGAAAGACAAGATCGGCGTGCTGAGCAACAATAAAAAAGAACGCCTGAGTACCCTGGAAGTGCAGAACAAACAATTGCAGGTTTTGCAGGAAGATAAAAAAGAACAGGACCAGGTTGTTGCACAACTCAAAGGCAAGGAAAAAGAACTGAATGCGCAAATTAAAGAGCGCGAAAAACAAAGACAGAAAGTGCAGCTGGCCATCAATGCCGTGATCCGCAGAGAAATTGAAGAAGCCCGCAAGCGGGACGAAGCCAAACGCCAGAAAGCACTGGAAGAACAGCGCAGACTGCAGGCCCAGTCCAAACCCGCTGCCGATGCGGGGACTAAATCCAACGGTACCGCGCCCAAAGCAACTCCGGCCAAACGTCCTGCAGACAATGAACCCATTACCGGTTTGAGCGGGGCTTCCAAAGACCGTTCCTACTCTCCGCTGGAATCCACCCCTGAAGGAATGGAAATGTCTTTGAACTTCGAAAACAACAGGGGCCGTTTGCCCTGGCCGGTTTCGAACGGAGTGGTAACCATCGACTTTGGTATTACCCAGATGGAAGGCACCCGCCTGAACCAGAAATCGGATGGTATTGAAATTGCCGTTCCCGTAGGTTCTGCCGTTCGTTGCGTAGCCGATGGGGAAGTAGTTTCCACCACAGAAATCGCCGGTGAAATGGTGGTACTCGTTAAACATGGTAAGTATTTTACCGGTTATAAGAACCTTTCCTCCGTAAATGTATCCAGGGGGCAGGAAGTTAAAGCCGGCTCTTTATTAGGTAAATCCGGCACTTCCATCGACGGGGAAGGAGCCATTCTTTTCATGATCATGAACGACCGCGCGGTATTCCAGAATCCGAAGCCCTGGCTGAAATCCCGATAAATACTGCTATATTGTTGAAATTTCCGATGTGAAATGGGCGCAAGGCCCATGCATTCCATTGAAAAACCAGTAACCTTTAAACACTTTGGTGTATGAAACAGTTGTTGGTATTCATCAGTATGTTTTGCTTTTCTCCCGCTGCGGATGCGCAGGAGTTGAAAAAGAAATGGGGATTCGGAGCCCAGTTATCGGATCGTATTTTAGGGTTGAGTTTCAGGTATACCCTTTCTCCTGCTTCTGCTGTTCAGGCCGTTGCTGCTCCTTTCAAAACAAAATCAATGGATGGCGCTGGTTCGCTCCGTTACTACGGTTTGCGCTATACCTGCAGGATTCCTGCAGACGAGGATTATGCTTTGCGCATTGAACCATTTATCATGGCCAGCGCCGGTCTGCTGAATATAGAACCGGTAACTGCAGAGGATATTTTATTGCAGATGAACAGCCGCGTAAACACCACTACTTTTAGTGCCGGAACCCTGCCGGTTTTTTGCACAGGCGCCGGGCTGGAATGGTGGCTGGGTGGGCAGGTAAGTTTTTCTGCAGAACTCGATTATGGCCGCATGCGGGTGAACAAAGGCGAAGCAGAATATGCTTTTCTGGGCGCTGCCGGCCTGCATGTTTTCCTGAAGTAAGCCGGGCAATTTCTGTATCTTGTTGCAAAGTCTTTTATGCAACAGTATATCCTTGCTTTTGATCAGGGCACTACCAGCAGTCGTGCCATTGTATTTGATAAAAAAGGAACCATTGTTTCCTCGGCACAAAAAGAATTCACACAGCATTTTCCGCAACCCGGTTGGGTAGAACACGATGCCAATGAAATCTGGAGTACACAAATTGGCGTGGCTGCTGAAGCCATTTCCAAAGCAGGGATGAGCATTAAAAACATGGCAGCCATCGGCATCACCAACCAGCGCGAAACCACCGTGGTTTGGGACAAGACCACCGGCATGCCCGTGTACAACGCCATCGTATGGCAGGACAGAAGAACCGCCGCTTACTGCGATACCTTAAAAGCCAATGGCAAAGCCGCTGAAATTCAACAGAAGACCGGCCTGATCATTGATGCTTATTTTTCTGCTACCAAAGTAAAATGGATTCTGGATCAGGTGAGCGGGGCCCGTGAACGTGCAGAAAAAGGAGAACTCCTTTTTGGCACCATCGACAGCTGGCTGGTTTGGAAACTCACCAACGGCAAAGTGCATGTAACGGATGTTTCCAATGCGTCGCGCACCATGCTCTTTAATATTCATGCCCTCGACTGGGATTATGAATTGCTGCAATTATTCAATATTCCTGCATCCATGCTGCCTGCAGTAAAAAGCAGCAGTGAAATTTACGGACACACAGAAACCGCGCTGGCTGCGCATTCCGTGCCAATCGCCGGTATTGCCGGTGATCAGCAGGCTGCCCTGTTCGGACAGCAGTGCACCAGCCCCGGTATGGTCAAGAATACCTATGGCACCGGTTGTTTCATGCTGATGAATACCGGCAACCGGCCGGTGACTTCCACCAACAACCTGCTTACTACAGTTGCCTGGCAAATCAATGGCGATACCCAGTATGCACTGGAAGGCAGTGTGTTCATTGCCGGTGCAGTAGTGCAATGGTTAAGAGACGGGCTCAAAATTATTCGCAGCGCTGCCGAAGTGGAGCGGCTTGCGCTGGAAGTAAGCGATACCGGAGGTGTATACATTGTTCCTGCTTTTGCAGGACTGGGTGCTCCTTACTGGAACCAACACGCCAAAGGCACCATCGTAGGAATTACGCGGGGTACCACCAGTGGTCATATTGCCCGTGCGGCTTTGGAAAGCATTGCGTATCAAACCATGGATCTGCTGAAAGCAATGGAAGCCGATTCGAGTATTGCTATTAAAGAGCTGCGCGTAGATGGCGGAGCCACGGCCAACAACCTCCTGATGCAGTTCCAGAGCGATCTGCTGCAAACCACCGTGATCCGGCCTACTACCACCGAAACAACGGCATTGGGCGCTGCTTACCTGGCCGGACTGGCTGTAGGCTATTGGACCAACGTGGAAGAGATTCAGGCGCTCTGGCAAAAAGAGCGTGTCTTTACGCCGCAGATGCCTGCGGCACAACGCAACGAACTCGCAGCTGGTTGGAGCAAAGCCGTGGGCGCTGCGATGAGTTATTAATTGTTTGAACAGGAATCATGAACAGAAGTACCATGCTGGCTGCAGCCTTGCAGCAGCAAGAATTTGATGTAGTAATTATTGGAGGAGGCGCTACTGGTCTGGGTGCGGCACTGGATGCTGCAACAAGGGGTTGCTCCACTTTACTGGTGGAACAATTTGATTTTGGCAAAGGCACTTCCAGCCGTTCTACCAAACTGGTGCATGGTGGTGTGCGGTACCTGGCGCAGGGAAACATCAAGCTGGTAAGAGAAGCCCTGCGCGAAAGAGGCTTTCTGCTGAAGAATGCGCCCACCCTTACTTCCACACAACCCTTTGTGGTTCCTGTGTTTGGCTGGTGGGAAAAAATATACTACACCCTGGGGCTGATGTTCTACGATCTGATGTCGGGTAAACTTTCGTTGGGTAAAACGCATTACCTCAATAAAAAACAAACCATTCAGCATTTGCCTACCATTAATCCGCGCAAACTAAAAGGCGGTATTTTATACTACGATGGTCAGTTCAACGATAGTGCGCTTTGTGCTGCCCTGGCAGTAACTGCTGCCGCTAAAGGTGCTGTACTGCTGAATTATACCAAAGCCACCGGATTCATTAAAGAGAAGGGAATCATTACCGGGGTGCAGTTAGAAGATCAGTTGGGTGGTCGGCAGCTGACTGTGAAAGCCAAAGCAGTGATCAATGCAACTGGTGTATTTACCGATGCAGTGCTGAACATGGACGAAGACAGCCACGATGTAATTGTAGCGCCTTCACAAGGCATTCACCTGGTAATTGATCCGGTATTCTTTCCGGGTAAAGATGCCCTGATGATTCCCAAAACCGATGATGGTCGTGTGTTGTTTGCCGTGCCCTGGCAAAACAAAGTGGTCCTGGGCACTACCGATACACCGGTGGATACCATTGAAATAGAACCCAGACCCCTGGGAGAGGAAATTGAATTCATTCTGGAACATTTTAACCGCTATACCAGTGCAACGGTGCGCCGCAGCGATGTTCAATCGGTATTTGTCGGGCTGCGTCCGCTGGTGCGGGCTAATGAAAATGCTTCCACTGCATTGCTGAGTCGCGATCATACCCTGGTGGTTGCGCCCAGCAGACTGGTTACCATCACTGGCGGCAAATGGACTACCTATCGTAAGATGGCCGAGGATGCGGTGAACAATGCATTGTTCGTGTCTAAGCAAAAAGACAAAAGCCCCTGTATAACGCGGGAACTGCCGATTGGGAATGATGCGGAAAAACAATGCATGATGCAGGAATGGATTGCCGCGCAACCCGCATTGGCAGCGCGTTTGCATCCTGCCTATCCTTTTACGCGGGCGGAACTGGTGTATGCCGTTCGCAACGAAATGGCCATGACGGTAGAAGATTTTCTGGCACGCAGAATCCGTTTGTTGTTCCTGGATGCAAGAGCAGCGGTAGCAACCGCGCCTGCAGTGGCGGAAATTATGGCCGCTGAATTGCACCAGCCCGATAGCTGGGCATCGGAGCAGGTGAATTTATTCAATGAACTTGCTCAGCAATATATACTTGCTTAAATTACAAATACGATTGAACCATTAATACCTGCCATATGAATGTTTTTGTTGCAGAAACCCTGGGAACCGCCCTGCTGATTACACTGGGCAATGGGGTAGTAGCCAATGTGATTTTACATAAAACCAAAGGCTTTAACGGCGGTCTCATTGCCATTACATTTGGCTGGGCCATCGGGGTATTTGTGGGCGTTTTAACAACGGCCAATGTAAGTGGAGCTCACCTGAATCCCGCGGTTACCGTGGGGCTGGCAGTGATTGGTAAATTTGATTGGGCGCTGGTGCCGGGCTATATGCTGGCACAACTGATCGGCGCTATGATCGGTTCTCTTTTTGTCTGGATGATTTACCGCCATCACTTCGATGAAACAAAGGATCCCGCAACACAGCTGGCCGTATTTTCCACTGCGCCTTCTATACGCAATGCGCAGCAAAACTTCATCACCGAATTTTTAGCTACGTTTATTTTCATGCTTACCGTTCTCTTTATTACCAAGTCTTCGAACAGCCTGGGTTCGCTCGATGCCCTGCCTGTTGCATTGGTAGTGCTGGGCATTGGACTGAGTCTGGGTGGTCCTACCGGTTATGCCATCAATCCCGTGCGCGACCTGGGGCCGCGCATCATGCACAGTTTGCTGCCCATCAAACACAAAGGCAGCAGCGACTGGGCCTATGCCTGGGTACCCATCCTCGCACCCCTTGGCGGTGCAATAGCCGCAGCCCTGCTGTATCAGGCGCTGATGTATTTTTAGTGGTGTTACTTGTTTGGATTGAAGTGTGACTGATCAATGATTGCATTGGCAAACCCGCGTGTTCTTTCCTCAAAAATTCAGTACAAATACCTGTTGTTGGCTGTTCCCCATTCCTTTAGGTTTGCTGTATCACATTGCTACAGCTGAGATGAAAATGTTTTAGCTGCTATTTGACTGAAATCAAAACTACATGAAGAACGAAACTCCGTCTTATTCTGTATATGGAATTGAAAGGGCAATTAATGCTACGGTTGGATTTATCTTTTATTATCGCCTTGTTTTTGTAATAGCTTCAATTGTTTGTATTTCCATTATAGGAACCAGTGTGTACAATCAGTCTGCAGATATCGAAAAATTAAAAAATTTATCAGTGGTGGTGGCTTGCGGATCGGTATTCATTGGTATTTTTTATTCAGTGATCAATTACGAGCATAATCAAATAAAATTTGCTCATGATCGTCTTAATAATAAGATTACGATGTCTTATGCCTGTGCGAGTGAGTGGTTTAAACCATCCATGGTAGAAAATCTTAAGATTACCAAACTTATGTTTACAAAGAATAAACATTTAATAGATGAAAATAAAGCGATTGATTTTTCTAAAATATTAGATGAAGATGAGTCAGCCAGATCAGCGCTGGTGTCAATTTTTAACTACATGGAGTGTGTAGCAATTGGGATAGAAAAAGGAATTCTGGATGATCCTTTTATGTTCGACTACTTGTCCGGAGTTTGTGTTGGCTATGTGATGGACTTTGGTTTTTACATTGAGTATAAGCGAAATACAAACAAATCCCCACGTATTTGGATTAATTTTACCAATATGGCTGAACGATGGAAAAAGCCTGTGACAGTATAATTTTTACATTTATTTGACGTTTTTGTTCTGATAAGTATATACATTTATAAAGCCTGTAATCGCCATTAAATAAAATGATATGAAAAAGGTAAAAGTAAATTATGAAGCTTCCGGTTGGTAATCGGTAACAAATCTATAAACAAAGGGGTGCCATGAGTGCCCTTTTTTTGTGCTTTGTATCTTAGATAGTAAGCATAAACAATATCCCGTGTTTCCCCCAAAAAATTCAGTACAAATACCTGTTGTTGCGGTCCCCCTCTTCCTTAGTTTTGCCTCATGACACTTTCTATATCTGAAATACAACTGTTTCAACTGCTGAAACCCAAACTGGGAGATCAGGAAGCGGAGGCATTGGTGAATTTTGTTGACGCAAAACTAAATAAGCGTCATGAACTGGATTGCACCTTACTGGCTACCCGTGAAGATCTTGCGAAGGAAACGGGTAAACTGGAAAACAAGATTACTGAAACGGAGGTGAAGATTGCGGAAACGGAAGCCCGGTTGATTCGCTGGATGTGCGCTGCTTTCATTGCCTTAATGAGCGCCATCATTGGCCTCTACTTTAAATAAGGTTTTGCGTGATCTGCGATCCTTATTAAACGCTAAAAATGAAAAAGCTCAAAAACATTCATCCCGGAGAAGTCTTACAAGAAGAATTTCTCGTTCCTCTTGGCATTTCAGCGTACAGGCTTTCCAAAGACACTGGAATTCCACAAACAAGAATTTCCGCTATCGTTAAAGGGTATCGCAGAATTACAGCAGATACAGCCCTTCGTTTTTCGAAGTATTTTGGAAATTCTGCTAAATTCTGGTTGGGTTTACAGGACGATTTTGATATTGAAGAAGAGCATCTGTTACTCAAAGCTACTTTGGATTCAATCCCCAGGTTCAGTGCCCCGGCTGCATAACAGTTGCCTGGCAAAACGCTCAAGAGCATTGAGCAAAAGTAAACACGACCGGATAAATACTTTTTAATAACCTTAACGTATAAACGGCAGCTTAAACGGCGTGGGCACCGTTTTCTTTCTTCTGTGTGGCAACGGTGTTTTGTTCTGGTATTCGGAATAATAAATCCGCAACAGAATCAGGAAGTAGGAAATGATCAGTGGCCCGAAGATCAGCCCGGTGATACCAAAATATTTCAATCCCATAATTACGCCCAGCACGGTTACAATCGGATGCACATCGGCCATTCGTTTGGCCAGTAAAAAACGGATCACATTATCGGCAATTCCCAAAAACAGGAATCCCCAGAGGATCACCCCGATGCCCTGCCAGGTGCCACCATTGCCAATCAGGTATAATCCCACCGGTATCCACACCAGTCCGGTTCCGATAATAGGCAGCAATGATGCCAGCCCGGTTAACACCGCCCAGAATATGGCCTGTGGCACATTCGTGGTGTAGAATGCCACATATGCCAGAAAGCCCTGCACCACTGCTATCAGCGGTATGCCCACTGCATTACTGAAGGTCTGCGCTTTCAGTTCGTGTCCGAACAATTCAATCTTCGACTTTTCGAATGGCAGGTATAAAACAATGGCCGCTTCCATCCGGTTGATGTTCACGATCATGTAATACAAAAAGAAATACATCATGGCAATGGAACTCACCAGGTTGAATCCCTGGTTAAGCAATGACCCCAGAAAATCGGTGAGCCATACCTGCGCCTTGGCCAGATTTTTTTCGGACAACAATACAAAATGAAAACGATCCTGCAATTCAATATCCAGTTGCTTCAATGGCTCCAGCAACAGACTGGTGTCTTGCGAAAACAGCAGCACTTTTTTATACAGCATAGCCACCACCATCGACATGGGCAACAGAATAATAAAGAAGGATACAATGATCGTTAAAATGGCCGCCGCACTCTTTCCCCATCCCTTTTTTCGCACCAGCCAATCCACCGGATGTTTGCTCAGCACATAAAACATAATGGCTGCCAGAAATGCGGTCAGGAATTCTGCAAGGCTGGCTACCAGCAATGCGCCGATCAGGAGGATAATCCCCAGAAAAAAGTAGCGCTTTAATTTTATTTCCTGCTGCATTTTGAGTAACTTGTAACAAATGTATTCATTTCATCTCTAAATAAGATTGTATGAGCGATAACCATAAATTTATATCCGGACTTTTGCTGGGTGCACTGGCCGGATCTGCGCTGGCTTTATACATGAATACGGAGAAAGGAAAAGAGTTGGCAGAGGAACTGAAACTGAACGCTGCCGATCTTAAAGACGATTTTAAAGCCGGTATTGATACTGCTGAAGAATCCCTCCAGCAACTTTTGGCCAAAGCCAAACAACTGGTGTCCGATCTGGAAGGCAAACTGAAAGACGAGGCGCTTAAAACCTCCTGACATGGCTGAATCAGAACATTTTTTTACCGATACCCGGAAAGAACTGGAGCAATACCTCGAAAACAGGATCCTCCTGGTGAAAATGCAAATGACCGATAAAGCCGGTCGCCTGGTGGGCAGGCTGGTGGTTTTGCTGGTACTGGTGATCCTGGTGGCCATCATCCTCTTCTTTGCGAGCTTTATGGCCGCCTATTACCTGGCCGATGTTACCGGCAGCCTGATGAAAGGTTTTGGGATCGTGGCCGGGGGATACCTCCTGGTTTTTCTGCTGGTTTGGCTTTTCAGGAACAAATTGGGCCGTTCCGTTACCGATACGGTGATTCAAATTTTATTAAAAGAGCAATGAGCAGCTACCAACAACCCCCGATAAGATCCCGGGAAGACCTCCTGAGGGCCATTGATCAGCTGAAAGGGGAGATCGACCGCCAGGAAAAAGACCTTTCCGAAAGGGTACAGAAAGTTCCCGGTCAGCTCTTCAAATCGGCCACCGGAGCCATTGTTCCCGCGGTTCTGAGTACCGCAACCCTATCCGGGGCCTGGAATTTGCTGAAGCTGGTTCCGGTTGCCCAGTCCCTGTTTTCTCTGATCAGAAAAAAAACAGGCAAATAGCCCCTTTTTTTTACCGTCATCCCCTTACCTTTGCCGCCAAAACGGGGAGCTTTGGGTTTCCCTACATTTAAAACCTTAATTATACCTCCTGATATGGCTACGAAAGGGAAGATCAAACAGATTATTGGTGCGGTGGTAGACGTTCATTTTCCGGACGACAACACCCTGCCCGAAATTTACAATGCCTTGGAAATTACCAAAGAAAATGGTGAGAAACTGGTACTTGAAGTACAACAGCACCTTGGTGAAGACAGCGTACGTACCATTGCTATGGACGGTACAGAAGGTCTTGTAAGAGGAATGATTGTAGTGGATACCGGTCGTGCCATTGCAATGCCTGTTGGTGAGGGAATTAATGGTCGTTTGTTCAACGTAACCGGAGATGCCATCGACGGTCTGCCGCAGTTGAGCAAAGAAGGTGGTCGTCCGATCCACAACAAACCCCCATTGTTCGAAAACCTGAGTACCGCTACAGAGGTTCTGTTTACCGGTATTAAAGTAATCGACCTGATCGAGCCTTATGCAAAAGGTGGTAAGATTGGTCTGTTTGGTGGTGCGGGTGTAGGTAAAACCGTATTGATCCAGGAATTGATCAACAACATCGCGAAGGGCCACGGTGGTCTTTCTGTATTTGCCGGTGTGGGTGAACGTACCCGTGAAGGAAACGACTTATTGCGTGAAATGATTGAAGCCGGTATCATGAAATACGGCGACAGTTTTAAACATAGTATGGAAGAAGGCGGATGGGATCTGAGCAAGGTAGACATGGAAGGCCTGAAAGATTCCAAAGCTACTTTCGTATTTGGTCAGATGAACGAACCTCCGGGTGCACGTGCGCGTGTGGCCCTGAGTGGTCTTACCGTTGCCGAATATTTCCGCGATGGAGATGGTACCGGAAAAGGTAAAGACATCCTGTTCTTCGTAGACAATATCTTCCGTTTCACCCAGGCAGGTTCTGAGGTATCCGCGCTGTTAGGCCGTATGCCTTCTGCGGTAGGTTACCAGCCTACACTGGCTACTGAAATGGGTCTGATGCAGGAGCGGATTACTTCTACCAAAAATGGTTCCATTACTTCCGTACAGGCGGTTTACGTACCTGCGGATGACTTAACCGATCCGGCTCCCGCAACTACTTTTGCGCACCTGGATGCTACTACCGTATTGAGCCGTAAGATTGCCGACTTAGGTATCTATCCTGCGGTGGATCCATTGGATTCTACTTCCCGTATCCTGACTCCTGCTATTGTGGGTGATGCACACTACGATTGTGCCAACAGGGTTAAACTGATTTTACAGCGTTACAAGGAACTGCAGGATATCATTGCCATCCTGGGTATGGATGAACTGAGTGAAGAAGATAAAATGACTGTACAGCGTGCACGTAAAGTACAGCGTTTCCTTTCTCAGCCATTCCACGTGGCAGAACAGTTTACCGGTCTGAAAGGCGTATTCGTAAGCATCGAAGATACCATCAGAGGTTTCAACGCCATCATGGACGGTGAAGTGGATGAGTATCCTGAAGCTGCATTTAACCTGGTAGGTACCCTGGAAGATGCAATGGAAAAGGGTAAGAAAATGATGGAAGCTGCCAAAGGATAATTAAGAAAACAACAACAATGATTCTAGAGATATTAACACCGGAAAAGAAACTGTACAGCGGAGAAGTGTACGGCGTACAGCTGCCTGGAACCAGTGGTTTGTTCGAAATCCTCGACAAACACGCTCCGATGGTGAGCGCCCTGGGTAAGGGTAACCTGAAGGTTTTGGTAGATAAAAAAGAGTCTGCTAATTATTCCATCCAGAGCGGTTTTGTAGAAGTACTCAACAACAAAGCCACTGTTTTGGTAGAAGGTGCTATTGAATTATAGCCGCCGGAATAAAACGCGATAATAGAAGAATTTAATTTGAATTTGATTTTTTGAACGGCCCCTTTTTGGGGTCGTTTTTTTATGCCTAGTTCAGCTGCGGATCG
This sequence comes from Sediminibacterium sp., assembly GCA_016786865.1. GTDB lineage: Bacteria > Bacteroidota > Bacteroidia > Chitinophagales > Chitinophagaceae > Sediminibacterium. The sequence continues at coordinate 103,693 of JAEUVE010000003.1, read as the reverse complement.
ATGGGGTAGTTGCTCATCTGCGCATATTCTCCGCCAAGTGTATGCAGGCTCCTGGCCCAGATCTGGTCTTCGGGTGCATCAAAAACAATGGAGGCCCTTGCCTGCGCAGGTATCCAGCTTTTTTCTTCCAGTTCCTCCTCCAGTTGTCCGGCACTCCAGCCGCTGTAGCCCACAAAAAAACGAATATCGCGCGGGCCCACCTGGCCGGACCGCAGCAAATTCAGTGTTACTTCAAAATCGCCTCCCCAGAAAATATCCCGGGCAATTTCCACGCTGTTGGGTATCAGATTTCCTTTTCTGTGAATGAAATGGAGGGCTGTTGGTTGAACCGGTCCGCCTTCGAATACCGCTACATCAATTCCCATGGCCTGTTCTACCAGGTCGCCCAGTACAAAATGAATTTTCCTGTTCAAAACCAGTCCAAATGCGCCTTCCGGATTGTGTTCACAAACCAGCACCACCGACCGGATGAAATTGGGGTCCTTTAAAAAAGGGTCGGAGAGAAGTAATATGCCCTGTGATAGTTCCATTTATCCTAAAAGATAGGTAAAATGCTTTATTTGCCGAAATAAAAGCTGGCTTTAAAACTATATTTGTACATGATGAAGAGAACTTTTCCGGTCATTGTGATCCTCATTTCGCTGTCGCTGTTTGGGTTGATTCTCCTGCAGGTATCCTGGTTCGACAACCTGCTTGCAGTAAACAGGGCCCAGCTCAAGAATAAAATTGACGGGGCGGTTACTTCCGTGGCCATCGACCTCGGCAAGTCTGCCGGTTCGGGGCAGGCCATGAGTTTATCCCGCAGGGGAAGGGGTATGCTTTTACTGGGACCGGCTATTCAGCAATACCTCTTCAGACGTCCCAGCGTAGACCAGAAATTTTCGCAGGAAGAAATCGCGGGCCGGATCAGGAAAGAATTCAAAAGAGTAGACCTCGATAATGTAAAGTTTGAATTTGCCGTTACCGATTTCAACGACGATTACGAACTGATGTCGCCCGGATACGAACGTGAGTTCTGGGACACCGTGAACAACAAAAGATTTTATTCGGTGATTCTGCCGGAGAATGCCGAAGTGGAGTTCACCCCTTCTTTTGAAAAACTGATCCTCATTGTTCCCGATATTGAAAAGCAGGTTTGGCAATCACTGCGCTGGATCATACTGGGCGCTATTACGTTTATGCTCGTAATCATTGCAGCTTTTTATGTAACCATCCGAACCTTGCTGAACCAGAAAAGACTAAGCCAGATCAAGAGCGATTTCATCAACAACATGACCCACGAATTCAAAACACCGCTGGCCACCATATCGTTGGCAGTGGATGCATTGGGCAATGAAAAAGTACAGAACAACAAGGAGAAAACAGCTTACTTCACCAAGATCATCAAAGAAGAAAACAACCGCATGAACAAACATGTGGAAACCATTTTGCAGGCTGCTTTCATGGAAAAACAGGAACTGAAGATGAACCTCGTTGAACTGCAGGTGCACAACCTTATTGTTCAGGTGATGGACAATTACAAACTGCAGTTGCAAGACAAGGGCGCCGACTTCCAGTTGTTGCTCAATGCCAAGAACGACCTGATTAAAGGGGATGAAGCACATTTCACCAACCTGATTTCGAACCTGGTAGACAATGCCATTAAATACTCCAAAGAAAACCTGCTCATTAAAATTTCCACGCACAGCACCCGCAACTACCTGGTGATCCGTGTAGAAGACAATGGTATTGGTATGAGCAAGGAAAGTACCAAACGCATCTTCGAAAAATTCTTCCGCGCACATACCGGCAACCTGCACAATGTAAAAGGGTTTGGCCTGGGCATGAGTTATGTAAAAACCGTGATTGATGCACACAAGGGCCGCATCAAAGTGGAAAGCACTTTAGGCAAGGGTACTGCATTCACAATTGAAGTACCGGTACTGAATCCTGCTTAAACCCATAACAGGCAACCGTCTCCATAACTCAGAAAACGAAAATCGTTTTCCATGGCATATCGGTAGATCCGTTTCCAGTCATTGCCGGTGATGGCTGCAACAATCAGGAGCAGAGTAGATTGCGGCTGATGAAAATTGGTGATCAGTCCGCTGATGATCCTGAACCGGTAACCCGGTGCAATGATGATCTGTGTTTTGGTAATCAGCTGTTGCAGTGGTTGTTGTTCAATCCATTGCAGCAATGCCTGTAACGCGGTTGTGGCAGGAATATCCTGTTCGGGCTGTTCATACGGTTCCCACTGTTGCAACTGCAATGCTGCTGCCGGTATATCAGGTGTTGCTATTACTTTAGCGCCCAGCCAGTATAGGCTTTCGAGGGTACGCAACGATGTGGTGCCCACTGCAATGATGCCTTGTTCATGCTGCAGAATGAGTTGCCGTACCAACGCTGCGGATACTTCTATGAATTCGGCATGCATTTCGTGTTCGCCCATGGTGGATGCTTTCACCGGCTTAAACGTGCCTGCTCCCACATGCAGGGTTACAAATGCACGGTGAATGTTTTTTTGTTGCAGGGTTTCAAACACATGTGGTGTAAAATGCAGGCCGGCTGTTGGCGCAGCAACAGATCCATCCTGCGCTGCATAAATGGTTTGGTATCTTTCTTTGTCTGCTGCTTCTGTTTTTCTGTTCAGGTAGGGTGGCAGTGGAATAGAACCCGCTGCATGCAGGAGTTCGGCAAAGCTCATCGCTGCATTGTTCCAGCTCAGTTCTATGATAAAATAATCGTTGTGCTGAGATACTTTTCCTGCCTCGATTACCAATGGATCGGAGTGAACTGCTGTTGGCTGTATCTCCATGCGCAACGGTCCTTCCTTCCATTTTTTGGCACCGCCCACCAGGCATTTCCAGTACACTTTTCCCTTCTGCAGCATAGCGCTCGTTATATCGGCATACTGGTCTCCCGGCTCCAGACAAAAGATTTCGATGATGCCCCCGGTTTCTTTTTGAAAAAGCAGGCGGGCTTCCACTACCCGGGTATTGTTGAATACCAGCATGCTCTCCGGTGGCAGGGCTGCTGCCAGGTTCCGGTACACCGATTCGCTGATTTCCCCCTTCCGGTACACCAGCAGCCTGCTGGCATCCCGTTCGGCCAGCGGGTACCGCGCAATTCGTTCATCGGGTAATTCGTAGGTAAACTCCTGTATACTAAGTGTTGATGGGTGCTTCATGCTTGATTTTATTGCGTTTCAGGGGTTATCCACAGCTATTCACATGGTACTTGGCCGGTTATCCCCATTTTGGAGTCAAATCTATACTGAGCCTGCGTTTTAACCATAGCATAATCTGTGGATAAATACAACCCTTCCCTTTTGCGATCAAAAGTGGGAAAAAGTGTTATTTTGTGTCAACAAGTGGTAATCTTGGAAATATTTATACCCAAATGAACGGATTTCACGGAGAATATGAGGCTACGGTAGACGCTAAAGGGCGTTTTCTGCTTCCCGGCGGACTGAAAAAACAGTTGCCGGAAGGAGAGAACCGCTTTATCCTCAGCCGCGGGTTCGAAAAATGTCTCACGTTGTATCCGTTGAAAAGTTGGGAATTGATTATTGCCAAAATCAGCCAGTTGAACGATTTCGATCCAAAAGTACGCCAATTCAGGCGTCAGTTTTTGGGCGGGGCCACAGAAATTGAACTGGATGCTGCAGGTAGAATGTTGCTGCCCGCCTCCCTCAAGGAATTTGCCGGCCTTTCCAAAGACATCGTGCTGGCAGCAGCGCTGGATCGTTTCGAAATATGGGATGCTACTAAGTACAAACAGCTCTTTGAGGATTTTTCACCCGAGGCTTTCAGCAGCCTGGCACAGGAAGTGATGGCCGATAAAACCGATAAGCAGTAATATGGAGCAGGAACTGACACCCGGATCCGAATCTCAGCAATCTGCTTATCATATTCCCGTCCTTTTCAACGAAACCCTGGAAGGATTGGATATTAAGGCCGATGGAATTTATGTAGACTGTACGTTTGGTGGCGGAGGACACAGCAGGGGCATTTTAAGCAGGTTGGGGCCGCAGGGCAGGCTGGTTGCATTTGACCAGGATGCCGCTGCGCAGGAAAACATCCACGACGATCCCAGGATACTGTTTATTCCTCAGAACTTTCGTCATCTGCAGCGCTTTCTGCGCCTGCACAATATTGCTGCCGTAGACGGCGTACTGGCCGATCTGGGCGTAAGCAGTCACCAGTTCGATGAAGGGGAGCGTGGCTTCTCCATTCGTTTTGCGGGTCCGATGGATATGCGGATGGATCGCAGACAGCCGGCTACTGCTGCTACAATCATCAGGTCTTACTCCGAACAGCAACTGCACAAATTGTTTGAACAATACGGCGAAGTGACCAATTCCAAAACACTGGCCAATCATATTGTTCACCAGCGTGCGCACCTGCCGTTCGGTACAATTGAGCAGTTTAAGGCAATGATCAGCCCTGTGGTGAAAGGAAATCCTCATAAATACCTGGCGCAGGTTTTTCAGGCCCTGAGAATAGAAGTGAACGACGAGATGGGAGCGCTGAAAGAAATGTTGCAGCAATTGCCCGCGGTGCTGAAACCCGGTGGAAGAGCTGCCATCATTACGTTTCATTCCATTGAAGACAGAATGGTGAAAAACTTTTTCCGCCAGGGAAGTTTTGAAGAAGTACCGGATAACCCCTTTGAATCCGTAGCAAAGCAAACGGTTTTCCGGTTGGTGAACAAGAAGCCGGTAACGGCTGGCGCAGAAGAGTTGAAGCGAAATACGAGAAGCAGGAGCGCCAAGTTGAGAGTAGCAGAGAAGTTGTGATTGAATAAATATATGTCCGTACCAGAAAACAAAACCAGTCCGAAGAATCCTTTAAAGGGATTGTTCAGTTACGAGTGGATCCTGAAGAATATCACGTTCTTCCTGTTCCTTTCCGTACTGGCGGTACTCTACATAGCCAATGGTCATATGTCCGACAGAACCATCCGGCGAATCAATTCGATCAACGCCGAATTGAAAGAATTACAGTATGTATATAAAACGCTGAAAAGCGAAGTGATGTATAAGAGTGAAGAGGCACAGATTGTGAAAGCTGCCGAACCCCTGGGTTTGAAAGTGAGCAAAGACATGCCTGTTCGAATTGATCAGTAATGGAAGTAAAACGCGACATATTATGGAGAGTGTACCTCAGTTATATACTGATGGTCGTTGTCTGTGTGGCCATTTTTGGCAAGGCGGTTTATATTCAGCAGGTAGAAGGCCCCAAGTGGCGCAGCATGAGCGACAGCCTGCACCAGCGCATAGATGAAATTGAAGCCGAACGCGGAACCATTTACAGCGAAGACGGTCAGATGCTGAGTACCAGCATTCCGCAGTTTGATATTTACATAGACTTTCGCGTTGCCGGTCTTCGTGAAAAGAACGGCGCGCGTTTTCGCGAAAATGTAGATTCACTTAGCTGGCACCTGGCCAATCTCTTTAAAGACCAGACTGCTGCACAATACAAAACCATTTTGCAGCGGGGATACAAGGCAGAAGATGGTTACTTTCTGCTGAAAAAGAAAATCTCTTTCCGTGAATACGATGAGCTGAGAAGGTTTCCGCTGTTTAAGCTGGGCAGATACAAAAGCGGTATGATCGCCAACGAGCGGACCATTCGCCTGAATCCTTACCAGATGCTGGCTTTCAGAACCATTGGGCTGGCCAGGGATTCCAACAAGGTAGGCCTCGAAAAAACCTACGACAGTGTGTTGCGCGGCCGCAATGGTAAACAAACCGTTCGTTCCATTGCAGGTGGTGTGGGTGTTCCGGTAGACGATACCTACCTGATTGAACCCGAAACAGGAAAAGATATTGTAAGCACCATTGATGTTTTTATTCAGGATGTAACCGAAAACGCTCTGATGAAAATGATGATCAAAAATGATGCAGACAACGGTTGCGCCATTGTGATCGAAACCAAAACCGGTAAGGTGAAAGCCATTGCCAACCTGGGCAAAAGAGGTCCGGGTATGTACTGGGAAGATTTGAATTATGCCATCAGCCCCTCCGAGCCCGGCTCTACATTTAAGCTGGCTACCATGATGGCTTTGCTGGAGGATAAAAAAGTTTCTTTGAATCAGGTCGTAAACCTGGAGCATGGTTCCTGGAAAGTAGCGGGTCAGACCGTATACGATTCTGAAGTGCACAAAGAAAACGAGGTTACGGTGAAGCATGCTTTTGAACTGAGTTCGAATGTGGCCATGGCCAAGCTGGCGGTTGCACATTACGCTGCTGCACCCGGTCAGTTTTTAAAGCACCTGAATAAAATGCGGATCGATACCGTTACCGGCATCGACCTCGTGGGAGAAAGAAATCCCGTGATCTATCGTCCGGGCAGCAGGTTATTTGGTCCTACGACCATTCCCTGGATGGCGTTTGGATACAATCTTTCCATCAGTCCGTTGCAAACTGCCATGTTGTACAATGCAGTGGCCAACAACGGCACCATGCTGAAACCTTACCTGGTAAGCAGCATCAAAGAAGAAGGCATTGTGCTGAAGGAATTTCAGCCGGCTCCATGGCCAGGAAAAATTTGCAGCAATGAAACCCTGCAACTCCTGAAAGCCTGCCTGGAAGGCGTTTGTACGGAAGGGACCGCTAAAACCTTATTCCTGAATGCGCCATACAAAGTAGCCGGTAAAACCGGTACTGCTCTGGTGGCAGACGGCAACAAAGGATATGTGAACAGAATTTACCAGTCTTCTTTTGCCGGTTATTTTCCTGCAGACAATCCGCAGTACACCTGTGTGGTGGTGATTAAGAACAAGCCCTTTGCGCCGGTGTATTATGGTGCGGCGGTGGCGGGTCCGGTATTCAGGGAAATTGCCGATCGCCTGTACAGCACGTATATCCGCAGCGCCAAAACCAATACGGCTGCTTTACGTAAATCAGACAGCATCCGCTACAGTTACACCGGTTACAAGCCCGATCTGGAATACCTGTTTCAGGAACTCAAACTGCGGTACAACGATTCTACCGGAAGGGCGGATTTGTGGGGAAGTATCAAAAACAACAATGCTTCTCTGGTTTTGCAAAGCAAACCGGTATCGGATAAAACAATGCCTGAGCTGAAAGGAATGGGGCTGAAAGATGCGGTGCATCTCTGTGAGGAAATGGGTTTGATGGTGAATGTGCAGGGAAAGGGAAGGGTAGCGGAACAATCTGTTTTACCCGGTCAGGCAATCGCAAGAGGTCAATTGATTCATTTAACACTGAACTGATTTGTATAACAATATGAAAACATTACAGCAACTGCTACAGGCCATCCGGATCAAAGAATCGCTCGGCGATTTGCAGATTCAGGTTTCAGCGATCGAAATAGATTCCCGCAAAGTGGGCGCAGGAGCTGTATTTGTTGCCATCAGGGGCGTTCAGTCCGATGGTCACCTGTTTATTACCCGGGCCATCAATGCAGGCGCTGTTGCCGTGGTTTGTGATACCATGCCCAATGAAAAAGCTGCAGGTGTTGTATATGTGCAGGTTAACGATACACAGGAAGCTGCTGCTTTAATGGCTACGGCTTTCTTTGATCATCCTTCTGCCAAAATTAAACTGGTGGGTGTTACCGGTACCAATGGTAAAACCACCATTGCCACCGTTCTCTTTAAATTGTTCAGACAGCTGGGCTATCGCTGCGGTTTAATCAGTACGGTGCAAAATCAGATTGATGACCTGGTGATTCCTGCCACACATACCACGCCGGATGCCATCAGCCTGAATGCTTTGCTGAACCAGATGCAACGTGAGGGTTGTACGCATGTGTTCATGGAATGCAGCAGCCATGCCATTCACCAGCACCGCATCACCGGCTTAACCTTTGCAGGTGCGCTGTTCAGCAACATCACACACGATCACCTCGACTACCACAAAACCTTTGATGAATACATCCGGGTAAAGAAAAGTTTTTTCGACGGTTTGCCCGCCGGCGCTTTTGCCATTTCCAATGCAGACGATAAACGCGGTGAAGTGATGCTGCAGAACACGGTTGCAAAAAAATATTTCTACAGCCTTAAAACCATGGCTGCTTTCAAAGGAAAGATTCTTGAAAATGCACTAACCGGTCTGGTAATGACCGTGAATGAGAAGGAAGTGCATTTTAGACTGATTGGTGAGTTCAATGCCTATAACCTGCTCGCAGTATACGGTGCGGCGGTTTGTTTGGGTGAAGACAGCGACGAAGTACTTACGGCGCTGAGTATGCTGAGCGGAGCCGAAGGTCGCTTTGATTACATCATCAGCAAAAATGGCGTGATCGGAATTGTAGACTATGCACATACTCCGGATGCATTGGAGAATGTACTGACCACCATTAAAAAACTGCGCAAGGGACATGAGCAGATCATTACGGTGGTGGGGTGTGGCGGCGACCGCGATAAAACCAAACGCCCGGTGATGGCCCAGGCTGCATGCGATCTTAGCGACCGGGTAATCCTCACCAGCGACAATCCGCGTACGGAAGATCCGGAGCAGATTCTGCGCGATATGGAAACCGGACTGAGCAGTGCGGCCAAAAGAAAATACATCACGATCACCGACCGTAAAGAAGCCATTGTTCAGGCGGTGGCTTTTGCCAAACCGGAAGACATTGTGCTGGTGGCAGGAAAGGGTCATGAAAAATACCAGGACATCAACGGAGTGAAGCATCCTTTCGACGATAAACTGGTATTGCAGGAAGCTTTTAACAACAAAAACCAACAACCACTTTAAACGCATACCTATGCTTTACCAATTATTCACCTGGCTGAAACAGTCTTTCGACATTCCCGGAGCGGGCCTGTTTCAGTTTCTGACTTTCAGAATTGCCATGGCTATCCTGTTATCGCTGGTGATAGCAACGGTATATGGTAAACGCATTATCCTGTACCTGCAGAAAAAACAGATTGGTGAATCTGTTCGCGAGTTGGGTCTTCAGGGAGAGCAGCAGAAAAAAGGAACACCTACCATGGGTGGAATCATCATCCTGCTGAGTATCCTGATTCCTACACTCCTGTTCGCCAACCTCGATAAAGTGTACATCCGCCTGATGGTACTCTGTACCGTTTGGCTGGGCGTAATTGGTTTTCTCGATGATCTGCTGAAGATCCGTGCACGCCGGGCTGCACAGAAACTGGGTACGGCTTATAAGAAAAAAGATTCTGACGGTCTGGCCGGTATTTCCAAAATCATCGGGCAGGTTGGTTTGGGTGTGATCATTGGCGCTACACTCTATTTCAGCAATGCAGTTACCGTAGAAAGAGAAGTGATTGGTTCCGAAAGAAAAGTAAGCGTACTGAAGCAGGGAGAACGTTTTGCCAAAGATTCCACCGTGATTGTAAGAGAAATGGATGGCGTGGAAAGAAGTTTTGTGAAAGTGAAAACCCCCATCACTACGATTCCCTTTGTTAAAAACCACGAGTTCAATTACAGCAAGCTGATCAGCTGGATAGGACCCGGTGCAGAAAAATATACCTGGATTGTATATATCCTGATTGTAACCCTGATCATTACTGCGGTGAGCAACGGAGCCAATCTTACCGATGGGCTGGATGGCCTTGCAGCAGGTGTAAGCGCCATTATTGGTGCGGGTTTACTGGTATTCATTTATGTGAGCGGTAACTATAAGTTTGCCGATTACCTCAACATCATGTACATCCCCAACCTGGGTGAGCTGTCTATTTTTGCGGCTGCCTTCGTAGGTGCCTGTATCGGTTTCCTCTGGTACAACGCTTATCCTGCACAGGTTTTCATGGGCGATACCGGTAGCCTTGCCCTGGGTGGTATCATTGCTTCTCTGGCTATCATTGTGCGCAAGGAGTGGCTGATTCCCATTTTCTGCGGCGTGTTCCTGATCGAGAACCTGAGTGTGATTATACAGGTCAGCTATTTTAAATACACCAAGAAAAAATTCGGTGAGGGCCGCAGGGTATTCCTGATGAGTCCGCTTCACCATCATTACCAGAAAAAAGGATTTCACGAAAGCAAGATTGCGGTTCGCTTCTGGATCGTGACCGTTTTGCTGGTTGTGTTTTCGATCATCACTTTAAAAATGAGATAATCTACTGTGCAGAAAAAGATCATCATATTAGGCGGAGGCGAAAGCGGTGTTGGTGCAGCCATACTGGCAAAGCAACAGGGCTACGATGTATTCCTGAGTGATGCGGGTTCGCTGAAAGATAAATACCGCAACGAGCTGCAAAGCATGGGTATTGCTTTTGAAGAAGGCAGCCACAGCGTTGAGCGGATTCTTGCTGCCGATGAAGTAATGAAGAGCCCCGGCATTCCCGAGAAGAATGAAATGGTTAAAGCCATTCGCGCTAAAGGTATTCCGGTGATCAGTGAAATTGAACTGGCTTACCGGCACAAGGGCAACAGTAAAATTGTTGCGATCACGGGAAGCAACGGTAAGAGTACCACCACTTCGCTCATTTACCATATCTGTAAAACAGCCGGTCTGGATTGTGCACTGGTAGGCAATATTGGTTACTCCTTTGCCAAACAGGTGGCCGAAGCGCCCAAAGCATGGTACATAGCCGAAATCAGTTCTTTCCAGCTCGATGATATCCAAACCTTCCGTCCGGATGTAAGTGTGTTACTAAACATCACCGAAGACCACCTGGACCGCTACGAGTACAAATTCGAAAACTACATCAACAGCAAGTTTAAAATAATTCAGAACCAGACCATGAACGATTACTTTATCTACAACGAAGACGATGAAGTAATCATGAAAAAGCTACCATTACTAACCTTACATACTAACCCACTACCATTCTCTATGAAACAAGAAGTTAAAAAAGGCGGCTACATCAAAGGCGATCAGATGATGCTGCGCATCCAGGAAGAAAGAGTAAGCATGAGTATTTATGATTTTGCCCTGAAAGGCAAGCATAATCAGTCTAATACAATGGCAGCGGGTATTGCAGCGGCTACCATCGGTATCCGAAAGGAAAAGATCCGCGAAGCCGTTAAGAATTTCAACAGCCTCGAACACCGCATGGAGTTTGTTGCCATGGTGCGCGGCGTTGAGTTCATCAACGACAGCAAAGCCACCAATGTAAACAGCACCTGGTATGCGCTCGAGAGCATGAACAAGCCTACCATCCTCATCCTGGGAGGTACCGATAAGGGCAACGATTATTCCCTGATCGAAGACCTGGTAAAGGAAAAAGTGAAAGCCATTATTTGCATGGGTGTAGACAATAAAAAAATTATCGAAGCTTTCAAAGACATCGTGCCTGTTATAGTGGAAACAGACAGTGCCAAGAAAGCCGTAAATGCTGCATTCCGCGCCGCCGCAAAAGACGATGTGGTATTGCTGAGCCCCGCCTGTGCAAGTTTTGATTTGTTCAAAAATTACGAAGACAGGGGAACCCAGTTCAAAGAAGCTGTAAAGGAACTCTGATAAAACAATCCGATCCGTGCCTGAAATCAACGATACCCTTTTTTCTCAGATCCCTTCGGTAGAGGGGATGCGCAGCCAGCTGGTTAATCGTACCCGGGGTGATAAATACATCTGGGGTATAGTAGTGGTGTTGTCGCTGGTGAGCATCCTGGTCGTGTACAGCGCTACCGGGTCGCTGGCGTATAAGATGTATAAAGGGAACGCCAATATTTACCTGTTCAAGCAGTTGTCTTTTACCATGCTCGGGCTGTTGATCATTTATTTTTTACACCGGGTGAACTATGCAGTGTTTTCCAAAGTAGCTACCCTGCTGTTCCTGATTTCTGTTCCCCTGTTGCTGTATACCCTTTTCTTTGGCGCAAGGATCAATGAAGGAAGCCGCTGGATTAAACTGCCCATCATCAACATGACCATTCAAACCAGTGATTTCGCCAAACTGGCCCTGTTCATGTACATTTCCAAACTCCTGAGTAAAAAGCAGGAAGTGATCAAGGATTTCAAGAAAGGCTTTATTCCGGTAGTTACGCCCGTTTTAATTATTTGTGCCCTCATCATGCCTGCCAACCTTTCCAACGCATTGCTTACCGGTGCCACCGCACTGTTGCTGATGTTTATCGGTAGGGTGAGCATCAAACATATTTTACTGACTGTGCTCGTTGCCATGATTCCGGTGGTCTTCATCATTTCGGTAGCGGTGCTTACCTACAATGGCAAAGTGAAAGATGATCTTGCCCAGCCGGTGATGACCGAAAAAATGAAATCGATGGGCCGCTTTGGTACCTGGGTAAAACGGGTGCAGGACTTTATGTATGCGGGCGACAAGGAAACCCCTTACCAGGTTCAGCAGGCTAAAATTGCCATCGCCAACGGTGGTGTACTCATTGGGCTTGGCCCCGGCAACAGCCAGCAGCGCAATTTTCTGCCGCAGGCTTACAACGACTTTATTTATTCGATCATTATAGAAGAGTATGGATTGCTGGGTGGCGCTTTCATGATTTTTATTTACCTGGTTTTTTTGTTCAGGTGTATTAAAATATTCAGACGATGTCCGTATGCCTTCGGCGCCTTTCTTGCATTGGGGCTGAGCTTTACCCTGGTTATTCAGGCCATCGCAAATATGGCTGTAAACGTAAACCTGGTACCGGTTACCGGTGTTACGCTTCCGCTGGTGAGTATGGGAGGTAGTTCCTTTCTGTTTACCTGCGCCGCCATTGGTATTGTATTGAGTGTAGCCCGAAATGTAGAGCAGCTGGAAGGAAAAATTCCGGCTGAACCGGTGCCGCAGCCGGTGGCGCAAAGTACGGCAACAGCTGTGGCAGCCACAACCAATAAAAACAATTGATCTACTTTGAGTAAACGTTTTATCATAGCAGGAGGAGGTACAGGCGGACATATTTTTCCGGCCATTGCCATTGCCAATGCCATCAAACAACAGATGCCCGATGCGGCTTTCCTGTTCGTGGGCGCCAAAGGGAAAATGGAAATGGAGAAAGTGCCCAAGGCCGGCTATGCCATAGAAGGCCTCGACATTGCAGGCTTCAACCGTTCTTCTTTACTCAGCAATATTGGCCTGCCGTACAAACTGGTCCTCAGTTTTTTACAGGTAAGGAATATCTTCAAAAAATTTCAGCCCGATGCCGTGATCGGGGTAGGCGGATATTCTTCCTTCCCTGTATTGCGGTACGCGCAATCCAGGGGTATTAAAACCTTTATTCACGAGAGCAATTCTTTTGCAGGTAAATCCAATATCCTGCTCGGGAAAAATGCCACCCGCATTTTTGTGGCAACGCCCGGTATGGAAAAATTCTTTCCTGCCGCTAAGATTACGGTTTCGGGTAATCCTATCCGAAGTGCCATTGCCAACAGCCATTTGAATCGGCAGGAGGCCTTGTCTTTTTTTGGTCTGGATGCCAACCGTAAAACGGTACTGGTTGTGGGCGGAAGCCTGGGTGCTGCCAGCATCAACCAGGCCATACTCAACGGTCTGGATGCTTTTGAAAAGAACAACCTGCAGCTGATCTGGCAAACCGGAAAAGTACAGGCTGCAACCTATGCACAGGCTGCCGCAGGTAAACAACATATTTGGGTAAATGAATTCATTCAGGAAATGGAATATGGCTATGCTGCTGCGGATGTAATTGTGAGCAGGGCTGGCGCTATGGCTGTTACGGAAATTGCAGTGGTAGCCAAACCGGCGGTGCTGGTTCCTTTTCCTTTTGCTGCAGAAGATCACCAGACGGCCAATGCCTTGCAACTGGTACAGGCAGGTGCGGCCCTGATGGTGAAAGATGCAGATGCCGCTGCTTCCCTGGTGAACACAGTGGTGTCGCTTGCACTGAATTCAGCAGTACAGGAATCCCTGGTGCAGCAGCTTCGCTCCTTTGGCAGGGTGGATGCAGACCAACTGATTGCCCGTGAAATTTTGAAAACAATTGCATGAACAAACTGACGCAGATACGGAACATTTATTTTATTGGCATCGGTGGCATTGGAATGAGCGCCCTGGCCAGGTATTTTGTATCGAAGGGGGTTCGCGTGAGCGGATACGACAGAACGGAAACCCCTTTAACTGCAGCGCTCGAAAAAGAAGGCATTGCAATTCACTATACGGAGAACCTAGATCTGGCGCCCAAAGAAGTGGATGTAGTGGTGTATACACCTGCTATTCCTGCGCAGCATGCGGAACTGGTTTTTTACCGCAACAACGGCTACACGGTGGTGAAGCGCAGCGATATACTGCAGTGGATCACCGAAAATGCATTCAATATTTGTGTGGCAGGCACCCATGGTAAAACAACCGTTACTTCTATGATTGCGCATATCCTGCGCGATTCCGAATATGGTTGCAATGCTTTCCTGGGTGGTATTGCGGCCAACTACAATACCAATTTCTGGAGCCACGACCGCAACGTGGTGGTGGTAGAGGCGGATGAATACGACCGCAGTTTTCTGAAACTGTTTCCGGATATTGCCGTGATCACTTCCATGGATCCGGATCACCTGGATATTTATGGCACCGCCGCAGAAGTGGAAAATGCATTTGTACAGTTCTCTCAAAAACTGAAGCCCGGTGGCTGCCTGGTAACCAAACTCGGGCTTACCCGCGAAAATGAATTACAGGCTGCGCATCATTATACCTACGACCACAGAAATCCTGCTGCAGACGTATCTGTAAGCAACCTGGAAGTGAACAACGGCAGCTATCATTTTTCCATTATGGGTAAGGGTTGGCAACTGGACCGGATGGTACTGCACATGGGCGGTTTACACAATATCGATAATATCCTGGCTGCTGTTACCGTAGCCAAACATATTGGCATCGAAGACGATAAAATAAGGGCGGCGGTGGAATCCTTTAAAGGCGTGAGAAGAAGGTTTGAATATGCATTGAAAACAGAACAGCATGTGCTGATCGATGATTATGCACACCATCCCGAAGAACTGAATGCACTGATCTCCGGAGTGCGCAGCATTTTTCCCGGCGAAAAACTGACCCTGGTATTTCAGCCGCATCTTTTCAGCAGAACGAAAGACCAGGCAGATGGATTTGCAGAGAGCCTGAGCAAGGCAGATGAAGTGTTGTTGTTGCCGATTTATCCTGCTAGGGAGCTTCCGGTAGAAGGTGTTACCAGCGATCTGCTGCTCCATAAAATGAAACTGGACAACAAACGGGTGATTGGGAAGAATGCCTTGCTGGAGTGGATGGAAGAACACCAGCCCCGGCTGGTGGTGATGGCTGGTGCCGGAGACATTGATGCCATTGTACCCAAAGTGAAAATTATTTTAGAAAAAATTTTATAACAATTCGCTCTTCATGAAGCAACCGCTGAACTGGAAAAAAGTATTGATGCGCACCTGCTGGATTTTGGCCGGCATGGGGCTCATTGTGCTTACCGGTGCAGCCATCCGGCAAAAGAACCACCGCCTGTGCCGGGAAGTGCGGATAGATATTACCGGTGCGGAACAACACCTGTTCATCGACGAAAAAGATGTGCTGGACTTGCTGAATGCCAATGGTGCGGTGATTGGCCGCCCCATTGAACAACTGAGTCTGCGGCAGATGGAATCGCAGGTAGAACAGAACAAGTGGGTGAAGAATGCCGAAATGTTTTTCAACAACAACCAGGTGCTGCAAATCAATATCGAAGAAAGACAGCCCGTGGCGCGGGTGTTTCAAACCAATGGCCGGTCTTTTTACCTGGATACAGCGGCCGTATTGCTTCCGCTGAGTAATAAACTCAGTGCCAGGGTACCTGTATTCACCGGCCTGCCAGTACAGCTGCAAACGGATTCCGCTTTACTGCAGCAGGTGATCGCAATGGCCGGTTACATTCAGGCTGATTCCTTTTTCTCTGCACAGGTTTCCCAGATCGATATTACCCCCAACCGCCAGTTTGAAATTGTTCCCCTGGTGGGAGATCAGATTGTGCGTTTTGGCGACGCTTCCGATCTCGAAAACAAATTCAAAAGACTGAAAGCTTTTTATCGTTCTGCCTGGTTGCAATACGGCATCAATACCTATGAAACCATCGACCTGCAGTTTAAAAACCAGGTAGTGGGAGTTCGCAGGGGTACGGCAAAAGCCTATGCAGATTCGGCTTCGGCGCTGGCGCTGATCCGCAATACGGCTATGTTCCCGCCATCCACCGACTCGGCGCAAACAGCCAAAAAGCCAGACAGTGTTGCTGTGAAAAAGACCGTTCTGCCTCCGGCAGCAATAAAGCCGGCAGCCGCTCAACAAAAAGCAACTGCGAAACCCGCTGTTGCCAAACCGGCAGGCAAGCTGTTAAAATCACCAAAAACTTTAATGCCTAACAACAATAAAAAGAATCAAAAACCGTTAAGAACTTAAATACATACCTTATGAATCACAATGAATCACCCATCATTGTTGGCTTGGATATTGGTACCACCAAGATTGCGGCCATTGCCGGTCGCAAGAATGAATACGGCAAGCTCGAAATTCTGGGCTTTGGCCGTGCCAACAGCAATGGGGTTCAGCATGGACAAGTGTTGAATATTGATCAAACCATCAAAGCCATTCAGCAGGCTTTGGAGAATTGCGCTCAAAGCAATCCCGATCTTGAAATTTCCGAAGTTTATGTAGGTATTGCCGGTCATCACATTAAGAGTCTGCAAACCCGTGGAGATATTGTTCGCCAGGATGCCGAACTGGAAATTCAGCACAGTGAAATTGACCAGTTAATCAATAACCAGCGGAAAACATTTATTCCTGCAGGCGATCAGATCATCGATGTGATTCCGCAGGATTTTCATGTAGACAGCATTCAGAATATCAAGGATCCGGTTGGATACAACGGGGTGAAAGTGGGCGCCAATTTCCACATCATTACCGGCGACAGAAATGCGATCCGCAATATTCACCGTGCCGTAGACAGAAGCGGTTTAAAAACCAAGGACCTCGTACTCCAGCCACTGGCATCTGCCAGCGCGGTGATGAGCGAAATTGATATGGAAGCAGGTGTTGCCATCCTCGATATCGGTGGTGGTACCAGCGACCTGGCTGTTTTTTATGAGGGTATTCTGAAACATACTGCCGTGATTCCTTTTGGTGGAGAAAACATTACCAACGATATCCGCATGGGGCTGGGCGTGCTGAAAAGCCAGGCCGAAGCCATGAAAGTGCAGTTTGGAAGTGCGCTGGCCGATGAAGCAAAAGCCAATGCCTACATCACTATTCCCGGTTTAAAAGGAATGCCTGCCAAAGAAATCAGCGTGAAGAACCTGGCGGCCATCATTCAGGCAAGAATGGGCGAAATCCTCGATTTCGTAACCTACCACCTGAAGCAGGTTGGTCTGGATCATCGTGCACTGAACGGAGGCATCATCCTCACCGGTGGTGGTTCCCAGCTGAAGCACCTGATTCAGTTAACGGAGTATACTACCGGACTGAATGCACGGATCGGTTTACCGAACGAGCACCTGGCTGCCAATCACATTGATGAGCTGAAAAAGCCAATGTATGCTACCTGTATTGGTCTGATCCTGAAAGGATACAACGACTACGAACACAAGTACAAAGAGTTCTCCGACAAGTTTGTGAAAATGGAAGTACCGGAACAACTCACCAAGAAAACAACTGTAGCAGAAGCGCCTGCCGAACCGACTCAGGCTCCTGCCACTGTAGATGTAACCGTACGCAAAGAACGCTTCTGGGATAAATTCAAAAACAACCTCATCGATTTGTTTAAAGAAGAAGAAGACCAGGTAATCCGCTGATACAACTAACTAACCCTAAAACTACCCTATGATTCATTTTGATCTTCCCAAACAAAAATCATCCATCATTAAAGTGTTGGGTGTTGGCGGTGGTGGAAGCAACGCTGTTAACTTCATGTTTGCACAAAATATTGAAGGCGTCGATTTCATTATATGTAACACCGATGCAAAAGCTATTGAGCAAAGCAATATTCCCAATAAGATTCAACTGGGGCCACACCTGACCCAGGGACTTGGCGCAGGCGCCAATCCTGAAGTAGGTAAGAAGGCAACCGAAGAATCGCTCGATGAAATCAAGCGCATACTGGAAGTAAATACCAAAATGGCATTTATTACCGTAGGTATGGGTGGTGGTACCGGTACCGGTGGCGCTCCTATCATTGCGCAGATCTGTAAGGAACTGGGTATCCTTACCGTGGGTATTGTAACCACACCGTTTGGTTTTGAAGGTCCCCGCCGTCATCAGCAGGCTCAGGAAGGAATTGAAGCATTGAAGCCCTATGTAGATACGCTGCTGGTAATCAGCAACGACAAACTGCGCATGCAGTATGGCAACCTCAAAATGAAGGAAGCATTTGCCAAAGCAGACAATGTACTGGCTACTGCTGCTAAATGTATTACCGATGTAATCAACAGTCGCGGTCATATTATTGTAGACTTCGCCGACGTTTGTACCGTTATGAAAAACGGTGGGGTGGCTATTTTGGGTAAGGCAGAAGTAGAAGGAGAAAACCGTGCACAGATGGCTATTGAAGAAGCCCTGAATTCTCCTTTGCTGAACGACAGCGATATCAAAGGCGCCAAATGGATCCTGATCAATATCAATAGTGCAGAAGGTGAACACGAGTGCACCATGGATGAACTCGAAATCATCAACAACCACCTGCGGATGCAGGCTGGTGAAGACACCGATGTGATTGTGGGAATGGGTTATGATGAAACCCTCGATAAAAAAATTGGCATTACGTTAATTGCAACCGGATTTGAACACAAGGATCCTTTTGCAAAGCCACAGGCGGTTAAAGCCCCTGAAGTAATTCCTGCCAAAGAAGTAGTTACCTTAAAACTGGATCTGGAAGAACCAGCTCCTCAGCCTATCGCTTTCAAAGCGCCGGTTGAAGCGGCTGCAGCCCAGCCTGCTCCTGCACCGGTTGCTGTACAGCCTGCCGTTGCCGAACCCGTTCAGGAAACACCTGTTGCGGATGAACTGGCCCCGGTAATGCAGACCCTGTTCAGCGAACCAGCTCCGGTTGCGGATACTGTTGCGGACACCACTGCAGCACATGCGGCTGAAGAAAGAGAATCCCTGGTATTGCAGTTTGAACTGAGTCCGGAAATTACGGCTCCTGTTGAATTGTCGGAGCCGGTTGCACAGGTAAATGAACCTGAGGCAGATCCGATGTTGAACTTCCGGATGAAGGAGCAACCTGCAAGTATCAGTACTTCCGGTATCCTGAACAAACCTGTTCAGATCTACGCCAATGAAACGCCTGCTGCACCAGTAGTAGCGGTTCAAATGCCTGTTGCGCCTGCGGCTCCGGAAGCTCCGGCTCCTGCACCAACACCAGCTCCGGTAGAAATGCCAGAAGAAACCCTCTTCGAAATGCAGCTGGTGGAAAAATCCGAACAGGAGGTTTCCATGCACCAGGAACATTTGGCACAGGCTCCGGTAGCGCCTGCTCCTTCTTTCAGCAACGAGCCGTACACAGACGATGTGGAAGAGCAGAAGAAAAGGGCTGCTGAAAGAATTCAGAAATTGCGCAACCTGTCTTTCAATATGAACAACGCTGCTGATGCCAATGGCGAATTTGATGCAGTGCCTGCTTACATCAGAAGAAATATGGAGCTCTTCGGAAATACCCTTACTTCCGTAGAAAACTTCTACAGTAAGTACACCGTAGGAAAAGACGAAAACAACCAGACACAAATATCTTCGATCAATACTTTCCTCGACGGAAAGAAACCGGACTAACCCTTCATATAGCCAGGTATTTATTGTGATTTTAGTTGTGACCTCCCGCTTGCGGGAGGTTTTTTTTAAGATTATACCGAACTTAGTATCTGTTCACTTGTTTAATTAAAAAAGCCATGCCAGTAGTACTCATTTCCGGTGGTACCGGTACAGTAGGAAAAAGACTCACCGAACTCCTCTTGCAAAAAGGGTACACGGTGCAGATTCTGTCGCGGAATCCCGGTAAAGCAGTTGGTTCGCTGCACTATTATGAGTGGAACCCCGGCAAACAGTACATTGATCCTGCTGCCATAGCATCGGCAGACTTCATTATTCACCTTGCAGGCGCTGGTGTGGCAGATCAACGCTGGACCGAAAAACGCAAAAAAGAAATTGCCGACAGCAGAACAGTTACCAGTGCGCTGCTGGCGGATGCCCTGAAGCGGATTCCCAACAAAGTACAAGCTGTGGTGAGCGCTTCTGCCATTGGCTGGTATGGTCCGGACGCAACAGATAATACTACCGGCTTTACAGAATCAGCGCCTCCTTATCCTGATTTTCTCGGAGAAACCTGCCGCCTTTGGGAAGAAAGCATTGCTCCGGTTACTGCATTGGGCAAAAGACTGGTGATACTCCGTACCGGAATTGTATTGAGCAATAAGGGCGGTGCTTTTGCCGAATTCAAAAAGCCATTGCAATTCAAAACGGCTGCCATTCTGGGAAGTGGTAAACAAATGATCAGCTGGATTCATGTAGACGATCTTTGCAACCAATACATTTATGCCATGGAACACCCGCAGGTACAAGGGGTGTACAATGCAGTGGCACCGCATCCGGTGAGCAACAAAACGCTTACCCTGAAACTGGCAGAGCAGGTTTGCGGCAAATGGTATATTCCTTTTTATGTGCCGGCCTTTGTATTAAAAACCATGCTGGGAGAAATGAGCATCGAAGTACTCAAAAGCGCTACGGTAAGTGCAGATAAAATAGCTGCTGCAGGATTTTCCTTTCAGTATCCCACCATTGATGACGCCATCAGGGAATTGATTTCGACACAAAACAAGTAATGCCCGACCGCTAGGAAAGGTCCTTGCGGTTGTGCAAACGGAAACAGGCCAGCCAGATCAGGGTGGTGAGTACAATTGTAAGTATGGCCTGCTGGGGTACAAGGGCCAGTGCTGCTTCGTATCCGGCTTTGGCATCCTTTCCAAAATTTCCTGCAAATGCAGGAGCCACCAGCATATTATCCGATACCTCAAATGGCAGGAACCGCGTGATCGGGATCTTTTTGTATTTGAGATAAGCTACCAGGATATTCTCCACCACCAGGTAATAAAAAAGAAATATACCCAGGGCTATAAATGCTTTCTTTACCAGGAAGCCCAGGAAAAATGCAATGGACAACTGGGCAAATGTTTGCAGGAAAAACAGAGGAATGTACTGCAACTGTTCCGTCCAGCGGTTCAGGTTGTCGGGATCTGCATAAATGCCATATCCAATGGAGGCGGCGATGTACACAACGGTTACTACCCCCGAAATAATCAGCACATCCATCAGCTTGCCGGTGATGAATTCGTAGCGGCTCCATCCGTCGATGATGTTTTGCCGATGTGTCCGGAAACTGTATTCATTGGTGATCAGCATGATGACGAGGATGGCGGGCAGCAGCACAAAAAAAGAAGAGAAATAAGCTACAGTATGCCAGGTTTCCGGAAAGGAAAACGGATTGCCCAATACCATTTTTGCAAAACTTCCTGCCGCATCTTTGCGGGTAGTAAACTGCTGGTATACATTCAGGAAGATGCCATTGATGCCGGGGTAGGTGAGCAATACAATACCCAGCATCCACCAGAACGCAGGATATTTACGGATCTTCAGCCACTCTGTTTTTAATAAAGACAACATGCGTTTTGTTTAGTCGTTGGTTAATTCGAAGAATTTGCTTTCGAGGCTTCTTTTTTTGTTTAGCAGCAACTGCAACGTAATGCCGTTCCGGAAGCAATGTGCATTGATGGCTTCCATATTGGCTGTTCCTGCAGGATAGTGTATCTGTAATCTTTGATCTTCTTCCCTGAGTACGCTGAAACCTCCCATATCGGCAATACATTGTTTCAGTGCTTCCATATTGGCTGCAGCCAGTTCTACAATGTCTTCGTGTGCCAGTACTTCGTTCACATGGCCGGCGGTAAGCAGGTTTCCCTTTTTAAGGATGGCCACATGCGTACATACTTTTTCTACCTCATCCAGTAAATGACTGGCAATGATGATGGTGATGCCTTTTTGTGCAAGCGATCTAATCAGGTCCCTGATTTCCATAATGCCCACCGGATCCAGTCCGTTGGTTGGTTCATCGAGCAGCAGGATTTCCGGGTTGCCGAGCAGCGCTGCTGCAATGGCCAGCCGCTGCTTCATTCCCAGGCTGTAGGTACTGAACCGGCTGTTTTTTCTTTCTGATAACTTCACCAGTTCCAGTACGCGGCTGATGTCTTCGGGTGTGCCCCTTCCGCTGATGGCGCTGGTAATATTCAGGTTGTCTGTTGCAGACAAATAATGATAGAAATTGGGTGTTTCCAGCAGAGAACCGATTTTTTTTCTTTCGGAGGGATGATTTGCTTTTCCAAACCAGCTGTAGCTGCCGGTATTGGCTTTGAGTACATCCAGTACAATACTCATCAGCGTGGTCTTTCCACTGCCGTTGGGTCCGAGTATGCCAAATACACTTCCGCGCGGAACCGTAAACGACACTTCTTTCAATGCCTGAATGCGGCCGTAGGATTTGCTGATTGCTTCCAGCGATAAAACAGTATCCATAACATTTGTTTATACCTGCGTTTTAAGCCAGGGTCTGATTTTTTTAATGGGCTTGTTGTGCCGGATTACTTCGAACTTATCATTCCAGTCCCATAACATCACCGGTATTTTATGGTCTGTCATGATATGTATGATATCTCTAAGGTAAGTGCCTCTGGATTTTCTGTCAGCAATTTTGATTACTCCCGTTTCTGTGCAGATGAGCGGTAAATTAAGGCGGTCGGCCTCGCTGCTGATGTAGCGGATCCTGCTCCAGAGGTAATCGAATGTGGCTTCTTTGGGGTAGCGGTTGTAGTCGGCTTCTACAGGAGAATCCTGTGGTGCGTTGTACAGCTTTGGCATTTTGCTTTTTTTGTATGGATACGGAAATCCGGTGATGAATGTTTTTTCCGGTGTCCAGTCTGCGCCCTGGTGTGTAAAAATATAGGGCTCATAAAAATGAAACGTATACAGGACTTTGTGATCGTGGATGGGCAGCTTCCCCATGCGGATCAGTTCATTGGCCCCGTTGTAGTTGGTGCCGCCAATGATGAATACCCGTTCCGGATCGTCCTTTCTTAATTCCCGAACCAGTCTGGTAGCCACGGTTTTCCACAATTCAGGATCGATGGTTGGTTCGTTGTACAGCTCAAATAACAACTTCTCGGTACTCAGTGTGTACATGGCGCTGATGACCTGCTTCCAGATGCCAATGATTCTTTCGGTTTCGGTTTCGGTATTTTCATTGGTTAATTTTCCATAATGGTACACCAGAACCATTTTCATCTCCAGCCTGCTGGCGGTATTGTAGAGGTTAATCAGGTGCTGCAGCAGGTCGGGCCTGATTTGCCCGGATCCGGGATCCATGAACTGGTCAAAGGCAACCGGTATCCGCACAGAATTAAATCCTGCTTTCCGGATGGCATCCAGCATCGGCCGCAGATCTTTTTTGCAAAGTTCATTCGGCGCTACCCAGTACTGTTCGTAGTGCGAAATATTGATGCCTTTACTCAGCCCCGACCTGATTTTATTCCAATCGGTTGGGTCTGCTGCATAAACAGGAAAAAAGAAACTAACAAATGTCAATAAACCGGCTAAAATGAATGATTTTGTTATATTTTCTGCGTTTAATTTCAATGAATAATCAATTACCTTTTGCATATTTGTACGTATGATGGATTATCATAAGATTCCTTATGTAAATATAGACCGCCAGAAGCTAGTTTCCGAATTGAATAAGCGGGGTGCCTACTTTTCGAATGTTGCGGTATGGACGATTTTGTTCTCTCTGCCTTTGTTTTGGCTGCTCGATTTACTCTTCATGAAAGACGACTGGGTTCTGCTCCTGATGCTCCGGCTCGCTTCTTTTGTGGTGTCGTATTTTCTTTACAATTACGGAACCCGCAAACGCTGGAATTATGAGCTGATCCTGAACCTGGTGGTGGGCGCCAATGTGGTACTGACTTCTTTCATCTGCGGCATCATTCCTATTGCCAATGCCCTTCCTTATTTTTTGCTGGCTTCCATCATGATGCTCCTCCTGAATACCACGGTCTTCTGGAAACCTTTGTTTTCACAACTGCATTGTGCGGTTTCCTATACCATTATTATACTGCTGTATACGGTTAACAACCGGCTCGACAGCTACAGCAGCCTGATCAGCAGCGGGGGTGGGGTTTATTTTCTGGTTTCGGCTTTTTCCTGTGTAATTGCTTATAACCGCTACCAGATCATCAGAAGGGAAACGGTGAAAAACCTGATCATCGAAGAGTCTAACAGACGCATGCTGGAGCAGAACGAAAAAATCAACGACCAGCACCACCTGATCGAAGAGGCCAACCGCCGCCTGAAAGAATTGAGCGATTACCGCCAGAACACGCTCAACATCATGATCCACGATCTGAAGAACTTTATTGGTTCCAACCAGATTTCCATCGACCTGATCAACCGGAAATCGAGCAACCTCACTTCGGACCAGAAGGAAATCCTGAGCTATATTACCATGGGGAATGAAAAACTCCATTACCTCTCTCAGAAACTGGCCGAGTCGGCCGAAGCCGATACCGGTAAAATTGAATACCGGTTCGAGGAATTCGACATCATTCCCGAAGTGGAAAAAGCCGCCATTGCCCTGGTGGATGCTGCCAGCATCAAGCAGGTTAGCCTGCAGGTGCACCTTTCTCCTTCGGCCATTGTTGTGAATCTGGATAAAATATTTTTACGCCATATACTGTTTAAGCTCCTTTCGAACGTTATTAGGTTTATCCAAAAGGGTTCAGCCCTGAGCATTCATGCCGCCGACTCCGATGGCTGGTGTATTATTGAAATTATTAATAAGGCAACACCGATCGGAATTGAAAAACTGGATGAATACTTCAACCGGCTGCAGGCCCCCAACCAGTCAGAATACGCCGTTACCCAGTCTGGTATGGGCTTTTCTGTTGCGAAACAGCTAACCACTGATATGGGCGGAACCCTTACCTATGAAAGTAATCCCACTGTTGGAAATTATTTTAAATTAAAATTCAAACTAGCCTAGTTTAAATACCCTGCTTATGAAATCGAAATTGTCTCTGTTTGCGCTGTTTATGCTGATTATGTCGGGGATGCTGGCCCAGGACGCGCAACGTCGTACACTGGAAGATATGGGTTATCGCAATGAGTCTGTGATTGGTATTGCGGGTGCATTAACCTACTTCCTGAAATTACAACCCGGTGATGATGTTAACAATACCAGGCTGGTCCTGAATGTTCGCCCTTCGCAGGTATTGAACAAAGACAAGTCTACCATTACCATTGCACTGAAAGATGAGCCGGTATTTACGCAGCGCATTTATGCCAATGCCATTGATTCTATTCTGACCATCGTTATTCCGCTGGATAAAAGATATGTTCAGCCAGACGGCCGTTTCATTAAACTCCGTGTGGATGCCAAATTATCTATGTCGGATGAATATTGTAAGGATGTAGACAATCCTGCAGTTTGGATCAATGTGCGGAACTCTTCTTACCTCGATGTAAGAAAGCAGTCCATGGCCTCTTTCAACTATAGCTTAAAAGAAATCATCCAGGAGTTCGACCGCATCAGTACCCCGGTGAATTCCGACCTCGACGATCTGTTGTCTGGTGGTATTCTGTTTGCACTGATTAAGCAAAAAGCCAGCCTGGGCGAGATCATTACCGATAATTACCGCGAAACCGATACCGTGGGCAATACCATTGTTACCGGGTTACTCAGCAAATTACCTGCTGCCATTCGCGCACAAATTCCCGATTTCCCCAGCGGACAGGGTTGCATCATTGCACTGAATCCTTATGGAGATTCCCGTCAGGTACTGGTAGTAACCGGTAAGGAATCCGATGGATATAAAAAAGCCATCAACACCTTAACCAACTACAAAATCATCAACAGCAGTTTCACTACCAGGATGGTGATCGAAAATGCCACACCCAGCTTCTTCGATAAAAATCCTTTGCCGGTGGTGTTTTCGCTGGAAGAACTGGGTGGTACACCCAGAATCATGGAAGGGGTAGGCGCTCTGAAAACCAACTATGCGTTTTCGCTTTCCGATTACAATGCCATTCCAAAGAAACTGACCTTTCACCTGGAAGCCATGTTTTCGATGCTGAAACCCGGCGACCGTGGTTTCCTGAACGTTTACCTGAATGAGAACCTGGTGTACAGTGCCGATCTGCACGATAAAACCAGCTTCAACGGCGATATTGAACTGAAACCTTACCTGCTCACCAAGAACAACTCTCTGGTGGTGGAAATGCGTTTTCATCCGCAGGGCAATATCTGTAGAGAAGGCTTTGCCAACTTCTTTGGGTTCATCGATACCAAAACTTCCAACCTGGTATTCTCCGGAGAAAAAGCCAATGAATTCTTCAACTTCTTTAATTATCCGGGTGAGTTCCGTAAAAAGCCGCTGAAGTTTATTGTTACCCCTTCTTTGATGCCTAACCTTACTGCATCTATGGGTCAGCTGATTTATCAGTTGAATACAACTACCATCCTTTCCAACTATATGAATATTCCGGAAATGGCTGGTTCCGATAAAATTACCCTTGATGATCTCAGGAACTACAATGCCATTGCCCTGTTGCACCGTAACGACGGTATGATTAAAAACTTTACCTCCTTACCGATTCAGTTCAACAAGGATTTCCAGCTCTATAAAGATGTGAACGGGCAAACGCCTTACTCCATCAATGATTTCTCTAACAGTGGCATTGCGCAGATCTTTAAACAGGGTCAGACAACCATTATGCTGATCTCTGCACTGGGAGATACTGCGGTAAGCGATGCATTTGAAGGAGTGATCAAGAGCTTTGGCGCTCAGTACTCTGCCATCGAGAGCAATGTGTGTATTGCCAATAGTAAGGGTAAGAGCAATTTCTTCTTCAAGCTTCCTGATAACTCCGGTTTGGTGAGTTACAGTGGAGATAAAAACAATATGCTGCTCCTCTGGAACAATTACCGGTTCTTTATTCTGGGTGGTTTGCTGCTGCTCCTGATTGCTTCCTTCTTCTTCGTCAGAAAACGTGTGAAGAAATCTCAGGAAATTGTTTAATGGATTCATAAAAGACTACCCGATATATGCCTGTTTGTGCTCTGAATAATATGATTGGTGTGGGCTTGTTCACAACAGGTAAACTGCAGGAAATTGAGCAGATTGCCCATGAATACGACTATGCATATATCAAGGCTGCATTGAACTTTGGTTTCCTGACCCGTAAAGAATATGTGGCTTTCCTGGATCGTTCCGGTTTTCCGCTGATTGATATCAGGGCCGAAGTAATCGATGAAACCTATGTGGAACAGTGCGATCTGCAACAGCTGAATGCCTATCTGTTTCTTCCTGTTCGCAGCGATGGCCGGGGTACACTTACCGTGGCTGCTGCCGATCCGATGGATGAAAAGCTGAGAAGCACGCTGGAGATCAAGTTCAATACAAAGATCAGGTTTGTTGCTGCCTCCGACCTCGACATTACCTGGATGGTACACAAACTGCGGGGTGAGTTTTATGTGAAGGAATCGGTGTTCAGCCTGATGCGGAAAGACCCCGAGAGTTCCGGTCTGATTACGTTTACCGATCCGCAACTGTTCGTGATTTTTACTTTTATTGCTCTGGCGCTTGCCATGCTGACCTTCAGTTTTGTCAACATCTTTATTTTCCTCAATGTCTTCTTCAGCGGGGTATTTCTGTTTGCCATTCTGTTCAAACTCTATATTGCCCTGAAAGGCTCCCGCTACGAACTGCATGAAACCGTTACCAAAGACGAAATTAAAGCAGTAGACAACAGCACGCTGCCTGTTTATACCATTTTACTTCCGGTGTACAAGGAAGATAAACTGATCCGTAAACTCATCTGGAACCTGCGTAGCCTCGATTATCCAAAAGGGAAACTCGACGTAAAACTCCTGATCGAGGAAGACGATGATAAAACGCTGAATGCGGTACGGGACCTCGATTTCCCGGCCAACTTCGAAACCATTGTGGTGCCCTTCCACATGCCAAAGACCAAGCCCAAAGCATGCAACTATGGCTTGTTTTTCTGCAAGGGTAAATACCTCACCATCTACGATGCGGAAGATGTACCGGATTCTGACCAGCTGAAAAAAGTGGTTTGTCTGTTCCGTAAACTTCCGCGCGATTATGTGGTATTGCAGGGCGCTTTGAACTATTTTAATAAAAATGAGAACCTGCTTACCCGCATGTTCACCCTCGAATATTCTTATTGGTTCGATTATATGTTGCCTGGTCTGCAGTCGCTCGATGTTCCCATTCCGCTGGGGGGAACCTCCAACCACTTTAAACTGGACAAACTGATTGAACTCGGCGGTTGGGATCCGTTCAATGTAACGGAAGATGCCGACCTGGGTGTACGGGTGTTCGAGAAGCGTTACAAGGTAGGGGTGGTAAACAGCACCACGCTCGAAGAGGCCAACAACGAACCCTTCAACTGGGTTCGTCAGCGTTCTCGCTGGATCAAGGGATATATGCAGACCACCCTCGTGCACATGCGCAACCCCGTGAACCTGGTGGGTAAAATCGGTTGGCGCGGTTTCTTTGGCTTCAACTTCTTTGTAGGCTTTACACCAATTACATTTTTGCTGTACCCGCTGCTGCTTTCTTTCTTCCTGGTATACCTGATCTTTGACCTGGAATCGGTGCGGGTGCTGTTCCCCGACTGGGTTTTGTATGTGTCTATTTTTAACTTCGTGGCTGGTAATACCCTGATGATTTACCTGAATATGCTGGCGGTGTTTAAAAGACGGTACTATGAACTGATCCTGTTTGCCATGTGCAATCCGTTGTACTGGCTGTTGCACTCCATAGCTGCATACAAGGGCTTGTGGCAATTGATTTATAAGCCGTTCTACTGGGAAAAGACCAACCACGGTTTAACTAAAATGTCTCACTCAGCTGCAGCAACTGCAGCCAATGCAAATCAAGCGTAATGAGTTTATCGAATGCGCAAATACGAATAGGTTCCTTATTACTGGTTTTGTACTATGTAATAGCTGCCTGGTTGTTTCACCGGAATGGATTTGAGCATTCGGAAGCCCTTTTTTATACCGAAAAACTAAAACTGCTTTTTGAATATCCAGACAATACCCTGATTACCCTGGGTACCACTTTTCCTACCACCATGTTTATTGGTGCGGTATTATTTTCGCCTTTTGGATTTCTGTTTGCCCCCATTGCGCTGACCATTGTAATGATGGCTTCGCTGTTTTACAATATGGCGGTGGACCTGAATAATACAAGTTTACCGGTAAAATCCATGCTGATTGTACTGGCGGTGATGTTTATGTTTCACCCCATGTTTTTGTATGCAGCAGTAAGCGGCAGAAATGTAGCGGCCATTATGCTGTTTTTTTACCTGTTGTTCCGCAGCTTCTTTCAGTACTACAAAAGTCAGACTACATATTATTTGTCTATGGCCAGCATTTACCTGACCTGTCTGATTTTTACGGAAATCAACTTTATCTGGATGTTGCTTTCCTTTTTTCCTTTTGTGGTGCTGATTTCCATTGAAGGGATTAAAGTTACCAAAGGTGAGCAGGTGGTGTTTCAGTATTACCAGGCGTTGAACAATCGTTCGCTGCGCAGAAAACTGGCCAACAGAACCATTGCGCTTTACCTGATTTTATTTCTGCTGCCACTGGGTGCAGTGTATTTGTACAGAACGCTGAATGCTGCCCATGCCGGCGATGCTACTTATTTCTTAACCAGTCAGTATGCCAACTGGCGGGTTACGGGTACCATTTCACTGAATACCATTCTCGACAATATACAGGGCAATAATGTGGGTAAGCAAACACAAATTGTATTCCAGACATTTGCCATTTTGCTGTCGCCCATTTTCATTGTATCGCTGATCCTTTTTAAAGGAAAGTTGTACAAATTGTTTACCGTACTTACTCCGCTGATTTTGTTCAGCATCATCATGGTAGATGTAAAGTATTATTTTACCGTTGAGTACTTTGTGATCATCAATGTGATGGCCATTACCACGCTCATTTATTTAGGCAGGGTCAGAATCAATACTGTGCTTACTTCCTGGCTGCTGATTGGTGGTACGGTGTTGAGTGTGTTTGCCGGAGCGTATTACTTTTCTGAATCCAATGATCCGGAAGAAAGACAATTTTACAATTTAGCCAATACTCCTTCCAGCTGGCTGCAGCCCAAAGTAACTACCGAAGCAATGTTGCTGGCAGAGTACATTGCTTCCATTGCTTCGGACAAACGTCCTGTGCTCATAGACGATGCTTCTGCTTATGGAATCATTGCACACATGCCTGGTTTGGATGGTCTGATTATTCCGATACAGAAGAGCTTTGTTACCATTATTGAAAACCCGACACTGATGGCACATTATATCTGTGTGGCCAAAAAGAACAACCGGCTGCACAATTTTACCGTACTCAACGTGTACAACGTGGGACTCATGAGAGCCAATCTGGGGTTAACGCCCAGCAGGGTATATGAAACAGAAAACTGGATTATATACAGTGTACAATAATCCAGTTTTTCCGTTGGTTGTTATTTTCTGCTAGTTTCTGATGGGTCTTCCGCTTTTCAATACACTCTGAATTCTTTCCAGTGTTTTCTTTTCGCCGCAAAGACTTAAGAATGCTTCTCTTTCCAGGTCGAGCAGGTATTGCTCGCTTACCAGGCTTTGTTCGCTGAGGTCTCCGCCACACATCACATAGGCCAGTTTGCGGGCCACCAGTGCATCGTGATCGGTTGCATATCCTGCGCGCCACATACCATTAATACCGGCCAGTAACGCACCCAGTCCTGCGCGTCCCACTACTTTTACATCCTTGCGTGGTACAGGAATCTGGTATCCCTGTTCGTAGAGTTCAATCACCGATTTCTTGGCTTCGGCAATTCTTCTTCCGATATTCATAACCACTTCGTCCTGTCCTTTACGCAGAATGCCCATATCGTAAGCTTCCTGTGCAGAAGTGGCTACTTTGGCGGTAGCTATAGATAAGAAGCGCTCTTTTAAAGTATTGGTTTCGGGTTCGTCTTTATGCAGTTCATCTCCGGCGCGCATCGCAAATTCCTTGGTTCCGCCTCCGCCCGGTATCAGGCCCACGCCCAGTTCTACCAGACCAATATAAGATTCGGCTGCTGCACATATTTTATCTGCATGCAGGTTCATTTCGCAACCGCCGCCCAGGGTTAATCCGTGCGGAGCTGTTACTACCGGTATATTGGAATAACGCAAACGCATCATGCTGTTCTGGAACATCCGGATGGCCATATCCAGTTCGTCGTATTCCTGTTCTACTGCAAACATGAAAATCATGCCCACATTAGCACCTGCACTAAAATTAGCGCCATCGTTGGCAATCACCAGTCCGTTGAATTTATCTTCGGCGATGTTGATTGCCTTGTTCAGGCCCTCCAATACTTCGCTTCCGATACTGTTCATTTTGGTACTCCATTCAAATCCTGCAACGCCATCTCCAATATCGTACAGTCTGCAGGCGCTGTTCTTCCATACCAGGTTGTCGCTATGGTTCTTCAGGATCAGGAAGGATTCTCCTCCCGGGATTACTTTATAAGACTTGCCTGCAATATCATAATACATGCGCTTGCCCTGTTCCACTTTGTAGAAACTGGTTGCGCCTGATGCAAGCATTTCTGTAACCCATGGTGCAACAGCCACCCCCGCTGCTTTCATAGCTTCAACGGTTTTGGCCACTCCCAGGGTATCCCAGGTTTCGAATGCACCAATTTCCCAGCCAAAGCCGGCCATCATGGCATCGTCGAGGCGATAAATTTCATCGCTGATTTCTGGTATGCGGAACGAAATATACGAGAACAGGGAATGGTGAAATGCGCGGTAAAAATCACCTGCTTTATCGGTGGCCGCATGCAGTTGTTTGATACGGGTTTTCAGGTCTTCCACCGGCTTGGCCGCCTCGATGCTTGCAAACTTTGGCTTCACCCTTGCGCCGTATTCCATCGTGCTCAGGTTGAGGGTCTGGATTTCTTTTCCGGCAGCCGATTTGATTTTTTTGAAAAAGCCCTGGCCGGTTTTATCACCCAGCCAGTTGTTGGCGGTAATGGTTTCGAGCCATGCAGGTATGGTAAAAATGGATTTTGCTTCGTCTGAAGGGCAATTGTCTGCTACCCCTTTGGCTACTTTCACCAACGTGTCGATTCCCACCACATCTGCTGTTCTGAATGTTGCGGACTTGGGTCTGCCGATAATGGGTCCGGTTAATGCATCAACTTCATCAATGGTCAGTTTTTGCTGATCCATGATGTGGAAAATGCTCATGATGCTGAACACTCCGATCCGGTTAGCGATAAACGCAGGTGTATCCTTGCAGAGTACGGTGGTTTTACCCAGGTAAAGATCCCCGTAATGCATCAGGAAATCTACTACTTCAGGAGCTGTATCCGCAGTTGGAATAATTTCCAGTAGTCGCAGGTAGCGTGGCGGATTGAAGAAGTGGGTGCCACAAAAATGTTTTTTGAAATCGGCAGATCTGCCTTCTGCCATCATGTGGATCGGAATGCCGGAAGTATTGGACGTAATCAGCGTTCCGGGTTTTCTGAACTGTTCTACCTGATCGTACACGAGTTTTTTAATATCCAGTCTTTCCACCACCACTTCTATGATCCAGTCGCAGGAAGCGATCTCTTTCATGTGATCGGTGAAGTTGCCTGTTTTGATATTGTTCAGCGCGGCTTTGGTGAAAACGGGAGAGGGGTTGCTTTTCACAGCTGCCTGCAAGGCATCGTTCACCAGTTTGTTTCTCTCGGCTGGCTTGGTGCTTTCCGCTGCTGCCGCCGGCACTATGTCGAGCAACAATACCTGTAACCCGATTCCTGCAAAATGACAGGCAATCCGGGAGCCCATTACGCCACTTCCCAATACGGCAACTTTTTTGATTGTACGTTTCATATGCAATCTTTAATGTTTATCAATTGATCGCAGGCAGGCCGCTGTTGGTTCCTCAGGGCCATTATACGCAATTGTTGGTTGAATGTCATTTTTTCGTAGCGCAAAAATAGTTAGCTATGCAACTATTTTCATCGAAGATAGGATAAACGCATAAAAAAAATCAAACTTTTAAGGGAAGTTTGATTTTAAAAAAGTTTGTGTGTGGGGGGCCTCACTCCTCTGATACCGCCGCACCTCTGTAAGCCAGATAGAGGCAAACCAGGTAAACGACCAACAGAACATATACTAGCATAATCGGGGGGATTTATTTATACTAATTTAGGAAGTTTATATCGCCATCAAACATATTTAATCTCCACATAATGTTAATATTTGTGCATTTTTCGGGATTTTCTCGATTTTGACCGCTGCTTTTGTTTTATTGCCTTTTAAAATTTTACCCTTCCATCTTGCCTGGGTTTCTGTTACATTTGTTTATATGGAAATTACGCCCAAAATGATCGATCACCTGGCCCATTTGTCCAGGCTGGAGTTCAGCCCCGATAAAAAGGAATCCATCCGCAACGACCTTGCCCGGATGGTGGGGTTCATTGAAAAACTACAGGAAGTGAACACCACCGGTGTGGAACCACTCCTGTGGATGACCGATGAAGCGCAGGTTTGGAGAGCCGATGAGCTGGAGGGATCCGTTTCCCGGGAAGATGCGTTGCGGAATGCACCTCTTACAGATGGCACTTATTTTAAGGTACCTACCGTAATTAAAAAATAAACTTATTGTATGGCTAACACCGAATCGATTATTCACCTGGAAGGTATTGAGAAGAATTACTACATGGGTAGCCAGGCTATTACTGTACTGAAAGGGATTTCGCTGGATATCTTTAAGAATGAATACGTTGCCCTGATGGGACCCTCCGGTAGCGGTAAAAGTACCCTGATGAATATCCTGGGTTGCCTGGATTCTCCCACCGGTGGTAAGTACGTACTCAACGGAAAGGATGTGAGCAAAATGCCCGACGATGACCTGGCCGAAGTGCGGAATACCGAAATCGGATTCGTGTTCCAGCAATTCAACCTGCTGCCCCGTTTAACGGCTGCAGAAAATGTGGCCCTGCCGCTGATTTATGCCGGTGTGCCCAAAAAAGAAAGAATGGACCGTGCCATGGAAGCCCTGAAAAAAGTGGGTCTTGCAGAACGCAGTCACCATAAATCGAATGAGCTCAGTGGTGGTCAGATTCAGCGGGTTGCCATTGCCCGTGCCCTGGTAAACAACCCGGCCATCCTGCTGGCCGATGAGCCCACCGGTAACCTCGATTCCAAAACCTCTGTGGAAGTAATGCAGATTTTCGGAAAAATTCAGGAAGCCGGTAATACCGTTGTACTCGTTACTCACGAAGAAGATATTGCCGCCTATGCACACCGGGTTGTACGTTTGAGAGACGGATTGGTAGAAAGCGACCAGACCAAACAGGAGTTTCTGCAGCATCACCCGCATGCCGCACATGTCTGAACCATTCGGCCTTAGTTTTGTAATTGTATCAACCGTACTCAACCATGTCCATAAAAATATATACCAAAACAGGGGATCTGGGTAAAACCTCCTTAATTGGCGGTACCAAAGTTCCCAAGAGCCATATCAGAATTGATACATACGGAACCGTAGATGAACTCAACTCCTGGATAGGAGTGGTGGGCGATTATGCCTCCGATGCACATACCAAATCGATCCTCAGGGAAATACAGGACCGCCTGTTTACGGTTGGATCCTCCCTGGCCTGTGATCCCGACAAAGAGCCCCTGATGAAAATTCCGGATCTTAAAGAATCGGACATTACTTTGCTGGAGCGGGAAATTGATCACATGAACGATGTGCTGGCACCCATGAAATTCTTTGTTTTGCCCGGCGGCAACCTGGCTGTTTCGCAAACCCATATTGCCCGCTGCGTTTGCAGAAGGGCAGAGCGTTGCTGCGTAAACATGCAGGAACAGGAGATTTTTGTGGGACCGCTGGTGATCAAATACCTCAACCGCCTGAGCGATTATCTCTTTGTATTGTCCCGCTATTTCAGTCACCAGCTGGGTATTCAGGAAATTCCCTGGAAGCCGCGGGTTTCCTAGGCCTGTATAGCTTATACCATCAGCCCGTCTTTCATATGAAGGGTTCTTCCGCAAAGGGCGGCCAGTTCTTCATTGTGGGTAACAATCAGAAATGATGTGCCGGTTTCTTTGTTCAGCTGTACGAATAACTGGTGCAGCTCCCGGGCGTTTTTACTGTCGAGGTTGCCAGTGGGTTCATCTGCGAATACAATCGAGGGCTGGTTGATCAGCGCCCTGGCTACTGCCACCCGCTGTTGTTCTCCGCCGGAGAGTTCCTGGGGTTTATGCGTTGTTCTTCCGGATAGTCCCAGGATATTCAACAGGTATTCCGCTCGCTCCCTGACCTGTTTTTTGGGGGTTCCGGCAATCCATCCCGGAATGCATACATTTTCGAGCGCGTCGAATTCGGGCAATAAATGGTGAAACTGGAAAATAAACCCGATCTGCCGGTTGCGGAAGGCGGCCAGTTTTTTAGGGGATAAGGTACCCGTTTCCTGGTTGTTCAGCCAGATTCTGCCCGTATCGGGCCGGTCCAGTGTACCCAGGATATGCAGTAAAGTGCTCTTGCCGGCCCCGGATGAGCCTACAATGCCAACAATTTCGCCCGACTCAATGGAAATATCCACTCCTTTCAGTACCTGTACATCCCCGAATTTTCGGGTTATCTTTTCTGCTTTTAGCATGTCTTTGCTGCAATTATCCTTACAAACCTACAAAACAAGGCTCCGAAACC
This sequence comes from Sediminibacterium sp., assembly GCA_016786865.1. GTDB lineage: Bacteria > Bacteroidota > Bacteroidia > Chitinophagales > Chitinophagaceae > Sediminibacterium. The sequence goes on along the minus strand of JAEUVE010000003.1, from coordinate 68,061 downwards.
GCCATTTTTTAAACATTTCTTTGCACAGTGGTTAAAACTCACATTTGGTCATATCATTTATACGGTTACTTTTGCAAAAAATAATCGAAAACTATGTTTTGGACTTTAGAATTAGCAAGTTATTTAGAAGAAGCTCCCTGGCCTGCTACCAAGGATGAGTTAATCGATTATTCCATCAGAAGTGGCGCTCCGCTCGAAGTGGTGGAAAACTTGCAGGAGCTGGATGACGAAGGTGAAGTGTACGAGAGTATTGAAGACATCTGGCCCGATTATCCGAGTCAGGAAGACTTCATGTTCAACGAAGACGAATACTAGTAGCAATAAAAAAGTGCAGTTCTCACTGCACTTTTCCTTTTTTGATCCGGATCAACCGGAGTTCATTATTGGATGAATTTATTCCGACTTCTTAAACGTGAGTTTAAAATACAGCAGCATCAGCGACAGCGCCAACACAATCAGGTTGGCCGCAAGTACCGGTCCACTCTTCACGTTTACTGCATAAATAAGCCATACCACACAACTGGTAACAACAATCAGGATCATCCAGATACTCAGATCGCCTACGCTTTTTGTTTTCCATGCCAGCCATACCTGGGGCATGAAGGTGATGGCACTGAGGAATGCACCGAAATAACCCAGGAGGTCTACTAAATTCATGGTTTGTTTTTTTATTGATTGGCAATACCCAATTTCTCCAGCACTTCCATGCTCACTCCTGTAGTGGAGTATCCTCCGTCGTGGAAGAGGTTTTGCATGGTTACCATCCTGGTAAGATCGGAGAACAGCGTGATGCAATAGTTGGCACAATCTTCTGCACTGGCATTGCCCAACGGAGCAATGGCATCTGCATAGTCGAAGAAGTCGCCAAAGCCTTTGATTCCGGTACCTGCAGTGGTTTTGGTCGGAGACTGAGATACGGTGTTGATCCGTACTTTTTTCTCTTTACCGTAATGGTAACCAAAGCTTCTGGCAATGGATTCGAGCATGGCTTTGATATCTGCCATATCGGTATAAAACGGATAAGTTCTTTGTGCAGCCATATAGGTAAGCGCTACCACACTTCCCCATTCGTTGATGGCGTCCAGCTTTTTAGCTACCGCCAGCATTTTGTGCAGCGACATAGCAGATACGTCAATTCCTTTGGCAAAATATTCGTAGTTGGATTCGGTGTATGGAATCTTCTTACGGATGTTTACACTCATTCCGATGGAATGCAGTACAAAGTCCATTTTTCCACCCAGGATTTCCTGTGCCTGTGTGTACAGGTTGGTAATGTCTTCTACGCTGGTGGCATCTGCCGGTATAATAGTAGCTCCGGTTTTTTCGGCCAGTTTATTGATTTCTCCCATGCGCATGGCAATCGGAGCATTGGTCAATACAAATGTTGCTCCTTCCTCGTGTGCTTTCTCGGCCACTTTCCAGGCAATGGAGTTCTCATCTAATGCGCCGGAAATAATACCGCGCTTTCCTTTAAGTAGGTTATATGCCATGTTGTAGTTTTTAACAGGCTCCGAAGATACGAATTACCTGCTAACCATTTCCCTGGCATTCTCCAGGGCTGCAGCAGTTGGTTTTTCTCCACTCAGCATCTGTGCAATGGTGTGGATGCGTTCCTCCGTATCCAGAAGCCGGATCGTTGTTTTTACCTGTGCTCCTTTTTGTTCTTTGTATACGTAATAATGTGCATTGGCCTTTCCGGCAATCTGCGGCTGGTGCGTAATACAGATGATCTGGCGTTTATCGGCCATGGCCTGCATGATCAGCCCTACCTGTTTGGCGGCTTCTCCGGATATACCGGTATCAATTTCATCAAAGATCATGGTGGGTAAATCGATGGAAGCTGCTACCAGCGATTTGATGCATAGCATCAACCGGCTCAGTTCACCTCCACTGGCTACTTTGCGCACAGGTTCAAAGCGGTTGCTGTTGTTGGCATCGAACAGGAATTCTACTTCCTCTGTTCCGTATTCGTTAAATGCAGTGGGTTGCAGACTCACCTGCAGCCTTGCGTTGGGCATGCCTACCTGTTTCAGCAAACGGTTCACGTCTTTTTCGAATGGTGCAACCGCAGCCTTTCTGGCTTTGCCTATTACGGCTGCCTGTTTTTCCAGGTCCTGCTGCATGGCTGCAACGGCTTTTTCTTTGGCCAGTATGGTATCGTCGAGCTGCAATACTTCCTGCAATTTCGCCGACAGGTCTTCCTGTATCTGCAGGAGTTCTGCCGTGGTTTGTACGCCGTGTTTCTTTGTGAGTTTATAGCCTTCCCCCATGCGCTGGCTGATCCATTCTGCACGCTGCCCGTTTAGTTGGATCTGATCGTTCAGCCGTTCCAGTTCATCGGCAATGTCTTGTAATTCTACCTGTACTGCTTTCATGCGCTCACTAAGTGCAGGCAATTCTTTCAGCAGGCTGGTAAATGGCTGCAGCTGGTTGTGCAATTGTTTGAGCTGTGCAACCATGGGTTGTTCACTGTAGTTCAGTGCATCTGTTACCCGGCTCAGTCCTGCCTTGATGTTCTCTGCACTGCTCAGCATTTTCAGCTCTTCTTCCAGTTCTTCCAGTTCATTTTCTTTCAGCCCCAGTTCTTCCAGTTCATTGTACAGAAACTGGTGGTAGTCGGCTTCTTTGATGAAGGCGGCTTTTTGTTCTTTCAGGCTGTTCAGTTCCCTGTTCAGTTGTTGCCAGGCTATATAGGTTTTGCGGTATTGCTGCACTGCTGCATCATTGCCGGCCAGGGCATCGATGACCCTGCGCTGAAATGCGCTTTCGCCCAGTTCCAGTGTATCAAACTGCTGGTGCAGGTTCACAAGCAATCCGGCCAGTTGCTTCAGCTGTTGTAAAGTGGCCGGTGTATCGTTGATGAAGGCCCTGGACTTTCCGGTGGCGCTGATCTCCCTGCGCAACACCAGTTCGTTGTCGGTGCTGGCGGCCTCATCCAGATCGGCGGCCTCCAGAAACGCAGCCACATCGGACTGCTGCCCCATTTTAAAATAGCCTTCGATGATGCATTTTTTTTCGCTGTTGACCAGCACACTGCTGTCGGCCCTTTCTCCAAGGATCAGGCTCAGTGCGCCCATCAGTATACTCTTACCCGCACCTGTTTCACCGGTGATGATGTTGAGCTGATGAGAAAAATCAATGGTGATCTCATCGATGATGGCATAGTTCTGTATGATCAGCTTATGAAGCACTTGAATTTGTTTGGCGGCAAGTTAATAAAGCTTGTTTATACAATTAGCAGCGTATTTTCTATTATCCTTTTTTATGCACCCTTGCACCGGGCAATTCCGGCCTTGGCCCGCTGATCGAGCGAATCTTTGTACTCATGGTCTTCCATATCGAGGCATTGCTGGTAGTATTGTATAGCCAGTGTTTTCTGCCCTCTGGCTTCGTAGATCTGTGCCAGTTGCAGGGCTGCCCTGGAAGCAAAATATTCTTTTCTGTTGGCTCCCATTCGGATGGTAGTCTGGTAGGTCCGGATGGCATCCTCTGTTCTGCCCAGATCGTCGAAGATCCTTGCTACCCGGTAGGCAAACTCCAGTTGCTCTTCGGGCTTTTTGAAATAATCCTCCGTTTTTCCTGCCAGCAGCTGATAGGCTTCCTGATGGTATCCTCCGTCGTTCAGCAACCTGGCCTTCAGCAGGAGGGGATTGGGCCAGTATTGTTCCCTTGCATCTTTCAGGGCTTTTTTATCGGCATCTGCATCGGTGGCGCCTCTGCGGATTACCTGCTGGCGCGCTTCTTCCGCAGCTTTCATATTGCCCTGCAGATAATAACACCAGCTGATTTTCTGGTACACATCCTTTACATAAAATTTTCCTTTGAAGTTGCGGGTGAACTGTTCAAAATGATGCCGGGCTTCGTTTAGTTTAAGATGGTACAGCCGGGTATATCCCAACTGAAAATCCCATACACTCAACCGCAGGTAGTCTTCCGATTTATTTCTGTTGAGTACAATGGACTCCGACAAAACAGTTTCCTTGTTGTTCAGCGCAAGATTGGCAGCCATATAGGCATGCAGGTGGTTGTTGACCAGGTCCAGCTTTTTTTGTTGCACAAACTGCAGGGCTTCTTCTTTTTTGTTTTCGATGAAGAAAAGCAGATAGGGATAAATGAAAGCGGCTTCATTGAAAAAAGTTCTTGCCCAGGGATCATTGCTGTTGGTGTAGTTGCGTACGGTGCGCATGCCCTCTGTAAGAGATGCCCGCATACCCAACAGATTCACGAGCCAGCGATATCCTTTTGGTACGGTTCCGATCACCGCCTGCAATGCGCCAAACATCAGGTCGTTGGGCGAAAAGTTCGGGTAACGTTTTTTGTTTTCTTTCAGCAGCAGGTAGGCCCTCCTGAAATCCCACCCGGCATCCCAGAAATGCCCGAACTTAACCGATACCCCTGCGCGGTGCATCCGCACGATGGCCTGGGAGTACAAATAAAAAGGAGAGGATTGCGGCCCTTCCCGCAACAGATCCAGTCTTTCTTCAAAAAGCGGGAAAAGGGTTTGGTACTGCGCCGGATTTTCGTTCAGGAATAAGGTGTAAAAGTCGCTGTAGCTTTCCAGTAATACCGGTATCAGGTTATTGGCATTTTGCTCCCTTGCCTGTTCTACATAGGCTGCGCCTGTTACCATTTTCAACCGGGTAATATCCTGATAGGCTTCCACACAGGTATGGTTGAAATCAAATACCTTCTGGGCCATTCCCAAAAAGGAAAGGAGCAGGCAACAACAGAGCAAATAGCTTTTCTTCATCACCACCCGAAAATAAGAAAGGGTAACCAAACGGCTACCCTTTCTTTATGCTAAAAAAAATCTAATCCTATTTTACTTCCACACTGTCGTTCAGGTCTGCGTCTACCAGGATACGTCCGCAGTTTTCGCAAACAATGATTTTCTTGTGCAGGCGAATCTCACTCTGACGCTGAGGCGGAATGGAGTTGAAGCAACCACCGCAGGCATCACGCTCAACAGGCACTACTGCCAGCCCATTTCTGTAGCTCTTGCGGATACGGTCGTAGCTGTAAATCAAACGCTCATCAATATGACCACGTGCTTCGCCGCTGATTTTGTTCAGTGCTGTTTCTTCTTTTTCTGTATCTGCAATGATCTTTTCCAGTTCTCCTTTCTTGTGATTCAATACGCCTTCTTTAACAGCCACCTGCTTTTTAGCAGCTTCCAGCGCTTTGATCTTATCTGCCAGTTCTTCGTTGGCATCGCGGATATGCTTCTCGGCCAGCTTCACTTCCAGTTGCTGCATTTCCACTTCCTTATTGATGGCTTCGAACTCGCGGTTGTTCTTTACATTATCGCTCTGCTTTTCGTATTTGGCAATCAGGGCTTCGCTTTCCTTGATGGCGTTTTTCTTGCCCTCAATGAATTCGCTGATACCGTTGATTTCTTCCTCGATACGTGTCTGGCGGCTGGTTAATCCCTGGATCTCATCTTCCAGATCACTAACTTCCATTGGGAGCTCACCCTTCAGAATCTGAATTTCATCTAACTTACTATCGATCTTTTGTAAACGAAGCAGGTTTACTAATTTTTCTTCAACGGAGAAATCTTTTACAGATGCCATATGTAGTTTGTAGTTTGAGATTACCCTATAAAGTAGCGCACCGGATTGGTGTTAATCGCCGTTTTAAGGACGGCAAAGTTAGGGAATTTACTGTTTAAAAGCGAAAAAAGCAGGTCTATCGTGTATTGTTCACTCTCCCAGTGCCCGATATCGGCGATGACCATGCGGTTTTCCGCATCAAAAAACTCATGGTATTTAATGTCGGAACTGATAAAAAACGAGGCTCCGGCCGCTTTAGCAGTGGAAATCAGGAAGCTGCCGGCTCCCCCGCAAATGGCTACTTTTTGTACGTTTTTACCCAAAACCGGGGTGTGTTTGATCAGTTTTAACCCAAAAGCGGCCTGAATTTGTTGTAAAAAGGCCATTTCTGGCACCGGCTCAGGAAGCTCGCCGATCATGCCGCTGCCGACCTGCTGGTTGGCATTGAGCAGGGGAATAAAGTCGTAGGCCACTTCCTCGTATGGGTGCGCTTCCAGCAGGGCATTCAGCACGGGTTGTTTCTGGTGTGCCGGCAGAATCACTTCTATCCGGGTTTCGGGTTCCTCATGACGAATGCCGGGGGTACCCACATAGGGATTGGTTTGTTCCGATCCCTTAAATGTGCCGGTTCCGGCTGTGCTGAAACTGGTTTCGCTGTATTCGCCGATCTGTCCGGCCCCTGCCCGGAACAGGGCATTCAGGAGTTGTTCCCTTTCCTTCAACGGGGCGAACGTGATCAGCTTAACGAGGTCGTTGTTTTTGGGCAGCAGGATCCGGGTATGGATCAGCCCCAGCTTTGCTGCAATCACGGCATTCACCCCATTGGCCACATTGTCTAAATTGGTATGGATGGCATAAATGGCTATATCGTTTTTAATGGCTTCGATCAGGGCCTGTTCCACATAATTTTTGCCCGTAAGCCGGGTAATGCCTTTGAAGAGGATGGGATGATGGGCCACGATCAGGTTACAGCCCCTTGCTTTTGCTTCCCGAACAATTTCTACAGTAGCATCCAGTGTGCAGAGTATGCCGGTACATTCCTGTCCGGCCTGGCCGGTAAGCAATCCTGAATTGTCGTAAGATTCCTGGTAGGCCAGCGGAGCTATGCTTTCCAGGTAGGAGGTGATCAGACCAATTTGCATAATGGCTAAGATTAGTTCAGGCGAATTTACCTTCATTCTATCTTTGTAGCTATGAGTCCTGCCGATTTTCTTTTTCATGATGGCCAACTGCTCCGCTCCGGTAAGCCGCTGATTTTACCCGATAACCGTTCTTTTCGCTACGGTGATGGCTTTTTTGAAACCATGAAATGGTGCAGGGGTAAAATTCTGCTGGAACCTTACCATTTCGGCCGGCTCTTTCGCTCGCTGGAAACCATGAAGTTTAAACCGCCGCATTATTTTACGGCAGATTATCTGTCCGATGCCATTGCGCAGGTAGTGAAAAAAAACGGGCACCACGAATTGGCCAGAATCCGGCTCACGGTTTACCGGGGCGAAGGTGGGATCTACGATGAACAACATCATTTTCCGCACCTGCTGATTCAAAGCTGGAACCTGAATCCTGCCAACAACCTCCTCAACGAAAACGGCCTGGAGATTGATCTATACCGCCCTGCCATTAAACAGGCGGATGATTTTTCGCGCATCAAAAGCAATAATTACCTGCCCTACCTGATGGCGGCCCTCTGGGTAAAAGAACAGCGGCTGAACGATGCGGTATTGCTCAATCCTTATGGAAACATTGCCGATGCCACCATTGCCAATTTGTTTGTGGTGAACAATGGATTCATTAAAACGCCGCCACTCAGCGATGGTCCTGTGGCTGGTGTAATGCGCCAGTACCTGATTGATCGTTTGCGCAAGCTGCACTACGAAGTGGAAGAAGCTTCCGTTAGCCCGGAGGAGCTTGCCGGCGCCTCCGAAGTATTTCTGACCAATGCCATCTACGGAATCCGCTGGGTGAAACAGTTTCAACAAAACCAATACCTCCCGCAACTCGTTTATGGTTTGCACAAAGACATCCTGCTTCCGCTCTTCAACGAATAAAACAGGCTTCTGTTAAACTATTTGGTTGTTGCGCTGTTGTTTGTTCAAACAGCTCTGCATTTATGCGCATCAACATCATGTGGTTCAGGAGAGACCTGCGCCTGGAAGACAACGCGGCTTTGTATCATGCACTCAGGTCCGGGCTTCCTGTTTTGCCCATCTTCATTTTTGACCGCAATATTTTGGATCAGCTCGAAAACAAGGCCGACCGGCGCGTGGAATTCATTCATGCTGCATTGGAAGAAATGCAGCATACCCTGGTGAAAATGGGCGCCACTATGCTCGTGGAGCATGGTACACCGGCCACTGTTTTTGCCTCCCTGGTTCAGCGGTACGAAATTGATTCGGTGTTTACCAACCACGACGATGACCCCTATGCACTGGAGCGTGATGCTGCCGTGGCCGCATGGCTGGCAGAGCAGCAGGTTGCTTTTCATACGTTTAAAGACCACGTGATATTTGAGCGGAACGACGTAGTAAAAGACGATGGCAGGCCGTATACTGTGTTTACGCCTTACTCCAGAAAATGGAAAGCAAAGCTGTGCGATTCGGATCTGGAAGCATATCCATCTTTGCAACATGCAGCAGCTTTTCTGAAGCAGGAAGCATTCCCTATTCCATCTTTGCAACAGCTGGGTTTTGAATCTGTTGACCGGCCCTTTCCTTCCAAAGCCCTGAACGAAGCCATTATTCAACGGTACAATACCACCCGCGATTTTCCTGCACTGGAGAACGGAACATCTAAGCTGGGTGTTCACCTGCGTTTCGGAACCATCAGCATCCGGGCAGTTGCTCGCAAGGCACTGCAACTGAACGAAACTTTTTTGAACGAACTCATCTGGCGCGATTTTTATCATTCCATTCTCTGGCATTTTCCGAAAGTAGGAAGGGGGCAGGCATTCAGGGCGGAGTACGATCGCATAGAATGGCAAAACAATGAAGTGTTGTTCAAACGCTGGTGCGAAGGAACCACCGGTTACCCGATTGTGGATGCAGGTATGCGGGAACTGAATGCTACCGGCTATATGCACAACCGGGTGCGGATGATTGTAGCTTCTTTTTTAACCAAGCATTTGCTGATCGACTGGCGTTGGGGTGAAGCTTATTTTGCTGCACATTTGCTCGACTACGACCTGGCCGCGAACAACGGTGGCTGGCAATGGGCCAGTGGCAGCGGTTGTGATGCCGCGCCTTATTTCCGGGTGTTCAACCCGTATCTGCAAACAGAAAAATTCGACAAAGACCTTCGCTATATCCGTAAGTGGGTTCCCGAATTTCAGGAGTTCAGTTATCCCAAACCCATTGTGGTTCACGAGGAAGCCCGCAAACGCGTGCTGGAGGTATATGCAAAAGCGCTGAAAGGATAAACCCCTCAGCGCTTTTGGATGTTGTTTTTCTGTAGTTCTTGTTATAATACGCTCAGGCCTCCATCAATTACCTGTGATGTTCCTGTAATGAATTTGCTTTCATCGCTTCCCAGCCAAACCACCAGCTGTGCAATTTCTTCGGGCTGTGCATAACGTCCGAGCGGAATGGATTTCTCCAATTCTTTTTTAGCTGCTTCTGCTGCGCCGGGTGCAAATCCTTCTTCCAAAGAACGCATCATGCGATTGTCTACCGGAGATGGGTGAATGGCGTTTACACGAATTCCCCTGGAGGCAGATTCTACAGAAGTTGCACGCATCACACCCAGTGCCGCGTGTTTACTGGTAATATAGGCACTCACATTCGGGCTGCCGTTCAGGCCTGCAACCGAAGAAGTAATAATCATACTGCCCCCATCTTTCATCTGCGGTAGTACGTATTTTGCGCCAAGCCATACGCCTTTTACATTCACCGCAATGACTTTGTCGAATACTTCTTCCGGATATTCTGCAATCGGCTTCACTACGCCTTCAATGCCGGCATTGTTGAAGAATACATCAATCTTGCCATAAGCCTTTACAGCATCGTTTACATAGCGCTGTACATCGGCAGACCTGCTTACATCTGCTGCGGTATAGCCCACATTTTTTCCACCCAGTTCTTCAACTGTTTTTTTCAACGCATCTTCATTCAGGTCTACGAGCCATACTTTGGCGCCTTCTTCCAAAAATAATTTTGCAGTGATTTTACCAATACTTCCTGCACCTCCGGTGATCAGGGCTGCTTTGTTTTCTAGTCTTTTCATCATGTTTCGTTTTTTAAGTTATTGTGCCAGGTAGCCGCCATCTACATTGTAGTAGGCCCCTGTTACAAAAGATGCTTTATCTGAGTTCAGCCATAAGGCCAGTTCTGCTACCTCTTCCGGGTTACCCAAACGACCCATCGGATGCAATCCGATCAGCGCATTCCTGGTTGCTTCATCGAGACTGTTGGTCACCAGTGGCGTAACGATATAACCCGGTCCGATAGAATTGATGCGGATTTTTTTATCTGCGTATTCCAGCGCTGCAGCTTCTGTTAAACCAACCACTCCATGCTTGGCAGCCACATAGGCAGGAGAACCCTTGGTGCCGGCCTTTCCTAAAATGGAGGCCACATTCACAATACTTCCGCCGCCGGATTCGAGCATGGCCGGAATCTGGTAGCGCAGTCCGTAGAATACACCAGACAGATTAATGCCGATCACTTTGTCCCAGCCATCAATCGGATATGCTCCGGTGAAGCTGAGCGGGCCACCAATACCTGCATTGTTTACGGCAATATGTAAACCACCAAAATGTTGAACAGCCTGTTTTACCAACGCTTCATGGTCTGCAGGTTTAGACGTATCCGCTTTTACAAAAATGGCTTCTCCCTGTTGATTGTTGATTTGCGCAACTGTTTCGTTGCCTCCCTGCTCATTCACATCCGATACCACTACTTTGGCGCCTTCCGCTGCATATAATAAAGCAATGGATCTTCCGATTCCGGAACCTGCTCCGGTTACAATGGCTACTTTTTTGTTTAATAATTTCATAGGGCAAATTTTTAAAGTGAAGAAATGAACTGCATGCGGTTGCAGCGTGCTGATCTGCTGCAGGCAGGTACAGTTTTCGAACACTTTAAAGTTACAACATTAAAATGGTTGTAACTACAGTCGGAATGTTAAATTTTTGTGGGTCTTATTGTAGTTGCTTTGCGCTGATGCTCAGGAGTTGTTCCACTGCTTTTTGTCCGTCTTTGCCAAGGTCGAGTGAGAATTGGTTTACATAAAGGTCTATGTGTTTACGCATCACTTCTTCGCTCATTTCCTGTGCGTGTTCCTTTACGTAATCCGCTACCTGCGGGTAATGTGCAAATGCATATTCGATGCTGCTGCGGATCAGCCGGTTGATGGTGGCTGCTATGGCAGGATCAATGGTTTTTTTGATGATGATGCCTCCCAGCGGAATAGGCACTTGTAAGGTTTCTTCCCAGTAGGAGCCCAGGTCGATCAGTTTTACCAGGCCCTTGTTCTGGTAGGTGAACCGGTTCTCGTGTATGATCACTCCCGCATCTACTGCTCCGGATAATACTGCATCTTCTATCTGGTTAAAGATGGTAAACACTTTGTTGTCTGCTTCCGGAAATGCAAGTGAGAACAACAAATGTGCAGTGGTGTTTTTGCCCGGAATCGCCACTTTTGTGCCGGCAGGAAGGGTATATGCACCCTGCTTTTCTTTTATCTCTATTCCGGAATTGGCGCGCGTGATCAATAATGGACCTACCCCCATGCCCAACGCACCGCCGCTGTTGAGCAGTGTATATTTTTTCAATACCTGTGGCAATACCCCGTAACTGATTTTGCTGATGTCCATCCTTTCGTTGATGGCCCATTCGTTCAGTGTTTGTACATCTTCGAGCTGTACATCAAATTCAAATCCTTCTGTATCTATCTTATGGTGTACCAGTGCGTCGAAAATAAACGTATCGTTCGGACAGGGTGAAAATGCCAGTGTAAGTTTCATGGTCTATTTGAGCTGATATAATTGTTCAACATATTGTATCACTGTTTGGTTGAGGTTGGCCAGCGATTCCTTCATCAGCCATTTGGATTTATCTCTTTCTCCAACCATATTGGATACCGCTCGGATCTGTATGAATGGTATGCCCGTTTCCCTGCCGATATAATGCAGGGCAGCACCTTCCATGCTTTCCAGTTCCGGTTTGTATTTTTTAATGAGTTGTGCGATGCGTGCGGAACCGGTACTTACCTGATTCACCGTAATGGCATCAACCTCCGGTAGTTGAAGCAGGTTGTATTTACTGAGCCAGGGATTAGGCAGCTTCCTTTTTTCCCAGGGATGGTAGCTGCTTTTTTCCAGTTTCAGGTCGAATAGATCCTTCCAGACCCCGCCTTCTTCCACACCCGTATCGCCCAGCATTTCCTGGTTCACCACCACTACTTTTCCCGGTTCTGTGTTGGAGGTAAAACTTCCGGCGATTCCCATTTGAATAATCAGGTCGGGCCGGTCTTCCAGGGCCAGCCTGGTCAGGGATACCGCACTGGCCAGCATACCCACCCCCGACTGGTAAAACTGTACCTTGAAGCGGGTGCTTTTTTCGGTGTACAGTTCGTTCAGCGAGGTAAATGCGGGCATCCATTCTCCCACGGTTGCTGCGGTAATAATGACTCTCATGACTGTAAAGTTGATGAAAAACGGTCAACTTTCTGAGTTTTTGTACCTTTGCCGAAATTTTACCGAGGAATGGTGTACCTGACCAGAATAGAACATTTTAATGCTGCGCACAAATTATACAACCCAAAATGGTCCAAAGAGCAAAATGAGGCGGTTTTTGGGGTTTGTGCCAATGAAAACTGGCATGGTCACAACTATGAACTTTATGTAACCATTAAAGGACAGCCCGATCCGGACACCGGATTCCTCTTCGACGTAAAAAAGCTGAGTTCCATGATTAAAACGGCGGTCATTGACCGTTTGGACCATAAGAACCTGAACCTGGATGTACCTTTCCTGGAAGGACAAATGTGCAGTACCGAAAACCTGGCCATTGCCATTTGGAAAGAATTATCTCCGGTTTTGCCAAAAACAGTGCAACTTCACTGTATCAAACTCTATGAAACCCCCAGGATTTTTGTAGAGTATTTTGGAGAATAAAAGCCGTTCGCAGAACGGCGGTTGACCGAAACAGGATTTTTGTTTAATTGTTTTTTGCAAAAATTTAAACAAAGCGCCTGCTTCTATGTTATTTGTAATTGCCCGGCCACTTGATCAGCACACTTCTGAAACAGTGCCAGGGAAAAGGATAGATTCACCGGATTTAAAACATAGAACGTATCCCGAAAAGGAACCATGTGTGTACGCGTACATGCATTAAACAACTTTGTTGAATGGAGAATAAGAAAGTGACTGTTTTTCGCAAAGAGCATTTCAATGCTGCACACCGCCTGCATAATCCGGCCTGGACCAGTGAGCGGAACAAAGCGGTATTTGGTCTTTGCAATAACGAAAACTTTCACGGACACAACTACGAACTGGTGGTGCAGGTAACCGGTGAAATTGATCCGGAAACCGGCTATGTAATAGATCTTAAAATACTGAGCGACCTGATTAAAGAGCAGGTACTCGACCGATTTGACCATAAAAATTTAAACCTGGATACGGTTGAATTCAAACAGCTGAACCCGACTGCCGAGAACATTGCGGTGGTGATTTATGATTTGCTGCGGGCAAAACTGGATGCGCACCTGGTCCTGAAAATCAGATTATATGAAACAGAACGAAACTTTGTCGAATATCCGTGTTAAAGGAGAAAAGATTGAGCTTACCGACGAGATCATAGACGATATGGGAGACAACCATATTGCTACCTCTGTTGATACGCCGATGCGTGCGGATGCTTTTGATAAAACGGATGCAGAAAAGATGAAGATCATCCAGGAGCATTTTAAGGCCATCATGGAAACCATGGGACTCGATCTCACAGACGACAGCCTGAAGGGCACACCCAAGCGTGTGGCCAAAATGTTTATCCAGGAAATTTTCAGCGGACTGAATCCTGCCAATAAACCTTCTGTTGCACTCTTCGACAATAAATACAAGTACAACGAAATGCTGGTAGAAAAGAACATCTCTTTCTACAGCAATTGCGAGCACCATTTTGTGCCCATCATTGGTAAAGCGCATATTGCGTATATCAGCAGCGGTAAAGTGATCGGCCTGAGCAAATTGAACAGGCTGGTGGAATATTATGCCAAACGTCCGCAGGTACAGGAGCGCCTGACTGTTCAGATTGGCAGAGAACTGCAGAAGGCACTGGGTACCAAAGATGTTGCCGTGGTGATAGATGCCAAGCACCTTTGCGTTGCCAGCCGTGGTGTGGAAGACGATACTTCTTCTACCATCACCGCGTTTTACGAAGGCAAATTCAAAGAAGAAAAAACCAGGAACGAATTCCTGAAATACCTGGAACTGAAAACAGAGTTTTAAGGAAAGCGGGAAAGTGTTTACTTTGTTCCGTTAAACCTGTTTTTATGAGTAAACATGCTTTTGTTTTTCCCGGCCAGGGCGCTCAGTTTTCCGGCATGGGAAAAAATCTCTACGAATCCAACGCTGCTGTTAAAGATCTCTTTGAACAAGCAAATGAAATATTGGGTTTCCGCATCAGCGATACCATGTTCTCCGGTACGGATGAGGAACTCAAACAAACCAATATAACCCAGCCCGCAATTTTCCTGCATTCGGTGGCTGCGTTCAAAACAATCGAAAATGCTGCTCCTGCAATGGTGGCGGGCCACTCCCTGGGAGAATTTTCTGCACTGGTAGCCAATGGCGCCCTGTTGTTCGAAGATGCGTTAAAGCTGGTGAGCATCCGTGCCAAAGCCATGCAGAAAGCCTGTGAACTGAATCCTTCTACCATGGCCGCTGTGTTGAACCTGTCGGACGAAAAAGTAGAAGAAATCTGCGCAGCCATACAGGCCGAAACCGGCGAAGTGGTGGTGGCTGCCAACTACAACTGCCCTGGTCAGCTGGTGATCAGTGGCTCCGTTAAAGGAATTGATCTGGCCTGCATCAGAATGAAGGAAGCCGGTGCGAAACGCGCATTGGTATTGCCTGTTGGTGGTGCATTCCATTCTCCACTCATGGCTCCTGCCCGCGAAGAGCTGGCTGCTGCAATTGAAGCCGTTGCTATTCAGACGCCTTCCTGCCCGGTATACCAGAATGTGGTTGCGGCTGCTGTGAGTGATCCTGCTGCTATTAAAAAGAACCTGATTGATCAGTTAACCGGCGCCGTGAAATGGACCCAATGTGTTCAGGCAATGGTGGCAGATGGCGCTACAACGTTTACCGAATGTGGTCCGGGTAAAGTATTGCAGGGACTGATTGGTAAAATTGCGGGTGCAACAGTTACCACTTCAGGTGTCAGCTGATTTTTTTCGGAAATCTTTATTGTAGCCCCAGTGCCTGTAACACGCCGCTTTCCCATTCGGGAACACCGGTACGTATTGCCGTGGGATACCTGGCCATGCCAAAGCCTTCATCGTAGTCCCATACGGCCCATCCAAAATGATATTGGTCGATGGCCATCCTGAACTCCTGCAGGTAGCGCAGTCTGCTGTCAGCGGGAGTATAGGGTTTGTATACACCAAACTCATTGCAGATCACCGGTACCCGGTGCGTTACACTCCAGTTGTAAACCTTTCTCATAGCATCCCTTACAGAGTCTGCATTGTATCGCTGTGTGCCATACCATTGAAGAAAAAACTTCATTTCCTGTGTAGTGGCGGCTGCTACCAGTGGAGCCATGTTTTCGGGTGTTCCCGGATAAGGTATTTGTCGGAGCAGGTCGTATGGCGGCCCGGACCAGTCTGCCCCCTGGTGTGTAAATGCAAAGGGATCGTAAAAATGAAAATTGTAAATGATGTTCTTTGCACTGTAGGGTTTGAGCAAGGTAAGATCGTACCAGTTGTTCCAGTTTTCCGCACCTGCTATGATATAGTGTTCAGGGGCAGTTTCGCGGATAGATTGGATAATCTGCTCCTGAAACGGTGCCCACCAGTTTTTATCGATGCCTGCTGCGCCCTGGGTGGCTCCAATATGCGGTTCGTTGAAAACTTCAAAGACTACCTGTGTGGTATCGTACTGTTTAAAATGAGTGGCCAGGTTTTTCCAGAGTTGCCGGAAGGCCAGCCTGCTGATTGGGTCTGTAGCCAGCTGTACTTCCAATGCAGTTGAGTTGGAATGCAATACAATAGATGCAGTAAGCCCTGCTCCGATGATATTCCTGACTGCCTGATCTACCTGTGCCAGGATGTTGCTGTTGATGGCAGAGAGGTTGAAGGGATTGCTGATCACGGATGGACCTACCGGTAATCGTACATAGGTGAACCCTGCATTTTTAATTTGCTGTAAATGATTGCTGTTGTACCGGGTGCCAAACTGTGCAGGGTCGGAATAATCATTGAACCAGTTACTCAGGTTGATTCCGGTGGCCAGTTTGGTAAGCACAAGTCCCCTGTTGTCCGGTATGGTACCGGAGTCCTTTTTGCAGGAAGCAAAAAAGCCCAGGATCAGTATGGCAAAAATCAGGTATCGGCGCATCTGCGTTTGTTGAAATAGCACTTAACAATGAATGCTGCAATTGATCCAGCCTGCATCAAAGCTGGCATTGTTTTTCTTATAAAAACCAATGGCCGGTTCGTTCCAGTCGAGCACCTGCCATACAATGCCATTCAGTTTTTTTTCTTTTGCTTCTTCTACCAGGCGGTCGAACAATTGCTGACCAATTTGCTTGCCACGCATTTTTTCGGTTACCAGAATATCCTCGAGGTACATACGCTGTCCTTTCCAGGTACTGTAGCGGATATAGTACAACGCAAAAGCCTGTATAACAGATGTGCCGGTGCTTTCATCGGTTTCCTCTGCTACAAAAGCCCACCATACGGGGTTGGGTCCAAAGCCGCTCTCTTCAAAATGTTCCAACGATACGGTTACTTCGTCCGGCGCTTTTTCGTAGGTAGCCAGTTCCTGTATCAGTTCAAGTATTCTGGCACAGTCTTTTCTTTCTGCTCTTCGGATATGAATGCTCATAATGCCTGGTTCAAATCGTTAATAATGTCTTCTATATTTTCAATGCCCACACTCATGCGGATTAGTCCGTCTGAAATACCGGACTTCAGTCTTTCTTCTCTCGGAATGCCCATATGACTCATACTTGCCGGATGAGACAACAGCGTATCCGGTGTGCCAAAAGAAATGGCGCGCACGCACATCTGTAAACGGTTGATGAACCGGCTGCCTGCTTCCAGTCCGCCCTTGAGTTCAAAACTCATCAGGGCGCCTGCATGCCGCATCTGTTTCATGGCAATGGCATGGTCGGGATGGGAGGGTAGCCCGCTGTAATTTACTTTGGCAACTGCAGGGTGCTGTTGCAGGAATCCCGCCACTTCCATTGCATTGGCGCAATGCCGTTCCATGCGCAGCTCCAGTGTTTTCATTCCCTGTGTTAACAGAAATGCATCAAAGGGATTGCTGTTACCACCCAGTAATACATGCCATTTCCAAATCGGCCCGTTCATTCGTTCCAGGTCCTTCCCCAACAATACACCTCCAATGGCGGTGCCATGTCCGTTGAGGAATTTGGTAGTGGAATGCATTACAAAATCTGCTCCGTATTTAAAGGGTTGTTGCAGATACGGTGTTGCTGCTGTATTGTCTACCGATACCAGTACATTGTATTTTTTGGCAATGGCGCTTACCATGGCAATGTCTACACAACGCAGGGTGGGGTTACCTGGTGTTTCTATGTGCACCAGTTTGATGTGCCCGTTTTCTTTTAATACTGCTTCAATTTTTTCCGGATCGTCCAGGTCCATCATCACGGTTTCCACAGAAGCTCCGCCCAGTACTTTTTGTAAAAGTTCGTGTGAACCACCATAAAGTGCATGATGCGTGAGTACGGCATCTCCTGCGCGCAGGGTTCCCAGAAACAGGGTGCTTAGCGCAGCTTGCCCACTGGAATGCAACAGGGCTTTTACTTGCAGGGGATTGCCTGCTTCATCCTGTAATCCGAATGTTTCCAGCGCGGCAATGGTTTCTTCCGCGGTGGCAAAACTCGGATTGCCCCAGCGGCTGTAGATTTTGGTTTTATCCTTTCCTGCAAAACGTTCACTCCCTTCTTCTGCAGTATCAAACGTAAAGGTTGAACTGGCATACACGGGCGTAAGATGTGCATGATCTGCATTGTTGTGGCCAGATGCATGGATAGCCACCGATCCGATGCCAGTGAGTTTATTTTTCATGTTGCAGGTTTTAATATGCCCATTTTACCCAGGTAGCTCCCCAGGTAAATCCGCCGCCAAATGCAGCAAGTACTATATTGTCTCCTTTCTTCAGTTGCTTTTCCCACTCCCACAAACAAAGCGGAATGGTTGCCGCTGTTGTGTTTCCGAATTTCTGAATATTAATCATGACTTTTTCCTTTGGAAGCCCCATGCGGTTGGCCGTTGCATCGATGATGCGCAGGTTGGCCTGGTGGGGTACCAGCCAGGCAATGTCTTCTCCGGTAAGGTTGTTGCGCTCCAGCAATTCGGCACTTACGTCGGCCATGCCTTTTACGGCAAATTTGAACACAGCCTGTCCTTCCTGGTAGGCATAGTGCTCTTTGGCCAGTACGGTTTCTACCGTGGCCGGTTTTACAGAACCTCCCGCCTTCATGTGCAGGTATTGTCTTCCACTGCCGTCTGTTTTAAGAATGCTGTCTTTGATTCCGGCATCTTCGGTGGTTGGCTGTAGCAGTACAGCGCCTGCTCCGTCTCCAAAAATGATACAGGTAGCCCGGTCGGTATAATCGATGATGGCGCTCATTTTGTCTACACCCACGACCACTACATTTTTATAACGGCCGCTTTCTATATACATGGCCCCCGTGGTTAATGCAAACAGAAAACCACTGCAGGCTGCACTCATGTCGTAGCCCCAGGCATTGGTGGCGCCGATTTTATCGCAGATAATATTGGCTGTTGCCGGAAATACCATGTCGGGGGTAACTGTTGCGCAGATCAAACAGTCGATCTCTTTGGGATCCATATTTTTTTTACGAAGTATTTCCAGTACTGCCGGTACCGCCATATCACTGCTTCCCAGTCCGGGCTCCTTTAAAATCCTTCTTTCCTCTATACCTGTTCTTGTACGAATCCACTCGTCGTTCGTATCCACCATTTTCTCCAGATCAAAATTGGTCAGTTTTGTTTCCGGAACATAACCGCCTACCGCGGTGATTGCTGCTGATAATTTACTCATGAAACGATTGCTTAAATAAGGGGTTTAGTTTCTTACTGTCCTTACATAAAACTTTAAAGGTACAGCTAATTGCTTTCTTTTTAGTAATTTCACCCCATTTATGATAGCTTTTGTAAAAGGTCATTTTGCCATTAAGACGCCCGCCCGCGTGGTTGTAGACGTAAATGGCGTTGGTTATGAGTTGAATATCAGCCTGAACACCTATTCTGCCATCAGTCAAAAAGACAGCGGTCAGCTCTTTACCTATTTGCACATCACCGAAAATGCACACAGCTTATTTGGTTTTGCAGATATGGCCGAAAAAGAACTTTTCCTGCAACTGATCAGTGTTTCGGGGGTAGGCGCTTCCACGGCCAGGATGATGCTTTCCGGAATGAAACCGGAGGAAATTACAAGGGCCATTGTGCAAGGCAACACCAGGCAACTGGAAAGTATCAAAGGGATAGGCAGGAAATCTGCCGAACGGCTGATTGTGGAGCTGAGGGATAAACTGGGTAAACAAAGTCTGGAAGAAAGTTATCTTCCCGGATTTGCTGCTTCCCAAACAGACACGGATGCAGTTAATGCCTTAATTTCATTGGGAATTGGCCGGGTCATGGCAGAACAGGCGGTAAAGAAAGTGATGAAGGCTGCCCCCGGAAATGATTCTCTGGAAGATATTATTAAGCAAGCACTTAAAAATTTATAGCGATCGGATACAGCTCTACTTAACCAAGCGGATTTTTTTTTGAAGACCTCCCGTATTTTACTAACTGCTTATGCATGGCTGCTCTGTACCGCGCTACCGGCGCAACAGAAAGATTCCCTGCAAAAAGACTCCCTGCGCTTTCCCATCAGCGACAGGAGGGGAGATCCGTTTTCGGTAAAAAGCAATAATCCGTTTAATCTCAGCGATACCGGCTTCATTAAAAGGTCTGTTGAATACGATCCCAAAACCAAATCTTATTTCATCAGGGAAAAAATAGGTTCGCTCAACTACCGAAAGCCCTCTGTGCTTTCCTTTGATGAATACCTGAAGATTCAGAATAAAAACGCAGAAGCAGATTATTTTAAAAAAAGAGCGGATGCACTCACCCGGCTTAACATGAAAACGGCTCGTCCGCCGATGCGGGTATACGATAAACTGTTCGACCGCATTTTTGGTATGAGCGGTAGTAACCTGAAAGTAGACATTCGTCCAAGCGGTGAAGTGAATATTATGGCAGGTTACCAGGGGCAGAACATCAAGAACCCCACGCTGCCCGAACGTGCCAGAAGAAATGGTGGCTTCGACTTCGATATGAATGCCAACCTGAACCTGAATGCGAATATTGGAGACAAACTCAAATTTCCGATCAATTATAATACACTTTCCAATCTCGGATTCGATAACCAGCTGAAACTGGATTACCGGGGCATGGACGATGAAATCATCAAGCGTATTGAAGCGGGTAATATTTCTTTTCAATCGAAGGGAACCCTGATCACCAGTGCACAAAACCTGTTTGGCGTTAAAACAGAATTGCAGTTTGGTAAATTATTTGTAACAGCGGCCATTGCCAACCAGCGCAGTTCCAGACAAAGCGTAAATCTGCAGGGGGGAGCAGCTTCACAAACCTTCTCAAAAAAAATAGACGATTACGAAGAGAACCGTCACTTTTTGATGAGCAATTATTTCCGCGCCAATTTCAATAAAACCATGCGCAGCCTGCCGGTGGTGAATTCGCAGGTTCAGGTGCAGCGGGTAGAGGTTTGGGTAACCAACCGAACCGGTGCAACTACCGATGCCCGTGATATTGTTGGTTTCATGGACCTGGGCGAAGCGCAGCCTTACAATCCGGCTATTCAGTCGCTTAGTTCCAATCCATTGCCTGCGAACGGTGCAAACAGTTTGTTTAACTCACTCGTAAACGATCCCAATGCGCGGAATCCTTCGCTGGTGAATACCGTATTACTGAACAAAGGACTGCGGCCGGTAGACGATTATGAAAAAACCTTCGCAAGAAAACTCAGTCCCAACGAATATTATTTTAATCCGCAGGCCGGATTTATTTCTGTGAATACACAACTTCAATCCGATGAAGTACTGGCAATTGCCTATCAGTATACCTACAACGGCAGGGTGTTTCAGGTGGGTGAGTTCTCGCAGGATATAGCGCTCGACTCTACCAGGGGCGTACAAAAAGTATTGTTCCTCAAATTGCTGAAGGCCACTTCGCAGCGAACCGAATTGCCGCTCTGGGGGCTCATGATGAAAAACGTTTACTCACTCGATCTGTTTGGCGGTATTCAGCGCGAGGATTTTCAGTTAAATGTGTTGTACGAAGAACCCGGTGGCGGATTAAAACGCTATCTGCCAGAATCATCTCCTGCTGTAGATGGTCAGCCCCTGTTGCGGATACTGAACCTCGATCGCCTGAACAACCGGAACGATCCGCAGCCCGATGGGGTATTCGACTATGTGGATGGATTTACGATTTTGCCGCAGATGGGCCGTGTGGTATTTCCGGTACTGGAGCCCTTTGGTCGCGACCTGGATACCCTGGCATTTGCAGGTCAGCCTGCTGCGGTGAAACGAAAATATGTGTACTATCAATTGTACGATTCCATTAAAGCGATCGCTCAGACCTATGCCAATCTCAACCGGTTTGTAATGCAGGGCCAGGTAAAGGGTAGCAGCGGTGGTTCGGAAATTTACCTCAACACGTTTAATATTCCGCAGGGCTCTGTTTCTGTAACTGCCGGCGGACAGGTGTTGCGTGAAGGAAGCGATTATATTGTTGATTATAATCTGGGTACGGTTAAAATTATTAACCAGGGAATCTTAAGCTCCAATGTGCCCGTAAAAGTTTCCTTCGAAAACAATATTGGTTTCGGGATGCAGCAACGCGGATTCACCGGTTTGCGTGCAGATTACCTGGCCAATAAAAAACTGAGCCTGGGTGCCACCATGGTCCGGTTGGGTGAGCGGCCTTTCTTTACCAAGATGGGTTATGGCGATGATCCGATCCGCAACACCATGTACGGATTCGATTTCAGTTATAAGTCCGAACTGCCCGGTCTTACCCGATTGCTCAACAAGTTGCCTTTTTACGATACCAAGGCAAAATCTTTTATCAATGCCTATGGAGAAGCCGCCATCCTGAAACCGGGCCATCCATCGCAGATTGGCAAGGGCGATCAGGGGCTGATCTTCATCGACGACTTTGAAGGTACCAGGGCTACGATTGATCTTCGTTTCCCTTTTGTGGCATGGACCATGGCTTCTACTCCACAGGGCAATCCGCGTTTTCCGGAAGCTACTTTAACCGATAGCATCGATTACAACAGGAACAGAGCCAAACTGGCCTGGTACAATATTGAACCCAATCTGCAGGATAAAAACAGTGCAGGCAACCCGTTACGCAGAAACCTGGCAGAGCTGAGTGATCCGCGGGTTCGCCAGGTATTTACCAATGAGTTGTTTCCGCAACGTACCACCAATATCACCGATGTACAAACGGCTACATTCGACCTGGCTTATTACCCCACGGAAAAAGGTCCGTACAATTTTGAAACGGCTGTTGGTCAGGTAAATGCTGCCGGTAAACTTTCCAATCCTGCTTCCCGCTGGGGAGGTATCATGCGTTCCATAGATCAAACCGATTTTGAAACCAACAATATTGAGTTTGTGGAATTCTGGATTCAGAATCCTTTTATAACCAATCCCAACAGCAAGGGCGGTAAACTCTACCTCAACTTTGGTAACATCAGTGAAGATGTGTTGAAAGACGGTAAGCGGTTTTACGAAAATGGAATGAATACGCCCAATGTTCCTGCCGCAGTAGACAGCAGCAATACCTGGGGTAAAACACCGGTGAATCCGATTCAGATTACACAGGCTTTCAGCAATGATCCCAACGACCGTCCATACCAGGATGTGGGTTTTGATGGAATTGACGACGATGCGGAGCGGCGGAAAAAAGCCTATATACTGCAAAGACTGGCCAATAATTTTGGAACGGGTTCTGCCATTTACCAGAAGGCCCTTTCCGATCCTTCCAACGACAATTACAAGTGGTTCCGTGATGGTGCTTACGACCAATTGGGAACCGGTATTCTTGGCCGCTATAAAAATTTCAACAATCCGCAGGGCAACTCGCCTGTAGCCACTACCGGCGGACAGTTTACTTCTGCAGCCACCCTGTATCCCGATAACGAAGACCTGAACAGAGACAACACCCTTAACGAAACAGAAGCATACTATGAATATGAAGTGCAGCTTCGTCCGGGAATGGATGTGGGCGTTACTCCTTATATAACGGACAAGCGAAGGGTTACCGTGAATGCAGCCGATGGTACCACGCGTACGGAAGACTGGTACCTCTTCCGCGTGCCCATTAAAGGATACTCCAGGAAAGTGGGCAATATTCCGGATTTTAAATCCATTCGTTTTGCGCGCTTGTACCTGACCGATTTTGAAGATTCTGTGGTACTTCGTCTGGCACGCCTCGACCTGGTGCGCAACCAGTGGAGACAGTTTACTTACAACCTCGATACAACAGGCGCTTACACGCCCATTAACAATGCGGGTGGCATCAGCTTCAATACACTTGCAGTGAACCTGGAAGAAAACAGCAGCAGACAGCCGGTGAACTACATCATGCCGCCCGATGTGGAACGTGTGCAACTACTGAGCAACAATGGCGTAAACCTGCAACAAAATGAACAGGCCATCAGTCTTCGGGTAAACAATTTGCCCACCAGCGAAGCAAGAGGTATTTTCAAAACACTGAACCTGGATATGCGGCGTTATGCAAAGTTGTCGATGTACCTGCACGCAGAGTCTGTAACAGGTCAGCGTCCGATTACAGACAACGAAATTCAGGCGGTGGTCCGAATAGGACAGGATTTCCTGAACAACTATTATGAAATTAAAATTCCGCTGAAAGTAACGCCGCCCGGTAATTACCCAAAAGGACAGGAAGCGAGGGTATGGCCAGTTGAAAACAACCTCGATTTCAGTTTGCGTGAACTGATCGACCTGAAATTGCTGCGCAACAATGCAGGGGTGAATGTGGGTACCATCTTCCGAAGGCAGATTGGTAATAAAACTTTTTCGATCATGGGAAATCCCAACCTGGGCGAAGTGCGCGGCATTTTAGTTGCAGTGGAGAACCCGGTTAAAAACGATCACGCAATCAGTACCGAAGTTTGGTTGAATGAACTTCGTTTATCGGGTATCGACGAACGAGGTGGCTGGGCTGCACTCGGCAGGGTAGACATGGTGCTGGCCGATCTGGGAACGCTTACCGTATCTGCCAACAAGTATACACAGGGTTTTGGTACGATTGAACAGCGGGCCAATGAACGCGCCAAAGACAACCTGACGCAGTTTGATATTGCTGCCAATATTGATGCAGGTAAACTGGTTCCCAAAAAAGCAAGACTTTCCGTTCCCATTTATGCAAGCATCAACAGAAGTGTTCGTACACCGGAGTTTGATCCCTACGACAAAGATGTGTTGTATGCAGAAAAAAGAGACAAGAGTCCGGAAGCGGTTCGCGACTCTATCCGGCGCGCAGCGGTGGATCAGACCACCATCAAGACAATCAATTTTACCAATGTGCGGATATTGCCTGGTACGGGAAAACCCGGTTTGCTTCGCCTGAGCAATTTCGATTTCAGTTATGCTTTTTCGCAAACGGAACAGTCCAGTCCGGTGATTCAGCAGAACAGGGTGGTAAGGCAACGTGGTGGATTGGGGTATACTTTTGTAGGACAGAATAATTTCATTGAGCCGTTTAAAAAACTGATCAAAGGCAGGTCTCCCTGGCTGGCATTCATTCGTGATGCCAATATCAACCTGCGTCCTTCTTTCCTGAATTTCAGGGCCGATATCAACCGGCAGTTTGCCGAATTTGTACCAAGAATTGTAAGCTCCTACAGCAACAAGGTAGACCGGGTAGATACCACTTACGATAAATATTTTACGTTCGATCGCTTCTACAATATGCGTTGGGACCTGACCCGTTCGCTGAACGCAGACTTTAATGCTACCAACAACGCCCGGATAGACGAGCCTTTCGGGAGAATCGATACCAAAGAAAAGAGAGACATTGTTCGCAACAATTTCTGGAAAGGCGGACGCAATACCCTTTACCAGCAGAAGGCCCTCCTGAATTACAATCTTCCGCTGAACAAATTTCCTTTTGCCGACTGGATTACTGCCCGATACAGTTATGGTACCTCTTACAATTGGGTGGGAGCAAGTCGTATTGCGGTGAACCTGGGTAATACCATTGAGAACTCACAGGAAAATATATTCACGGCACAGTTCAGTTTTGCCAATCTTTATGCCAAGTCTAAACTGCTGCGGGCACTCGATAATATTCCCGCTCCGCGTCCTAAAAATGCACCGGCTAATTTGCCGAATACCCTGAGCTCCTCACTTCCTTCCAAAGAAGAGGTATTGCGCGATCTTACCGGTAAGGCCCGCATAGATGCTTTGAAGAAGTGGCGTCAGCAACGAAGGGATTTTAGGATTGCAGACCGGTTGAGCCGCGCCAACCAGATGCCGGAGTTTGGCGGAGCTACCCGTGTTGCAGGTAAGTTCCTGACCATGGTCAGGAATATTACGCTCAATTACAGCGAGAATTATCGGAGCCGTTTACCTGGTTATATGGATAGTACCCGGTTCATTGGTCAGAATTTCAAAACCATGGCACCGGGTCTGGATTATGTATTTGGCAAACAACCCGATAAAAACTGGATCGATCAGAAAATTGCGAAAGGACTACTGACCAAAGACAGTACATTCAATTTCCTGTTCAGACAGAGTTTTGAACAAAGACTGAATATTACGGCACAGCTGGAACCGATACGTGAACTGATCATCGACCTGAACATCGACAAATCTTTCACCAAAGATTATTCTGCGCTTATTAAAGACACCACTGGCACCGGAAACAATTTTGGACAACTGAATCCTTTGTTCAACGGTGGTTTCAGTGTTTCTTATATTGCTTTCAATACCTTGTTTGGTAAACAGAATCCCAACGAGATCTCTGCTACTTTCCGTCAATTCCAGGATAACCGGATCATTGTTTCGCAGCGGGTAGCTGCGGCCAACCCATACTGGCAGGCTTTACCAGATAACCAGAAATTTACGGCGGATGGTTTTGCGAAAGGCTATGGCCGTTATGCACAGGATGTACTGGTGCCTGCTTTTATAGCAGCTTATACCGGTAAGGATCCAAACAATGTGAGCCTGATTAAGGAGGCCGGCAGCAATATCAGCGCCAATCCTTTCCGCGGAATTATTCCAAGACCCAACTGGCGGGTTACTTATACCGGTCTTAGTAAAATACCAGCCCTTTCTTCGTTGTTTACGAATATCACTCTTACGCATGGTTACAACGGTCAGCTGAGTATGAACAGCTTCAACAGCGCATTGCTGTACCAGGATCCTTTCCGCCTCAGCGCTCCGGGATTCATAGACAGTACCAGTGGTAATTTTATTCCGTTCTTCCTGATTCCGAATGTGAGCATTGCAGAACGGTTTGAACCATTGATCAAGGTAGACGTTACCACCAATACCCAATTCAATTTCAATTTTGAATACAGAAAGAGCCGGCAATTGAGCATGAGCCTGGTAGACTACCAGCTCAGTGAGAGCAGGAGCACCGAATGGATTGTTGGTGTTAACTGGAGAAAGCGTGGTTTCAATCTGCCGTTTAAACTGCCTGGCGGAAGGGGCAAAAAACTGGTGAATGACCTCAACCTTAAACTGGATGTTTCGGTAAGGGATGTGTCTATCAGCAACAGCAGGCTCGATCAAAGTAATGCCTACGGTACTGGCGGCCAGAAAGAAATCACCCTGCAACCGGCCATTGATTATGTACTGAACAACCGCATCAACATTAAGTTCTTCTTTGATCAGCGAAGGGTTACTCCGTACATCTCCACTTCTGCACCCATCGTGAATACAAGAGCGGGAGTGAATGTGCGGATTTCACTGGCACAATAAAAAAGCCCCGCCGGTAAGCGGAGCTTTTTATCAGAAGCTTTGATTGTTTAATTTTTTCGGAAAGCCCATTTGCCCATTTCTTTCCAGCTCACTTTTTTTCCATACATCAGGATACCCGTGCGGTATATCTTGGCACTGAGCCAGGTGGTGAGCAAGAATCCTGCTATCAGGCTAAGCATACTCACGATTAGCTCCCAATAAGCAACCGTTCCGGGTACGCCATAGGCAATCCTTGCCATCATCACCATCGGTGAACTGAACGGAATAATGCTTGCCCAGGTTGCAATCGGAGAGCCGGGGTTTTGTACCGCATTGGTCATGATGATGAAAGAGAAAATGATCGGCATGGTAATAGGCATCATCAAACTCTGTGCATCCTGCGGATCTTCATTCACCACGCTACCTACTGCTGCAAACAGTGAAGCATAAAACAGGTAGCCTCCTAAAAAGTAAAAGATAAAACATCCGATGATCAATGGCCAGTTGGCGGTACTCATGGTATGCTGGATCTTGTAAATATTCTGTGCAGTGTCTCCTGCCTGCATCATTCCACCGGCAGGAATTTGTCCGTTGTATTGGTTCAACGTATTTACCTGATCCAGTACTTCATGTGGTATGAGGAACTGTGCTGCGGTCATTAATCCAATAACCAATACAATCCACATCAGGAACTGGGTAAGCCCTACCGCGCCAATACCAATGATTTTTCCGAGCATCAGCTGGAAGGGTTTTACACTGCTTACCATTACTTCCGCAATGCGGTTGGTTTTTTCTTCCATTACGCCTCGCATTACCATGGCGCCATAGATAAACATGGTGATATAAATCAGCATGCCGCTGCCAAAACCAATTCCGTAGGAGAGGGCGGCATTGCTTTCCTTTGCAGAATCACCCTGTTCTTCCAAAGATTTTAATTCGGCAAACTGTGATTTTTCCCGGATCGAATCCAGCTGTGCACGTTCTATGCCTGCATCCTGCAGCATCTTGTCTTCGATGGCTGCATCAATTCTTCTACTGATGGCTTCCTCAGTGGTTAAACCTATCCGCTTTTTGGAACGGATGATGTAATTCACTTTTTCGGTTCCCTTGAATTCCGGAATCAGCAAAATATCTGTAAAGCCTTTTTGAATGTAGTTGCCGGTATCTACTCCTTCCGGAAATTCAAAATGGATGTGTTTTCCATCTTCCAGGTTGCCCTTGAAAAAGCCATTCTGGTCCACTACGGCAATCTTGTGATCTTCCTTGCCCTGATTGGCAAAATAAGTGGCGCCTACAATGAACAGCACCATGAGCAGCGGCGTTAAAATAGTGGTAAGTAAAAAACGCTTGTTCTTTACCCTGCTCAGGTATTCGCGTTGTATGATGATCAGAATTTTATTCATCTTATAATTAGTTATGACGGTTGCTGAAATGCTCTGGTGGTTGCAGAAGTGCCTTCTACCAGGCCAATGAAAATTTCGTTTAAGGATGGCAAAATTTCGTGGAAGGATTCAATGGTGATCTGCTGCTGCAGGAAGTGCTGCAGTACATCGTTGCTCCGGTGATTGGGACTGATTTTTACGATCAGTTCATTCATTTTTCTTTCTTCTACCGTAAATGCCTCCGACTGAATTACTGCGGGCAGCTCGCTCAGTTTGATGCTGAACTTGTTTTCCTTGAACTGTTGCTTGATGTTGCCCACCGTGCCATCCAGGATTTTCTTACCCAGGTTCACCAATACAATATGGTCGCAGATTTCTTCTACCTGTTCCATCCGGTGGGTACTGAAAATAATGGTGCTGCCTCTTTGTGCCAGCCCATATATCTCATCTTTAATGAGGTTGGCATTTACCGGGTCAAGTCCGCTGAACGGTTCATCCAGTATAATCAGCTTGGGCTCATGCAACACAGTGGTAACAAACTGGAGCTTCTGGCTCATTCCTTTACTCAGGTCTTCCACTTTTTTGTTCCACCAGCTTTCCATTTCGAGTCGTTTGAACCAAAAACGGATTTTTTCCATGGCTTCAGAGCGGCTGAGTCCTTTTAACTGTGCAAGGTACAGGGCATGCTCGCCGATTTTCATCTTTTTGTAAAGTCCTCTTTCTTCGGGCATATAGCCAATACGAATGATGTCTTCCTCCGGATGAAAAGGCCTTCCATCGAACAGGATGCTGCCGCTGTCGGGGTAAAAAATACCGGTGATCATTCTCAGCAGCGTTGTTTTACCGGCTCCGTTAGGACCCAACAGGCCAAATATGCTGCCCTTCTCAATGGAAAAACTGATATCGTCTACCGCTTTTTGAGTAGCATAGTGTTTTTTGAGGTGTTCAAGTTGCAGAATTGCACTCATAATAAAATTGGTGATTTAGGTGTTACGATCGTTAGTTGCTCCAATTACCAAAATATTACAGCAACCATCTTCTTTATAGTAAATTTGCAAAAAATTCAATCAAAACGGAATAATAATGATTAACGGTTTTAGGAAAGCAGGTTTCTTGGCACTTATGTTGCTCCTGCTCAATGGATTGAGCAGCTGGGGTTTTTTGGTACACAAAGCAGTGCAGCAACTGGCTATTTATCAGTTACCTGCGCCAATGGTTCCGTTTTTTTATGGTCATGCCGATCAGTTGATATATGATGCAGTAAGACCCGATGTCAGAAGAAACACCGACAGCACGGAAGCCCCGAAGCATTTCATAGATCTGGAAGATTTTGGAATGGATGCTGCACACCGTATGCCCATGAAATGGGATGCTGCCGTAAAACAATATGGAAAAGACAGCCTCCTGAAATATGGATATGTTCCTTACCAGGTGGTTTTTCTTCAGAAGAAGCTTACGGAGGCCTTCCGCATGAAAAACAAAGAGAGCATTCTGTTTTATGCAGCGGATATTGGCCATTATATAGCGGACGCACATGTGCCGCTTCATACCACCAGTAATTTCGACGGTCAGCTGACCGGCCAAAAGGGATTACACAGTTTATGGGAAACCATGGTGCCGGAAATAGAAATCAACAGCTATCAACTGCATAGCAGTCACCAGGCCCAATACCTGAAAGATCCTGCGGCAGCCATCTGGAAAGCGGTAAGACAGGCCCATAGCTTGTTGCCAGATGTGTTGGCCAAAGAAAAAGCCGTATCGGCGCAATTCACCGAAGCTGAAAAATACCGGGTTCAGGTAAGAAAGGGTAAGGAGTATAAAAATTACAGCAGTGCTTTTGCCAAAGCCTATGGTGCTGCGTTGAAGCCTACTGTAAATCAGCAGCTCCTGTTGTCTGCAGATTTAACTGCCGACTTCTGGTATACCAGCTGGGTAGATGCAGGCAAGCCTGATCTTACCCCCATAGCCAACTGGACCGATGCAAAGAAAGCCGCCTATCAGCAGGAATACCTGCTCTATCAGCAAAACGAATTGCTGAAACAAAACAAGTTGCAGGCAAAAAAGACAGAGAACGAAAACCGCTAGTACAAGGAATCGTTGTTCTTATATCCATTGCTGATGAATCATCAGGGCCAGTTTCTGCCCGTCCATAGCTGCACTAACAATGCCCCCGGCGTAACCAGCGCCTTCGCCACAGGGGTAGAGATTGCTTAATTGCGGATGCGCGAGCGTGTTGGGCAGTCTGGGTATTCTTACCGGAGAAGAAGTTCTGCTTTCTGTAGCTACTACAACTGCTTCGTTCGTAAAATAACCCCGCATTTTTTTGCCGAAGCTGCGGAATCCGCCCTGTAAACTCTTGTACACAAAGTCGGGCAATACCTCGTTCAGTGATGCAGTTGCCAGCCCGGGCAGGTAGCTGCAATCGGG
The DNA here is from genome assembly GCA_016786865.1 of Sediminibacterium sp. Lineage (GTDB taxonomy): Bacteria > Bacteroidota > Bacteroidia > Chitinophagales > Chitinophagaceae > Sediminibacterium. The sequence continues at coordinate 37,479 of JAEUVE010000003.1, read as the reverse complement.
TAGTGAAGCGGAACCCCGGTTGTTGCTGAAATCGCCCATGCGTTGCGCCGGCGCAACAAATTTTCCACCACCTGCCTGAAATGCTTTTTGTTCGATCGCCTGCTGAAAATGCATCAGCAGCAACGCATCTGCCTGTACGGATTGCTTTTGTTGTTTAAAGTATTGCACTGCATCTGCTTCGGAAACCTGTACCACCATACCGCTGTTGGCATAGGGGTTGTTTCTTTTACTGGGGCTCCAGCCATTCACTACCAACTCTCCCGGATCGGTAGCTGCGGGTGCAATGATCCCTCCGGGACACATGCAGAAACTGAACACGCCCCGGCCGTTCACCTGTTCAACCAGGCTGTAGGAAGCGGGAGGAAGCGCAGCTTCTCTTACACTGCAGTGGTACTGTGCCGCATCAATAATTTCCTGCGGATGTTCAATGCGCACGCCCAATGCAAATGGTTTGGATTCTATCAGGATCTGCTGCCTGTTCAGCAAAACAAAAATATCGCGGGCAGAATGTCCGGTGGCCAGTATATAGGCATCGGCTTTTAGTGTATCTCCGTCTGCAGTACGAACAGCATTGATCTTTCCATTGCTGTGTACTATATCGGTGAGTTTTTTATTGAAGTGCAGTTCTCCGCCACAGTCCAGGATTTGCTGGCGCATGGCCGTAATGATGTGGGGCAGTTTGTTGGTACCGATATGCGGATGAGACTGGTACAATACGGTTTCATCTGCACCAAACTGGTAGAAGAGCTGTAATACTTTATCCATATTACCCCGCTTACTGCTTCGGGTATACAATTTTCCATCGCTGTAAGTGCCTGCTCCTCCTTCTCCAAAGCAGTAGTTGCTCTCCGGATTTACAATGCCTTCGCGGTTGAGTTTTGCAAGATCTCTTCTGCGCGATTTAACGTCTTTACCCCGTTCAATAACAATGGGTTTAATGCCGAGCTCCAGCAACTGCAATGCAGCAAATAAACCGGCAGGTCCTGCTCCTACAATTATTACACTTTTGCTTGCATGCTGCACGTCTTTGAATGTATAGCTGATCCTGTTTCGCTGAACCGGTGGCTCCTGAATAAAAGCCCTTACGCCCAGATTGATCCATACCTGTTTGCTGCGTGCATCGATGGATTGCTTCATGATCAGGAAACCGTGTACATCTTCGGGCGGGCAGCCTGCTGTTTGCGCAATATAACTTTGGATGGTTTCCGGGGAAGCAGCTTCCTGCGGCTTCAGCCGGAGCGTGAATTCTTTTTGCATACTGTCAGGTATTGATCCTAAAAAGTGTTGATGCTGTATAATCTTAGATAAACGGACGAAACCATCAGAATGGCAAATCGTCTACCACATCGGCAGGTGGCATGTCGCTGTAATTGCCTGCAGGCGGCATATCTGTTCCTTCACCCGATAGTTTCATGGTTTCCATTCTCCAGGCATCGAGGTTAGTAATATAGTTTTCCCTGCCATCCTTCATCCACTTGGTTCCCTTGATATTGAACATCACTTTTACCTCATCTCCCAGATTGAACCGGTCGGGCATGGCTGTTTTGTCCTGTACGCACTGAAACTTGATGTAGTTGGTGATAGATCTGCCATTGATATCTTCGGTTTTCTCTATAACGAACTCCCTGGTTTTGAAGGTTTCTGTACGTTGAACGATGTCGTATCTGGCCACTAATTTGCCGGTGATCTCATAACTCATGGTCAAGGGATTTTTTTAAGTCTGGCAAAAGTACTGTATAATACAGCATCCGTAAAAAAATCCCTGGTGAAATGATAATTATTGTACCTTTCTAAACGCACAAATCTCGAGTATGAATCGCAGTACGCCGCTTGTTGTTGTTCTATTTTTTCTGGTCTCCTGTACCACCGTTTATCAGCCGAAATCCGTTACTTATCAGGGATACAGCGTTTCTCCCGGAATTCAGTCCGATACAGCGCTCTCTAATATGTTGCAGCCTTATGCCGGTGAGGTAAGGGGCATGATGCAGAAAGTAATCGGGTTTACCAATGTAAACATGTATCGCAGGCAGCCGGAGAGTATACTCGGCAACTTTATGGCCGATTGTATGCAGCAAATGGCTGCCCAAAAATATGGCAGGCCGGTGGATGTAGGGTTTATGAATAATGGTGGAATCCGTTCCGAATTACAAAAAGGAAATATTACCCTGGGGAATATATATGAATTGATGCCTTTCGATAACCTGGTGGTAATCCAGGAAATAAAAGGAACCGTGCTGGAGCAGTTTATTCAGCACATTGCTGCCGACAGAGGCTGGCCTATATCCAAAGGCTCTTCCTATGTGATCCGTTCCGGTAAGGCCGAGCAGATCATCATCAACGGAAAACCCCTGAATCGGGAAGCCAGTTATATTGTAGCAAATTCGGATTATATCGCAGCAGGTGGCAGCAATGCAGCCATGCTGAAAAGTATTCCGGTAGAAAATAAGGGCTACCTCCTGCGGGATGCCCTTGTGGAATATATTGAATTAATGACCAGACAAGGCAGGTCGGTGGATGGTCCATTAGAAAAAAGAGTAAGTATTGCGAATGAATAGAAGAACATTTATACGGGAAACCGCACTCACAACCGGTGCTTTGATGACTTCCTCTCTGGTAGGAGCTGCAACTGTGGATACTGCGCTCACGATCCTGCATACCAACGATGTGCACAGCCACCTGGACCCTTTTCCGATGGATGGAAGCCGGAACCAGGGACTGGGCGGTGTAGCAGCCAGGTCGTCGCTGATCAAAGACATTCGAGGGGAGGCAGATCAGGTATTGCTACTGGATGCCGGAGACATCTTTCAGGGAACACCTTATTTTAACCTGTACAAAGGAGAGCCGGAAATCAAGGCCATGAGTAAGATGGGGTATGATGCTGCTACCATGGGCAACCACGACTTTGATGCAGGGATAGAAAATTTTGCCAATCAGTTGCAACATGCCAGTTTCCCGATCGTGATCTGTAATTATGATTTCACGGGTACGCCCATGGAGAACAATTACCGCCCCTATACCATTGTTCAGAAGGGAAAGCAGAAAGTAGGTATACTGGGAGTTGGAATAGAGCTGGACGGACTGGTGCCTGCCAATCTCTATGGTAATACGGTGTATAAGAATCCTGTTGAATCGGCCAATGCAACAGCCGAACTCCTGCGCAAACAAAAATGCGATTTCATCATCTGTTTATCACATCTGGGAGACAAATACGATGAAGATAAGGTGAGCGATGAAATACTGGCAAAAGAGAGTTACGACATCGATTTAATTATTGGTGGCCATACGCACCGGTTTTTTCCGCAGCCCAGGAAGTACAGTAACAGGAAGGGGGGAGATGTTTTGGTGAATCAGGTAGGCTGGGGAGGCTTGCAATTGGGCAGGCTGGATTATATTTTTTCGCCAAATAAGAGCAAAAATTTGGCGAAAGCCCATACTGTGGTTGTAGTGAAAAAAGCAAGCGAATAAAAAAATTTTTTTTTCAACATAAAGTCTACATATTCGCACCCCCGATTTATTTTCCTAACATATTCACATGTGGGGAAAATTCAATAACTTGATGGCTAGTGCGTGTGGATAGAAATTGCAAGAGAAAATTGTAACTGATTATATAAAATTGTTCATTTTTTTGTATGGCTAAGACTGCTGAATCCGTTTGGACAAATTGTTTGAAGATCATCAAAGACATTGTAGAATGGCAACATTTTAAGACGTGGTTTGAGCCCATTACTCCCGTAGAACTGAAGGATAATGTATTAATGATACAGGTTCCCAGCCAGTTCTTTTATGAATACCTCGAAGAGCACTATGTTACCCTGCTGGCTAAAACACTGAAAAGAGAATTGAGCAAGGATGCCAGACTGGAATACCGCATCATGGTAGATAGTGGAAGCGGTAACGGAAGAAATGGTTCTATGGATATTCCCGCCCGCGGCCCCAAATCGATCAACAACAATGAAATGAATTTTCCGCTGGTGATCGATAATCCGGTAAAGAATCCTTTTGTGATTCCCGGCCTGAAGAAAATGCAGATTGATCCCCAGCTGAACCATATGTACACCTTCGATTCTTTCATCGAAGGAGATTGTAACCGGGTAGCACGCAGAGCGGGTAAAACCGTAGCAGAAAAACCGGGCGCCAACTCTTTCAACCCGCTGGTAATATATGGGGGTGTGGGTTTAGGCAAAACGCATCTTGCGCAAGCCATTGGTAACGATGTAAAAAGACTGCATCCTTCCAAAGTGGTATTGTATGTGAGCAGTGAAAAGTTCATCAACCAGTTCCAGGATCACAGCCGCAATAATGCGATCAACGATTTTATTCATTTTTACCAATTAATAGATGTGCTGATCATCGATGATGTTCAGTTCTTCAGCAGGGCTGAAAAAAGCCAGGATGCTTTCTTTGCCATTTTCAACCACCTTCACCAGAGCGGAAAACAACTGGTGCTTACTTCCGACAAACCACCCAAAGACCTGGATGGTATGCAGGAAAGATTGCTGAGTCGTTTCCGCTGGGGACTCAGCGCCGATTTGCAGGTACCCGATTACGAAACCCGTATCGAGATCCTGGAAAAGAAAATGAAGAACGATGGGTTGGATATGCCGAAAGAAGTGGTGAAGTATGTGGCCTATAACATCAATACCAATGTGCGTGAACTGGAAGGGGCCCTGATTTCTCTGCTGGCCCAATCTTCACTCAACAAGAAGGAAATTGATGTGGAACTGGCCAAGAAGGTATTGCGCAACTTTGTTAAAACCAGCAGCAAGGAAATCACCATTGATGCCATCCAGAAAATGGTTTGTGAGTACTTTGATGTTCCATACGAAAAACTGCTCCACAAGACCCGTAAACGTGAAATTGTACAGGCAAGACAAATTACCATGTACCTGGCCAAAGCCTTCACCAAAAACTCCCTGAAGACCATTGGAGAGCATTTTGGAGGTAGAGACCATACCACGGTGATTCATTCCTGTCAGACTGTGAAGGATTTAATGGATACCGATTCCATTTTCCGTGAAAATGTGATGGAACTGACGCAAAAAGTGCAGCTGGCCGCCATGTAAGGATTTTTTGATAATCGTCTGAAAATATTACGCATCCTGTCTCTACATAGACGGGATGTTTTATTTTATGGTTTTTTGAATCAATTTTTGGCAGTTAACCATATGAAACTTATTTTTGCAGCCCTCTCTGAAAAGAGTAAGGACGGTGAGGTGGATGAGTGGCTGAAATCAGTAGTTTGCTAAACTGCCGTACGGGTTAAACTGTACCGCGGGTTCGAATCCCGCCCTCACCGCAGTGAGGCCACAAAAAAAGGTTTTCCTCCGGCAGGAAAGCCAGGGTTGAACATAGGTTTCGGGAAGTAGCGCAGGCCGGTAGCGCACCTGGTTTGGGACCAGGGGGTCGCAGGTTCGAATCCTGTCTTCCCGACGAAAGAGAAGATCAATCGAAAGATTGGTCTTTTTTTATTTTACGAAGTCAACGATTCATACACATGCTGAAACTCTTATCCAGCGAGTGTTTCAGTCAATTCGTCCTGTTTTATCCTTGCGACAAATTGGCTTTCTCTCCTTACAAAATGTTAATATCAACTTGATTTTTCTGCATAAGAATAGCAGAAAATATCAAATACTATCAGGCTTGATTTGAGCAAGTCCTTGAGCCGTTTCAGGCACACAACTTGGACTCAAGGATTTTTCGATAACTAATTGATTTGCAATTAATTAAAGCATTTTTTTGACTTGATTAAGCGTAATCCGACTTGGATTCGAACCTGCGGGACACGTAGAAAATGTGCAGAAAGCATCAAATCATTTCAAAACGAAACTCAAAAAAGCCTGTCATGACAACGACACACACTTTTGCGGTTGATATTATCATCCGCCGCAACAAAACAGACAAAGAAAAAGCGCTCATCTATGCCCGGATCACAGTGGATGGCGAAGCCAAAGAAATTTCATTAAAAGAAAGCATTTCTGTGGCCGAATGGGACAGCAAAACGGAAACCGTTATTGGTAAATCCCCCCGTGTAAAATCGATCAATAATGCCATTTCCGAAACCAGGGATGGCATCAAACACAAATACCGGTGTATGCGCGCAGAAGAAATCGAGATCAACGCAGAATCGGTTAAACAATACTACCTAGGCGAAGCCATTTCGCAGAAAGGCAAACAATTGTTCGACCTGCTCGATTACTTCTCAAAAATCTTTGGCGACAAATTAAAACATGGCGGGTTCAAAAACTATAAGACAACCGTCGCTTATATCAAAGCCTTTGCTAGCCAGCAATTCGGTACCCAGATCGTTTACTTAAAACAGGTGGATATGCAATTTGCCACAGATCTTGAGTTTTATATCCGAAACCAGCCTTTAAAAGAATTTGATCCCTGCCTCGGTAATGGCGTTGCGAAACATATCCAGCGCTTTAAAAGGATCATGAACTGGGCGGCAGAAATCAAATGGGTCAAGATCAATGAAATTGATCATTATAAATGCCCGGTTAAAAAAACGCACCGTAAGAAACTCACCATGCAGGAAGTGCTGCAACTGGAAAGCAAATATTTCCAGGACGAAAACCTCAACTATGTGCGTGATCTTTTTATTTTCTCCTGCTATACGAGTTTCGCTTATATCGATGTAATGACATTGACAGAGGAAGATTTTGAATTTACCATGGACGGTAAAATATGGTGCCTGAAATACCGTGTAAAGTCAGACGAACTTCAACGGGTTTTGATGCTGAAAACCGCTAGCCGGATTCTGCATAAGTACCGTAATAAGGAAACCTTCCAGGAAAGAAATACCATCTTCCCTTTCCATACCAATCAATACGTGAACCGTTGCCTGCATGTCATTCAGAACGCTTGCGAGATCACAACACCCATGACCTTCCACGTAGCGCGGCACACATTTGCCAAAACGGTCGCGTTAAAAAACGGTGTTCCGATGGAAACTATACAGAAGATTATGGGACACACCAAGATTACGACTACGCAGATATATGCGGATGTGGATGAAGAAAAGATCATTGATGATTTCAGCAAGCTCGAAGAAAGGCTTGATCAAAAACGCGACCAATTCCGAGCGAAACAATTACGTGTCGTTTAAATTATTCATAGTAACAAATATTATAATAATGGAATACAACTATATCAATTTCATTTCAGAAATCAAACAACAGATCATTCAAAGCCGCTATAATGCGGCTAAACTTGTGAACAAAGAACAACTGACTCTTTACTTTAATACTGGCAGAGCACTTTCACAAAAAGTAAAAGCTGAAAACTGGGGAGAAGGTGTAATACAAAAAATTGCTGATGATCTTCAAAGACAGTTGCCTGGGTTAAAGGGGTTCTCGTTTACAAGTTTGAAAAGAATGCGTCGATTCTATGAAGCATATCAAGGTCTTCCAATTTACTCACCAGTAGGGAACCAAATTGGGTCACCACTGGTGCCCCAATTGCAAATGACTGAAAATCAACTTCTTGACCTGTTTTTCGGAATTAGCTTCACCCATCACCTGGTTATCCTATTTGGTACTGAGACCATGGAGGAACGATGGTTTTACATTCACCAAGCAGCAACAAATGGATGGTCAAAAAGAGCCTTAGAACATCAGGTAGGTTCACAGTTATATAGTGTTCGCGGACAGTTGCCTAACAACTTCAGTCAATCGTTGGAAGGTAAATCCAAAGTGAATGCGTTGGAGGTATTCCAGGATAATTACCTGTTTGATTTTATCCAGATGGAAGAATCAGACACAGAACGTGTATTTGAAGGTAAACTGGTTTCACAGATCCGCGATACCATCATGGCGTTGGGAAAAGGTTTTTGTTTTATCGGAAATCAATACAGATTGGAATTAGCTGGTGAAGAATTCTTTATCGACCTGTTGTTTTTCAACCGTGTTTTAAATGCACTCGTTGCATTTGAACTGAAGACAGGGCGGTTCAGGCCGGAACATGCAGGGCAGATGAATTTCTATTTAAATCTGCTTGATGAAAAGGAAAAGAAGCCACATGAAAGCCCAAGCATCGGTGTGATCTTATGCAAAGAAAAAAACAATACGGTGGTTGAATATGCTTTCAGGAATGTAGAGAAAGGAATGGGTGCTGCAACCTTCAGTGCATCGAAGAAAATACCTGATCAATTAAAGGAAATACTCCCAGATCAGAACACGTTATCCAAATTGTTATAATACTGACTATTTAGAAAGACCCCAAATAATCAATCCCGCAATAACCAATCCTGCAGCAGTTTGATTTGACCGACATTGACGCGATCTTTCAAACTGCTGTCTTATGTTCAGCTGTTGCCTGCGTTTCTCAGCCAATTCCTTTGAAATAAATTGAGGTGAAGCAATCCCTAATGGAACCTGCAAATCACCTTCCACATTTACCAACTCCGGAACCTGTTTCAATCTTTCTGCCTGTAAATTTCTCTTTGCATCTTCCAGTGCGGCAGCCGGAAAAACGGTGTGGTAGTCACTGCTTATGCTGACGTTGTAAATACCCTTTAACAGGGCGATTGTAAATTCACCACCATGACCGTCACGGTTATCAATTGCAACCTGCCCCGCAGAAGCTGAATACATTTTCATTTTACCCGGTGGTGAGTTCAAGATGTAGTAATCAAAGATTTCGCGCGCTACCGAATAACCATCTGCATGTTTCCACCGCTCCATTTTTTACGGAAATCCACTGATGGTATGGTAGTATTTCCGGCAGGAATCCAGTGACAAAAATTGTCTGGGACCTTGCGCATTAAAGAGGTAATCATCCCGCAAGTCATGCCCGTCCAAACAGATAAAATCGTTCCCATCCATATCCTGGCTCCCATGCCCTGAATAATACACGAACTGATAATCTGCGTAGTTGCTGTGAATTGCGTCCAGGACTTCATCCATTGTTGGATCCGCCAGAATAATTATTTCATGTTCGTAAAACACACCACCACGAGGGGAAAGCAGGAACTGGTAGTAGTTCTCAATATCATTTTCAACGCCATGTAGCCGGTACTCACCACGACCGGGCGAGCCGATCAATACGGCTTTACATGTAGGTGGTATGTACAATGGTTGATTCACTGACTTCAATTTATAAATAATCCTTCAACTGTGGGTATTTGAGGGATAAAACCGTGAGCAGGAATCCCCCCTTTCCACGCCCCCTTATGCGATCTTACCTCCTTGTTTTTTCCTTGGCAACCACCCGTAAAAACCCATTGGGTGTTTGACAAGGAAAAATACATCTTCCCTTGTTCTATTGTATCATTCTTTGCGCATCCCTTTCAGCTATTAAACGGTTTACCTCATTTTCAACAAGGTTTTTTATATCGAGCTTTATCTGGAAATAATTGTCCAGCACATCCTGGCTTGATATATCATACACTTTTGGGATAGGTTTAAAGGTTTTTATTTCTTCATTGATCTTTTTCGTATCCTGTACAAATTCTGCATGGAACATTTTCAGTTTTATTTTTTCATTCGGATCATCTGCGACCATTCCCACAAATTCACCGGAAGAAAGCGCGGAAATCTTTGAGGCAGGCATGGCATGTTCCAATTGCCATGATTTACTCGTTGATGTATCTGTGCGATTAATAGACATGCTCTCTTTCTGCTGGACGATCTTTCCGAAACGCTCCGATAACATTTTGGCAGTATCGCCTGTCACCTGCCCGCTGATAATGTTTCCGCAAATATTAGTGATCACATCTGCCTGCTCTTTGCCATAATCTTTCCGAAGCTGGCTGAAGTCCTGCATCGCAAGTGTCGTTGCCACTTTGTTGCTTCGCGCGGTTGCAATGAGTCCATCCATGTTGTTGAAGAAGATGGTCGGAAACTCATCAAAGACGAGAGAACATTTTTGCTTTCCCTTTTTGTTCACGATTTTGATCAGTCTTGAGATGTACAGGGATAATACCGCGCCGTATGTGCTTTGTTTTTCAGGATTGTTGCCGACGCAGATTACTTTGGGTTGTAAGGGATCATTGATATCGAGAGTAAAATCATTGCCGGACAATACCCAGTACATCTGTGGTGAAGCGAGGCGTGCCATTCCAATCTTGGCGCTTGCGATCTGGCCTTCGAGTTGTTCCATTGCATCGTTCTGGAAAGCGGTAATAAAAGGATTCACCAATACTTCAATTTCAGGAATGGTGTTCAGCACCGGAAAAAGATCATCATACTGCGCCTGCATGAGTTCGATCACGTGGGGGAGCGTGCAATACCTGCCGTCTTCAAATTTGCGCAGGAACCAGATTACAGCCGTTACAAAATTGATCGGTGATTCGACAAAGAAATCACCCTGTTTTTTGATCCATTCACGATTGAGTCCTAAGAGAATAGTTCGCGCCGACTCTGTTGCATCAGTAATGTCGTACATAGATTTGGGATCGAGCGGGTTGCAGCGTTGCGAGCAAAGCAGGTTATCAAAATTGATGGCATAGAAGGCTGGTGGATGCGCATAAACGGATTTGTTTAACTGAAGCCAGTTGTAGGCTGCTCTTGACAGGTCATCGTACTTGAAATCATAGATGAACATTCCGAATCCTTTTTCGATCTGTTGTTTGATGAGTGGCAGGATCACGAACCAGCTTTTACCGGCACCTGGGCTTCCTGTGACCAGCAAACCACGGAAGGGATTGATGATGTTGATACGACTTTTGCGTGTTGTCTGTTGCAGGCGATAACTTCCAGAAAAGTTGATCGAGTACTCGTTTGTCAGCATTCGTTCTTCCTGCGGAAACGTCTCGTTGATCTCGTTGAATACATCTTTCTTTAATTGCTGTTGAATCAAGCGGGACGCGCGTATTCCGCCTCCAAGAACAAGAATATAGCCGAGCGTAGAGGTGAACATATAAGCGCAGCCGATGGTTGTATTTTGCGCGTCTATTCTTAAAATGAAACTGTTCAAGAAATAAAGTAGCAACCCAGAACCTAACATTACGAAGAGTAACTTAACGCTGCTGTCTTCATCTTTTCTTCCTTGCGTACCTAACAACGAAACAATGAGTAAAAGCAGTGAAATGATTTTTGCATTTTGTAGCTGAGCAAACAATCCCGTTCGCGCCACACCAAGCAGCAGATTATCGGAAAATTCTGAATAGAGTCTCCAGTGCACAAACGCACCATAGCAAAAGTAATAAAAATGCAACAGCAATACAGCAATGCTGAGCCACCTGGTCATGTCGAGTATCTTGCGTAAATCCTGGTCGTTTTCTCCTGTTGACATCGTGATAGTTTTTGAGGTTATATTTTATGTTTCTTTTTCTTTCGCTTGTTTAGTAGTTCACGTGGTATGTTGGTTAATTCGTTTTCGGGCATAACCATTTGCTCTAGAATTGAAGGTCCGTGCGGGAGGTGTTGGTCATGATGTTGCGAGTTTAAATCCTTTGAATTTTGACCGAGTTGTTTGTACAACCTTGCAATGCTGTAATCCTTGCCGATTTCGGAACCATTAAATACGCTTCGGTTGCAGTGGTTAACGAAGGTGATGCCGTAGATGTGGCCTTCTGTATTTTGCCGGAGCACTGTGGTGATGTTTTCTTTTGCTAGTGCAGTGATCAATGCATCAAGTGTGGCCGGATGTGTGTTGAGAATTCTATCAAGTGTCACCTGCAATGACAATCGTGGTAATTCACGGTCGTGCTTATTTTCAGCAAAACGTTTTTCAAGATAGCCGAGTGTTGGTTTCCCGGCGATGGTGCTCGCTTTGATGGGGACTCCGGCGGGGACTCCGTTCCGGTCGAGCATGCGGTACAACAAGCCGCCTTTGCGGTGTGTAAAGCTATCCGGGTTACCCCGATCGGCCACCACACCGAAACCTTTCAGCACGGCATTGAGTTCGGCGAGTGTGGTATAATTGTACATGTTTAAGGCCTGCTTTAAAACATTGGCAATCGTGCGCTTGGTATCGCTCTTTCCATACATCATTTTCACTAATTGTGCAGGTATGTTTTCAACGGTTTGCTTTTTGTTTTCTGCGCGCACAAGGTTGTAATTTTCCTCGATGGCTTTACGGGCAGGTTCGGAATGGTTGCGGGCGATGTTGTGCGTGTCGATGCGGGAGCCATCTTCACGGATCAGGGTGGCGAGGATATGGATATGCGGGTGGCCAGCATCATTGTGCCTGTACACCAGATAAGGTTGCTCTGTAAAACCCATGCGCTGCATGTAATCGTACGCGATGTTTGTTAATTGCTCATTCGACAATGCTTCAGATGGATCGAAATTGAGTGATACATGCAATGTCTTTGTCGTGGCCCTGGAGTTTAGTTCATTACGCGCCTGCAGCCATTCCAGTTTATCATAAAAACTCATCTGGTGAACAGGTCGCGGAAAATGATTTTCAGCGATACAAGTAGCTACACCACGTTTCACTTTGTGTTCGTTGTAATTGAGTGTTTCCTGCATACTCGCAGGTGTGGTGATTCGTGCGACCATCAGGCGTTGTTTTTAGGGATCGTGGTACAGATGATCTCGGCAGTTGCTGCGATCTGTTTTCTCGTGTGTTCATATTCAGTGATCCACACACGGAACTCGGGGATCATTTTCAGGGTGTGCAGTTTGCGTACAGCCTGGTTCAAATTCTGACCGACCGCGTTGAGTTCTTTGCGCAGGCGAATGATCTCGTTTGTAAGGGCGTCCTGCGAAGCATCGCGTGTCAGAATCTTTACGGGTTGATCGAAAGCGATCTTGCGGATGTAGTCGCTGTTGTTTCGCTCTGTTGTTTTCTTGCGGTTGGTTTCAAGTTTGTCGAACTCTTCCTGGTTCATGCGGACGTTGACCCAGCGGTCGCGCAGTTTTCTCGCCTTTTCCATCTTCACAGTTTTTGTTTTTCTTAGCACGAACGAGTTCCGAGTGAGTGCCGGTGAACCCAAACGTGTAACGTTTGTACATCTTGCAGCCGACGTCAAGATGGCTGAGATATAGAAGGTTAGCCAGCTTTTTCAAGGCTCACTGGAATTGACAGCGTAAAATTATCGAAGAGGATAAGGCATGGATCAAGCTGCCTGAATTTCGGGCAGGTGAGGTAAAACAAAGGTTGCAGAAAGTAAAAATAGAGGCAGGAAATAGGTTGAAAAGAAAGTACAAAACCGTTTTGACAATCGGCAGCTTCGGATGCTGCTTTTAGGTAGGTATCAAAGCATTAGAGATTGCCGTTTTCGTCCACCACAAAGGCCGGTTTATGGAACTTTTCGATCACATAAAATGGACCCTCGTCAAGTGGGTCGTTGGGATCGTTTTTCATGATCATAAAAGCAGATTTTTCATGCATTTATTTTAAAGGTGAAACGATGAGAATAGGATTGGTGGAAAAGGTTTTCAGGTTCAGGAAAAAGCCCTGGTAAGGGGTCATTCCTTCGCGGAACAAATTCCATAAAAGCGATGCGCCAAGCGCGCTCAGGCTCGTATTGATAAACAGATTCTGCTTTGTGAGGGTTTCGCTCAGTAAACAGCTTGGTTGGTTGTGTTCTTTTGCCTGCTTTAAAAGCTTGCCGTAAGCTTTGGTAACTGATGGTAAAGCTGCTACCCATGTGTACGCTTTTGAAAGAGGTAGTTTTACGGATTGCACCGTTTATAACAGTACCTGGCCCGTGTATTGGCCCTTGCCAAAATCTATCCATAAATCGGCTGGTGTGGTCCGCTGTTTTGTTTGTTTAATTTCGAAAGAACCGCGGAGATCGTATAGCGCGCTTTGACGGTATCGACACAGGATATGGTGATGTTGGCGAACAGATGCTCGCGCAAGCTTTCCAATTGATCTCTGTCTCAAATTCAGGGAAGAGTTTCAGGTCCGGCAGTTGCCCGATTGCTTCCCCGTTCTTTTCCTGTTTGCTGCCCTTGCCCTTTTTCAGAGCGTTTTCTTTATCCTTTACCATGCGTGATTCTTTCTGCGCTTTCTCGGTTGCATTGACGTGTGCCTGCCTATTGAGCAGCAAGGTTTGTGTACCCAAACAGGTTTTTCGATCGCTTCAAAAAAGCCGTTATCTAGCTTGTTATCGCTTCCTTTGAGTACCAGCGGCGGAATCAGTTGGCATCGACTTTCACAAAGTAAGTGTCGAGTAACAGCGACACGATCAGTTCGCCATTTGGCTGCGGTTGAATATTAATATGGAGATTGCCTGATATGTTTAGTTGCTTTACCAAGGAAAAGAAATTTGTTTGCATGCGATGATGTTTTATTTTACTTTAATTGAGTTTGGCGAGGTCCTGGAGCTTGTGGAGAATGTCTCGCCAGTATTCCTTCTGGCTTTCTTTGAAATCGCGGAACCTGTCATCAGATACGAAATACCCGATGAATATGTTCGCCTTGTCGATGGCTGCATGCAGGTTCGTAATCGTTATTTTTTTACCATTTATATCTATGATGTGCATGGTGTAAAAGTTTAAGGGCGGCGATTTGGTTCGCCGCCCTGGATGATCAATTGAGGTTTAATTCACCCGCAGCGAAACTGCTGCACAGATCGAAGGCAAACTGTCCACGCTGTTGGGCGAGACCGCCATACAACACCGATTTCAATTTTGCGGTATCGTCTTTGTACTTGCGAACGTTCTGGAAATAGCCCGTGATGCCATTGTATGCACCGAAGAGCGTTCCACGCGTGGTGTCCAGTTGCTGGGTATCATTTACCATTGCATAGGTAAATGCGTTCTCACACATATTCTGGTAATAGGTGGAACATTCATCGCTATTACCCGCCTGTAATGCAGCCAGCGCTTCTTTATTAGGCACAAATGTTTGCTGAATCAGACTTTTCACCTGCTTATCGGTGACAGGTACCTTGGTCCAGTGGTTGAAAATCTCTTCCATCTCCGCAGATAGCCTGTTGCTGATGCCCATCAGTTTGTGTGCCTGTTCCAACCGCTCCTTGGCGTTCGCTGTATGCCTGATCTTGATTTTGCCGGTATTGTTATGCAGAGCGGCATTGAGCGTATTGTTGCAACAGATGCGGATTGGTGTAAACGCTGCCATAATGCTTCCGTATCCATCGTGTGAAGTGGTGAGGAACAGGTATTTTTCCAAGCAATCATCGCTGCCTACCCGGATGTAACCTGGTAGTTTTGCCGTGATAAAAATGCGCTCACCTTTACCGAGTGCTCCTGCTGTTTCGTACATGATGCCCTCGCCACCTATAATGGAATCGAAAAAGGAGAATGCATCGACATTCTGCACGACTTCATAGTCTTTACCCACTACGCCGAGAACTATTTCGTTGTCGGTACGGATCGTTGCAAAATAATCGGGAACCGATACTTCAGGAATCTTGATGCCTGTTTCCTCGTCAGCGCTTTGGCTCTCATTATCGTATGTGTACAGCGACCGTTTTTCAACGGTGTAGTCTAGACCGGCAAACTGTAGAGCTTCGCGGCTATTGGGATACTGGTCTACAATCGTTCCGAGTCCGTGCCATGCTTTCTCCTTCACGGAGAAGAAGCTGAAATTTCCAGTGACGTCATTAAAATGGAGTTGATGTGCCATTGCTATTAGATGTTTTAGTGAAAGAATGGTTTGATGGAGATCAGAACGGCAGGTCTTCTACCGGTTCTGTAATCACTGCGGGAGCGGTTGACGCAGCAGCCTCCATTTTTTTGGAGTGAACGAGTTTGATCTCACTGTCGTGGCAGTTGATGCCGGCCTTTGCATTGCCGGATAAATCGTTGTAGGCATTGGCATAGAAGCGGCCGGAAACAGTTACAATGGCTCCTTTGCGTAAGATTTTTGCGATCCCTGTTCCCATCCACCAGGCTACATTGATGTAGGTGACAAACTCTTTTGTTTCCTGCGAACCTTTCGGGGGGTAGCGGTCATTGATGGCTACTGAAAAGTTGACAACTTCCTTGTCTCCTTTTACTGTGCTTACTTTTGCATCTGCTGTGATTCTTCCTGTGAATTCCATAAAATTTGTTTTTATTGTTTAAAAATTTGCAATCGGGGTTTTCTTATCAATCCCCGCGCATAGTGAAAGAGCGTGGTTGATGAGAAACCACCGATTCACCATCCGTTTTTGTTGTTGAAAGAATTGATGCCTGTACAAGTGCAGGTATGGATACTTATTGAAAATCATTCCTTCGTACCCGATGGTGTAACTCATGCAAATATTTTTTGGTGAATAATGGACACTCGGGGGCTTATCAAGCCCCTCACACCAGTGAAACGGCGGGGGGTGATAAGCATCCGGCAGGGATCGTATTAATGGGTAGCCGGTAACAGGAAGTAGAAGTGTGCGACGCAACGATGCCGGTCGCAGAACAGTAGCTGGTAACCAACCAAAACTGCTATGAAAAACCAGGTGAGTTGCCAGATCCAGCATCCATGTACCTACTGCGGAGATGAGATTCCGAATTACAGGAGTAATAAGAAGTATTGCGATGAAGATTGTAAATCCAAACACTTCAACCAGTTACAAAAAGAGGCCAATCTTGAAATGGGGAAGGGTGAACCGGATTTTAAAGAAGAATTTCCAGATCATGAAAGACCTAATTGATGACGACAAGTACAATAAGGTCAAGAAACTGATATTGGAGAAAAAGGGGTTTAATTTCCGGTTCCATACGTCGGTAATCAAGTCTCCAGGGTTGACTTATACCAATGTATACCTGCTTTCATGGAGGGATATAGAAAATGACGAGGTAATTATTTCCAGGGTGCCGGAGACGATCATTGAAGAGCTATGAGCTTGCACAATATCCCATTGCTTCCCCTCGTTGTTAGTACAGTTTACTAACCCTTACACATAGTTATCCCTGCCATCAGGTGGGGATTTTTGTACCTTCGCTTCATGACAAAACGACTTTGGGAAATGGAGCAACTGGAAGCCTTTTTCAAGTTTGAAAAACTCCCCCAAACGATCAAGCTTGATAGCGGCACCATCGTACCGGACGTGGAGGCATTTGTGGTACTGAACATGGGCCGGTTGTGGAATTCGGATATGGCCAATCCTGTTAATTCTGGAAGGTTGGACAGACTGCGAAAGTTGAAAGCGCTGTTATTGAAAGCCTAATCTAAAATACAGCGTCGAGGATTACAGTGGCTCACGAACTATATAGGACTAGGGGATGGGCATATGCCTTTCTTACCAAGAGATAAAAACAAAACTGCCCCTGTAGAGGGGCAGTTTTTATTCGTTGTTATAACTATTTCAGTGGCGCTATAAGCTTCCCTTCCAGTGCACGGAGTTTGTCGATCCCTTTCTGGGTGATGCAGAAACGCAAGGTATCTGCCTTGGTGATCTGCACCAGGGTGTCACCTGCGAGTTTATTGAGATCGTTGCTGATCCTGTCCCAGTCGGCACTGGACTGGAGGAGCAGTTCGCGCGGGGTTGCCTAGTACTGGGTGGGTCTGCCGGCACCTTCTGCAATAAGTGAGAGTGCTTTCATCGTTTATTTTCTTTGTTTCTCTGTGAAATATGGTGCTCGAGGGATGCAGCTACAAGATTGGTCCAGACGGTTGGCTCCATTTCATGGATGCAAATCCACTCCCCCTCCAGTTTGTCGAGGTCGATCACCTGTTCTAACGTGGTTCCTGGGTGCATGACCACGCGGGTGAAGGTGTTGCCGTTTTGCATGGCGGCAAAGTATACATCACAGGCAATGAGGTTAACGTCCACGGCGATCACCATATTGAATACTTTCGCCTGATCCACCGGGAAAATGAGGCCTTAGTGGTTAAAATAGTTCATTACGCTATGATTTGTAGCATTAAAATACTAATTATTTTAGTTTTTGCGAAAAAAATATCCTTAATTTTAATCCCATGCAGGAATTGATTGCTGACTTTTTTAAAAGAAATCGTATAGACCTCATGAAGCCTTTTGAAATAGTGCACAAAGATGAAACGGTATATGTAATTCCGCGCAAAATTGGAATAGATCAAGTCTATATCATCGACTTCCCACCACGCAGGCCACCGATCATGCTTGCAAAAGCTGCCAAACAGGGAGGTCAGTCATTCTGGACAACTATACCCGAAGAGAGGCAGGCAGCACTTCAGCAAAGGGCACTGGCTGAGGCAGCTTTGCTTGGGAACCTGATTACAACTCATTATCAAACACTGGTGAAATAGCTTATACGGATTCGGCATTTTCTTCACCTTCCCGGAGGCGGTTAACAAAATCATTCTTGTCAAAGTTTTTCAATTGCACAACAGCGATCCGATGTTTCCCTAAATTAAAATGAGTATTACGGACCAGGTTTGGTTCATTATCGAGTGCCATTTGTTTTGCCAGTTCAATACCGTCACGAAACAGTTTGTAGATTGTCCAGTGATCGTATTCAAAGTAATCACCTTTTTTAATTGTGACTTCGCCTTTTAGTAACCGGTATACCAAAGGCGTGTCCTTTTCCCACTTGCTATCCGAGTGTATCGTGTTACGCAGGTTATAAAGCAATGACAGCGAATCACCGAGACCAGGGTACTTTAGTTTTAGCTGCGAGAAGTAGTCTTTGCCCTTTATATTTTTCTCAAAGTCTTTGCGGGTGAATTCAAGCATACTATATACCTGAACGATGGCTGCGAGTGTCATCATTTTTTGATGTGCCAGCAACGCTTTGTATATGGTCGTGTCGATTTTAAACGCATTCATGTGAATACTTGCATTATAGGTATCTTTTGAAGCATAACATCCAAAGTATATTCCACAAAGTGTATTATGAAATAACTTAAACTGATCTATCCGATAATCAATAATATAAGATTCAACCGACCATTTCTCCCTGACAACCCGCTCGCATTCCTGGTTGTGATCAATCAAGCGTTTGATAAGCATTAGGCAAGTGTTAACGCGACGTTCCAGTTTTTTGTAATGATCACTTTCGTGAAAATCCTTCCTGCTGATATAGATTTTCTTTTGGTCCATACACTTCAAATAATTGTTAACTTATGATCAGAAAGAACCGTCAAGGCAAGTTGAAGTGCGTTTATGCCTTCCTCCCAGGTATTGAATTGTTGTTTGAAATGCTTCACCATATTCAGGAACCGCCGACCGCCTTGCAAATGTTCAATTTCGTTAGTGGATAATTTAAAATGTTTTCCGACAGCATCGATCACTTTTTGGAGTTCTGCGTTCCTGTCTGTTAAATGATGGTTATTTGCATGCATTCTAAGGCTGATCTCAAAGGAAGCCAGTTTGCAATATGCCAAATCGGATATATCCGCATCTCTTATTTCCCCATAGAATTCTATACAGTTTTCATAAAATATTTTGAGTGAATTGCCGGCCTTAATCAACCCTGCAAAATCAACATCATCCGGGTTGTTCTGATCATCAATATATACATCACCTTCCCGGTAGGTAACCATAAAAGGTAGTTCACCCTTAACCAGGTTGATGAATTCAAAATAATTTCCATGACGGATGGCGGAAAATTCAGTTTTATACTCAGTGGTCTTTACGCCGGATTTCAAGACCTTCAGCATGTAGCCAACTGCAAATTCAATAATCAAGAATTTCTTTTCCATAATCAGGCCGTCTTAAAAATCTCCTCTATTGTCTCTTTCCATTTATGAAATCCATTCATCGGTTGCTTGTAATCGTGTACGATAAATGAAAATTCATCTTCATTTTTTGTCCGGTACAACATCCGTTTGGCTTTGCGCATTTCCTGAATCAGCTCGAACTTTTTTGCAATGTCGTCTGCTGCCGATAATTTCCAGATATAGGTTGCTTCCTTTGAAAGATACGTCTCCCAAATCAGGAAAATATTCTTCTTCTCGCGTATCACAAAGACAAACGACATGGGTTTGCCTGTGATGGACAGCTTTTGCAGATCGATTGCCTGCCTGGCAGACAGGTAACGAAGGTGGTGATAATGTTTCGTTTTCGGCTCCTGAACGAGTTGGTTAAAAACGGTTTCGCCGTTATGGGTTTCATCCTTGATCGGATCGATAAGGTCATCAAGCGGCAGGATATCATCGCGGTCTCCGGAAAGAAGCACTTCTCCCACCCATTCATCGTGGATACGCTGCAGTATGGTTTCATTGAGCTGTAAAAGTTCACAGCTATCAACCGATACAGGAATGCATTTGCGATCCACCATATCAAAGGTGATCGTGCATAGTGTTTTTTTACTGCCAAATAATTTCCATATGTAATTTTTTATCGCATCGAAATATTTTCTTATTGCAGGATTTTGCAAAGTCACATGCACTTGCTGAAAGGCGGTCTTCACCTTTACAGTAAACTTAATGGTTCCTTCATCGAATTCAGCCCCGCGTATATCAAAGGTCAGCGATTCCGTAAACTGGCTATTACGCGGCTTTGGCTGCTCAACGGGCTGAGGTGTTGGTTGTGTAAATGAAGGAGCTGGTCGAGATGGCGGTTGCTGGTATCGGACACTGATGGGCTGGGTATATCCCGAAGCGGTTGTGATTTGTTTGATGACAGGCATCCGCGGCTGGCTTATTTCTATCCGTGCCACCTGCATGGATTCAAACGTCCGTCCGTAGGTGTCGAAAGTATGCCGGTAAGCACCTTCCGGTGCCTTGCCGTCCGGTTTCAAATAGAGAATGCGGTCTCGTTCATTGTAATCCATAATCCGCAACAACTGGCCAGCTATGTAGCCTGAAACTGCATGAGAAGGAATGCCATATTCCCAGCCTAAGAAAATCTGGTTGTTTTGGCTCAGCAGCTCAATAGTTTTATCCCTTAGTTCCAGTGGTAACATATCCCTATAAAGATATAAATTCTCGCTAAATTGGGTTTATGAATACAGTAATTGAGATAGAAGGGTTTATGATCGATCTTGTATTTACCGAAAGGGAGGTGAGTTTCGTCGTCAGCGACCGAGAGGGCTATTTATTCCGGCTGATACCGGACCTGGAGGGGTTCTGCCTTTCGCCGCTGGATCGGGCGCTGGATGTGGAGGTAAACCCGGTACTTGCCGAACAGATTGGCAGCGGGATAGAAAGTTATTTTTCTTAAAAAGAGTTGATGTATGTGTTATTACAACGGACAAAAGGTGACGCACGCGGAATTTATCCGGTTAAAGAGTATCGAGAAACTGGTGGCGGGTTATGGTTTCCTGGAAAGAGACCTGCATGACGGCTTTGAGTATGGGCCTGTCGCGGTTTTGAAGCCGGAATCGGATCGCCAGGATTTGAGATTGTGCAGATGGTATGGGGCTTTATTCCCTATTACTGGAAAACCATGATGTAAGTTGCCCAATACAGGGGCGGTTTCAAGGATGCATCGGGTAAATGGGTGCAGTACCTTACACTTAATGCGATGAGCGAAGAAATGCTGCTGCCGCGGAAAATGTACCGGGAACCGGCACTTGAATGATGGTGCTAGGTTCTCTCCTCCGGCTTCTTTGAGTGGCGGCATTATTTTCCACCGAACAAAAAGAAGCCAGGCGAGTTTGTAAAGACAGCAGTCAAAATCCCACATTATATCACGGTTAAGGATCAACCGTATTTCTTTATGGATGGCGTCTACCAACCCTGAGAGGACCAGGTCACTCACGAAAAAGTAGAAACGGTTTAGATCGTCACTACTGCGGCACCGGAAGGACATATCATGGCCAAAGTGCATAACAGCAAGATGCGGATGCCAACCATCTTAAACGAAGACCTGGAATGGGAATGGATGTTTGGTGATTTATCCGAAGATCGGATTACTGATATCGCGAAGACCCAGTTTCCTTCGGATCAAATGACTGCGTGTACAATCAGGAAAGATTTTAAAGAGCAACTTGAACCTACGATGCCTTTTGTGAATGAGGATCTGCTGATGATTGAGAGTGTGCTGTAAAGCTAAAATGGTGTTTGATTTGGTTACAACGGTGAGGCTGTGCCCCATTTTCTGTCAGGGAAAACTGATTTATTCGTTGTACATGACAGTGTTCCTTTGGAAGTATGAGTGCTATAAACATTGCAATTGGGTAAGTTCCTCTTAATACAGTTGATAACAGCTTTTCGTGGATGCTTTACATTTCCTTCGGCTGAAGCAATGAAATAGCATGGACTAAATCTCGTGAGCCATTTTGTGGTGACATTTCTTCTGCTTCCATGATGAGGAAGTTGAACGAACCTGATATTTGTATTATCGAACCCTTCACTGTCCATGTAGTCGAAAGAGTCAGCTCCTGCATCGGCTGTCAGAATATACTTTTCATTACTACTGTCGATTAACTGTATTACCGTACTAGTCAAATTTTCTGGTGAAGCGTCGTCATGTTCATCCACGATAGTGCATGGCTTTGTATTTTCTTCCTCTCCGTTAACCGGTATATTCTTTTTACTGAAATCGGCTTTCTTCAAAAAATCTACATCAGTAAAATATTGAACCATGTTCACGTAGTAGTCCTTGCTAGGAGATAACAATTTAAAAGCGCCATTAAAAAAATTAATGTCCTCTCGATAAGCGTTGTATCTACGAATATTATGTTTTGAACAAAGATTATTGAGTTTTTCAACCTGTTCAAATGTTTCATACAAGTGTGTGATGTCTGGGTCCTCTTTTTTTACGAATGATTGATATATTCTGTCTTTGTGTTCTTGTGTTATACATTCAACAGGATCGTTGTAGATACCAAATGTCATCTCTGGTCCCAACTTTTCTACAACTTCAATCAGCCCATTGATATGATCTGCATGTGGGTGGCTATTTACAAATCCGATTGCCTTTTTTTGTTGCAAATTTGGCTTTATCCATTTTGTGTAATGCTCGATTATCTTTTCTCCATTTCCGGTGTTCCCTCCGTCGACAAAAAATACATAGTCTGCATCATTCGGGTTTCTTCCCCAGATAATTATAGCGTCTCCGTCGCCTACGTAAATAAAATCAATTACAAAGTCCATATCATTTATGTATTTGCTTTAACTCTTTTTGAAATATAGTTTGTCTGTTTTCTATATGAAAAAAGAAATAGAATCAGTAGCCCAATCGCAAGAAGTAATTGTGTAGTATCATGTGAAATCTTTAGCCAAAACTTAATACTCATATACAATTTTGATAAACACAATAAGGTGACCATTGACAAGATCGATCTGTATGTATTGTTAACTTCTGAAAGCAAATCGATCTTCCCATCTACTTTTGTAGCTGCAACATATTCTTTGTAGCCAGCAAATTTTACAAATTTCACTTTTTTCAAAAAAGGCTCAATTATGACAGATCCGACCCTGCTTACAACCAGGCCAATGAAATAATAGAGAAATGCTGCTATCAATATATTGTCTTGGATTAAGTTATAACCAATCAGATCCCTTAAGATGAAACAAAACAGGGTTCCTGGTAATAAATAATTGAAAATGCTATAAGACGAAATTTTTTCTACAACCTCTTTAAGACCATCCATATAAGTTAGTTTTTGTTAAGTATCCGATTAATTGATAAGCCAATAATATGACTGAGGATTTTAAAAATCTACAAGAAATCTCAAAAAGAGACCGGGGGGAGAATACAATGTATCTAATCATTTTGAAATCCGGAAGCTTTTCGGACGAATTTTTCCCCGAACTGGCGTTTTATACTATCAAACCGTTGGTAAAGCCTGATTTTTTTCTGTGAATCATTGAATAAATCAATCTGGTAATTGCTGGGGATGAGGTTGGAGAAACGGACACCGATCAGCCGGATCAGCAGGCGGCGGGTGTTCAGTTTGTTGAACAGTTCCTTTACTGTAGCCAGGATCACATGGTCCTGATTACTGTACGCGATGGTTTTCTGGATGGTGCTGATATCAAAATCACTGTAGCGGATCTTGACGGTGATAGAGCCGGTTAGTTTGTTTTCTGTTCGCAACTGGAAAGCAATCTTTTCGGTCATGCGGGAGAGTTCGGCATGTAGAAATTTCAAGTCGATCGTATCCTGCTGGAATGTGTGTTCGGTTGAAATACTTTTTGCTTCGTGGAAAGGAACAACCGGCAATTCATCAATGCCATTTGCTTTGCGGCGCAGATCGATGCGGGGTTTGCCCAGCAAGTTGATCATTAGCGGGATGGGTATCTGGGCCAGCGTTTCAATTTTGTGGATGCCCATGTTGATCAGCAGGATATTGGTTTTGTCTCCGACACTAGGCAGTCGGTCTACTTATAAGGGTGCCAAGTATGAGCGTTCGTTGCAGAAGGGGATTTCGAGCTGGCCGTTAGGTTTGACTTCGTTGGTGGCCACTTTTCCTATCAGTTTGTTACCCGCCAATGCGTAAGAGATCGGCAGGCCACTTTCATTATAAATCGCTTCTTTCAGTTCCTTTGAATATAGGGAGCAGCCGAAGAATTTTTCCATGCCGGTCATGTCAACGTAAAATCCGTCGATGGAGGATTTTTCAAACAATGGGACGCGGTTGCGGATTACGTCGGTGACGAGATTGGAATACTTGCTGTAGGCTTCGTAGTCGCCGCGTACAACCACCGCATGTGAGCAGAGCCGCAGCGCGGCTTTCATCGGCATCGCGGATCGGATACCGAATTTTCTTGCTTCGTAACTGCAGGAAGCTACCACACCGCGGTCTCCATTTCCACCTACTAGCACAGGTTTGCCGATCAGCTTGGGGTTGATGCGGCGCTCCTCGGATACAAAGAATGTGTCGAGGTCAATGTGGATTATATTTCTATTCGGGTCAGTTGGCATAAGAGCGATTGCGGTATCCGATTTTTTCCATATACTGTACTTTGAGGCTGAATATGTCGAAGTCTTCTGCCACCCGACCTTTGATCTTATAAAAATCGCTGCTGTGCAAAGGGTGCCGTTTTGCGGCATCGGGGAAATGCACGGTGTCGATCCAGTCGAGTTGGCTGTCAACAAAGATTCCAAAGAACTTCTGATCATCGTTCTTCGTGATCACGTGTTTGCGCGCGATGAAGTATGCGAGCATGGTGATTGTCTTGCCCACATGTTTTCCCAGGTCACGGGCGGAAACAAATGTGTCAGGGTCTGCATCGGCGAGCACGAAGGGATTGGTTGTGCAAAAACCCATGATCTCCATCTGGTCGTAGAGATCATCGATGGCGTCATCGTTGAGTTCAGGTAAAGCAAAATTGAGTTTCAGCGGTTCGTTGAACATGGTCTGCACTTCCGGTGCGACGGACTGCATTTTCTTTTGCAGAAAATTGGCTTCCCACAAGAGAGTCTTTTTTGATTTGCCTGTGAAGCGCAAGGCACCGATACGAATTAAAGTATTTAGCTGTTCAAGGCCGCAAGCGGTTCGGCGGATAAAATCATCAAGGCTTGTATATGCGCCGTTGGCCTTTCTTTCGTCTGTTATTCTTTCGATCAATTTGTCGTGCAGGCCCTTGACGTGGATGAAGCCAACATATATTTTACCATCCACGATGTTTGTGAGTTGGTCGCTGTTGTTGACGCAGGGCAAGTGAATGTCACCACCGCATTTCAGCAGTTCCATGAAATACAATTCACGTGAATAGAAGCCACCAAAGTTGTTGATCACCGCGACCATAAATTCCTGCGGATAATAGTTTTTGAGGTAAAGGCTCATGTAGCTTTCTACAGCAAAGGAAGCAGAGTGCGCTTTGTTAAAGGAGTAGCCTGCGAACGAAACCATCTTCCGCCAAACTTCAGCCACCTGTTCAGGATCACGGCCCAAGGCGATGGCGTAAGCAAAGAACTCTTCTCGTATCAGATTAAAACGGTTGGAAGAACTGTGCTTGCCGCTCATCGCGCGCCTAAGAATCTCTGCTTTGCTGAGTGATAAACCACCATAGTAATGCGCGATTTTGATAACGTCTTCCTGGAAGACTATCACGCCAAATGTTTCGCTTAAGTGTTCTTCGAATAAGGGTTGAATGTATTCAACTTTTGCCCTTTTGTGGAAACGTTCGATGTAGGTGCGCATCATGCCTGATTGCGCGACGCCGGGACGAATGATGGAAGAAGCGGCAACCAATGTCAAGTAATCATCGCAGCGAAGTTTTTTCAAGAGCTGGCGCATGGCAGGTGATTCGATGTAAAAGCAACCGATGGTATTGGCTTCGCGGATATGTTTTTTGATGCGCTCGTCAGAGAAAAAAACTTTCGTGTTGTGGATGTCGATGTGTTTGCTGTGGTTCTGTTTGATGAGCGCCTGGCAGTCTTTAATGTGGCCGAGGCCCCGTTGGGAAAGTACATCGAACTTATTCAAGCCGATGTCTTCTGCGGTAAACATATCCATCTGAATCGCTGCCATACTGGTTCGTTCGCTCTTGGGTGTGTGAAAGAGTGTCCAATAATTCAGTATCGGTTTTTCTGAAATCAGCACACCACAGGGATGGATTGATAGCGTAGATGGAAAGCCGCACATTAGTTCACCGAAGCGCTGGATCTTCCGTGTCTTTACGCAGGTCGGCTTGCCGTCGCGCTGGAACAATTTGATTTCTTCATCGGGCAGACCAAATACCTTACCCAGTTCGCGGATAATGGAATCGATTTTGAATGTCGGGCAGGAATCGAGCAGGGCCACGTGTTTTTTTCCATAACGTGTGAATATATATGCCATTACCTCATCACGGTCCGTCCATGAAAAATCG
Organism: Sediminibacterium sp.; assembly: GCA_016786865.1. GTDB lineage: Bacteria > Bacteroidota > Bacteroidia > Chitinophagales > Chitinophagaceae > Sediminibacterium. The sequence continues at coordinate 11,010 of JAEUVE010000003.1, read as the reverse complement.
ATGTCGAAATCCGGTGGTGAAGTGCGCTCCGGATTTAAGAAGCGTTCAAAATACAAATTGAGTTCGATGGGATCCACATCGGTGATACCTAAGCAAAATGCCACAATCGAATTTGCACCACTGCCTCGGCCGACGTGGTAATACCCCTGTTCGTTGGCGAAGCGGACGAAATCGTGGTTGATAAGGAAGTAGGCGGTAAACCCCAAGTCGTAAATCACCTTCAATTCTTTCACCAGGCGATCGGACGCGGCCTTGTTCTTTTTTCCGTAACGGCGGATGAGGCCCGCGTGCGCCAGTTTCTCCAGTAAGACAAAATCATCTTCTTTCGAGCCTCCGTACACGCCCATTGTTTTGTCTGCATCGAAATCCATTTCGATGTTACACGCGTCCAATAATTTATAGGTGTTAGTCACTAGTGCAGGGTAATGCCTGTAAGCTTGTAGGAGTTTTAAGGGCAAGAGAAATATATCTTGGCTGTTGCAGTAATACTCAGGTTTGAGCTGAGAGAGCACAATGTTCTTGTCAATGGCGCGAAGCAGGCAATGCAGGTAGTAATGATCCTTATCCTGCACCACTATGGGTTGGTGAATCACGTACTGGTCGCCTGGATTTAAATTGATAATAGAAGCTATCAGGTAAGGTTTGATGCCGATACGCTCATTTGCGGACAACTCAGCCGTTTGTTTGCTATCGTACGGATAGACCACGAACACATCGGGCGATGCAGCGGGAACCAAAGGGAAATCTTTTTTCGCGATCAGGTGTTCTGAAAGAAAAGTGTTGATCCAGCAAAGATCATTGTTGTTTTTTGCGATCAGCAGATACAGGTGCGAATAGCCATTGCGGATGTCCGCACCCATCACAAGTTTGATACCCGAACCGCGGCAAAGTTTCATAAATTCTCAATGATCGTAGGTGCAGTTGATATTGCACAGGGAGAGCGTGGTAACTCCGTGCTCCACCGCAGCATCTACCAGCCCGGCAGTTGAATGCGTGCCAAAATAGAACGAATAATATGTCTTCGCGTCTAAATAAATGATTACTAATCTTATCTGCGGCAGAATTGCTAAAAAAAATACTAAAAAAAACAATAAATAATATATGCCGTTGATTTCCAACGACATATATCGAATTGGATATACGTTCGAGATGTGGAAGTTATGTCCCTTAAGGTAGCTCGAAAAGCCTGGAGTTGCTCTTAAAATGTACGCTCCAGATTGTGAAAAAAAAATGTTCAGCTAGATGCCTTACATTTAAGAAAAGTATTTACTTTGCGCTAATTATTTTAGTATAAACTTGCTACTTATTTTAGTTTTTTAGGAAAAAAGATATGGGAAAGCCTTTCACCAGTGAATTACAAAGGATCGCGGATACTTTGGATGTCGTTAATAACCTTGATATTACGCCATTTCAAAAAAAAATTAACCAACTGCTTGATAAGCCACTTTATGTCGTTGGCTCAGGCGGTTCCTTTAGTGCGTGTCATCTTGCCGCTTTGCTCCACCAGCAATTTGGTAGAATGGCACAAGCAATTACGCCGCTGGAAGCACATAGCAAGCAGCATTCTTTCCATAGTTCCAATGTAATGTTCATCAGTGCAAGCGGGCGTAATAAGGATATACTGTTTGGATTTAAAACAGCGTTGTCTCAGGAGCCACAGCACATCATCAGTTTATGTACAACGAAGAACAGCCCGTTGCATAAGCTGACTGTTGAATACAGTATCGCCTCCATTTTTGAATGCATTTTACCCAGCGGGAAAGATGGATTTTTAGCCAGTAATAGTTTGGTCGCATTTTTCGCATTGCTGATCAGGGTATATCAAGGCGGCGAAAATTTGACCATACCGGCTACGCCACAGCTTGTTAAAAAGAATATAGAAAATTATCTAAAAAAAATCACCCCCCGGCACTGTACACATACTGTTTTATATGGTCCTGCGGCGCAGCCTGTCGCTGTGGATATAGAATCTAAATTTACAGAAGCCGCTCTGGGTGCTACATTGCTTGCCGATTTCCGCAATTTTGGCCATGGGCGCCACCATTGGTTCGCAAAGCGAGCTGAAGATTCTTCTTTGATTGCTTTGATCACCCCCGACATTAAAGAATTGGCAGAAAAGACCCTTCATTTCGTGCCTAAATCCATATCTGTTCTTCGTCTTGAAACCAAATTGCAAGGCTTTGCCGGATGTCTTGACCTACTTATACAATCCTTTTACCTCGCAGAAGCGACAGGTAAAAGCCAAGGTATCGATCCGGGAAGGCCAGGCGTTCCAGGTTTTGGAAGAAAGTTGTATAACCTTAATTATTACAACACCCTTAGTGGCAATTCGTCTACTACGACGAAAACAAGCCTTGCTATCCAACGTAAAATAAGACCCGGTAGTCTTGAACAATTAACTTCATCTCAGTTCAAAAAGTGGGAAAAAGATCTTACTTCATTTAGCAAGCGACTTACAGCAACATCGTTCGGAGCAATTATTTTTGACTACGATAGGACCTTGTGTTCCGATGATAACCGGGCAATCGGTCCTGATCCAGAAATTATAGCAGAGATCAACCGATTGCTGGATAAAAAATTTATTATTGCTATTGCCACGGGCCGTGGACAATCCATACGCCTAGATATGCAGCGGTTAATTCCTGACCGGAAAAAATGGGAACAAATTATCATTGGCTACTATAATGGTGCAGACCTAGGTTTTTTGCATAATAATGACCTGCCATCAACCAATGAACAGCCTAACGAAGTTATACAGGCAATCATGGATGAATTACAAAAACAAGGGATTGCAGAAAGAGTGCAATGCAAAATACGCCCTCATCAATTGACTATAGAATCGATTTCTTCCAATGATTGGGCAGTTGTAAAGGAAAGTGTGTATCATCATACCATGCGGGTGCCGCTTACTGGCTTCATGGTTCTTGAATCCAGCAGGTCGGTAGATATCATTCGCCGGCCAGATGTCTCAAAACTCAATATCATTAGATATTGCCAGGAAATTCTGAAAAAAAGAAAATTGTCGTATCATTGCCTTTGTATCGGCGATAAAGGGAAGTGGCCTGGAAACGATTTTGAATTACTAAGTAGTGAATTTTCGCTTAGTGTCGATGAAGTTTCAGGTGATCCCCATACTTGCTGGAACCTATCCCCCCTAGGTGTGCGAAACACTGCTTCTTGTTTATTTTATTTGCGCAATCTACGAACCGGGCCGAAAGGCATGAAATATGTTATGCGATGAACAGTAAACTTGCCGAACAACTGCTGGTAAAAATAATGAAATGGAGTCAGGAAGAGGTAATGCAGGAAAGACCTCTGATCCAGGCACTTGGCAGTTTGAAATATGACGAATACCAGCAATACGCCCCGGGTAATCGCTTTACAGAAAGCTTATGCAACTGGTTAAATCGTTTTACAACCCTCGCAGAGCGAAAGACAGCCTATGAATTTGTAAAATCCCAGCTGATATTTGTTACGCAAGACCAGATGATGCACTTGATTAGCATCTGCTTTGCAGAATGTATAGACCCGATATTAACCAGCAAGGCTGCGGCAATTATGAAAATCCCTCCCTACAAGGTTACTAAAATTCATGCTGATCCAATTTACAAAGAATTAAAGCGAAAATCTGTTTTCCTTGGGCTCAGCGACGGATCAAAGATCGATCAATTACGACGGAACAGCAACTTAGATAATGAACAGGTTTTCCCTTCGTACCAAGTAGCAGAAGATAAGATCGAAGATATGCGCGACGAACTTTTCGATGCCATCAAAAAGAAAGAGAAATTTAATTCGATATTTCTGATCGATGATTTTACCGCCAGTGGTTTGAGTTACTGCCGACCTGAAGAGGGTAAGGGAAAGATCTTTAAGTTTCTCGAGATGCTATATATGCCGACAAGTGAAAAGCATCCCGTTGTTCTGGGTGATATGATCGATACAGATACATTGGACCTGCATATTGTTTTTTACATAGCTAGACGGTATTCACTAGATTTTATTAGGGCAGAAGTGGAAAAATGGAAAGTGCAAAACGGGAAGGCTTTTCAGTGTTCTGTTACTGCAATCCAGGTGATTGAAGAACGAACAGCTGAGGAGGTGCTGGCTTCCAAAGAAATCATGGAAATGGTTGCCAATCCTGCGTATTTCGATGATGCAATCATAAATAAAGCATACAAGAAGGGAAAGACCGATAAGCCTTATTTAGGCTTTGATCAATGCGCCCTTCCTTTAATACTTTATCATAATACACCAAATAATTCTTTACCGCTTTTATGGCTACCGGACGGGAAAAAATTTACTGGATTATTCCCTCGTGTAACTAGGCACTAACTAACTATGAGCATCAGATTACGAAACCCATTCAAGTTAAGATCATCTGAACGTATCGATTCGGATGCCAGCTTTCTGCGGATATATAGTCCATCTGTACTTGATGCGCTGGTTGAAAAGCAGGCACTTGAATCGCTTTGGAACAACCTGCTTCTTATACGCAGTTCTCCCGGGGCTGGAAAAAGCTCATTGTTACGAATTTTTGAGCCTGCCACATTGGTTACCTTATTCAATAGTAAATCTGCTGCACACTTAAAAGATCTTCGTGAGTACCTTAAAAACCTAGACGTAATTGATAATGAGAAAATAAAGTTGCTCGGTGTTTGTCTTAACTGCAATAGAAATTATGAGAGTCTCGAGGATCTTTCCGTTAATGAGCAACAACAGAAGCGATTGTTTTTTGCATTACTCAACGCAAGAATAGTTTCTAGTACATTACGCGGATTGCTTCAACTCAAACAACTGAACTTTCCAGCAGATTTAAAAAGCATCCAAATTGATTTCAAAAATGAACTCGGGCATTTTAAGAACATTTCATTTCCTTGTACAGGGCAAAATCTGTACGAGTGGGCTGAAAAAATTGAAAGCCGGGTTGATGAAACTATGGATAGTTTTCTGCCGATAGCAGACCTGCAACCGGAAGGACACAATGAATTATTTGCATTTTACGCGTTGCAACCTTCCTGCATTAATATAAATGGCAATCCCTGTTTTGAGAAAGTCGTATTCATGTTCGATGATACCCATAAGTTGTCTGTTAAGCAACATAAGTTGCTCATGGGGTTTTTAATGGAGCAGCGGTCCGGCTTCAATATCTGGATCGCAGAACGTTTAGAAGCACTTAGCAATGAAGACGATCTCAGGTCTTTTATGAAACGAGATTACAATGAAATTAACCTAGAAGAAATTTGGCAAAACAAGGGTGGAAAATTCAAGGCCATTGTAGCAAACATAGCCTTCAGAAGGGCATCGATGAGTACGGAAGATGTTGTCGGTTTTGAAGATAATCTCGAAGATCATGTAAAAGAAACCGAATACGAAGCAAAATTTCTGAATGCTTATCTTAATAGCCTTGATAGGATAAAAAAAATTAGCTCCTATTCGCCAAAATTCAATGAGTGGGTCGAGTATCTTGCCAATGTGAATCTTCCGACAGCAGAGAAAAGCTGGATCACCAGAAGCTCGGAAATAGTGATCAACAAAAAGATCGGCGAGCCACAATTAACACTTGAACTTCCACTCGCGCCACAAGAACTTATGCATGCTGTTACGTCCGAAATGAAGTCAATGTCCGAATATTTTGTATGCAGAGAACAGCAAATTCCTTATTATTACGGATTTGATCGTTTGGTCAAACTAGCTTCGTCTAATATCGATCAGTTTTTACAATTGAGTGCAGAGTTATATGAAGGGATGCTCTCCAACAAGATTTTAGAAAAAAGTCTGATACTTGACGCGAGCATGCAGGAAAAGATCATTCGCAGGATTGTTGAAAATCGTTACGATGAATTAAACCGCCTAATACCCAGTGCTGCGTTGGTCAAGAAATTCCTACAAAAATTCCAGGAGTTGGCCGTTCGTGAAACAAACCGCCCAACCATACCTTATGCCCCGGGTGTAACCGGTTTTTCTATTTCGGAGCCTAAGGACAAGACGTTGATCAAAACACCATTCTGGTTAGATGATGAAGTGTTTGCCCCCCTTTCAAAAGTGCTTAGTATCTGCATTTCTTTTAACCTCTTAGAAAAACGAACGGTTTTACAAGGTGTAAAGGGATCAGAAGCTACTACTGTGTTTTATCTTAACCGCTGGCTGTGTATGCGATTTAATCTTCCGCTTGGTTATGGCGGTTGGAGGCCAATGAAACCGGCAGAACTTATAAAATGGATAATGTAGCCTATGTCACAACAAACATTCAGATGGGACCCTTATGTTTTGCGCAGCGGCGAAGGAGCCATCGCGCTGTTAACTGAACATTTCTGCAGCGAAAGACAAAGCAATATCCTTTTTATACTGGGTAAGGGTTTTGACATCCGTATGAACCAGGTCTTGTCGCAATTGACCGATATTGGCTGCCAGCCTTCGGTAGACTGTATGCTTATTTCTTTTAATGAGGGGGATACCAGTGTTTCGCATCAATACAAGGCATACGTTGACGAAAATATGCGGGAATTGAACGAAATCGTGCCTGCTGAAAAATTCATACATAAGTCCATTCAATTATGGAAACAGGATGGTAATAAGCGCAGAAGGGTGGGGGATTGGGAAGCTGCGGAAATTATCACAGATTTTTCCTGTATTGAAAGATATACCGATATCATTATCGACATAAGCGCCCTTCCCCGGGGCATCTATTTCTCGTTGCTTGGAAAAATACTAAGCCTAATCGACACTAAACCGGATGGGACGCCACTGATCAACTTAATCATCACCGTAAGCGAGAATGCCAGATTTGATGCGTGTGTGAAAGAAGATGGAACGGATCCTGACACCAAATTCCTAAAGGGGTTCGGTGGCCAGATCAAGCCAGGAACGGAAAGGAATGAGCCTCTAATTTGGTTTCCCATCCTGGGTGAAGAAAAAGATACCCATATCAGGAAAGCAGGTGATTTTCTCAATGCCAATGAAATATGTCCTATTTTTCCATTTCCGTCAAAGGATCCAAGACGGGCCGACAAACTGCTTGTTAACTATCATGGTCTACTTCTTGACGAATTACGTATTGAGCCTCAAAGCATTATGTATGTACCTGAACAAAATCCGTTTGAGGCCTACAAGGCGCTGGTTCGTGCGATCAGGAATTTCCAGGTTTCTTTTAGAGAACTGAACGGATGTAGGGCCGCACTTAGCACGTTTTCAAGCAAACTGCTGTCTATCGGTACATTTTTGGCTGCATACCAGATAAACAATGTTGACCGTCAAAACATTGTCGGGGTGGCAAATGTCGATTCACCTGGCTATATTCTGGAAAATGAAGCTACTTTTGCCGACCTTAAAAAAGAAAGCGAACTTTTTGTAATTTGGATAACCGGGGAGCCTTATGAATAACCAAGTTTCTATCGTCAACCAATCAGCAGGTAATACCATACTTGGTACCGGGCTAATTGCGCTCGATGCTGTCTTAAACGGTAAGCCTGATATGCAGCCTCAATATTTTGCAGGCGGATCATGCGGAAATGTTCTTACTATTTTATCCTACCTAGGTTGGAATGTATATCCAGTTGCGCGATTATCCGATAACATAGCAGGCAGGATACTGCTTGATGATTTTATCAGGTGGAACGTACGTCACGAATTCGTTTCAACAGAATCTGATGGAAGTACACCTATCATAATTCATCGAATTCTTAAGGATAAGAATGGTATATCGCGTCACAGATTTGAGTTTCGTGATCCCACGAACGGTTCTTATCTTCCAAGCTATAAAGCAGTGCTCGCGGCCACCATAAAAGATCTGGAACCATCACTCCCCAAAGCTAGACTGTATTATTTTGATCGTCTTAACCGCGCATCCATTGATCTAGCGAAAAAAGTTAAGCAGGATGGAGGATTTGTTTTCTTCGAGCCATCAAATATGAAGGAAGAAAGGCTTTTTTCGCAAGCACTGGAATACGCAGACATCTTAAAATTTTCTCAAGAGCGTTTACCCGATTACAGACGTAAATTTAAAAAGCCTAGGGTCCAGGTAGAAATTGAAACAAGGGGTGAAGCAGGGTTGGTTTTTCGAACTAAGTCTTCACCTGTTTGGAAAGAGGAGAGATCGTTCTTCTTCAAAGATATTGCTGACGCTGCGGGAGCAGGTGACTGGTGTACTTCAGGTATCATTCATCAATTGTTTTTTAATCAAACAGAACAAACCAGCTCTAAGTTTACCAATACAAGATTGCGCGAAGCTCTGAAATTCGGCCAAGCATTAGGTGCGTTGAATTGCCTGTTTTTTGGAGCAAGAGGAATGATGTACCGACTTACGATGGAACGACAAAAAAATTATGTTGCAGAATTGATTGAAAAAGGAGCTATTGAGTTGCAGCCGCAAAAGGATCTTTTGATCGAAGCCTCACAATTAGAAATTAACAGACCCATCGCATCAATTTTATAGTAGCCCTAAGATTTTTCATTTTATTTATCCCAGTGCGTACCATCGGTGGAAATATCTATGAGTGAGTTAAAAAGCAAAGCCTTTTCAAGTACCGGTTCACGGAGATAATATGATACTGTCTCGGCGCAATCGTATTTTTTAATATCGGGCCTCATTTGGAACGCGTTTAAATAAACTGCAGAAATATTCTTATTGGCGAAATTAAATGACTGAATATCAGAATGATTTTTTTTATATCGTTCGACTTCAACAGCTGGCCCAGTAACGGTTTCATATCCAATATGAATAATTCCTTCGCCTTCTTCTGGAATCTGTTCAAGGGCTTTTGACATTATTTTTTTAAAATACTTTGCTTTCCCATCTACTGATTCAGGAGCGATGCATTCCCATTTCGCGACGTTTACTTCAGCCACTGATGCGTAAAATTCATTTAATACAGCCAGTTCGTCATCCGGATGTGCAATTTCAATTTCAGTAGGTTTTATAACAAACGCGTAGTTGCCTTCAAGATCAAAATCTCCCAAAATATATTTTAACATTAATGGCGCTGTGGGCCGTGTAGAATTTCTAAATAAAGTCGCATTGATTTGGTCCAAGTCTAGTTCACGCACTCTGAAATCTAACTGTTCATTCGATAACCACTTTCCTTCGTTAAACATTTCAAGGTTATTGTAAGCCGCAAAAGCAGAACCCAACACGATTTCTACTGTTTCCTCGACTGGTTTCTTAAAGATGATCTCTGCAAAACAATTGTTATTAAATAATTGCATAGCTTTGAAAAGATGCAGAGACCTTTTCATCCAAGCCTGTCTTTCATCCTCTGCATACTGGTTTATCTTCGACAGACGTTTACATTCTACCCAATATTTTTTGATTCCCTTTTGCACTTCTAGGTCTGGTGTTTTTGATAGTGGTGTTTCGTCAACAAATCTAACTTTCCAACCATTTTGGTGATAAAGTAAGGCTATCGAAAACTCATAGAATGCAGAATCAGCCTGGTTCTTATTTTCATGTAATAACGAGTGCATTCGTTTTTCAATCCCACTTATTTTTTTTAATGTTTCAATTGAGCCGCCGATGAGTACAAAAAAATAGTAGATTCTTGCTGATTGGTTAGGGTCATCACAACCCAGTCGCTCTGTCTGGCATTCTATCAGGTACATATACCAAGAAAGCCAATCAGTATAAACTGCAATGGGATCAAAGATTCCAATATTCTCTAATCTATTGATCTCATCGCCTTCCTGTTTTGCCTTTAAAGACCGGAAATAGTCGACAACTTTTTTTCTACGCGCCTTCCATTCCAATTCGCCTAATTCACTAATGAACCATCGTAGCGCTTTTTGTGCGGATTGGAAATCCTTTTCATTGGAACCAGTCATTTTATTTGTTTTTATGTTTTAATAAAAAGCTTGCTATATTATTCAGAGATTGAGTAATGTTTGCCTTGAAACTCGCTACCAATCAATCATTTCAATTGTCACTCCCACAAGGTATTGACGACACCTTATACTATCAAGAACTGCTTTCTTTTTTCTCCAACAATCTGACCCCATTACCGATCTCGATGCAATTAGTTGGGGCGTTATCCACGGTAAGGGGGGGCCTTTGAGGCGGATCTGGACAAGTGTTTCCAGTAGCCAAGAGTAGAGCTCGCGGGGAACTTCGAGGATCGGGGTTGGGGGTCTTCTTCATGGGGCTAATGTAGGTGGTGAAGGAGGCATGGGGGAATAAGGCAAATCCGCTAAATGCTGGGAAAAACACCTTTTTGAGTTTGGGGTGGCCTGGTAGCGTTGGATAGGGTATCACAGAAATCCCAGAGAAATAAGCTACTGATTAGCAGTGGTTTGCAGCACGGTTTTGCGTATTATTAGGTTATATTGCTGCAAGTATTGGGGCGTGATTTGTGCATTGGCCGATGTTGCCAGGAACAAGTGTGCTAATAATTTAACTAGGTGGCTGTGTGCAAAAGCGTGGGTTTTGATAAAATTAATTGTCAGGGATTGTCAGAGGAGATAGGTTGAAAGTGATGCCTTTTCAGTTTTCAGGATAAGTAGAGTGCAGTTGTCGGATTTGCATCACTGTGGGGGAAATTTAATGGGTCGAAATAAGGGTGGAAAATTGGATGTGAATGAACAAAGGGTAGACAAAGCGTTAATCAGCTCCGGGAACTGCCAATGAAAGTTTCACCATTAGCTGGTGGGCTTTTATGGGGGAGCTCAGCTAGGAAATAAAGTGTTATTATATCGGTCGCTTTACAGAAATATTATTGGTGCATTTTAGAAACCATTTTGCACGGCTCGAGACCTACGGGCAAAGTTAATTTAAAATCTGCTGTTACCAAAGCCAGTAAATATGAAGCCCAACTGACGTTCACTGACGGTACTCAATTTTACTGGCTTTTCGAGGATACTCCTGCGGGCGAACTATCTCATGTGTGTGAAGGCTCCCCATTTTGAGTACGCATTAAATGTATAATATTTTTTCTTTTAATGCTAATGGGCTGATTGTAGCGTAGGCGAAGCCGAAGCGAAAAGAAGCCCATTAGACTGGTTTTGTTTTTCTCGGTATACCCTTGG
>JAEUVE010000022.1 GCA_016786865.1 Sediminibacterium sp. | reverse complement strand
TAATTCAAAATAATCAAGAAGGCCTTCAGGTAATAGAAATTGGACGAGGGTTTGGTAAGTGTCTTGCAAAACGGATACAGATTTAGTAACCGCAAATCAACTCTTTTTTTTCTTTACCCCCAAGAATTAGGCTTGATCCTTGATCATTTATGGGATCATTTCCCTACTGAAGCTGCCAATTGATGCGGTTCCGGATATCACCAATAACCAGGTAATGGTGATCACGGTTTCTCCCGGTTTGGGAGCGCCGGATGTAGAACGCTTTATTACTGTGCCTGTAGAACAGGCTACCCGCAATGTTCCGGGTATCAAAGAACAAAGAAGTTTTTCCCGCTTTGGGTTGAGTATTGTTACGGTGGTATTTGATGATGCCACCGATGTTTATTGGGCGCGTCAGCAAATCAGTGAGCGCCTGATTACTGTTCAGTCGCAGATTCCTGCCGGTATGGGTACACCAGAAATGGGCCCTGTTACAACCGGGCTTGGAGAGATTTTTCAATACGTGGTTAAAGCCAAGCCGGGCTACGAAGGTAAATACAGTTTAATGGAACTCCGGTCCATACAGGACTGGATTGTTCGCCGGCAACTCCTTGGTACCAGAGGGGTGGCGGACGTGAGCAGTTTTGGCGGATCGTTGAAGCAATATGAAGTAGCGGTGAAAACAGATCAGCTGAAAAGCTTCGGGCTCACCATATCCGACGTATTTGCTGCTTTGCAGGACAATAACCAGAATGCGGGGGGGGCCTACATTGAAAAAGGACCCAATGTACTGTTCATTCGTACGGAAGGTTTGGTTAAGAACCTTGCCGATATGGAGAATATTGTAGTGAAAAGAGTGAATGGATCCATTCCGGTTCTGATCAAGAATATTGCTGTTGTGCGTTACGGCCAGGCCATCCGGTATGGTGCTACCGTGTACGGTGCGGATGGAGAAGTACCCGGCGCTGTAGTAATGATGCTGAAGGGGGGCAACAGCAACGAGGTCATTCATAATATCAAAGAAAAAATCAAAACCATCGAAGCATCCTTACCGGAAGGTGTGATAATCGAACCCTTCCTGGACCGGACTAAAATGGTAGACAATGCCATTGGAACGGTAAAGACCAACCTGATAGAAGGTGCCCTGATTGTGGTATTTGTACTGGTTATTTTCCTGGGAAATCTCCGCGCTGGCTTTATTGTAGCTTCTGTAATTCCTTTGTCGCTGCTGTTTGCCATGATCATGATGAACCTGGCAGGAACCAGTGGTAACCTCATGAGCCTGGGTGCACTCGACTTTGGTTTGCTGGTTGATGGCGGGGTTATTATTGTAGAAGCTGTTCTGCACAAACTGCATTTTGGTATCCGGCACAGAGGGGTAGGTAATGCAGTATTGAGTCAGCATGAGATGGATGAAGAAGTGGCGGGCAGTTCCAAAAAAATGATGAATGCAGCTGCCTTCGGGCAGATCATCATCCTGGTGGTGTACCTGCCCGTACTCACACTGGAAGGCATTGAAGGTAAAATGTTCCGCCCGATGGCAGAAACGGTTTCCTTTGCAATCCTGGGTGCTTTTCTGTTGTCGTTGACCTATATTCCGATGATGAGTTCGCTGTTCCTGAGCAAGAAGCTGGGCGTAAAGCCAAGTTTATCCGACAGGATGATGGAGAAGGTTACCAACTGGTACACCCCTTTATTACGTAAGGTGCTGAACTTTCCTAAAACAATAGTATCGGTGAGTGTGGCACTTTTTGCCGTGGCATTTTACATCATGACCACGTTGGGCGGAGAGTTTATTCCCAAACTGGAAGAGGGTGATTTTGCCGTGGAAACCAGGTTGCTTACCGGATCCTCACTGTCTAACACGGTGGATGCGGTTCAGAAAACTGCCAGGGTCCTGCTGGATTCATTTCCTGAGGTAAAAAAAGTGGTTACTAAAATTGGTTCAGGAGAAATTCCTACCGATCCAATGCCATTGGAAGCTGCGGATATGATGGTGATCCTCAAAGACAAAAAAGAATGGACCAGTGCCAAAACATTCGACCAGCTGGCAGAACGCATGAGCAATGCCCTGCAGCAGGTTCCCGGGGTAACTACCGGTTTCCAGTTTCCGGTGCAAATGCGCTTCAATGAACTCATGACAGGGGCAAGACAGGATGTGGTTTGTAAAATATTTGGTGACGACCTGGATTCACTGGCTGCTATGGCTGAAAGAATGGGATTGCTGATTAACCAGGTAGAAGGCGCCAAGGATCTGTATGTGGAAACGGTTACAGGTGTACCACAGATGGTGATTACCTATAAAAGAGATGCCATTGCCCGTTACGGCGCTTCTGTAATGGAAATCAACCGCATTGTGCAGGCGGCTTATGCCGGCAGTAAGGCTGGGGAAGTGTTTGAAGGCGATAAGCGCTACGACCTGGTTGTGCGGTTAAGCAATGAACAGAAGGGCGATATCTCCAATCTCAATAACCTGATGATTGGCGTTGCAGATGGATTGCAGGTTCCCCTGTACGAACTGGCAACCGTTGAAATGAAAGAAGGTCCTTATCAGATTCAGCGAGAAGAAGCAAGAAGAAGAATCATGGTAGGGTTCAATGTGCGCGGACGAGATGTGCAGTCTATTGTAGAAGAGTTACAGCAGAAAGTGAAATCACATATTCAATTGCCGGCAGGTTATTCCATTACGTACGGTGGTCAATATGAAAATTTGCAAAATGCAACCAACCGTTTGGCTATTGCTTTGCCGGTTGCCCTGTTGTTGATTTTTGTGCTGCTCTATTTTGCTTTCAATAAAATTAAATATGGATTACTCATTTTCTCTGCCATTCCATTGTCGGCAACGGGTGGCGTATTTAGCTTGTGGTTAAGAGATATGCCGTTCAGTATTTCTGCCGGTGTAGGGTTTATTGCCTTGTTTGGTGTGGCCGTATTGAATGGTATTGTATTGATTACCGAAATTGTAAGGTTAAGGACCACCGATGAGTCTCCTGTAAAAGACATTGTAGTAAAGGCAACAGAAGCAAGGTTGCGTCCGATCCTGATGACGGCTTCGGTGGCATCCCTAGGCTTCCTTCCTATGGCACTGAGCAATGGCGCAGGCGCCGAAGTGCAAAGACCACTGGCAACCGTAGTGATTGGAGGGCTGTTAACAGCTACGGTGCTTACCCTGGCGGTATTGCCTTGTTTATATATGCTATTTGATCGCAGAAGCCAAAAAAGCAAACACCAACATATGAAGGCATTAATTACCATCGGCGTGATGGTTTTGTGCGGCAGTTTAACTGCACAAACACCTGGTTTATCCGAGACTCCGGTACGTAAAATGCACCTGGAAGAAGTATTACAGCTGGCTGTAGAAAAAGCGCCCGGTTTACAGGTGAGCCGCTTGCAGGAGAAGTATTATGGCATACTCCCTGCTACTGCCAGGGATATTCCCAAAACACAGTTTGGTTCAGAAATCGGAAATTACAATTCAGCAGCAGGCTTCGATGCCAAGATCAGTATCCTGCAGCCTTTTAGCTCGGGCATGTTGTACCAGAAACAGAAAAATCTGTTTGAGGCATTTCTGGAAACAGCCAAGGTCAATACTGCTGTTCAGGTGATGGATGTTAAAAGACTGGCAAGACAACTCTATGTTCAACTCCAGTATTACCAATCCAATCTTTTACTGCTGAATCAGGTAGATTCTATTTTTGCAGGCTATCAGCGCATAGCCACCCTGCGATTGGAAAAAGGGGAAGCGAATCTGCTGGAGAAAACTTCCATCGATAATATGGTGATGCAAAATAAGTTGCAGATCAGTATGCAGGAAGCCGATTTTCATGCAGTTCAGTTGCAACTGGGATTGTTGCTTCAGGCGGATGCGCGTATTGTGGCGCAGGATCCTTTGAGTTCGGAACTGAAACTGTTCGATTCTGCCCGCTGGAAAACCAACCCGACCATTACCTGGTATCAAAAGCAGCAGGAACAGGCTGCGGCCGAAACCGATCTGGCCAAAGCAAGGATGAAACCCGACTGGCAGTTGGGTTATGTAAATCAGTCGCTGAATGGCTGGCAGATGTTGGGCGACAGAACGGAGAAGCAGTTTCGGTTTGGCGACCGGTTTTCTTCGGTTACACTGGGTATGGCAGTTCCTGTATTTACGAAGGCACAAAAGCAGAAAGTGAATGCGGCAAGAGCCAATGAAGCGGTTGCAGCAGCCAGCACACAAGCGGCAGTCGTGCAGCTTCAGACCAGACTGGACAAAGCCTGGCAGGACTATGAAAAATTCGGGAAAGCTGTTTTATACTACGAGAAAAGTGCGCGGCAACAGGCCGAAGTGATCATCCGTACAGCCAACCTGAATTACAAAAACGGACAGATCAATTATATCGAGTGGGGGATGTTGCTGAACCAGGCCATCGCCATCCGGAGCCAGTACATTGAATCGCTGCGCCAGCTGAACATTGCAGAATCCGAATTAAACTATTTATTCAACAACTAATTATACCAGTCATGAGAACGATTCCCTATATTTTTCTGTTGTTTGTCCTGATCAGTTGCTCGGGAAAAA
Source organism: Sediminibacterium sp. (assembly GCA_016786865.1). Lineage (GTDB taxonomy): Bacteria > Bacteroidota > Bacteroidia > Chitinophagales > Chitinophagaceae > Sediminibacterium. The sequence goes on along the minus strand of JAEUVE010000022.1, from coordinate 224,665 downwards.
AAGCTGAACCGGAAGAAAAAGCTCCGGTAAAGGAACTCACCACCCTTACCCTTACCGACCTGCAACTAAAGCAGGCTGATCTGCAGCTTGCGGCTGCAAGTGAACAAACACTGCACGAAACCATTACAGTAAATGGTAAGGTGGATGTGCCGCCACAGAGCATGATATCTGTAAGCTTTCCTTTGGGAGGATACCTGAAGAAAACACAGCTTCTTCCTGGTATGAGTGTTAAGAAAGGTGAAGTAATTGCGCTGATTGAAGACCAAAGTTTTGTGCAGCTGCAACAGGATTACCTGGTAGACAAGGCCAAGATGGAATACCTGGCAGCAGATATGCAACGCCAGAAGGAGCTGAGCGAAAATGAAGCCACCAGCAAGAAAAGTTATCAGCAGGCTTTAAGTGAATACAAAATGGTTCAGGTAATGATCAAGAGTCTGGAAGAAAAACTCCGTATCATTGGCATTGAACCCGAACACCTGACTGTTTCTAAAATTTCCCGTTCAGTAGAATTGCGTGCACCGATTACCGGTTTTGTAAGTAAAGTGAATGTGAACATTGGCAAGTATGTAAATCCTTCCGATGTATTGTTCGAACTGGTGAACCCGGATGATATTCATGCAGCGCTTACTGTTTTTGAAAAAGACATGCCTTTGATAGAAAAAGGCATGAAAGCCTATGTAACACTGGCCAACAATCCGGCAAAGAAATACGAGGTAGAAGTATTGCTTGCTACCAAGAACATTGATGAAACCAGATCAGGCCTGGTACACTGCCATTTTGAAAATGCCAATCATGAGTTGTTGCCTGGTATGTTTTTGACAGGCAGTTTTCAGCTGGCCGCCAAACCAACCAAAGTAGTTCCCGAAGAAGCGGTTGTGCGATATGAAGGAAAAGAATATGCTTTTGTTGTTAAGGATCCGCATAATTTTGAAATGGTTTCTGTAAAAACAGGCACCCGTCAGAATGGAATGGTTGCCCTGACCGACAGTGGGTCACTGGACCTGAACCAGGCCCGCTTTGTAACCAAGAATACTTACCGGCTTTTGGGAATGCTGAAAAATAAGGCTGAATAAATAAAGCTTTGCGAATAGAACGGGCCGGTGGAACCAGGGTTTTACCGGCCCGTTTGTTTATAGGGTTTCAATAAAAGCGTCTACACGATCCTCTGCATTGTAGAAGGATGCGAGTTTGCGGATAACCTGTTCAACAATGGCATCCGGGCAGCTTGCGCCACTGGTGATCAGTATTTTTACAGGACTGCCGGCAGGCAGGTAGTTGGTGATCTCACTGAGCTCTTTGGTTTTCCAGTTACAATGAAGAATATGGTCCTTGCTGATTAGTTTGTCGGGATGGTCTATGAAGTAAGTTGTTCGTTTTGCTTCACAGAGTTCCACCAGGTGCGAACTGTTGCTGCTATTGTGTCCGCCAATAACGATGGCTATATCGGCAGGCGTGTTCAGCATTCCTGTAACCGCAGTCTGGTTGTCGTTGGTTGCATAGCAAAGGGTATCTCTGGTATCTGCAAAACGCTCCCCAATATTGCTTTCATTGAGCTGGTAATGATTCCGGATCACTTCTTTCAGGTAATCCGAAATTGCCTGTGTGTCGGTGGCCAGCTGTGTGGTTTGATTCACCACACCAATTCGCTGTAGGTCTTTGCTGATATCAAATCCTTCGGAATACCTTCCCTTAAATTCGGTGTAAAAGTTTGCTGCAGGCTTTTGGCCTGTCATGTATTTGGCCAGTTCAATGGTTTCTGCCATATCATTTACCACAACAGTAGGGGTATTGGCAGAGGCATGCGAAAAAGTGGCCCTGGTTTCCTCGTGTTTGGGTTTCCCATGTACCACAATGCTGTATCCCTTTTGTGCAATCTGTTCACTTCTGTTCCATACTTTTTCTACAAAGGGGCAGGTTGTATTGTATTTTTCAACAGCTATTCCTTTGGAGCGAAGCAGTTCCTCAATTTCCAATGTGGTTCCAAAAGCAGGGATGATCACCACATCATCTGCAGTAAGGGTTTCAAATGGAATGATCTGTTTGCCGTAAGTATCTTGCAAAAAACGTACTCCTCTTTCCTGGAGATCTGCATTAACCCGCGGATTGTGGATCATTTCGCTGAGCAAATAAATGTTTTTATCCGGGTTGTTGCTGATGGTGTTGAAGGCAATTTCAATTGCGTTCTCCACCCCATAGCAAAAACCAAAATGGCGGGCCAGATAAATCTGCAGGGGACCCAGGTTCAACAGGGTAGGAGTAAAGTCTTTTTTGAGTTTATCGGCAGCTTTCCGCTTTTCCTTCACGCCACTGATCAGCCGGCTGCGATATATATTGGGTATGGTGAATTGTTTCATTGCTTATATAAACCGCTAAGTTAGGAAATTGTTGGGTCCGGGGGTCAGTAGTCAGTGATCTTCAGCAGCCGGAAGAATGCTGCTTCTTCCAGCTCCCTTACACCGCCGGGTGGAAGATCACCCAGCTGAAGGTCTTCAATGCTTACCCGAACCAGCCGTTTTACCCTGTGATTGATTGCGGCTATCATTTTACGTACCTGGTGGAATTTGCCTTCTGTAAGGCTAATCCGAAGCCAGGTATAGGTTACCCTCGGAGACAGTGGAAAAGGCGATTCAAAGTGAATCTCCGGGTTGGTTACGATATTTACTTCGCAAGGGGCTGTTTTGTAGCTGATGCCCCCCTGTATTTTAAATTCAACTCCGGCCCTCAGGCGTTCCAGGTTGTAAGAGGTTACCTGGTTATTCACCAGTACCAGGTAGGTCCGTTTGTGTGGCTGATCTCCCTGAAACAGCAGCCTGGTTACTTTTTTGTTGGTGGTCAAAATCAGTAATCCCTCTGAGTCGCTGTCGAGCCTTCCCACGGCATGTGTGCCTTCCGGGAAATCAAAATCCAGGTTTCCCAATAAGCCCACCTGGTGTGTACTCACAAACTGAGACACCATGTTTACGGGTTTGTTGATGATGAAATATCGATGTGGGGCAGGTTGCATAATTTGGTTTATTCGGTGCCAACCAGAGGAAAAAGAATGTTCACCGTAGTTCCCTGGCCCTGAATGCTTTCCACTTCAATTCCACCATTTTGCTTATCCATAAAGTCTTTGCAAAGTACCAGTCCCAGACCAATTCCTTTTTCATTGCCTGTTCCGAAAGTAGAATGGCTCACATTATCCTGAAAGAGTTTGGCCAGATTTTCAGGGGCAATACCCACGCCATTGTCTTTAATGGTTACAATGGCATAGCTGTTGTTTCGCATAGTATATATCTGTATGGAACCTCCTTCCGGAGTGAACTTAATTGCATTCGAGAGGATATTACGGATAATGAATGCGGTCATGTTTTTATCTGCCCAGATCAGCTGCTGATGCAATCGGGTGCTGATGGTGATTTTTTTGTTCAGCGCACTCTGATTCAATATCTCAACCGTATCATTGATGACTGTCGCAAGATCAAGGGGTTCCAGGTTGGTTACAATTTCTCCGGTCTGCGAGCGGGACCAGAGCAGCAATCCGTCGAGCATGTCCACTACTTTCTTTACATGCGTGTTCAGATTAGACGAAACAAAATCGATCTCGGCTTCGGTAAAACTGCTGAAATTGTCTTTGTAATAATCCAGGAATCCAATAATGCTGGAAAGTGGCGCCCGCATATCGTGCGATATGATGGAAAGAAATTTATCTTTTTGTGCATTAACTTTTTTCAGATTTTCCTCGTTCTTGATTAACTGAAGGTTTTTTGCCTCCAGCGTATTGGTCTTGTCCTGAATGATCCGGATGCTTCTTCTGATTTTTCTGGCAGCCAGGTTAAAATTATTGGTCAGTTGGCCAATTTCATCTTTTCTGTGCGGGTCGATGATCGCCGGATTGATATCGTCTTTGAACTTGGTTGCCACCACTTCCCGGATGGCATTGTTCAGCCGGATGATTGGCTGGGTAATTTCCACTGCCAGCAGATAACTGATTAAAATACCGGAAATAAAAGTGATCACAATCAATACAATGAAAATCCATTCCAGCTTTTTCAGGTCTAGCTCGTATGTGTTGCGGATCGCATCGATGGTTGCCCGGATCTGGTCGTCTGTGCGGATGCTTTGTTCGGCCAGTTCGTTCCGGATTCCGTTCTCTTTGTTGTATCCGATGCTTTTTTCCAATGCTACAATCCGGTTAAAGTTTTTGCGGTACTCACCCAAAATCAGTAGGGTACTCGGACTGTTGATGTACTGCCGCATGGCATGGGTAGCAATGGTATCGAACTCCAATACAGCTTTATTGTCTTTGTACAGCAGATAACGGATCTCCTTTTGTTTAAGTGAATCCAGTATGTCCGGACTGATCAACCGGCTGTTTCTCAGCTCATCCGTGTACTGCTGCAGGCTACCGCTAAGTCCTACTGTGCCAAATCCCAGCTGTTTTACCGAGTCGGTCATTTTATGAAACAACTCGTCCTGCCGGTGAACATGGTGCGTGATGGTGAGCACCTGCTCTGCGATAATGGGCTTTTTGCTGAGTTCCTGCCGGTGGATGGCTAAAATGTTTTCATCGATCTGTTTCAGCAGGGAATTGTGCAAATCGATGGAGGCGCTGGATCCTGTTTTGAAGAATTGTTCGTTGAACCGTTCATTCAGCAGAAAGTCCTGTCGGGCCTGATTTTGTAACTGTACTTTGATGCGGATATCATCTATTCTTGCCAGGATTCTGCTGATTTCTCTCCTTTTATCATTGACGCTGATGCTGATATATATGATAATAACCGTTATCAGCAGTATGAGGAAATGCGAAAAAAAGAGTTTCTTCCTGATATTAAGATTCCTGAAGGGATTTTTGATCATTTCTTTTCTAAACAAGATTGGTGGATGTGCTATAAGCGCACTAAGATACTTAGTTTTGCAGCATGCACTATGTTTCGGTAGAAGGGTTAACCAAAAGCTATGGAATCAACCCGCTTTTCAGTAATATTTCATTTCATATCAACGAAGGCGATAAAATTGCCCTGATTGCCCGAAACGGCATCGGGAAGTCTACGCTTTTAAGGATACTCAGCGGTAAAGAAACGCCCGATTCGGGGAAATGCTGGATCAATAAGGATGTAACTGTGGCGCTTTTTGAGCAGGATCCATTGTTTCAGGAAGACAGGTCGGTTCTGGAAAATATTTTTGAACTCAACCATCCCATCATCAACGCTATCAAAAAATATGAAGTAGCTATTGAAGAAGAGGATCCAATCGGTATTACCGAAGGTATTGAAGCCATGGATAACCTGAATGCCTGGGATTTTGAAACCAAAGTACACCAGATCCTGGATAAACTGAATATTCATCACCTGACCAATCCGGTGGGGGAACTCAGCGGGGGGCAACGCAAGCGCGTAGCACTTGCCAAAACGTTGATCAATATCGGGTTTGCGCACCAGCATACGCTGCTGATGATGGATGAACCTACCAACCACCTGGATGTGGAAATGATCGAATGGCTGGAGAATTACCTCAACCAGGAGAAAGTAACCCTGCTGCTGGTTAGTCACGACCGCTATTTTCTGGATGCGGTTTGTGAGGAAATCTGGGAACTCGAGAGAGAGAAACTGTATACCTATAAGGGCGATTATGAGCTGTATATGGAGCAGAAGGCTGCACGCCTGGAAAGTGAGCAGGCCAGCATCGATAAGGCCAAGAATACCTACAGAAAAGAGCTGGAATGGATGCGTAAACAGCCCAAGGCCCGTACAACCAAGAGCAAGAGCCGGCAGGATCATTTTTATGAAGTAGAGGCCAGGGCCAAACAGAAAATTGAGGATACCCAATTGCAGCTGGAAGTAAAAATGAGTCGTCTGGGGGGGAAAGTGGTTGAAATGAAAAAAGTTTACAAGTCCTATGGCGCATTGCCTATTCTCAAGGGATTCGACTATACTTTCAGCAAAGGGGAGCGGGTAGGCGTTGTGGGAAAGAATGGGGTAGGGAAGTCTACATTTCTGAACATGTTACAACAGATTGAACCTGCCGACAGCGGGAAGATCAATATCGGAGATACGGTTGTTTTCGGGAATTTTTCTCAGCAGGGACTCGTGATCAAAGAGGATATGCGGGTGATTGAGTACGTAAAAACATTTGCAGAAAGTTTTCCGCTGGCCGGAGGTGGAAGTTTAAGCGCAGCCCAGTTTCTGGAATTGTTTCTGTTTACACCCGATAAGCAGTACACCTACTTGTCTGCACTGAGCGGGGGAGAAAAGAAACGCCTTCAATTGCTCACAGTTTTGTTCACAAACCCCAATTTCCTGATTCTCGATGAGCCTACAAATGACCTTGATCTGCCTACACTGGCAGTATTGGAAAATTTTTTAAACGATTATCCTGGCTGTATTCTGATTGTATCGCACGATCGTTATTTTATGGATCGCCTGGTAGATCACCTGTTCGTTTTTGAAGGAAACGGAGAGGTCCGCGACTTTCCGGGAAACTATACCCAATACCGGATCTGGCAGAAAGACAACGAAAAGGCTGCCAATAAATGGGATGTTTTGGAAGCAGGGAAAAAGCAGGGAGCTTCTACGGGAGACCTCATTCAGCAGGAACCACAGGCTGGAAATAAAACAACGGGGAAAAAGGGTCTTTCCTTTAAAGAGAAAAGAGAATTTGAATTGCTCGAAAAAGAGATACCCGAGTTGGAAAAAGAAAAGCAGTCACTTACTGTTGAACTCAGCTCAGGAACACTATCGTTCGAAGCTATTCAGAAAATAAGTGACCGCCTTCAGGTAATTACCAGTGAGCTGGAAGTGAAAGAACTTCGCTGGCTTGAACTGAGTGAACTTATATAAAACTGATTAATTCCACATCAAAAATCAGGGTGCTGTTTGGTCCAATCTGAGCACTTACCTGTCTTTCTCCATATCCCAGATGCGGCGGAATAAAGAAGCGCCATTTGCTGCCTGTAGGCATCAGTTGCAACCCTTCGGTCCACCCCTTGATCACCATGTTCAGCGGAAAGGACGCCGGTCTGCCTCTTTGCACGGAACTGTCGAAAATGGTTCCATCGATCAGTGTACCGTGGTAATGACAGGTAACTTCATTGTGTGCGGAGGGTTTTTCACCCGCACCGGCTGTTAATATTTCATACTGTAAACCACTGGGCAATTCGGTTACGCCCGGTCTGTTTTTATTGACTGCCAGAAAATCCTGACCTGCCTTTAAATTAGCTGCGGCCTTTTCTGCTTTGAGTTGTGCCAATTGATCTGCTACGCCCATAAAAATATTTTTTGCGAAGGTAAGCATTCAATCCTTACTTTTGCGGCGGCAGGTCTCGTACGGCCAGCTCCTGCTGAACCTCCCCAGGGCAGGAATGCAGCAAGGATAGGCGGTTGAGCGGTGCGATGCGAGTAGCCTGCCACTTTTTTTTCTTTTAATTCAGATACCTGTATGAAATTTTTTATCGACACGGGCAACCTCGCTCAGATTAAAGAAGCAAACGACTTAGGAATTCTGGATGGTGTAACCACCAATCCGTCTTTAATGGCCAAAGAAGGTATTAAGGGCGAAGCAGCCATTGCGCAACACTACAAAACCATTTGCGAAATGGTAGACGGTGATGTGAGTGCGGAAGTGCTCTCCACCGATTTTGCTTCCATGGTGGAAGAAGGAAAAAAACTGGCAGCCATTCACCCGAACATTGTGGTGAAAGTGCCCATGATCAAAGACGGTATCAAAGCCATTAAATGGTTCACAGACAATGGTATTCGTACCAACTGTACCCTTATATTTTCTGCCGGTCAGGCTATTCTGGCTGCCAAAGCAGGTGCATCCTATGTTTCACCATTTGTAGGAAGAATCGACGACAGTGGCTGGGACGGTATGGAACTGATTGGTCAGATCCGCCATATTTTTGATGTACAGCAGTACAAGACAGAAATACTGGCTGCTTCTATCAGAAATGCCCTGCACATCATTAAAGCCGCAGAACAGGGAGCAGATATCTGCACATGTCCGCTTGATTCCATTTTAGGCTTGCTGAAGCATCCTTTAACGGATATCGGCCTGGCTAAGTTCCTCGAAGATGCAAAAAAAATGTAAACCTCTTTTTATAGATTATAGAACCCTCCCTGTTATACGGTGAGGGTTTTTTATTGCATTGAATTACCAATTCTTTTCAGTGCTTCTCGTTTGCTCAGCGGGGCCAGTTTGTTTTTTGAAACAAAGCGCCTGACCCAATCCGCGTCGGTTTTGCTGTATTCCCGCAACGCCCATCCAATGGCTTTTTGGATGAAAAATTCTTTGGAACCGCTGAGATGAAGAATGTATGCCGAAAGCAATCTGGTATCGGTATTTTTTCTGGCCTGTTTTTGAAACAACAGACTACTGCGTTGCAACCAGATATTATCCGATTGATTCCATGCTTTCGTAACAGGATGCTTTAGTTCGGGAAACATTTGAAAAAAAGTCCAGAGCCAGTCACTGGCTATTCCATCCACTGTATCCCACCAGCTCTTGTGTGTGATGCAATATTCAATGAGGCGAACAGAACCGGGTTTCCATAGTACATGATGCACTTTAAACAAGTCGATTGCTGCGTATTGCAGTTCGCGGTGATCCATCTTCCACAATTCCTTCACCACTTTCTCCAACGCAGCAGTGTTTGTTAATCTGTTCTCTTTGAGAAACGGATGAACGATGGAATCCCGCAGCGGCGTTTTAATACCTGCAAAGTTAAACTGATTCAGCATGTATGCTTTCATGCCAGATGCCTGTGCTGCATTAACATGCTGTTCAAACTGTGCAACAAGTGGAAGGAGATATGCATTCATTGCTGGATGTTATCATTTGGGCAAATGTCTGTAATACGAGATATAAATATTGAATTGATCTAAGATCCGGAAGCGCCATGCTTTATGCAACAGCAACCAGTTTCTGGCTCCTGCTGCTGATCCTGGCAGCCTCAATGATTTCCATTACGTTGATGCCGTCTCTGGCAGTAACAGGCGGTTCTATATTTCGGGCAAGCGCCTGGTAGATTCCTTCGTAGTAATGGTAGTAATTTCCCTGAAGGGAGTGGATGCGTTCCCGGATGATTTTGCCATTGGCTTCTGCGTGCAGGAGTCCCTGTTCAGATTCGGGTTCTGTGCCCCAGTATACAAGCGATGGTTTTACATTCGCCAGCAGGGATGCTTCCTGAACATCGGCCCTGCTCTTGATGAAACTGCCCCTTGCACCGTGAACAATATAAGCTGGTATCGGTTCTTTTACCAGCAAACTGCTTTTGAGGGTTACCCGCTTGTCTTCATAAAACAGGGTTATCGTAAAGCAATCGTCTACCTGAGACCCCGGGCGGATGATCCGGATATCCGCAAATAAGCTGTGTGGCATTCCAAACAAGCTTACCGCCTGATCTATTAAATGAGGTCCCAGATCATTGAGCAATCCGGCTCCCGGTCCTGGTATTTCTTTGTGTTGTTTGGGGCTGAGTGCAGTTTTGTACCGGTCAAAATGAAATTCTGCTTCGGTAATATCTCCCAGTACTCCTTTTTGCACAATTTCTCTCACGGTGCTGAAATCACTGTCCCACCTGCGGTTTTGATAAACAGACAACATTCGTTTTTGCCGCTGGGCAATATGATGCAGTTCACGGGCCTCCTCCGCAGTTGTGGTGAAGGCTTTTTCAACAATCACGTGTTTCCCCGCAAGGAGGGCCTGCCTGGTAAAATCATAGTGCGTATTGGTTGGTGTATTCACTACCACCAGTTCTACGGATGCATCATTCAGTACTTCATCAAGAGATCGGTATATATGTATGTCTGGATAAAATTCCAGGGATTCCTGCTTGCTTCTTTCCAGTATACCCAACAGTTTAAATCCGGGGTGTATGGCAATGAAAGGAGCATGAAAAACCCTTCCGGACATACCAAACGACAATAAAGCAACATTGATGATGCGCATACTTCTTTTCGGTTGTGTTTAATTCTTAGGAGTATCGTTTTGTTTTTCCCTGGCCTTCATTTTATCCAGGTAGCTTACGCCATCTGTGATCCACTTTGGAGCAGGCTTTCCGAGAAGATAATGGTCGAACCACTCTCTTTGCCGCTCCTGATAGTCAATCTGGTTTTCCTTTTTCGCCAGTCCATGGTTTTCGTCTGCATATACCAGCATTACATGGGGCTTTTCCATCCTGCGCAGGGTGCCGTACATTTCAATACCCTGGTGCCAGTCTACTGCACCGTCCTTGTCGCCAAAAGCAACCAGCAGCGGAGCTTTGATTTTGGAAGCATTAAACATGGGAGAGTTGCGGATGTGCGCGTCTGTTCTTTCGTACCACGGGCCATCAAATCTTCCCTGGCTTGTTTCAAAAATTTTCTGATCAGGCGTACCACTGTTCCAGTAAATAGACAGCGACATACTAATGAGGTCGGTTAGCGGGGCACCTGCACAGGCCGCCTTGAATAAATCTGTTTGTGTAACCAGGAAAGCTGTCTGGTATGCACCCCAGCTATGCCCCATGATCCCTACCTGATTGGCATCGATCATACCTGTTTTTAATACTTCCTCTACCGCTGGTATTACACAGTTGGCTGCACCCATACCCGGCTCATTGATTTCATATACAATATCGGGCTGGAATATAAAATACCCGTTGGTGGTAAAGTTGGTGGTATTGTAGGCTCTTCTGGTGGCTGGTGCTACGTAATTGTGTACGCCGTTGGAAAGGAGCTCATAAATATAAACGATCATCGGATATTGTTTACCGGGCTGGTAGTCTGCAGGATAGTACAGTGCGCCCTGCATCTTTTTGCCCAGACGGTTGGTATAGCTGATCAACTGACTCTTGCCCCAGTAATAATTTTGTAGCTGGGGATTGGTAACAGCCGCTTTCTGTGCACCCTTAAACTGATCTGTTACATAGAGTTCGGGAGAAAGATGGTAATCCTGTTTTACATAGCTGAATATGGGGGCATCTTTAGCCTTTATCAGCCTGTTGACCATCAGGTCTTCAAAGATCAGCTGTTCGGCCTTGCCTTTTTCCAGTTTGTAATAGCCATACTTCTTAGACTTATCGCCATAGGCCGATAAATAGATTGGCTGGCTGTCGTCGAGGAAAGGATCTTCAAAATCTACCCGGGTAACCCGGAACATGATCTCTTCCTGTTCACCGGAAGTATACTTTCGGAAACCTTTTCCATCGGGTTTTACGCCATATATATTGTACTCGTCGTAAACCAGCATTTCTTTATCGCCCTTGATCCATCCTCCCATACCAAACGGAGGCTTGGTAGCCGGATGGTCGTCTCTGGTATTCCAGAAATCGGTCCTGATCTGTTCGGTGACATTGATGTTCTGACCGGTTGCAATATGATAGGTCCACCAGTTTCTGTCTTTGAAGTAATACAGGTACTTCCCATCGGGAGAAGACTTTGGTCCGGTATAAAATCCGTTCAGCATTTGTGTAAACAACGGTTTGTTGATGCCCGTCTTTGTGTTTACCAGGTTGAAGTCGGAATAGTCTTCCTTAAAGGCTGGTTTGTATTTTTTATCTGTGGCAATGATGGCATACTGCTGGTTGCCGGTGAGCAAGGCAGACGGGAACGCTGCTGTAGCCAATTGATAGAAGCTGTTGTTGTCGGTATTCCATACAGACATGAGGCTGGATTCCTTGTCTGTAGCATAAGTGATTTTTTGTCTGGGTTGTACTTCAGGATCCTTCCAGTGCCATACATCCACCGCGGCCATTTTTTCGTCCGGCTTTATGCCGGTTCCAGATGACGCAGTTGCCTGTACACTGTCTGTTTTTGTTTTGCTGCTGTCTGTTGCTTTCTTATTGTCTTTGGCTTTAGCTGTCCAGTCTTTTATTCCAAAAAATACCGCAGTCATGTCGTCGCTCAGGAGGGGAGTAGTTCCGGTATGAATTCGCTTACCGGCAGGAAATCCTTTTGCGCTGGTCGGATCAAATGTTTTTAATACCGGAAGCGGAATCCTGTTCAGATTGGTATAACTGTATACAATGGCATTTTCTTCTTCGTATCCCTCTTTCTTAAAAGCTTTTAAAAAGCTCAGTCCATCTCCCTCTTTCTGCCAGCTTAATTTGGAAAAAGTCAGGGTATCACTGGCAACTACCAATAGGGTATAGGTTTTCAGGTTGAACAACTCTACAGAGTTGCCGGCAGTATTAGCAGATGCTACGATATACGCCAGCAGATCGCTTTTCTTGTTGAAGCCGTATTCTGTAACATTACCAATGGTTCTGGTGGTGCTGTCTGCCAGATTTTTTAGCAGCAATACACTGCCTTTGTCTTTATTTTCTTTTGGAGGGGTGAGGTATACGGCCAGAAATTGTCCGTTCCTGGAAAATTCAAAGCGATTCACATTGCTGATGATCTCCTGCTTGCCTGTTTCCAGGTTCAGGAGTCCCATTTTGTATTCAATGGGTTTATTCTGGTCGCGCAGCTTTTCAGCATCTTTGAATGGCAATCCAATCCGGCAGGCCATCCATTTATTGTCTTTGGAGAATTCGGGGTTGCCGGCAAATGCCAGTTTATATACCTGCCTGCTGATCCGGTTCACCACATACAGGGTATCATTGTTTTCCTGTACCGTTATCTGATAGGCAATCCAGTTTCCATTGGGGGAAATATCGGTGCCCCCGATGGTCTGCCAGTTGCCGTAGTCGGCTTTGGTAAGCTGTTTTTTTTGCTGTGCTCCGGCGATTCCGGAAAAGAATACCGTGCAGGCAAATAATACCATGTATTTATACATAACAGACATTTTCTACAAGATAAATCAATTTGGGCTTATCTGTTCCGGTTGTGTAAAAACCGCCAGTTCAATTGGGGCAACTTCAGTACTTTTAAGCAAATTTATTCAGCTGTGTCCCATTCACCCGAAAGAAAGGAGAAAATTTGCTTAAACTGTAATGCTACCTTGCATGGCAGGTATTGTCATATTTGCGGGCAGGAAAATATTGAGCCCAGAGAAACTTTCTGGCACATGCTCACCCATTTTGTTTTTGATCTTTTTCATTTTGACGGGAAGTTTTTCAGTACCCTGAAATACCTGCTCCTTAAACCAGGATTTCTTTCGAAGGAACACCTGAAAGGCAGGAGGGCGGATTACCTGCATCCCATACGCATGTACGTATTTACATCGGCTTTTTTCTTCCTGCTTTTTTTTACTTTTTTTAGTAACAATGAAGAACTGGTTGAACTGGACACTTCCAATACAACTGTTGCCGGCGTAATTACAAAGCTGGAAAAGCACAAAAGTCGTTATGAAGAATTGCTCCGCGATTCTGCCGCCGGAAAGTCGGAACGGTTTTCGGATTCTTTGCACAGCCTTATCAGCCAGACGGACAGCGATCTGGTGATCGTCAGAAGAGATACTTTAATGAAAACCCGGCTGAGATCACTGACCAAAGACAGGATGAATGGAATATCTTTTGTTTCTGACCGGGAGGGTTACAGGTCTCTTGCGGAATATGATTCTGTTCAGCACAGCCTGATTCCTGCAAAAAGAGATGGGTTTATTATTAAAACTTTTAACCGCAAATTATTGCAGTTGAATGAAAAGTACCAGTGGGATGATAAAGCCGTTATGGGGGCTATTCTGGAAAAGTTTCTCCACAGTATACCATCCATCCTCTTTACCTCATTGCCTTTGTTTGCAGCGGTATTGTTCATTATGTATGCCAGGAGAAAGCAGTATTATTATTCCGATCACCTGGTTTATACCCTGCATCTCTATTGCGCAATTTTCATCTTACTGATGATTTCGATGACGCTGACTGCATTGCTGGCACTGTTCAGCACTTCGCTTTCTGCTTTATTCTCCGGCCTGTTCAATATTCTGCTATTCTATTATAGTTATAAGGCGATGCGTAATTTCTATCATCAGGGCAGAAAGAAGACGGTGGCCAAATTCATTTTATTGTTGCTGATTAATCTGATTATATTCATTTTCTTATTCCTGGTCTTCATTCTTTTTTCGGTGATGACCATTCATTAATTGTATGGAAACAAAAGCTGCTGCATTTCTGCGTCTGGTAAAAATTATGGATGAGTTGAGGGAACAGTGTCCCTGGGATCGTAAGCAAACCATTCATACGCTTCGCTCTATGACCATTGAAGAAACTTATGAACTGGTGGATTCAATTGATCAGGAAGACTGGAAGGGGATTGGGGAGGAGCTGGGAGATCTGATGCTGCACGTGCTGTTCTACTCCAGAATAGGGTCGGAGCAAAACCGCTTTCAGCTGGAAGATGTAATTAATGGCATTTGCGATAAACTGGTACTCCGGCATCCGCATATTTATGGAGATGTACAGGTGGAAAATGAGGAGGATGTAAAAAGAAACTGGGAAAAAATCAAAGTATCTGAGGGTAAGAAATCCAGTTTGGAAGGGGTACCCCGTTCCCTGCATGCAGTTGTTAAAGCCATGCGCATACAGGAAAAAGCCAAGCAGGTGGGCTTTGAATGGGAAAACAGGGAGGATGTATGGAAGAAGGTCGAAGAGGAAACTGCTGAGTTGAAAACCGCTATAGAACAGGATCAGCACGACGCAATTGCTGAAGAATTTGGTGATTTGCTTTTTAGTCTGGTAAACTATGCACGGTTTTTGCGGATAGATCCGGAGGCAGCACTGGAGCGAACCAACCGGAAGTTCATCCAGCGATTTCAACAGATGGAATCCATTGCCGGAGCAGAGGGTCAAAAGCTTACAGACCTAAGCCTCGAAGAGATGGATGCTATCTGGAATCGGGTTAAAAAACAAAATAAATCAGTTTGACAAATAGCTTACGAACGGCGATTTATAAACACGGGTATCTCATTATTACCGCTGCATGGCTGTACACCATCTCTTTTATCTTTACCAATTACTGGAGTTACTCTTCCAGTCCGGGAAAGGTAAAAAGCAAGCTTGAACAGCGTATTCATGCTGAAGAGCAGGAAATCAACAAACTCTCCGAAGATACTGCTGCCATTCAACAGCTGATCCGTCAGTCTTCTCCGGATTTGAACCGGAAGATACAGGCTGCCGCATACGGCATATTCATTTACAAGCTGCACCAATCCGGTTCTCCTGAGCAGTTGTACTGGAGTACCAATAAAATGGAAGTTCCTCCCTCCGAAATGTATCGGCCGGCCGGATCATTTTTCCTAACCAACCCGCACGGCAGTTTTATCATTCACAGAAAGGCAGTAGTGATGCATGGTGAGCCATATGCATTGTTTGCAATATTGCCTGTACAGTGGACCTATTTTATTCAGAATAAGTATTTCCATACCGATTTTGCAGCATATCCCGGACTCAGCGAGCAATATGAAATCAGTACTGCAGAAAATGCAGTTGCGGTAAACAGCAGCCAGGGACAATACCTGTTCAGTATCCGGTTAAAAGACGGCAAGGCTTTTATTTCGTACGATAAAGTTACCATAGCGCTGCGGGTGCTATCCATTGTACTCTTGTTTTTCTTTCTTCACCTGGTGGCACAGGAGCTGGTAACAACCACCAGCTTTACAAGAGGGTTTGTTTTTTTACTGGTAACCGCTCTGCTGCTTCGCCTTGCCGCCTACCTCTTTTCATTTCCTTTTGATTTTTCCAAGCTGCCTTTGTTTGATCCGTCTGTCTATGCTTCTAATTTTTTGCATCCCTCACTGGGAGACCTGCTGATCAACGCCCTCCTGTTTTACTGGTTGTTGTTTTTTTATAGAACCCATCTGAACAGACCTACCTGGCTGGAGCGAAAGGTTCCCGAAACTGCTTATGCTTCCGTAGCGGTCCTGATCCTGACCATCAGCTGTTTTGGCGTAATCGGTATCATTAAAAGCCTGGTGCAGGATGCCAAAATCTCCTTTGATGTAACCAATCTGTTCAGTCTGAATATTTACAGCTCGGTCAGTTTCATCATACTTTGTTTGCTGGCGCTTAATTTTTTCTATCTCTCCCAGATGCTTTTACGGAATGTTATTGCCCGGTCTAAAATGGATGTTCAGTTGTATGTGATGGCCGTGCTCAGTGGCTTTTTGTGTATGTTGCTTTTTGTAGACAGGAACGATATCAGCCTCTATCTTTTGGCGTTGACCTGGCTGGTGGTTTATCTGTTGATTCTCCAGCTTCGCAAGGCCGATTTGCAGAAAGCCCTGATACGAACTCCCTTCTTTATTTTCTGGGTAATGATTTTTGCGCTGTCTATTGCCGCGCTGGTGATGTACGAAAACCGGACGCTCGAATTTGAGCAGCGAAAAAGAATCGCAGAAAAATTGGCTATCCAGACAGACCCTTCCGGGGAGAATCTCCTGAATATAGCCACCACCAATTTTAATGATCGTTTTCTCGAAGAAAATTTTTACCGGTTCGAATCAGGGGAAAACAGCAATAAGTTTTTTAAAGACAGCCTCATTAATCAGAATTTTTCCGGCTACCTGAATAAATACGATACGCGGATTTATACATTCGACAGCCTGTTTCATCCGTTATACAACGACGACTCCCTCAATTATGCCTCTGTAAAAACCATCATACTTAATCAGGCGAAGCCTACAGAAATCCCTAATCTGTATCGCTACGAGAACAATAAGGAAGGGGTAAGTTATTTGTATGAAAAACTGATTGGCAAGGAAACACAGGTGCGGGGCTATCTATATGTACTCATGAAATCGAAGCGGTACAAAAGTGAAGCGCTTTATCCGGAACTGTTTAACCAGTCGCAGGATGTGCTGACCGATCTGAACAGCAACTATGCCTATGCAGTATATTCCAATGGCAGGATCATCAATCATTTCAACAATTACAATTTTCCGTCTAAGTTGAACAAATCGGATGTGCCCGAGTTTGAGTTCAGCTACCGGGAAGCAGGTGATTACACAGAACTCTGGTACAATACGGGTGCCAACCGGCAGGTGGTCATTGTAAAAAGAAGTACCTGGCTGATTGAATCCGTTACCCTGTTTGCCTACATGTTCCTTTCGTTTCTCCTCATTATTCTCACCTTTCATGTTGGCGACCAGCTATTGAATGCCAGATTTAAACTGGCCGGAATCCGGCAAATATTCAGGCTCAATATCCGTTCCCAGATTCAGGCCACGATCATTTTTGTAAGTGTATTTTCCTTTATCGTGATAGGTATTGCTACCATATCCTTCTTTATTTACCGGTTCAACAGCGGCAACGAGGAACGCCTCTCCAAATCTATTCAGGTGATGGCCAATGAACTGAATGCCCGAATTAAAGCAATGGAGGCAACCGGAGATATCCGTCAGAATCCCAACCTGCGGTATGAAATGGAGAAACTGATCGCGGAGGTATCGGATCTCCATGGGGTAGATATCAATTATTACAGTTCGGCTGGTGATCTGCAGATTTCAACGCAGCCCTATATATACAATAAGCACCTGCTTACCGAAAAAATGGAACCGGCAGCCTATACAGAAATGCGCTACAACCACCGGATTCGCTACCTGCAGTCCGAAACGGTGGGCACGTTTAAATACCTAAGTGTATATGTTCCGCTGATTGATGATGACAACCAGACTTATGGTTACCTGAACATCCCTTATCTTAATTCGCAGATTGAACTGAACCAGGAGATTTCCGGATTCCTGGCTACCCTGATCAACCTGAACGCATTTATTTTTTTACTTGCAGGCGCCATCGCATTTTTCCTCACTGGCAGAATCACCGCTTCGCTAAGCCTGATCGGGGAAACCATGCAGAAAGTGAACCTGGGAGCAAAGAACGAAGTGATTAATTGGGGCCGCAACGATGAAATCGGGGTATTGGTGAAAGAGTACAATACCATGGTACAGAAACTGGAGGCAAGTGCCAGATCACTGGCCCAAAGTGAGCGGGAAGGCGCGTGGCGTGAAATGGCCCGGCAGGTTGCCCATGAAATCAAGAACCCGCTAACCCCCATGAAACTGAGTATTCAGTTTTTGCAGAAAGCCATTCGTGATGGAGCACCCAATGTGAAAGAGCTGTCTGAAAACATGGCCAGAACCCTGATTGAGCAAATTGATCAGCTGACCAAGATCGCCGGAGATTTTTCTCAGTTTGCGAATATCGGGAATGCTCGTTTGGAGCGGTTTGATGTTGCTGAAGTGATACAATCAATGATATACCTGTATTCTTCCAATAGTCAGGTACAACTGAATTGGGATAAGTCTGCAGTACCTTGTATGATTTATGCAGATAAAGTACAGATGAACCGGTTATTTACTAATCTCTTACAGAATGCAGTGGAAGCAGGAATGGAACATGCTGGTAAGGCAACCATTCATATTGGTCAGGAGATCAGGAACGACCGGGTGATTATCACGCTGCGTGATGAATCAGGAGGTATACCCGAAAGCATGAAGGCCCATATGTTCAGTCCCAACTTTACCACCAAGTCTTCCGGAACGGGCCTTGGGCTTGCCATCAGCAGGGGTATTGTGGAAAAAGCCAATGGACGCATCAGCTATACCACCCGAGACGGAGCTGGTACTACATTCATCATTGATCTGCCTCTGGCAGGTGCAGATTAGAGCGGTCGTTTGGCCTGTTGTTTTTGTACAAATTGCTCAAAAGCGGGAAGAGAAAAACTGCTTAGGTTGGCTGCACGCGTTAAGCCGGCTTTCTGGGCAACCAGCACACCATAGCGGCAATCATCAAATCCTTCAATGGCATGTGCATCGGGATTAATCGAGATTAGTACGTTTTTTTCTATAGCCCGGTGAATCCATCTCCAGTCTATATCCAGGCGTCTGGGATGTGCATTCAGTTCTATCACTACATTATTGGCTGCACAGGCATCGATGATTTTTTCGTGATCAACCGGATAGCCGTTCCGGCTCAATAACAAACGACCTGTCATGTGTCCGAGGATAGCTGTAAATGGGTTTTCAATAGCATTGATTAGCCTGCTCATGGCTTTTTCCAGACTCATTTTGAGGTTGGAGTGAACCGATGCAATCACAATATCGAAACTGTTCAGTATGTTGTTGGAATAATCCAGGCTGCCATCTGTAAGAATATCGCTTTCGATGCTTTTATATATCTTAAAAGGAGCCAGCTGTTGATTTAATTCGTCAATCTGCTGGTGTTGTGCCCTGATCCGGTCTTCCTGGAGTCCATTGGCATAAAATGCAGATTTGGAGTGATCGCTGATTACCAGGAACTGGAATCCTTTTTTAATCGCCGCCCGGGCCATTTCTTCGATGGTATTGCTGCCATCACTCCAGTTGCTGTGGCTGTGGATGATGCCGGTAATCTGGTCGGGTTCAATTACCGAATGTAGCTCGTTGTTGCAGGCTGCATGGATGATGTGAGCTGCTTCCCGTTGATAGGCAGGAATAGGGCAGATGTTGGCATGATTGAAAATTTCATCCTCCGATGCATAGTTGGCCGTAGCATCCCATTGCGTGGTTTCCTCCCATTCTTTTAAAAAGGCTTCACTGCAACTGGTTGTAAACAATTTTGTTTGCAGTTGCTGTGTACTTACCAGGTAGAAGCAAAGCAGAAGCTGCTCTTTTCCGGTGAAGCTGATGTATTCCGCCGTTTCTTCTTTCACCTGAAAATCGTGACCTGTAAAAAAGTCTTTTAGTGCAGCGGCAGATTCATTGGTTACCCATTCCACCTTATTAATGACTTCCAGTTGTCTCCTGAATTCTCCCGTAAGTAAAAAGCTGGTATTAAAAGCCGATTTCAGTTTTTGATGAATAACTTCTACTACCGGCTCCACCTGCTGATAAAGATAACTTCCCTGTGTGCCCATATAAAATTCAATGGACTCCCGGATATTTTGCTGGGTCTTTTCTCCAAAACCTTTGTAGAGCATGAGCCTGTTTTCGTTGCAGGCATACAGCAGTTCTCCCAGTGTTTCTATTTCCAGTTCCTTCCAGATGGTTGCAATTTTTTTTGGCCCCAGCCCTTTGATGCCGAGCATTTCCAGTATGCCTGCCGGTGTTTTTTTCAGGTACTCATCAAGCGCAGATAAACGCCCTGTTTCCAGTTGTTCAACGATGTTTTTTCCAATACTGTCCCCGATACCCCTGATTTTGAAAATCTGATCGGAGGGCAGGGTTGCCAGCTGGGAGGGGAGTTTTTCTATGGTGAAAGCCGCGGCAGCATAGGATTTGGCTTTAAAGGAGTTGTCTCCGTGTATATCCATTAGTTTGGACAATAAACTAAAATTATCTGCAATGGCATAGTTATTCATCATAGTGTAAAATAATAAAGACGGTGAATATGGGCATAAAAAATCCCGGACATTGTCCGGGACCTTAAATCTATTTCTGCTTTAGAAATAAGAAGCTTACTTCTTAGCGGCTTTTTTAGGAGCAGCTTTCTTTGCAGCTTTTTTAGGAGCAGCTTTTTTAGCGGCTTTTTTAGGAGCAGCTTTCTTTGCAGCTTTTTTAGGAGCAGCTTTTTTAGCGGCTTTCTTAGGAGCAGCCTTCTTAACGGCTTTCTTAGGAGCAGCTTTCTTAGCAGCTTTTTTTGCAGTTGCCATGTTTTTTAGATTTAATGGTTAGTAAATAATACCCTAAAATAAAAAAACTTATTTGGAACTACAAAATAATTTTTTTATGCAGTAGCTACAGAAGGTAAAACGGATACAGTTGTCTTGTCTGTTTTACCTTTTTTGAATTCAACAATACCATCAGATAAAGCAAATAAAGTGAAGTCAGAACCAACTCCTACATTTTTACCAGGATGATATTGTGTACCTCTCTGACGAACGATGATGTTGCCGGAAAGTGCAGGCTGACCGCCATAAATCTTAACACCTAAGCGTTTGCTTTGTGAGTCACGACCGTTCTTAACACTACCTTCCCCTTTTTTGTGTGCCATAGTTATATGATTTTAAACTTTGGTGCCCGCAGGCAATCAAAGCGTTTTATTAAGCGATGCTTTCGATTTTGATTCTTGTGTAGTGAGTACGGTGACCGTGCTTCTTGCGGAAGCCTTTCCTCCTCTTCATTTTAAAGGCGATCACTTTTTCTCCCTGTACGAGGTCGCTGATTATTTCTGCTTTCACAGTTGCTTTCACAGCTGCTCCTGTAGAAATAGTACCGTTCTTGTCAACGAACAATACATCATTGAACTCTACTTTGTCTCCGGTTTTGCCCTGCAGGTGAGGAACATACAAGCTTTGACCTTCTTGCACTTTAAATTGTTGACCTGCGATTTTTACAACTGCTAACATAGCTATCCAAAATTAGGACGGCAAAGGTAGGGTTTTACAGGAACAAATCACAAAGATTTTCGAAATAAATTATCACAAATTTAGTTATTTGCCTCACCAAACCGGCCAACAAGGCCCTATTTTTGCCTTTAGATTGATCATCAGCGAATTATGAACCTCAAATCCCTAGTGGCAAAACCCTTTGCCCAGCTCATATATAATAAGACCCGAAAGGGGATGCTTTTGGCGGTGGAGCACCAGGAGGCCATTTTCAGGGCCCAGCTGAAGGCAGGCATGCATACCCGGTTCGGGAAAGACCATCGGCTGGCGGAGGTAACCGACTATGCCGGCTATACCCAGGCTGTTCCCATCAGGGATTATGAGCTGATGAAACCCTATATTGAAGAAATCAAACTGGGGAAGCAGAATGTACTCTGGAAGGGCAGTCCCATTTATTTTGCCAAGACCAGCGGTACTACCAGCGGGGTGAAATACATCCCGATTACCCGGGATTCCATTCCCAATCACATCAATAGTGCCAGAAATGCCCTGTTTTGTTATATGGCAGAAACCGGTAACTATGCATTTGCCAACGGGAAGATGATTTTTCTGAGCGGATCCCCGGTATTGGAAAGAACCGGAAATATTCCTACAGGCCGGCTCAGTGGTATTGTGAATCACCATATTCCGGCGTACCTGCGGTCTAACCAGCTCCCGAGTTATGAAACCAACTGTATAGAAGAATGGGAAGCCAAACTCGATAAAATTGTGGAAGAGACCCTTCACAAAGACATGACCCTGATCAGCGGCATACCCCCATGGATGCAGATGTATTTTGACCGGCTGATCGAAAAATCGGGTAAAAAAGTAGGTGACCTCTTTCCCCATTTCAGTGTAATGGTTCAGGGGGGGGTGAATTTTGAACCCTATAAGGCCAAGATATATGAGAGTATTGGCCGAAAAGTGGACTCCGTAGAACTGTTTCCCGCCAGCGAGGGCTTCTTTGCATTCCAGGATTCGCAAAGCGAACCGGGGATGCTCCTGAATACCAACAGTGGTATTTTTTACGAGTTCATTCCAGCGGGGGAAATCTTTAATGAAAACCCAACCCGCTTATCTCTGAAGGATGTAAAGCTGGGCGAAAATTATGCCCTGATCATCAACAGCAATGCGGGTTTATGGGGCTACAACCTGGGAGATACGGTCAGATTTGTGAGCCTGGCGCCTTACCGGCTGGTAGTTACGGGAAGAATCAAACATTTTATATCTGCTTTTGGCGAGCATGTGATTGGTGAGGAGGTAGAGCAGGCCATGTTACAGGCCTGTTTGGTACACCAGGCCAAGGTAACGGAGTTTACCGTAGCGCCCATGATACAGCAGGGCGCAGGTAAAAGCTACCACGAGTGGCTGGTTGAGTTCGAAACGCCCCCTGCAGATATGGAGCAGTTCAGGCTTACCCTGAACAACCTGATGCGTGAAAAGAATGTGTATTACGACGACCTGATGCAGGGCAATATCCTGTTACCGCTTCAATTAAGCATTGTTGAACGGAACGGGTTTATTAACTATATGAAATCGATTGGTAAACTGGGCGGACAGAACAAAGTGCCCCGGTTGAGCAATAACCGGGAGATTGCCGATGCATTAAAACCGTATGTACAAGCGCAGGCCTAAATATTGTGAACCAAGTGTACTGCATATTTGCTTATTTTTAGCCAATTCAGTAGCTGACAAAATCATTGAATGAATCAAAAACGCATTGCCATATTCGGATCTACCGGTTCCATTGGTACGCAGGCTTTGGATGTAATCAAGGCAAACCCGGATCTTTTTACGGCTGAAATACTGACTGCGCAGTCCAATGATGAACTGCTGATCAAACAGGCATTGTTCTTCAACCCCAATATTGTGGTGATCGGAGATGAAAAAAAATACCAGACCGTAAAAACGGCGCTGTCTCATACCAATGTGAAAGTGTTTGCGGGGGAAGCTGCCATTGCGGAAGTTGCACTGATTGATTGTTACGATATAATGCTGGCTGCCATTGTAGGATATGCCGGTTTAAGACCTACGCTGAATGCAATAGAACTCGGCAAACCCATTGCCCTGGCCAATAAGGAAACCCTGGTGGTGGCAGGCGATATTGTGATGCGTCTCGCAGCAGAAAAAAGGATTCCGATTATTCCGGTCGACAGTGAACACTCTGCTATTTTTCAATGCCTGGTAGGCGAGGGCAGAAACAAGATTGAAAAGATTGTACTGACTGCGAGTGGCGGACCTTTTCTTGGAAAGAAACCCAACTTTCTGGTAAACGTTAAAAAAGACCATGCCTTACAGCACCCCAACTGGAGTATGGGAGCTAAAATCACCATCGATTCTGCCACCCTCATGAACAAAGGACTGGAAATGATTGAGGCCAAATGGCTCTTTAATCTTGATGCCCACCAGATTCAGGTAGTGGTGCATCCCCAAAGCATTATCCACAGTCTGGTAATGTTTAACGATGGAAGTATTAAAGCGCAGATGGGGCTTCCGGATATGAAGTTGCCCATTCAATATGCACTTGCATTTCCGCAGCGGATTGCCAATGATTTTCCACGCTACGACTTTAAAAAACCAAGTACCCTCACATTTGAGGAGCCGGATTTAAAAACCTTTCGTAACCTGGCGCTGGCTACAGATGCGCTGTACAAGGGTGGAAATATGCCGTGCATCCTGAATGCTGCCAACGAAATAGCTGTTTTTGCGTTTCTTCGCAACCGGATCGGTTTTCTGGATATGACCGAAATGGTGGAACAAACCATGGCGAAGGTTTCGTTCATTGAACAGCCTACGCTTCAGGAATATTTCGACACCGATGCAGAAGCTCGTGATTTTGCGGCTTCTCTGGTACACATGTAATTTTAATTTGTAAAATAAAACCTTCGGGAAATTAGATATGAGTTTATTAGCAATTGACTGGTTAAGTGTGGGCGTGAAAATGGGGCAGTTTATTTTGTCCTTTTCCATTTTGGTGATTCTCCATGAACTGGGACACTATCTGCCGGCTAAATTCTTCAAATGCAGGGTCGAAAAATTTTACCTGTTCTTTAATCCCTGGTTCAGTCTCTGGAAAAAGAAAATCGGAGAAACAGAATATGGTCTTGGCTGGATTCCTTTTGGCGGTTATGTTAAAATTGCTGGTATGATCGATGAGAGCATGGATAAGGAGCAGATGAACCAGCCTGCACAGCCCTGGGAATTTCGTTCCAAGCCGGCCTGGCAGCGGCTCATTATTATGGTGGGCGGAGTAGTTGTGAATGTGATCCTTGCGATTGTTATTTTTATTGGTATTACCTGGGTTTGGGGCGAAGAACAACTGCCTGTTAAAAACCTGAAATATGGTGTACACGTAGATTCTCTTGCCAAAACAATTGGCCTGCAGGATGGCGACAATGTGGTAGGTATCGACGGGCAGCCGATTGTAAACTTCGGGACCCTGGAATCCGAAATGGTACTGAAGGAGGCCCAAAAATTACAGGTTATTCGCAACGGCAGCCAGATAGACCTGGGTATTCCTGAGCACTTCTCCAAAACCATTGTAAAGCAAAAGAAATTTGCCGGTATGATCATACCACGTTATCCGGTGATCATTGATTCTGTGGGCAAGTCTGCCACCATCACCAATGGAGAATTGCGTAAAGGCGATACCCTGATTGCGATCAACAACCAGCCATGCCCTTACTACAACGACTTTGATGCGATCAAAAAAAGATACAGCGATTCGCTGGTGACCCTCAGCCTGATCAGGGGGGCTGATACCGTTCAGGTGAAAGCGCTGATCAACAACAAAGGTTCGATTGGCTTTTTTGCAGTAAGTCCTTATTCCATCCTGGGAACCGTTACCACAGAATATACCCTGCTGCAGTCTGTTCCGATCGGATTTAACCATTGCTGGGAAACGCTCGATAAATATGTAACCGGGATTAAGCAGATTTTTACGGGTAAAGTAAATGCCAGCGATTCCCTGGGAAGCGTGATCAGTATTGGTAATACCTTCCCCGGTGTTTGGGACTGGGAAAGATTCTGGACACTCACAGGTATTTTCTCCATTGTACTTGCATTCATGAATATCCTGCCCATACCGGCGCTGGATGGCGGGCATGCCCTGTTTACCATCTATGAAATGATCTCCGGCCGAAAACCAGGTGATAAGTTCATGGAATATGCCCAAATGGCAGGTATGATACTGCTTTTAGGACTTATGGCATACGCTTTGGGGTTAGACTTCTGGAGGTTATTGAAGTAATCATCCGAATTTGAGCTTAACTTTGTAAACTCTTCATTAATTGGGGCCGTGTTGGTTTTGACAGCATAGGTTACGGTTGGTGTAAGCATGCAGTGCGTTGGATAATTAGCACTTTAATCTGAATATTCAACCATTATCTGGCAATACACAGTATGCCATGGCTGCCTAATCAGTGATTAGACCGTCATTTGGGCCGCCGCACAGGTTCGCTTCTTTCCAGGTGCCGCCGCCGACTCAAAACAAAAGGAGATGCTGCAACAAAAGGCTGTGATTGTTGCCTAAGCTCATCCAGCTAAGCTGTGGGTTGGTTTGTTTCTTTCCGGCACACAGCCGACAAATAATAAGAAAATAAGCATGTAGAAAGCTAATGGTCACGATGTTTGGACACCGGTTCGAATCCGGTCGGCTCCACACACTACTTAAAAGGCAGCCTTGTAAAAGGTTGCCTTTTGCTTTATTATCACTCCCCCGGCAAATGCTGCCTCCATAACTGGCAAGATCGTTTCTACACAGCAGTTCCGGGTATTTATCAAATTGACAGATTTCTTTCGTTTTTGATACAGGCTTAAGCAGAAGGGCAAATTAGTTTTGCCAAAATATATCAGAAATGACAGCAGATTCAGTTATAGGATCGATTTCCTTCTGGCCCAGGTGCCGCAGCGTTTTACACCTTTTAATCGGGTTAACCATTTTTTTAGCTGATTTGAAATCGCAATCACCCGAAACAAACCGGGTAGTCATGATTTCACTAGACGGAACACCGGATTATTTGATAGATCGGTTTCTAAAAAATGGGGTATTACCGGCGAATGGTGCATTTGCCAGAATTAGGAAAACCGGAGCATATGCCAAAACAATGTATGCGATCAATGTTGCTTCTACCGGACCATCCCATATTTCTATTTTTACGGGAGCATCCCCCGGTACAACCGGATTGGTTGGAAATTCATTCAGAACCAAAGCACAGCAATGGAATGAGCCCGCTTATACTGCATTTCGAAAACCATATGCTGCAGAATCCATCTTTCAGGCAGCTAAACGCCAGGGGAAAAAAGTAATTGCCCTTGGAGGAGTTGGAATTGATTATTCAGACAGCAGCAGGATGACAGATCGCATGCTCATGTACCCGTCTATCGTAAGCGCTTCCACTATATTCAATTTAACTGCAGGTACAGAACAGTACATAGTGGATGATCAACATTATGTCCGGTTAAATAATGGTAGTACCGGAGCGGCTACGGAAATTCAGCTTGGCGGCGGCAAGAAAGCAGGTTTGTGGTTTTATTTGAAAGACACACTCGAGGATGAAGCCAATATGTTGAAACCTTCTTACAAAATTATTATAGATACAGACTCGCTGATCAACAATGGATATGCTGTTTCCTTGTCGGAAACAACATGGGAAGTAATACGTATTCTTCATGCAGGTAAAGTGTATAACATTTCTTCCTGTTTGTTTGAATCGTCCATCGAAAAAGGCCGATTTCAGATTTATTTGTCACCTCCCGCGGAAGTATATGGATATCCACAGGATTTTATGGAAAGAATGCAACAATCCTGCGGGCTATGGCCGGGAGAACCGGATAATCTCAAAGCAACATCGGGTGTAGTGCCCGAAGAAGTTTGGTTTGAGCAGGTCGACAGGCTGGCAACGTATTCAAAAAACCTGATTCTGCAGGGAATGAAAGAAGAAAACTGGGATTTGTTGTTTGGCTATTTTTCTACGCTCGATGATATACAGCATCGTTATACACTAACAGATAAAAGACAGTTGGACTATACTGCCGAACAAGGACTAAGGCCACTCCGGTATCAACAAATCATAGAGAAGTGGTTTAGGATAATTGACGGTTATTTACTCGAAATCATGAATGCCGCTCCGGCTGGAACATCCTTTGTTTTATTTTCTGATCACGGGATGATTCCGACCCATTCGGTGCTGCTGTTGAATAATTTATTGGAGCAGTCCGGGTATTCATTCAGTAAGAATGAGGTAAAAGCTGTGCCAAGCGGGAATTCTGCTCATATTTATATTAATCCGGAAAAAATAGCTCCTGAAAACTATTCCGTGTATTTGGCCGGATTGAAAAAAATGCTGGAGCATTTCCGGGACGAAAAAAGCGGTGAGCTGGTTTTTGAATTGGTGGCAGACAGCAACAGCCAGAAAAAGTTAGGGTTGTTTCATGCGGGTCATTCAGGGGATTTATTTGTAAGTTGCAGGAAAGGATATTCACTTTCCGGAAGATTTATACCCGCCATTCCTAATTTAGTAAGCAATTCCTTTGATCGGGAATTGTTCAAAGATCAGGAAGAAGAAGTGCGTACATTCCTTTTGAACGGAACCATGAATGAAACGGGCCGGGCTGTTCATGGATGCCTTGCAAAGGTTAGAAAGGGACAGTCTGTTTTTTATGCATGGGGTGGGGCTGTTCCGGCAAAGAAACTAAAAGCAGTGCATTCGGTTCAGATTGCCGCCACGGTTTCAAAATTGCTGAAAATACATCCTCCCGCGCAGGCCCTGAATAAACCGGTTTTTTGATTAACTGATTGGTATGAGGATATTTAAATTTAATAACTGGAAATACGGAAAAGAACTGATGATTGATGCAGGGGCGATCGATCGGTTTCCCGGTTATTTTTTTGAGGAAGAGCCGCATGTTACTGATTTTTATGAGTTGATTTTTTTTGAAGCAGGTTCCGGTTATTTATTACTGGACGACAAAAAAATAGCTTTATCAGCAGGTATGATTGTTTTTATATCTCCTTTTCGGAAAAGGAGGTGGTTTGTAAAAAAGAAAACATTGAATTGCCGGTTTTTATTGTTTCGGGAAGAATTTCTTCGGGAATACCTGAAGAATGAGTTATTCCTTTGTGCTCTGCCTTTTTTTTACGGGAAATTTCCGCATTTTCTTAATCCAGAGGAGAAGGAGTGGAAGATGTTAAGCGATCTTTTCAAACAAATGATGAGCGAAATTGACCAGTATAAGACCGATAGTGATGCTTATCTCAGATCGCAGCTTGTTTACCTCTTGCAGGCCCTAAGCAGGGCATACACCAGACAATATGATATTCCCGTTGGGATCAAGGAGCAAAGCCTGGCACTTCGGTTTCGTTATTTACTGGAAAGAGAAATCAATGCGGCGTATGGGGTGGTTTATTATGCCGAAAAACTATTTACCAGTCGCGTTACGTTGAACAAATACTGTAATGTTTTTTTTGGTATAAATGCCGGTGATCTGATCAGGCAGCGGCTTGTTTTTGAAATCAAATCTTTATTGTTGTACACAAACCTTACCATAAACGAAATTGCGGATTCTCTTGGGTTCCAGGAACCAAGTAATCTTTCCCGTTTTTTCAGACACCTTACTGGATTAACTCCTTCTGAATACAGGAAAACCTATCAGGGTGGATTGTATTTTGGTTAATCGGGTATTGATAACATACTGTATTCTTCTTTTTGTATAAATGATTCTTTGTGAAAGAGCAGCACAGCATCGGGGAAATATTTTTTAAATTTTTGTCGCAGTATCAGTTTGATGAAAGATTATTAGACTATACTGTTATGCAGGAACATATTAAACTGCTGAATGTATTGTCGGAAATCAGTAACTCCGGTATTCAGGTATTTGATATGAATAAAAAAGAAACAATATATCTATCCTCCAATTTCGGAAAAATGCTGGGCTATATGCCAGCCGATTATGAAGGTTTAAATCATCTTTTTTTTCAAAGCAAAATTCATCCTGAAGAGCAAACCCAGCTTGCATTAAATGGCATTGCGACGCTGAAGATATTTACTGCATTTTCCAGAGAAGAGAAGCTAAATCATAAAGTAATTGACGAGTACCGTATGCTGAATGCCGGGAATAAGTACGTTCGTGTTATTGAGCAATATCAGGTATTGGAATTAGACAAGGCCGGACAAATATGGCTTTTATTCAGTATTGTAGATATTTCGCCGAACCAGGAAAGCGAAAACTTTACAAGGCCACAGTTACTCAATTTCAAAACAGGTAATTTAATATCACTGGAAATGCCCCAGAAGCCAGAACTGGAACTGAGTAAAAGGGAAGTAGAGATTTTAAAACTGGTAAAAGATGGGTTTTTAAGTAAAGAGATTTCGAGCAGGCTTTCTATCAGCGTGCATACGGTTAATACTCACCGGCAGCGGTTGTTGAAGAAATTAAACGCCAATAATTCACACGAGGCGGTTGTTTTTGCTTCTAAATTCGGGCTTCTGGAATAGGATTACTGACAAATCAGTATTGTATAAAACAGGAACAGGAAAGACTTTTGTGCTCTCTAATTCCATTCAATATGATTCGAGTTTTGATCTTGTTCAGTTTTGTTATGTTGCTTGCCAGGTTGCAGGCACAGCCCACTCAAACCATCAGGGGATCGGTAGTTGATCTTGTATCAAATATTCCGGTTGGTTTTGCTTCGGTTGAATTGCTCTCCCAGGGCAAGCCCGTAAATGTTACTGCGGATAGTGCCGGTAACTTTGTTTTCGTCAATATTCCCGTTGGAAGATACAATATTCAGGCTACAGGTACTGGCTATGAACCTTCGTTCATTCGGGATGTGGTTGTAAGTTCTGCAAAAGAAACGTTCGTACTGATCGGACTTGAACAGAAGGTAGCCAGGTTAGGTGAAATTGTTGTTCGGTCTCGTATAAAAAAAGATCAGCTACCTCTTTCAACAGCCACGGTAAGTGCCAGGATATTGAGTGTTGAACAGGCAAAACGTTTTGCCGGAGGCTTTGATGATCCGGCCAGGCTGGCCTCCTCTTTTGCGGGTGTTGCAAGCAATACGGAGGCAAACGGAATTATCATAAGAGGAAATGCCCCCAAATTTGTACAATGGAAAATGGAGGGCGTTGAAATTCCTACCCCTAATCATTTCGGCGACCTGAAAGTGTTTGGGGGCGGAACATTAACGGCATTGAGTAGTCAGATGCTGGCCAACTCGGGCTTTTTTACCGGGGCATTTCCGGCGGAATACAATAATGCCATATCGGGTGTTTTCGATATCTCTATGAGAAATGGGAATAATCAAAAAAAGGAAAATACCTTTCAGGCTGGTATCATCGGAATTGATGCTTCATCGGAAGGGCCTTTCAAAAAAGGAGGCCAATCATCGTATCTTTTCAATTACCGTTATTCAACACTCGCTTTAATGGCGCCATTGTTGCCGGACAATGCAAATAGTATCAAATACCAGGATCTTTCGTTTAAACTTAATTTCCCCACTTCAAAAGCCGGTATCTTCACTGTTTGGGGTATGGCGCTCATAGACAAGGCAGCATCTAAAGCCGTAATGGACAGTTTAAAATGGGAATATAAGAAAGACAGGAATGAGGACGATATAAAGCAATATACGCTGGCAGTTGGGGCAAGTCATTTTTATTTCCTGAAGCACAATGCTTATATTAAAACAACACTGGCGGCAACCGGAAGTAAGGTAGACTGGAATACACAGCAATTAGACAGCCGGCTAAACTTAGCGCCGTTTAGTAAGATCGGCAATAGCAACCTGAATGTTGTGCTCTCTTCTTTTATCAATAAAAAGTTTGGTTCGGGTTTCTCCAACAGAACAGGAATAACGGTAACAGGTATGAAATATAACCTGTTACTCAACAATTCAATCGTGCCGGGCAGCCAGCCTGTTGAGATTGTAAATGCAAAAGGATACAGTACATTGGTTTCGGCATATACCAGCTCATCACTGGCGCTTGGGAGCAGGTTTAAAGTGAATATAGGAGTGAATGGTCAGCTTTTTACACTGAATAATCATTATACGATTGAACCAAGGCTTGGTATTCGCCGGCAGATCAATGAAACGCATTCTATCGGCGTTGCTTATGGATTACACAGCCGCCTGGAACAGTTAAACTTTTATTTGAATAATTCACTTCAAACGGGTCAGAAAGCGGTTAATAAGAACCTTGATTTTACCAAAGCACACCACTTTGTACTCAGTTATGATTGGAAGATCAACGAGGTTGTGCGCTTAAGGATTGAGCCTTATTTCCAGCAATTGTTTAATGTTCCGGTCATTCCAGACAGCTCATTTTCTTTTCTCAATCTGCAGGGAGACTGGTTTTTGGCAGAGAAACTGGAAAACAAAGGTGTCGGTAGAAATTATGGTGTGGATATAACGTTTGAAAAGTATTTATCGAAAGGGTATTATTATTTATTAACAGCATCTGTTTTCAATGCTGAGTACAAAGGAGGCGATAACTTGTGGCGCAGAACACGGTATAACAGGAGTTATGTGTTTAATGCTTTATTTGGAAAAGAATGGCAAACGGGAAGATCTAAACAAAATATACTAAGCCTGAACGCAAGGGCTACCTACCAGGGCGGAAGCAGGTATTCACCGGTAAATGAAGCCTTGTCTAATACTGCAAAAGACATTATATACGATGAAAAAAATGCTTTTGGTATGCAGGTTGCTCCCTCTCTGAATATTCATTTTACGGCAAGCTATAAGATCAACCGGAAGAAAACTTCCCGTGAATTTGCTTTAAAAATCCTGAACCTTACCAATCAGTCGGATTTTTATGGATTCAAATACAACAGTAGAACCAACAGAATCGAAAAAGATCTTTCATCTGTAATAATACCGAACCTGAGCTACAAAATTGAGTTTTAGATACAACAACGCAAGTATACTAACAAATCTGCCGGGATAGTCTTATAAATAAGTACAAAAACTGTTGATATGCCTGGGGCAATGATATTACCAACTATTGCTTTTGGTTGCTAAAATATTTTAGAATACAGGTAAAGAAAAACCCCCAATTCCTGGCTGGCTTTTGGGGGCTTTTCTTTGGAAGGATTGAAAGTTTTTATAAGAACTTCCCGATCTCTTTCGTCTTCAGCAAGGCATCCAGTTTATTTAACTGAACCGCCAGTTCTGTCTTCAGTTCATCAAACACTTTATACGATCCATTGGTTGGTTTGTAGTCTCCGGTTTCTACCACACGTCCCAAGGATGCCAGTTTGTTGTTGAGCCTTATTGGGAAATTCAGTGGATCCTGAGAGCTCTGGTTTTTTACCTGGTAAAGCTGCTCTTCAATTGCCGACAACTGGTCAATCAGCTGCTTGTTTTTGGCAGCCAGGCCGGCAGAGGTGATTTTATCTTTGATGCTTCTGATTTTAATCACGGCTTCATTAGCCCTGCTTACTTGGTCGCGGATCTGTACAGCCAGATTGAATTTTTCCTCCAGGTCGGTCCGACTGATATCGGTAATACGCGGATCTAGTTTGATCTCGAAGGGTTGGGTGAATTCTTTGCCGGCAACAGTTAATCGTACCTGGTAATTGCCAGGCAGGGCCAGCGGTCCGTTGTTGGGATTGGCTCCCCAGAGAATCATTCCCTTGAAGGAGGTGGCTGCCGGGTAGCGCAGGTCCCATTCAAATTTATTTAATCCTGCTTTCATAGAAGGGGCTGCTGGTTTCCTGTAATCATCTTCGTCTGCTTCTCCTGCAGGCTTAGCTTTTTCGCCACGGAATGTTTGTATCATTTTTCCGTTAGCATCCAGTATATCCAGTTGTAGATCAGTTGCCTCTTTTTCCAGGTGGTACTGGAATACGGCTTTCTGAACATTTCTTACAGCATAATAGGGGCGGTACAAATAGGAGCCGGTAATACTTGTTTCCGGATGGAAAGCTCTTATGGGTTCAATATCATCCAGTACATAGATGGATCGGCCGTGTGTGCCAATGACCAGGTCTTTTTCTGTTACCGCCAGGTCTGCTACCTGCACATCGGGGAGGTTGAGGCGGAGGGACTGCCAGTTCTCTCCATCATCATAGGAAACCCAGATGCCATGTTCTGTACCTGCATACAACAACCCTTTTCGGGTAATGTCTTCTCTTACTGCGTGTACATAATCATCCGAACGAATGCCCCGGATAATCTTCTTCCAGGTTTTACCATAATCGGTGGTTTTATAAATATAGGGTGTACGGTCGTTCATCTGGTATCGCTTGGCTGCGATATATGCGGTACCGGCATCAAAATGCGATGCTTCAATGATGCTTACCCTTGTGTTCTTTGGCATATCCGGAGGCGTAATGTTTTTCCAATTTTTACCGCCATCCAGCGTAATATGGACCAACCCATCGTCGGAACCTGCCCAAATAATATTAACATCATGAAAAGAAGGTGCCAGGGCAAATACGGTAGCATAAATTTCCGGTCCGTTCATGTCGCGGGTAATGACCCCGCCACTTACACCGAGTGTGGCCGTATCTGCGTAAGTAAGATCAGGGCTGATTTTTTCCCAACTCTGGCCCTCATCGGTCGTCATCCACACATGCTGCGAGCAGGTGTACAATCTTTTGGGATCAACGGGGGAGAACACTATCGGGTAAGTCCATTGCCATCTTTCCGGTAATGTTTTTGCTTCCTCTCCTGAGAAAAATCTTGGATAAACCTGTACATCCCGGATCTGTCCGGTTACTCTGTTGAGTCGGGTGAGCAAAGCCCCCTGACTTCCTGCATAAAAAATATCCGGATTCTTTGGATCCTGTGCAATATAACCGCTTTCACCTCCGCCTACAGGATAAGCAAATCCGATTCCCGGTTTCATAGAGTTGGTACGGGCTGCTCTGTTGTTGTATCCTTCACTGGGAACTGCAATGGTACTGTTGTCTTGCTGTGCACCTGCTACCTGGTAAGGAAAATCGTTGGTGATGGTGATATGGTATAATTGAGCAGTGGGAAAATCTTCGTCGGTCCAGCTCATGCCTCCATTATTCGTAACTGTTCCACCACCATCATTGGCATGTGCCATGCGCAAGGGATCGGTGGGATCGATCCACAGATCATGCGAATCTTCGTGTGGCAATTTCACCGCTTTAAATGTTTTTCCTCCATCGGTAGAACGATAAAAGTTTACGTTCAAGCCATATACCGTGTTGCTGTCTTTGGGATCTGCTACAATGCGGGAGTAGTAGAATGCGCGCTGACGCAGTTTTCTTTCATCATTTACCATCTTCCAGCTGCTGCCCCCGTCATCAGAACGATAAAGTCCGCCGTCGTTGGCTTCAACAATGGCCCACACCCGATTGGGGTTGGCCGGAGATACCGTTACACCAATTTTTCCAACAGGACCTTTGGGCATGCCGGTGTTTTTGGTAAGGTTGGTCCAGGTATTGCCACCATCGGTGGATTTGTATAATGCAGAAGTACCTGTATCTGCCCACATTTTATAAGGGGTCCTGTACACTTCCCAGATACTGGCATAAATGGTCTCCGGATTCCGGGGATCAATCACCAGGTCTTCGGCTCCTGCTTTGGGTCCTTTGTACAATACTTTTTTCCAGGTCTTGCCTCCGTCTGTGGTTTTAAAAACACCACGCTCTTCATTGGGGCCAAATGCATGCCCGAGTGCGGCTACATAAACAATGTCTGGATTGGTTGGATGGATGCGTACCCTGGAAATGGACTGGGTATTGGTAAGCCCCATATTTTTCCAGGTCTTGCCTCCGTCAACGGATTTATAAACACCATCTCCCTGCATGATGTTACCGCGAAATTCCGTTTCGCCGGTTCCGATATAAATGATATCGGGATTGGTTTCGGAAACAGCTACGGCACCTACCGAGGAACTGTTGATTTGTCCGTCGGTAACCGGTTTCCAGTTTAATCCGCCATCGGTGGTTTTCCATAAGCCACCGCCTACAGCGCCGAAATAATATTCCATTTTGCGTTTGGAACTGCCGGCAATACCTAGTGAGCGCCCGCCTCTGTTGGGGCCGATGTTTCGCCAGTTCATCCCTTTCAGCATAGAATCGGAAATGGCTTTTTGTGCAGGGAGGTCAATAGCAGGCAACATGATGGCAAGCAGCATGATGCAGCCTAGAACCCGGGAATGAGTTTGCATAATCAGTAGTAGTTGGTTGATGAACAAGTTACTGAATTCAAGGCAAGTACGAAAGCCTCCTGCCTGGATGGGCAAAAAAAAGCGGAAACCAGCCGGCTTCCGCTTTTTATAGATGGTTTGGATAATCTTATGCGTCCGGTGCGCCAGAGTCGTCGCGAAATTCATCGAGGCTGTCCTGGTCAATTCCGGTTGAGCCACCAGACAAATATGTATTGTCGGAAGTGGCATCTGCCTGCTTGTAGTAGAACTTGGTGGATGGTTTGATTTCATCCAGTTTTTTCTGGAAGATGCTGATGTAATTATTCTCTTTATTATTCTTGTTGAATACATCTTTCAACTGACCAAAGAGTTCCTTAGAGCTGGAGTCGTATACCGATTTTTCCAGGCAGAGTAATTTGATGTTGGCCTCCACAAACTGGTTCATTTCGGTATTGATGATGGTACAGTGAATCGTACCCTTCAGAATGGAGTCCTTGCACAGGTTGACCTTCAAACCATAGATGGATCCTTCTACTTCCCCTTCTACTTTAATTTCATTGCAGACAATGACCCCTTTCACCATACCGGTTTGCGTAATATGAATGGTTTTTTTGCTGTAAAGCACTCCATTGAAATTGCCATCCAGTACAATGTCGTTATCAGATTCGAGTATACCGGAAATATCGGTAGATCTGGTAATGAAAAGTTTTTTTTCATCTGTAGCAGGCATACCACCAAAATTTGTGGCAGGTTCATTGAGAAGCTGGTCCCTGAATTTGTTCATTTTTCAAATTTCTATTGTGAATGTAGTTGGGGGGATTGTGGGTCCAAGATAATAAAAAACACACCATGAAAGGGATATGATATCAATTTTTCAGAAATTTATATTGATTTTACTACAATGGCGGGGTTATTTCACCGTATCTTAGAACCCGTTCACAGAATTATCCAATCATGCAATCAGAGATCAATAGCTCAAACAGACCGGAAGAGCTGATACAATCCTATGGTTTATCCGCTCATCCAGAAGGTGGGTATTACAAGGAAACGTATCGGTCCGGAGAAGTGATTTCGCAGGATGCCCTGCCGCATCGTTTCGGCGGCAGCAGATTATTCTCCACGGCCATTTATTTTTTACTCCTGAAGGGGAATTTTTCTGCTTTTCATCGGATAAAGAGTGATGAATGCTGGCATTTTTATGAGGGGGATGCCTTGCTGATACATGTGCTGGATCCACAGCAGGGTTATTCTTTAATTCGTTTGGGAAGGGATGTGCAGGCAGGAGAAGTATACCAGGCAGTAGTGCCCGCAGGTTGCTGGTTTGCATCGGAAACACAGGGGGCCTATTCTCTGGTAGGCTGCACCGTAGCCCCCGGATTTGATTTTGCCGATTTTGAACTGGCACAGGCCCATACATTGGCCGAAGCTTATCCGGTGCAGGAACTATTGGTTCGTCGTTTGTGCAGATAACCAGGCAATCATTTATGTTGAGGTGTTGAAATGAATCATCAGATAGCCGGCGATACAAAGGAGCAGGATGGCTAAAATGGCTACAATCAGCCATTGCTGGTCTGCTATTCCACGCTTTTTTTTGCGGTGGGTTCTTTTGGTGGTTTCCTTTTGCAGCTGTTTGTTGAGCTGATCTTTCAGTGCCCGAATTTTTTCCGGACTCCCCAATTGCTGCAGCCCCTCTATGCCATCGTTGATAAAAGCAGAGTCGGCCATTTGTTGTTCAATAGCAAAACGCGCTTCATCCGAAGATTTTCCGCTGAGGTACTTCATCAGTTCCTCCTCATTCAGATTGCTTTCATCATTGAATATGTTTTTCCGGTTAGTCATGCTGTTTTTGCATTTTTTCCATGATCATTTTCAGGTTTCTTTTACCATTCTGAATATGGCTTTTTACCTGTAACAGCGTATATCCCGTTTGATTACAGATCTCCTGATAACTTTTTTTACGGAGGTAAAATAAAGTAATACAGGTTTGTTGTTCCCTGTTTAATTTATTCAGGCTTGCTTCTAACAAGCTTAGTGAAACTTCCTTGGCCTGAAACTCATCAATATCTGCTGTTGCTTCGGTGATAGGTGTGGCATCCGAAATGGGTACATTGATCCGGTTGTTCCTCAGTTTCATCAAACAGTGATTGCTGGCTACTTTGTACAACCAGCTTTTGGGATAAGTTACCGGGTACTTTTCGAACTCACTCAATGCCTTCAAAAATATTTGCTGTACGGCGTCTTTGGCTTCCTCCTCGTTTTTGAGGTACTTCATGCATACCCCCAACAAGAGCAAAGTGTATCGTTCCAGCAAAATGCCCAGCCACTGTTTATTGTGGTCGGCATGAAAGCGGTTAAGCAGTTCCTGATCACTGATATGTTGATACTCATTTCGCTGCACACTTCTAATTTATGCATTTGTGGTAAGATGCAATGCACATAAATTTCCATACCTTTCCTTAAATTTTTTTCATGGGTTATCTTGTTGGATATACTGCAGCTGCGCCTTTAAGAGCAGAAGCAGCGCATAGGAGCGAAATGGTGAGTCAGCTTTTGTTTGGTGAAACGGCAACCGTACTGGACAGTACCAAAGATTTTGTAAAAATTCGTTGTAGCTATGATGGTTATGAAGGCTGGTGTCAACGTTCACAACTGCTGGAAGTTTCCGATGAGCAGGCGGAGGCTGCAGGGATACAACTTGCTGCAGATTTTGTGAACCCAATGGAGCTGGATGGAACGCCCATGCAGATTCCCATGGGTGCTTCGCTGGGATTGTTTCAGAACAGTACCGCCCAAATTGGTCCATTCCATTTTGCTTACCGGGGAGTATTAGCGAATCCGGCAGCAGCCATTTTTGAACCTGGCCAGATTCGCCAGATAGCAATGGGTTATCTGCATACACCCTATCTCTGGGGAGGCCGGTCTGTATTTGGTATAGACTGCAGCGGTTATGCCCAGCAGGTATATCGTTTTTTTAATAAGTCGCTTCCGCGCGATGCTTATCAGCAGGCAGAACTGGGTGAAGTAGTAGGATTCCTGCAGGAAGCAGTTACAGGCGATTTGGCATTTTTCGACAACGAAGAGGGGCGCATTACCCATGTAGGTATCTTACTGGATGCAGCAACGATTATTCACTCCTCTGGAAAGGTCAGGATTGATAAAATAGACAATATGGGAATCATCCGTTCCGATACGGGAGAACGCACCCACCGGCTCCGGTTGATCAAATCTTACCGCTGAGCAGCCTACTGATTTTTAGCCATTGAA
This sequence comes from Sediminibacterium sp., assembly GCA_016786865.1. GTDB lineage: Bacteria > Bacteroidota > Bacteroidia > Chitinophagales > Chitinophagaceae > Sediminibacterium. The sequence goes on along the minus strand of JAEUVE010000022.1, from coordinate 186,102 downwards.
TACCAAATAAAAATCCCCCCGGATGACCGGAGGGATTTTCTATATCAGTTGGTTGCAGACTACATGAGATCCATGGCCTTCGCAAAATAGGTTACTGTACCGGGCAACGCCAGCCAGAAAAACTCGCGATATACTACCAGCATCGTGATCATTACAGCTAACCAGAAAAAGCATAATGCCCAATATTTACCTGAAGATTGTTTTGCTTCCATGAAAATTAGTTTTTGCAAATATAAGCCGGTGATTTCAATCAACCATCTATTGGGTGGCAGTTTGTTGATTTTTTGTTGAATCCCCGGTCTGAACAGGTTTCCCCCTGTCAAAAAACAGCATTTTTATGGCGATCAGCATCATGATGATGGCAAAAATCTTCTTCATTTTTGCATCACTGAGGCCTAATGCCAGCTTGCTGCCGAGGAATCCGCCCAAAACGAATGCCGCCGCCACAATTAATACATAGTTCACGTTCAGATAGCCCTGTTTGTAATATTGGATTACAGCCAGTATGCCCACGGGTAGCAAAAGTATTCCCAGAGAGGTTCCCTGGGCTTCTTTCTGTGTAAATCCGAGGAACAATACCAGCGCCGGAACTATGATGACGCCCCCACCAATACCTATCAATCCACTGAGGAACCCGGCTACCAGGCCTACAATAACGAGTAGTACTATGGTGGTGAAATCCATATACTTATTTTTTAAAATTTGCTTTGTAAAACTCAATAGCTTCTTCCACAATCAGGAGGGCCTTGGCCTTATCGCCAAAATCCTCTACCACCACGGTTTTGTTTTCAAGTCGTTTGTATTCTTCGAAGAAGTGACGCAATTCGTCGAAGAAATGCTTGGGCAATTCTTCGATATTGTTGTAATGATTCACGCCCGGATCATTGGCTGCCACTGCAATGATTTTGTCGTCAGGATCTCCCTGATCGATCATCTGCATTACGCCAATTACTTTTGCTTCCATCAGGGTTAAAGGTTGTACAGGCAGGGAAGTGATCACCAGGATGTCCAGCGGGTCCTTATCTCCACCGTAAGACTGGGGAATAAAACCATAGTTAACAGGATAATGGAAAGAGGAAAAGATCACCCTGTCCAGCTTTAGTAAGCCGGTTTCTTTATCGATTTCATACTTGCAACGGGATCCCTCAGGAATTTCGATGATGGCATTAACTTCACGTGGCGCATTTTCTCCATAATGAACACCATGCCATGGGTGTTTAACTGTTTGTGATTCCATATTTGATTGCTTGATTTATTTGCTAAGCCAGTAGCCAATGGCCACTGCTATGAGTGATAAAATTAATGTGCCGCCCGCATAGATACAAAAATGCATGTACCGTTGTTGTTGAAGCATCTGTAAGTTTTCCCAGGCAAATGCAGAAAAAGTGGTAAAACCACCGCAAATACCTGTTGCCAATAAAAGCCGCCAGTATTCTTCCTGGGGTTGTTTGGCCGCCCACCCCATGATTAGTCCGATTAGTAAAGAGCCCAGTATATTCACTGTTAAAGTAGCTGTTGGAAAACCAACCGGTTTCATCCAGACCCATGCAAGGTATCTCAGAACCGAACCCAGCATGCCGCCCATTCCTACCAGCAATATATTCCTCATCGGGTCTTTCTATTGAAATGATTGTTGATAATCTACCATCCACTGGTTATTCCTTCTGATCATAAAAAGTTTTCTGGAAAGGGTGTCTGCAGAGCTGCTATACAGCATCAGTACGGTTGAGTCGGTGGGCTCACTCACCGATCGGATATTGATGGAGGCTGTTCTTAACTGCTGTCTTTCTTCCTTATCTTTTTTTCGGAAATCGGTTTCGGCGTTTTTAAGATAAGTTTCATTGCTGTTGCCAGGCAACATATAAAATGCAGCCCTGCTGAAATCTCCTTTATTGCAGGCTTCCAGAAATTCCCGCCCTGCATCCAGGCCACTTTCTGCGGGGAGCGGAGTCTGTTCATCCGTTTTACAGCCTGCATACAGCAGGGTTACCCCCAATACAATTGTTTTAAAATAATTCACCATGCGAAGGTAGTTAATTAGAGCATTAAGTAATAAGGCGCCAATAATTCCCGAAAACCGCTGGTGTAATCGGCGCCATCCTTAATGGCCAGGTCTTTGGGAATAAGCGTTGTGGTCTGCTGGCCAAACAGCAGCATGGACCTGAAAAAATCGTGGCTATTGGTTTGCTTTACCCGAAGTTCCTTGTATGGATAGAATCCTGCTTTTTCGGCTGCTGCTTTAAAATAGACACACCTCAAAAAGGGGAGCAGTATGGCAAAATGCCCCCCGGGCTTTAGCAGTTGTTGTATGGCTTTAATCAGTTCGGTTAGCTTCAGTGCCTTGCTGTGCAGGGCCAGGTTGCGATTCTCCTGCCCGCTTTGCAGGTCGTTTTCGAAAAATGGCGGATTAATGATGATGAAATCGTATTTCCGGTCTGTAGTTGCAGTGAATTCCTGAATGGCGCACTGTGTTACGCGCAACCGGCTGCTCCAGGGTGATGCTGAAAAATTAGCCGATGCCTGATGAGCGGCGGCCTCATCAATTTCTACTGCATCGATTGTAGCGGGAACCTGTTGTGCAAGCATCATGGCCAGTAAGCCCGTACCGGTTCCGATATCCAGTATCTGCTGCACCGAAGGCTGCTGTTGTAGGAGCAGGCTGGCAACCCATGCTCCGAATAAACAGGAATCCGTACACACTTTCATGGCACAGGCATCTTGGTAAACGGTAAATTCCTTGAACTGAAAATAATGGTTAGGCATAGCACAGCTTATTCCTGAATGCCTTCCAGCGCAAACAGAAAGGCATAATTCATTGCAATATCTTTTAAATAATCAAATCTGCCCGATGCGCCGCCATGACCAACATGCATATTGGTGTGCAGAAGTAATATATTCCGGTCGGTTTTCAGCGCACGCAACCGGGCCACCCACTTGGCTGGTTCAAAGTACTGCACCTGGCTATCGTGTAAACCGGTAGTCACCAATAGGTGCGGATAGGCTTTGGCAGTGGTATTTTCATAGGGCGAATACTGTTTCATGTATTGATAGGCTTCCTTGTTTTTGGGATTGCCCCATTCATCAAATTCATTGGTCGTAAGGGGGATCGACTCGTCTAGCATCGTGTTGATTACATCAACAAAGGGAACCTGTGCAATGGCCCCGTGCCAGAGATCCGGCGCCATATTCAATACTGAACCAATCAACAGGCCGCCTGCGCTGCCTCCTTGTGCATACAGGTGTTCTTTAGATGTGTATTGCTGTTGAACCAGGTGTTGGCCACAGCAGATAAAGTCGGTAAAAGTATTGAGTTTCTTCATCAGCTTTCCGTCTTCGTACCACTGCCTGCCGAGATCCTGGCCGCCGCGTATATGTGCAACTGCAAAGGCAAATCCTCTGTTCAGTAAACTCAGCTGGGTGCTGTTAAAGCCAACATCCATGCTGATACCATAAGCTCCGTATGAGTAGAGCAGGAGGGGGGCTTTGCCATTTTTTTCAAAGCCTTTGCGATAAACAATTGAAATCGGAATTTTTGTTCCATCCTTTGCAACAGCATCGATTCGTTCGGTGGTGTAATCCTGCGGAGAGTATCCGCCAAGCACTTCCTGCCGTTTCTTTAATTGCTGCTCTCTCGTGCACATGTCGTAATCATAAATGGATGCGGGCGTTGTAAGTGAAGTATAGCTGTAGCGCAGTGTGTTGCTGTTGAATTCGGGGTTGGCATGAAATGCAGCTGTATAGGCTGCTTCTTCAAAATGAATATAATGTTCTTTACCTGAGTTCAGTTCCCTGACCCGCAGGCTGGCCAATCCGTGCTTTCTTTCATTGATGACAATAAAATGTTGAAATACTTCCAGTCCCTGCAGTAACACTTCGCTCCTGTGTGGGATGATTTCTTTCCAGTGATCTGCGGTTGTTTGATCAAGCGGAGTTTCCATCAGCCTGAAATTGAGTGCATATTGATTTGTTATGATCAGAAAGCGGTCTTCCAGTGCATACACCTCGTACAGGACTTCTTTCATTCTCGGTTGAAAAGACCTGAAAGCAGCATCGGGTTGATCTGCAGGAATATAAAAGGTTTCTGAGGATACGGTCGCTTGTGAAAGAATAAAGATGTATCGGTTATTCTTTGATTTTTCCACACCGATGTAATTGCTTTTATCGGTTTCTTCGTACACGACCACATCATCGGCGGGTGCTGTGTTCAGCCGGTGTTTTTTTATCTTTTCCGATAAAAGGGATACCGGGTTGTTGGCTGTATAAAACAGGGTAGCATTGTCTGAGGCCCAAACGGGATCTCCTGCCGTTCCGGTGATGCGTTCGGCATAAACAGTTCCAGTAATGAGGTTTTTAATTTCGATGGTGTATTGTCTGCGGGATAACTCGTCTACACCATATGCCAGCAGTTCATTGTTCTCACTAACAGTGAAGCCAGACAAACTAAAATACTTTTTTCCTTCGGCCATGGCATCCACATCGAGCAATATTTCCTCCGGTGCACTCAGGTTACCTTTTTTCCGGCAGTATTTGTAGTACTGTTTTCCTTCTTCTGTTCTTGTGTAATAGTAGTAGCCGTTTTTGAATACGGGAACTGTTTCATCTTTTTCTTTGATTCTGGCCTTCATTTCGTTGAAAAGGGCATCCTGAAAATTCCGGGTGCCTTTTAGCATGGCATCCGTATAGGCATTCTCCGCCTCCAGGTAGGATACTACCTGCTCACTCTGCGGACCTTTTCTGAAATAGTCGATCATCCAGTAATAGTTGTCTGTTACGGGGTCTCCGTGCAGTTTTCTGACTACAGGTTGAGCCGGAGCAACAGGGGCATTTATCTGGGGCCATTGATAAGTTGTTTTCTTCATAATTTCCGACGAATAAAAAAAGCCATTGAAACTTCAATGGCTTTCCTTTGTTGTTGTTCAGTTTATTTCTCAGCAGTAAGACCTGCTCTCAGGTATTCATGATTCAGGCGTGCAATATTGCTGATGGAAATTTCCTTAGGGCAGGTAGCTTCACATGCACCGGTATTGGTACAAGCGCCAAATCCTTCCTTATCCATCTGTGCTACCATGTTCATTACACGGGTTTTGCGTTCAGGATCACCCTGTGGCAATAAAGCCAGGTGCGCTACCTTGGCGCTCAGGAACAGCATTGCAGAACTGTTTTTGCAGGCTGCAACACAGGCTCCGCAACCAATACACATGGCCGCTGCAAAAGAAGCATCCGCTGCATCTTTATTGATTGGAATAGAGTTACCATCAACCGCATTGCCGGTATTCACGCTAACAAAACCTCCTGCCTGTACAATACGATCAAAAGCGGAACGGTCTACCATCAGGTCTTTGATTACCGGGAAAGCTGCTGATCTCCATGGCTCCACTACAATAGTGTCGCCGTCCTTGAATGCACGCATGTGCAGCTGACAGGTAGTATTGGCCTGCCATGGGCCGTGCGGCTTACCATTGATATACATGGAACACTGTCCGCAAATACCCTCGCGGCAGTCGTGATCAAATGCAATAGGTTCTTTTCCTTCTACAATTAATTCTTCGTTTAATACGTCGATCATTTCGAGGAAAGACATTTCGGAAGAAATATTTTTCACAGAATAGCTTTCGAAATTGCCCTGTGCCCTGCTGTTTTTTTGTCTCCAGACTTTTACAGTCAGATTCATATTGTAGTGTTCCATTCTATAAGATTTGTCGTTTACGATAGATTATTTATATGAACGTTGAGTAGGTTTAACAACCTCGTATACCAATGGCTCTTTGTGTAATGTCCACTCATGTTCTCCCTTGTACTCCCATGCAGCAACATACATGTAGTTGGCATCGTCGCGCAATGCTTCTCCGTCCGGTGTTTGGAAATCTTCTCTGAAGTGTCCGCCACAGCTTTCGTTCCGGTTGTAGGCATCCTGACACATCAGTTCGCCCAGTTCCAGGAAGTCGGCAACCCGGTTGGCTTTGTCGAGCTCCGGATTCATTTCGTCGATGCTTCCGGGAATTCTCACATCGCTCCAGAATTCTTTTTTCAGTTCCTGGATTTCACGGATGGCCTGCTGCAGACCTTCCTTGTTCCGGGCCATACCGCATTTGTCCCACATGATTTTACCCAGTCGCTTGTGGAAACTCTCTACAGATTGCTTACCCTTGATGCTCATTAGTTTTTCAATTCTGGCAGCTACTTCTTTTTCAGCAGCTTCAAAAGCAGGGTGGGAGGTTTCTACCGCCTTGCTGTAAATTTCTTCTGCCAGGTTGTTGCCGAGGGTATAAGGGATTACAAAATATCCATCTGCAAGACCCTGCATGAGCGCAGAAGCTCCCAAGCGGTTGGCGCCGTGATCGCTGAAGTTAGCTTCACCCAGTGCATATAATCCGGGAACTGTGGTCTGTAATTCGTAGTCTACCCATAAGCCACCCATGGTATAGTGTACTGCAGGATAAATCCGCATCGGTACTTCATAAGGGTTTTCGCCGGTGATCTTTTCGTACATGTCGAAAAGGTTACCGTATTTTTCTTTCACTACTTCTTTACCCAGAGCAATGATCTCATCCATTCCCAGGTCCGGCTTGCCTTCCTTACCGGCTTCAATTTTACCGTAACGCACAATTGCATCAGCAAAGTCGAGGTATACGGCCTGTTTGCTGGTACCTACACCATATCCTTCATCACATCTTTCCTTGGCAGCTCTGGAGGCCACATCGCGTGGTACCAGGTTGCCAAATGCAGGGTATCTTCTTTCGAGGTAGTAATCTCTTTCTTCTTCAGGTATTTCAGTTGCTTTTCTGGTTTCTCCTTTTTTCTTCGGAACCCAGATTCTTCCATCGTTTCTCAGCGACTCAGACATCAGGGTCAGTTTAGACTGGTGATCGCCACTTACCGGAATACAGGTCGGGTGAATTTGTGTGAAACAGGGGTTGGCAAATGCAGCACCCTGTTTGTGCGCCTTCCATGCTGCAGTAACGTTGCTGCCCATAGCGTTTGTAGACAAGTAGAATACGTTTCCGTAACCACCGGTGCAAAGCAATACCGCATGTCCGAAATGTCTTTCGAGCGTACCTTTTACGAGGTCACGGGCAATGATTCCTCTTGCTTTACCGTCGATCTTTACAACTTCCAGCATTTCATGGCGGGAATACATTTTTACGTTACCCAGTGCTACCTGGCGCTCCAGTGCCTGATAAGCACCTATCAGCAATTGCTGGCCGGTTTGTCCGGCAGCATAAAAAGTTCTCTGTACCTGTGTGCCGCCAAAAGAACGGTTGCTCAGCAAACCACCGTATTCGCGTGCAAAAGGTACACCCTGTGCAACGCACTGGTCAATGATGTTGCCGCTCACTTCTGCCAAACGATGCACGTTGGCTTCGCGGGCACGGTAGTCGCCTCCCTTGATGGTATCATAGAATAAACGGAAAATACTGTCTCCATCGTTCTGGTAATTTTTCGCTGCGTTGATGCCGCCCTGTGCCGCTATGGAGTGGGCACGACGCGGTGAATCCTGAAAACAGAACGCTTTTACTTTATAGCCCAGCTCACCTAATGTGGCAGCAGCTGAAGCTCCGGCCAGTCCCGTTCCCACCACAATTACTTCCAGCTTTCTTTTATTAGCCGGGTTAACCAGTTTGCAATGTCCCTTGTATTCGGTCCATTTGGTTTCCAATGGTCCTGAAGGAATTTTGGCATCTAACATATCCGATGGTTTATTATGAGTAGAATTTAAATCGTTTGGTTACCATGATTTCCGCTCATGGTTGCGGGTACTGATTATCCGACCCAGCCCATTACAAAGCTCAGTGGCATCAGGATGAATACGATGGTAATTACGGCAGAAAAACCGTAGCCCAGGCTGCTCAGCATGGCATTGTATCTTTTGTTGTGAACACCCAGTGTTTTGAATGCGCTCTGGAATCCATGTGCCAGGTGATAGTAAAGAGAAATGCAGCCCAGTGCATATACAATTACGACCCACCACTCAGAAAAAGTAGCCTTCATCAGTCCGAACATGTTGTGCATCTCCACACCATTGTAGGTTACCGGTTCAAGTCCGCGGCCGGTAAAACGTGCAGAAGCCCAGAAATGATACAGGTGAAGAATCAGGAACAGGAGAATCAGTGTGCCCAGAAGGCCCATGCTTCTGCTGTACCACTTACTGCCGGCTGTATATGCAACGGCATACCCAACCGTACGACGCTTTTTGTTTTCTGCAGTAAGCAGCAATCCCTGCACAATGTGCAGAATGATTCCTGCAAAAAGTCCGATCTCAGTAATCCGGATCAGCACGGTTGAGCCCATAAAATGTGCGGCTTTATTGAACATGGCGCCGTTTTCTTCAGGATCAACCAGATCCGCAAAAACACAGGCGTTGATTCCTGCATGCACTATTAAAAACAAAACGAGGGAGATTCCGGTTAAGCCCATAATCAGCTTTTTACCGACAGACGAGGTGAAGACTTGTTTCCAGGTCATAAAGCAAGAATATTTGATTAAATCTTGGCAAATTTAACGTATCGAGTAATGCCATACCCGAAAAAATTATTTTTCAGGTCATTTTCTAACCAATTAAGCCTGAATTGGTTCTGAAAATGTTGATAATATTTGCTTTTGTGAAAAAGGTTGTTATCATTTATATCCTTAGGTTAAACAGCTCAATCAACCGCTTACATAAAATTAGGTCGGGATAAGGTCAGGCTTATTACATTTGAATATGCTTAAATTGTTGAGTATTTTATGGAACAGCTTCCGGATGGCCCTTCAGGAGCTGAGAGTAAATAAACTGCGAACCTTTCTTTCTCTGTTTGGAATTACCATTGGCATTTTTTGCATCATAGGGGTACTGGCTACTGTAGACAGCCTGGAACGCAAGGTACAGACCGATATTCAATCGCTTGGTACCAATACCATCTACATCGATAAATGGAATTATGGCGGCGGACCGGATTATCCCTGGTGGAAATATGTGAAGCGCCCGGCCATGAAATACGAGGAAGTTCGTTTCATCAAAACCAAAAGCCAGCTGGCTGCCTATGCTGCTTTTTTTGTAAGTACGAATATCAACCTGAACTACGCAGACAATATCCTCAGCAATGTAGGGCTATACGGGGTTTCCAATGACTTCAGCAACATACAGACTATTGAAGTGGACCATGGGCGTTACCTGAACGAATCCGATTTCAGCAGGGGAACCAGTGTGGGCGTTATCGGCTATAAAGTGGCGGATGAACTGTTTGGCAGGGCCGAAAAAGCGGTAGGAAAGGAAGTGTCTTTTGGCGGAAGAAGAATTTATGTAGCCGGAGTTATTAAAAAGCAGGGGCAAAGTTTTGTAGGTGGATACGATTACGACAACTGTGTGATGGTGCCTTACCGTTATTTCGCCGGCATCTTTAATCCGGACAACAGTAATCCGAGCATTATTGTGCAGGGAAAAGCAGGTATTGCTTCTTCCTCACTGGCAGATGAACTGAACGGTGTAATGCGACAGCTGCGCAAGCTGAGCCCTACCCAGGAGGATAATTTTACCTGCAACGACGTAGCCATGTTCAGCGACCAGGTGAAAGGCTTTTTTGGGCAGGTTAGCGCAGGAGGCTGGGCAATTGCCGGACTGAGCCTGATTGTAGGTGCATTTGGCGTAGCCAATATCATGTTTGTGACCGTTCGCGAAAGAACCAGTCAGATAGGCCTGAAAAAAGCCATTGGCGCCAAGCGTAGCACCATACTTACAGAATTTCTGATCGAGAGTGCTTTCCTTTGTATCATCGGCGGACTGGTGGGGCTTGCCCTGGTTTGGCTTTTATCCATCGTACTCAGCAGTGTATTGCCTTTCCCGATTTATATAGCACCGGGAATCATTGGTCTGGCAATGGGCATTTGCATTGCGTTGGGGATACTTGCCGGTATTATTCCTGCATCCATTGCAGCCAAAATGGATCCGGTAGTTGCCATCAGAACAAAATAGGCTGTAGGGTACTCCAATATCTTTGGTTAGTTTTGCCGCCTTAATTGATGCAGATACCGTGAAGCCTGTTACCATTTTAGCCATTGAATCTTCCTGTGATGAAACAGCCGCATCGGTATGTGTAAATGGCAGCATTGTCAGTAACGTGATTGCCAGTCAGGCTGTGCATGAACAGTATGGAGGTGTGGTTCCTGAACTGGCCAGCCGCGCGCACATGCAAAATATTGTTCCTGTGGTAGAACAGGCACTGAAGCAGGGTTTCGGGAACCGTTCCGCAGGTCTTGCCCAAATTGACGCGATTGCGTTTACGCAGGCTCCCGGGCTAATCGGCAGTCTTCTCGTTGGAGCACAGTTTGCCAAATCACTCGCCATAGCGTTGAATAAACCATTGATTGCCGTGCATCACATGCAGGCACATGTACTGGCCAACCTGATTCCGGAAAACCGGCCATCTTTTCCTTTTTTATGTTTAACGGTAAGCGGTGGGCATACCCAGATTGTATTGGCCAAATCGCCACTGGAACTGGAAGTGATCGGAGAAACCATCGACGATGCCGCAGGAGAAGCTTTTGATAAAACAGCCAAATTACTGGGGCTGCCTTATCCGGGCGGACCCTTGATAGACCGATATGCCAAAGACGGTGATCCGCTCCGTTTTCAGTTTGCAGAACCCCGGATTCCAGAGTTGAATTTTTCTTTCAGCGGACTCAAAACTTCTGTACTGTATTTTCTGCAAAAGCAAACCCCTGAATTCATTCTCGAAAACAGAAACGATCTCTGTGCTTCGGTGCAGCATACCATTGTGCAGATTCTGCTGAAAAAAATCCGGAAAGCCGTTCAGCAGACCGGGATCAAAGAGGTCTGTATGGCAGGTGGTGTGAGCGCCAATAACGGCTTGCGCAGCGGGCTTCAGGCACTGGGTGTTAAACATGGCTGGACAACTTTTATTCCAGCGTTTGAGTATTGTACCGACAACGCGGCCATGATTGCCATCACCGGATATTACAAATACCAGGCTGCACAATTCTGCCCGCTCGAAACAGGCCCTTCTGCAAGGGCCGAATGGTAATTTAAAATGTTGCTTCGTTGAGCTTCTCTACAGGGTTCATCATGTAGGTAATGAGGGTGCCGTCTTTCAGCAACTCAACCACCCTGAATCCCTTATAAGAAGTGCCCCAGTTTCCTCCGATATGAGCGTCGAACAGAAAAGGAATATTGCCCTGCATTTTTACGCCATCCTGGTCGTGCTCATGTCCGTGGAATACTGCTTTAATATTGTTATACCGCCCAATCAGTTCAAAAAATGCCGGAGTATCAATGGCGTGTTTGGTCCATTTGGCCTGTGGTATATGCAGAAAGATTAATACCTGCTTTTTGTTTTTATGTGCTTCCAGTCTGCTTTCCAGCCATTTCAGGTCGGGCGAAACATAAGCACCCTTGCCGTCGGAAGTATCGCCTAAAATGATGCCGGTTTGTTGTATGGTTACATCGTGGTTCAGCGGCATATTCCATACCTGTTGCCAGTGTTCCGGCGTAACCATATCGTGGTTGCCCCTGGTTACAAAATAGGGCATGGTCAATGCATCCAGTTTTTGTTTGGCCGGCGCAAGAAAGTTTTTATCGTCGTGAATAATGTCTCCGTTGATGACGCAAAAATCCAGTGGATTCTTTTGGTGAAACTGATTCACCGTAGTGGTCATTTTTTCGATCATTTCATCGAACAGGGTATTGGGCTGACCGTAATGCGAATCGGACGCCACCACAAAACGCAGTAAGACCTTGCTCCGTAGTGCGAATACTTCTGCCGCAGACAGACCGGTGATTTTTCCGGTGAGTAATAGGGCTGAAGCCATGGAGATGTTGCGGATAAAGGATCTTCTGGTCGGGTTTTGCGGTTGTTGGGCAGACATTTGCAGTATGTTTTTTCACAAACTTATCAAAATCAGCAGCTTAGAAATACCGGCTGCCAAAGCATAACGTAAAAGTTACATAGAAATCTCCTTCCCGGAATACGAGGGTAAAATCGTAATTTTGCACCCTTAAAAACAGCATACGTAATGATTAGTGCAAGAAATATCACCCTGGCTTACGGAAAGAGGGTATTGTTTGATGAAGTGAATATCAATTTCGTTAAAGGAAATTGCTATGGTGTAATTGGTGCCAATGGTGCCGGTAAATCCACTTTTCTGAAGATTTTGAGCGGGGAAATTGAGCCAAATAAAGGTACAGTGGAAATCACCCCCGGTGAGCGTATGGCCGTATTAAAGCAGAACCAGTTTGAATTCGATAACTGTACTGTACTGAATACCGTATTGATGGGGCATAAGCGTCTTTGGGACGTAATGCATGAGCGGGATGCCATTTATGCAAAAGCAGATTTTACCGAAGAAGATGGAATGAAGGCAGGAGAACTCGAAGCGGAATTCGGCGAAATGGGTGGCTATGAAGCAGAGAGCAATGCGGCCAGTTTCCTGAACAGCCTGGGAGTAAAAGATGAATTGCACCAGAGCCTGATGAGTGAAATTCCAAGTAACTTAAAAGTGCGTGTATTGTTGGCGCAGGCTTTGTTTGGTAATCCGGATATCCTGTTGCTGGATGAGCCTACCAACGGTCTGGATATCGAAACCATCGGATGGCTGGAGAACTTCCTTGCCGATTACGAGAACATTGTATTGGTTGTAAGCCACGACCGTCACTTCCTCGATACTGTATGTACGCACGTGGCCGATGTAGATCGTGCCAAGATTAAAGTATTTACCGGTAACTATACTTTCTGGTACGAGAGCAGCCAGCTGATGAGTCGTCAGATCAGTGATAAGAACAAGAAAAACGAAGAGAAGCGCCAGGCTTTGCTGGACTTCATTGCCCGATTTTCTGCGAATGCTTCCAAGAGTAAGCAGGCTACTTCCAGAAAGAAGGCCCTGGAGAAACTGACCATCGAGGAAATTGAACCTTCCAACAGAAAATATCCCGGCATCATTTTCCAGCCATTGCGCGAAGTGGGTAACCAGATTTTGAACGTGGAAAATCTTTCCAAATCGGTTGATGGAAGAAAGCTGTTCGATCAGGTAAGTTTCAGTGTAAACAAAGGAGAGAAGATCGCTTTCCTGAGCAGAGACCCGCTTGCAGTTACTTCTTTCTTTGAAATCATTTCTGAAAATGCGCAGGCCGATTCCGGAAAATATGAGTGGGGTACTACCATCACCAAGGCATACCTGCCACAGGAAAACAGCGAATTCTTTACGGAAGGACTGAGCCTGATGGAGTGGCTGCGTCAATATGTGCCACCGCATGTAACAGATGCCGATGAACCCTTCCTGCGTGGATTCCTGGGCAAAATGCTGTTCAGTGGAGACGATATTCAGAAGAAAACAAATGTACTTAGCGGAGGAGAAAAAGTACGTTGTATGGTAAGCCGTATGATGTTGCAGAATCCCAATCTGATCATCCTGGATCAGCCTACCAACCACCTCGATCTGGAAAGTATCCAGAGCTTCAACGAAGGTTGTCAGACGTTCCCGGGTATTGTTCTCATTACTTCTCATGACCATACCTTTATGCAAACCGTTGCCAACCGTATCATCGAATTAACGCCTAAGGGAATCATCGACCGTTTGATGACATTTGATGAATATATGGAAGATGCAAGGGTGAAGGAACTGCGCGCGGAAATGTACAGTTAATCGGTAGCAGATTTCGGTAAAGAGATCGGTGGAATCGGGTAGCGGGGGTAGCAAATTCCTTGGTTTTTTGTTACCTTCCCTCACCTAAATAACGATTCATGAGAAAATTATTGCTGTTGGCATTGATTTGCACAACCAGTTCCTTGTTGTTTGCACAGGATCTTTCTTACTACCTGCCTAAAAATGTTCGCTATAACCCTTCCATTCCCACACCTCCTTCGGTGATCGGGCATCAGGTGGGTGAATGGCATGTAACCCACGACCGGCTGGTGAATTACATGAAGGCCATCGATGCGGCATCCGACAGGGTTACCCTGCAGTCATTGGGGGTTACCTACGAAGGCCGTCCGCAACTGGCCCTGATCATTACCTCACCAAAAAATCACCAAAACCTCGAATCCATTCGCCGGCAACACCTGCTGCTGACTGATCCGGGCAAATCTGCCGGGTTGAATATTGCTGACATGCCGGTAGTGGTATGGATGGGATACAGTATTCATGGCAACGAAAGCAGTGGCGCCAATGCAGCGCTTCTGTCTGCCTATTATCTGGCGGCTGCAGAAGGACCTGAAGTTGATGCCATGCTGAACAATACCGTGATCCTCCTCGATCCTTCCTTCAATCCGGACGGACTCAATCGTTTTGCGAGCTGGGTAAACATGCACAAGAGCCAGAGCGTGGTATCCGATCCCAATGCAAGAGAATACAATGAAGTATGGCCCGGAGGAAGATTCAACCATTACTGGTTCGATCTGAACCGAGACTGGCTGCCTGCACAACATCAGGAAAGCCAGAACAGGCTTGCGCTTTTTCATCAGTGGAAACCCAATATCTTAACCGATCACCACGAAATGGGATCCAATTCCAGTTTCTTCTTTCAACCGGGTGTTCCTTCCCGTGTGAATCCCAATACGCCGTTAAAAAATCAGGAGCTGACCGGTGCCATTGGTAATTATCATGCTCGATTTTTAGACAGCATCGGGTCTTTGTATTTTACCAAAGAAGGCTACGACGACTTCTATTATGGAAAGGGATCTACCTATCCGGATATCAATGGCGGTGTAGGTATCCTGTTTGAACAGGCCAGCAGCCGCGGACATGTGCAGGAAACCGATAATGGTTTACTGACGTTTCCATTTACCATCCGAAACCAGTTTACTGCGGCACTTTCTACACTTGCGGCTGCCAACGGACTGAGAAAGGAAATGCTGAGTTATCAGCGTGATTTCTTTAAGGACGTAGCTAAAGAAGCGGAAACATTTCCTACAAAAGCGTTTGTATTTGGGGATGCCAACGACAAGGCAAAGACCAACATTTTTATCCAGATGTTGCTAAGACACCAGGTAGATATCTATGCACTCAGGCAGGATGTTACCGCAGATGGTAAAACGTTTAAAGCAGCTTCTGCATATGTGATTCCGGCCAATCAGCAACAATTTAAAATTATCAAAACGGTATTTGAAAAAACACTGGAATACAAAGACAGTCTGTTCTACGACGTTACTGCCTGGACCATGCCACTGGCTTTTGGTCTGCCTTATGCAGAACTGAAAAATGTTGCAGGGATTACCGGCGAAAAAATTGAGCAGTTGAAACCGCTGCCCATGCAAACCCATCATACGGCTAATTCTTATGCCTATGCATTCCGTTGGAGTGAGTACTATACCCCTCAATTGCTGTACAAGCTTCAGTCGAAGGGGGTAGTGGCCAAAGTGGCTACCAAGCAATTTAAAATGCGGCTGAACGGAAAGGATGAACTCTTCGACTATGGTACTATTGTAATTCCGATCGGATTACAGCAGGCAGGTCTTAAAGGAGACGTGCTGGCCAACCTGATCGATGATTGTGTGGGCAACAGTGGTGTAGAAGTGTTTGCGCTTCCAACAGGCCTGGCTTCCGGCGGTATAGATCTGGGCAGCAACAGTTTTGTTCCGGTGAAACTGCCCCGAATCATGATGTTTGGCGGAACCGGTACCAGCCCAAATGATGTGGGTGAAATCTGGCATATGCTGGATGTACGGTTCAAAATTCCGGTGAGCATTGTAGACGTGGAGCGTTTTGGCAACATCAACCCTGCCCGGTACAATGTGATCATCATGCCTTCCGGAAGTTATAGTAACCTCGATAAGGGAGCACAGGAAAAACTGCGAACCTGGGTTGCAGGTGGTGGTACCCTGATTGCTACAGAAGATGCTACCAAATGGCTGGCCAATAATAATTTTACCAAAGTGATTTTCCGTTCAACAGAGGGAAAAACAGATTCTACCCTGCAGTTGCCTTATTTCCTCCGTTCCGATGAAACCCGTGCCAAAGACATGACGGGTTCTCTGTTCGAGGCAAAACTGGATCTGACGCATCCGCTGGGTTATGGCTACAGCAGTCCCTACCTGTCTGTTTTCAAATCAAACACCCTGTTTATGGACCAAAACAATGGTGCATACGATTCTCCGGTAATGTATACGGATAACCCATTACAAAGTGGTTATATGTTTAGAGACTATAAAAATCTGGTCAGGAGTACTGCAGTTGTTAATATTGACAATATTGGCCGCGGACGTGTCGTTTCTATGGTAGATAACCTTAATTTTAGGGCATTCTGGCTGGGTACTTCCAAGCTGTTTATGAATGCAGTGTATTTTGGAGACCTGATCCGATAAAAGAACCATGATTAAAAAATGGATTACATATTGCGCAGGTACATTGCTTTGCATCACCGCAACTGCACAGGCTTCTTTTTTGAGTAACCAGCGAAACTACCCCAGGGTAGCCGCTGCGTTCAGACAAAAAGAACTGGGCCTGAAAAAGCAGTTTGAAGAAGCCGGGTTGTCCTGGCCTGCAAAGCAATTGTACCTGCGTAGTTTTAAATACGACAGCCAGATGGAAGTCTGGGTGCGCAACAGCAGCCAGGAGCAATTTCGCTTGCTGAAAACCTATAAGGTTTGTGCACTGTCGGGGTCGCTGGGTCCCAAACGAATGGAAGGGGATTACCAGGTTCCGGAGGGTTTTTATTACATTAATGAGCTCAATCCCAACAGCAAATACCATTTATCACTGGGGCTGAATTATCCCAATATGGCCGACAGGGTGCACAGTGATCCTGCCAACCCGGGTGGTGAAATATTTATTCATGGTTCCTGTTCCACCATTGGCTGCATTCCTATCCAGAACGACCAGGTAGAAGAGTTATATATTCTTTCTGCCTACGCACTGGAACAGGGACAACAGTTTATTCCGGTGCATATTTTCCCAGTTCGTTTCAATAACCAGAAAAACAACCTGGTACTCCAGAAAGCCATCAACGATAAGCCTGGTTACCAGGAACTGGTCAACGGCCTCAAAGAGGCATTTGACTATTTTGAAGTCAATAGAAAACTTCCGCTGATTTCCATCAACAAAAAAGGGCAATACAATATATTGAGCCGTTAAGCGAATGGGAGCTTCCTATAGATTGTTTCCTCTTAACACATATTGGATGGTTTCCGGTGTTTGTTGTCTTAGAATCATTTGCTGCCCTGCAGTAAGCTGATCCAGGACCGATTTATTGTAATGCCGGATGGTAAGCAGGGTGAGCTGTTTTTCAATCTGCACGTCAAAGAGGGTACTTGCTTCCTGCGCCAAGAGGTCTATTTTTTCGGGGTGGTTGTCCATGCAGAGCTGCAGGCTTACGGCTCCCGTCTGAATCAGGTTGGGCCTGATTTTCAGTTTTCCGAACCATTGGTAGAGCTGGCTCATCGGCGCTTCGCCCACGAAGGAAAAATCCTGTGTTTTTAAATGAACCAAAACCTGGTTGTATTTTACCACTACAATCGGCGGCAGGTTTTTGGCGCTTTTTCGGTGAATGACGGTACCGGGCAGGGTAGGGTCCAGGAAACATTTTACCAGCAGCGGAATATTTTTGTTTTGGAGCGGTTTGATGGTTTTCGGGTGAATTACCTGTGCTCCGTAGTAAGCCATCTCAATCACTTCTGTATAACTGAGTTCATCAATTAATTCCGCATCGGGAAATAATTTGGGATCGGCATTCATAATACCTTCCACATCTTTCCAGATGGTTACGCTTTCCGCCCCGAGAATATTGGCAAAAACGGCAGCAGTATAATCACTTCCTTCCCGACCCAGTGTGGTGCTTTCATTATCAGGGGTTGCCCCTATAAATCCCTGGGTAACGGTAATCGGATGAGTCGCATTCCGGATGGCTTCCGGAATAGTGGTACTGCTGTATTTCCAGTCGATTGCAGCATCGCGGAAATTGTTATCGGTATGCAGGAGGTCTCTTACATCCATCCAGTTGTTGGGAATACCTTCTTCCGTTAAATAATGACTGATGATGCAGGTGCTGAACAATTCACCTGCGCACACAATCTGATCGTAGTAATAATCATAACTGCGTACCGGTTGATCGTGCAGCAGCCATTCTACCTCTGTAAAAAAATCCATCAGCTGCAGGTAACACGGGTTATATTGTTTTACCAACAGGTATTTGGCATTGGTAAGGTGTTGTTGTTTCACCACTTCAAAAAGATCCAGTGCGTCCTGTTTACGCTTGTCGTAAAAAGCCTCGGCCACTTTTTCCAGTCCATTGGTCGTTTTACCCATGGCTGATACAATAATCACCAGAGGCTCATTGCGGTAATCCGCAACAATGCTTTTCAGGTTTTTAATTCTGTCTACGCTGTTAACACTTGCTCCGCCAAATTTGAATAGCTTCATAACTGCATTAAAATATAATCAGGTAAAGGTAAAGCAGAAATGTACATATGACACATTGCCCAAAAAATTGATGGGGATTCCTATGGCATTACTATCTTTATACAAACGAAGATTGCCAATATGAATGTAAACAGAAACGTCCTGACGCTGGATGAATTTACTTTACAGCAGCTCCGCCAATTCCCTACAGCCACAGGGGAACTGAGCAGGTTGTTGAGAGATCTGGCACTTGCTGCCAAAAGAGTGAATGTGGAAGTGAATAAAGCAGGTTTGGTAGATATTCTGGGAGACGATGGCAGTATCAATGTGCAGGGAGAAGATGTAAAAAAGCTGGATGTGTTTGCCAATAACCAGTTTGTAGGGGTGTTGAAGCACGGAATCAGTTGCGCGGGAATCGGGAGTGAAGAACTGGATGATTTTGTGGTGTTCGATGATGAGATCAGCAACAACAGTAAGTACATTGTACATTTTGATCCATTGGATGGCAGTGGTAATATTGATGTGAATGTTTCGATCGGAACCATTTTTGGAGTATACCGTCGGGTAAGTGAGCTGGGCAAGCCCTGTACCAAAGAAGATTTCCTGCAGCCAGGTAAAAACCAGGTGGCAGCGGGCTATGTGATTTACGGTTCCAGCACCATGTTTGTATATGCTACCCGCAGGGGGGTGAACGGATTTACACTGGATCCCTCAATCGGAGAATTTTCGTTGAGTCATCCGGATATAAAATGCCCGCCGGCGGGTAAGTTTTACTCAGTGAATCATGGTAACTTTTTCCAGTACAATGAGGGGGTAAGAAAATACATTGATGGCTGTCAGCGGAAAACCAAAGAAAATGGGGGCCCATATACCCAGCGTTATATTGGCAGTATGGTTGCAGATGTGCACCGTAACCTGATTAAGGGGGGGATTTTTATGTATCCGGGAACAACCGATAAACCCAACGGCAAGTTGCGGTTGCTCTATGAAGCCAATCCATTTGCCTTTATTCTGGAAGTAGCCGGAGGATGTGCAACAGACGGAGTCCGCCGAATACTGGACATACAGCCCGAGACGCTGCACCAGCGTACACCGCTGTTTATTGGAAGCAAAGACATGATGGATGAACTGAAAGAAGTATCGGGTTTAAAATAATACAATGAAGAAAACAGGGTTATTTGCAGTTTTTTTGCTGCTGGTGCTAACTGCCTGCACGGCACAGCAAAAACTGAATCAACGGGGCATGACCTACCTGGTAGGACCCAAACTTAACAATATTGTATACAACGACAGTGTATTCAGGGGAAGCAATGAGTTCAAGCACTTGTTCTTCCGAACCGGTAATAGCCGGCTGATCGGCTATTACGAGAAGCACCAGGCCAATAAAATTGCAGGGCAGGTATGTGGTATTGTAGGAGCGGTGGGTATCCTGGTTGGCATCAATCAGCTTTCCGGTTCCGACAAGGGATTGGGATGGGCCTTAATCGGCGGTGGGTTTGCGGCTTCGGTGACCGGAGGTTATTTTACCATGACTGCGCAAAAACATTTAGTAATGGCGGTAACTTTGTTCAACAGCCAGTACAACCGTTCCGCTGCCGGAATAGGAGTAAGCCGTCAGTCAGCGGGGCTGGTGTATAATTTTTAGCTATGAGTAAAGTGATTATCCGCGTTCAGGACCTGCATAAGCAATACGGAAATTTTGATGCAGTTCAGGGAATCAGTTTTGAAGTAATGGAGGGCGAAATCTTCGGCCTCCTTGGTCCAAACGGTGCAGGAAAGTCTACCACACTTGAAATCATCGAAACCCTTCGGGAGAAAACCAGTGGGGAAGTATGGGTGGATGGGTTGAACCTGGATGAAGCTCCCAACGAAATTAAGAAGCTGATTGGGGTGCAATTGCAAACCTCCGGATATTATCCCTCACTGAATCTGACCGAACTCATTACGCTGTTTGCCGGGCTTTACAACCGAAGAACAGATCCGATGGAACTGCTCGATAAAGTGAATCTCCGGGATAAGGCAAAAGCGAAATACAAGGAATTAAGTGGTGGACAGAAACAACGTTTCTCCATTGCTACCACGCTGATTAACCAGCCGAAAATTATTTTTCTGGATGAGCCTACTACCGGACTGGATCCGCAGGCCCGAAGAAATCTTTGGGAACTGATACGTACTATTCGCAACAACGGTACAACGGTGATCATCACCACCCATTATATGGATGAGGCGGAAGTACTCTGCGACAGGGTGGCGATCATAGACCGGGGAAAGATCATTGGACTCAATTCTCCAGATAAACTGATTGATGAGCTGGTCGCCTCCGGCTTTGAACGACCCAGAGAAGTAAAAAAGGCAAACCTGGAAGATGTGTTTATTCACATGACCGGACATGAACTGAGAGAAGCAAAATGATGACAACCGATCCCCGATATCCCATTGGCCAATATGAGCCGCAGCCTTATTCGGAAGCACAGAAAAATAAATGGCTGCTCGATATTCATTTTCTGCCGGAAGAGCTGGAGCGGGCAGTGATGAATCTGGACGAAGCACAGCTGCATACCCCTTATCGGGAAGGAGGCTGGACGGTGCATCAGTTGGTGCACCACGTGGCAGACAGCCATATCAATGCTTATTGCAGGTGTAAGCTGGCACTCACCGAAATCAATCCTGTGATCAAGCCCTATGAAGAAACTGCATGGGCCATGCTGGACGATGTACAGGAACTTCCGGTGAATATTTCGATTACCCTGCTGCATGCCCTCCACAGACGTTGGTATGCTTGCCTGAAAAATTGTACCCCGGATCAGTGGGAGCGAAAAGTATTTCATCCTGAAAGTAAAAAAGAAATGAGCCTCTGGTTCCTGCTTGGACTCTATGCCTGGCATGGGAAACACCATACGGCGCACATAAACGTATTGCGCGAACAAAAAAACTGGACATGAGCGATCAAAGAAAATGGAAGCTGGTACAATCGGAACAATTGGTGAAAGACAAATGGGCAGACGTAAGGAAGAATGTGTATGAAAAGCCCGATGGTTCCCTGATTGAACCTTTTTATGTGTATGGATTTCCCGATTATGCTACCGCACTGGCCATTACCCGCGAAGGAAAAGTGATTGTAGAAAAAGTATATCGCCCGGGGCTGGATGTTGTGGCACTCGAATTACCCGGTGGCTGTGTGGATGAATCGGACCCAAGTCTCGAAGCCGCCATGCAGCGGGAGTTGCTCGAAGAAACCGGTTATCGCTTCGACAAAGTGGAATACCTGGGAGCCGTTTCGCCCAATCCCACCACCAATACCAATGTAATGCGGATGTTCCTGGCAACAGGGGGGGTATTGGATCCCAATGCCGAATTAGACGCAGATGAAGATATTACCGTGGAGTTAATGGAATGGGACGATTTTATTGCGCATTTTAAAACCAATCGGTTTATACAATCCATGCAAACCTGTACCATTCTCTATGCGCTGATGAAACTCAATAAACTCGTTGTATCCTAAAATCAACTGCATGACCAAGCCCTGGGAACTCCTGTCTTCTGAAATTGTTTACGAAAAAAAATGGCTCAAACTAAAGGAAGATGCCTGCCGTTTGCCGGATGGAAGAATACTTTCTCCTTATCTGATAGTGGATGTGCCTGGCTTTTGCAATGTGTTTGTGGTTACAGAAAAGGAGGAAGTGGTGTTGGTGAAACAGTACCGGCACGCCGGAGGTATTGTGTCTGTTGAAATGCCCGGAGGCATGGTTGATCCCGGAGAAGATCCGGGAGTAACGGTGTTAAGGGAATTGCGAGAAGAAACCGGTTATTCATCCGATGAAGTGGAATTATTGTATACCATGCATCCTAATCCTCCGCTTGAAAGCAACAGGGCCTGGTTTTATCTTGCCAGAAATGCAAGACCCGACCAGGTGATTGCACCGGACCCCTTCGAAGATATACAGGTTGTACTGGTTCCCAAAGCGGAATTCATGCGTATGTTGCTGAACCATGCATTCACACATGGAATACAGATGGGAGGGATGTATGCTGCCGCCGTTAAACTGGGTTGGTTAACTCCTGAATAAAACAGTATTTACTTCACCCACCAGGAAAACGCTTCCACAAACCAGTATCAGGTCTTCCGGTTCCGCATGATTCAGTGCATCCTGAATGGCTTCGTTTACATCCGGATAAGACTTCCCTTTTAACCCAAATTCCTGTGCTTTTTCCTGCAGCGAAACTTCGTCCAGTGCGCGCGGAATTCCGGACTTGGTAAAATAATAGTGTGCATGTGCGGGAAGCAGTTGAAGCACACCGGCAATGTCCTTGTCTTTCACCATACCGAGCACAAGGTGTAAGTGCCGGAAATTCATGAGCTCCAGTTGCTCGTTGATGGCGTTGATGCCATCCACGTTGTGTCCTACATCGAGGATGATCCATGGATATTGGCGGATGATTTCCCATCTGCCGTGTAGTCCGGTAATTTTTTTTGTATGCTGCAAGGCGCTGTGAATGATTGGGTGATCTGTTTTCCAGCCCAGTCTTTTCAACTGGTCACAGGCGGCCAGAACGGTCAACAGATTTTTTGTCTGGTAAAAACCAGGCAGATCCAGCAGGTAAGATTTGTATTCGTTTTTTTCCTTTTCAACTACGGTTACCTGCAGGTGATTGCCCTGAAACAACCAGTCGCTTACGTATCTGTTTTCACCCGCATAACAGATGCTGCTGCTGGTGGCTGCCGCTTCAAATACTGGTCTGGTTTCCGGAGTGTATTCTCCTATAACCACGGGTACAAATGGTTTGATGATCCCTGCCTTTTCGCCGGCAATAGCTTCCAGGGTATTACCCAGCAGATTCATATGGTCCCAGCCTATATTGGTAATGATACTAAGCTCGGGTGTAATCACATTGGTGCTGTCGAGCCGACCACCGAGTCCTACTTCAATCACGGCAATATCTACTTCCTGCTGTGCAAAATATTCAAAGGCCATGGCTACCGTAATCTCAAAAAAGGAAGGACTTATTGATTCTATCAGCGGGCGAACTTTTTCGGTAAAAGCCACTACAAAGTCTTCCTCACAGGGTATACCATTGATTTTGATCCGCTCCCTGAAATCGTGGAGATGCGGAGAAGTGTACAAACCTGTTTTATAGCCTGCAGTTTGCAGGATGGCAGCAAGCATATGACTGGTAGAACCTTTTCCATTGGTTCCCGCCACATGAATGCTTTTGAATTTTTTATGGGGGTTACCCAGGGCTTCACAGAGCCGGAGGGTATTGGTCAGGTCCTTTTTATAAGCAGATTCGCCCTGTCTGCTGAACATGGGCAGTTTTTCAAACAAATAACGGATCGTTTCAGGGTAGTTCATAGCCCTGCAAAGATGCAATAAAAATTAACTGCGTAGTTTAAAATTGAAGATCAAAGTTCCTGTTTGCTCGTCTGTATTGCCACTATTGAGCTTCAGGCTTCTTGCCTTTCTCAGGGCAATGTTTCGTATACCGGCATTGGTAGTAGTGGTGCCTCTTGGGTTAATAACAGCAGTAACTACATTCCCTGCTTTATCTACGGTAATATCAACAGCTACTTTTGCATTTTCATTAAAGTCGTCTTCAAAAGAGGGCAAGCGGGTAATTCTTCTTCCGTCGAGTCCGCTTCTGATGGATACCCCACCTGAGCCACCGCTTCCACTGGCTGCGTTACCCGTATAACTGTCTGAGTTCGGGTTCCCGTTTGGGTTGCCCTGGTCTCCTGTGCCGCCGGCAATTCCCTGGTTACGGACGCCATTGTAACTGTCTGCCTGGTTGCCTCCGGTTCCGGAAGTGGTACCGCCTTTAAAAATGGCCTTGGGTTTGGGTGGTGCGGGGTTGGGCTTTATTGCAGGTACAGCAGCAATGGTTTTCTTAAGTGGCTTCTTGTTGTTTATCGCAACATCTTCTGGCGCCTCGTTCGCAGATGGGGTAACCGGGTCTGGTTGGGCCTGATCTGCCGGACTGGATAGAGCTACGGCTTCTTCGGCCAGATTACCAGGGGCTTCGGGAGCAATAGCTCCCAGGCCGGTTTCGCTGTTACCCAGGTTTACTTCAATTCCCTCGCCAACGGGTGGTGGGGGAGCAACAGGCTTGGTATAACGGACATAAAAGAAAATACTGAACAGCACAATGGTGATTGCTGCAGTAAGAAGTGTAGCCTTCAGGTTCTTTTCTTTTTCGAAGCTCAGGTCCATAATGGTATTAAACGCTGTAAAAATACAGGTATTGTGGGTTCACCGCCTGAAGGAAAGGTTAATATTGCCCCGTTTCCAGGGCAATATTGTGTAAACCATCCCAAATCAAAGATGCAAAAGGGCAGATAACTTACCAGAGCGGCTTTCCCTGGTAGAAATCCAGTATTTTATTCCGAAAAATGAAATCGTATCGTGCGGCAATGAGGTTGGCGCTGGCCCGGTCCAGGTTGTTCTTGGCCAGCATGTAATCTACCGATGTATTCGCACCGGCATTGAATTTTACTTCTGCAGCTTTAAAGGAAAGGCGAAAGTCTGCTTCTTGTTTTTCCAGGGTTTGTAAGCGTTCCAGGGCCGTTTGCATGTTCAGGTATGCCTGATCAATCTGCTGCCTTACCTGTGTTTGTGTAGTGGTTAATTCAAAGGCAGCTCTTTTTTCTGCAATCACAGCCTGTTGTATTCTGTTTCTTGCTAACATTCGGTTTAGAATTGGGATCTGGAGGCTGATGCCAACCGATGAATTGAAATTATTTTTCCACTGGTCACCGTAGCTGATCTTTTGGCTGGCATAATTGTTTTGTGGTACAAAAACATTAAACTTGTCTGCATTCACCATTACATACTGCGGGGTGGCTACATCGGAGGTGCTGATCAGCTGCTGTGTACTGGCAACGCTGGAATAGTTGGTCCCCAGTCCACCATTTAAACTCAGTGTTGGGTACATTTGTGCTTTTGCACTCTTCGTTCCTTTTTGTGCCCCCTGTAAGCGAAGTCCTGCAGCCCTGATCATCGCCAGTTGTTGCAACGCAGTCTGATAAATGGACGCTGCCTCTTTTTCGTAAAGAATGGGGACTGTATTAACAGACATGGTTGCCACATCCATTGATGCACTGTAAGGGATATTCATTAGTTGTGCCAAAGAGATCTTTGCTGTTTCGAGTGCGTTCTTCAGGTTCAGTACGGTTAGTTCATCCGTACTGAGCTGCCCCTTTAAATCGTAGAGTGTTGCAGGAGCAATGGAGCCACTGGCGTGCAGAATCTCGAGCCGTGCCACCTGTGCCCTGGTAACGCCAGCCTGTTTTTGCGCAATATTCCATTGCTCTTTGCTGCTCAGAATCTGCAGATAAGCCAGAATTACATTAAGTGTGATATTGTCTTTTACTTGTTGCCAATTCTGCTCACTTGCCTGGTAATTCAGTTCGTTCTGCCGGATGCCGTTCTGAATGGAAGATGCATTCCATAATGTAATGCTGGTATTGATATTGTAATTGGCAAATCCAATCTCCTGGTTCAGATAACTGTTGGTAAACGGATCAATGCTTCTTCCCTGATTAATACCATGTGCAATATTCCCGGAAATAGCCGGCAACCGGTTGTTCCGCGACTGGTTATAATCCACTTTGGATAGCTGTGCCTGATAGGCAGCCTGCCGCACCTGTAGGTTATTGGCAACAGCTGTTTCGATGCATTGCTGCAGGCTGAGTATTTCACCGGGCGCCGATTGCGCAAAGGCAATAGTTGAAAACATCAACTGTGCCGGCAACAGCCATATCGGGATCTTCTTTTTCATATGTACATTCAGTAATGCAGTTGAGTAATAAATCTTTATTCTGAACGAAGGCTTTTTACCGGATTGGCAGTTGCGGTTTTTAATGCATTCAGGCTTACCGTTGCAATACAGATGATCAGTGTTACCAAACCTACCAGTATAAATACTTCCGGCCCGATGTTGATCCTGTAGCTGAAATTGTTGAGCCACTCATGCATGAACCACCATGCTAACGGTATGGCAATCAGAAAGGCAATTGCCACCAGTACCAGAAATTCCTTAGACATCAGCAAAAGCAATTGCTGCACGCTGGCCCCCAGTACTTTTCTGATGCCGATTTCTTTTGTTCTTCGTTCTATGGCAAATGAAACAAGACCAAACAAACCAAGACAACAGATAAATATGGCCAGTCCTGCAAAAATTACAGAGAGACTGCTGATCAGGTCTTCGTTGTTGAATTTGTTGTTGAACTCCGCATCAGCAAAGCGATACTCGAAAGGGTTGTCGGGGCTGTATTGCTTAAATATATTTCCGATTTGCGTAAGCGCCTTTCCCATATCGGCTCCGCTTTTAATCCGGATATTGGTACTGTTCGACCATTTGTTTTCGTAGGAAATCATCAATGGGGAAGCAGGCTCAAAAGGCGAGGTCATGATCATATTGTCTACTACACCCACAATTCTTCTGGTACGGCCAGCCCAGGTAACATCCGTTCCTATTGGGTTCTTAATGCCCATTAAGCGAATGGCCTCTTTATTGAAAATGACTGTGTTGGTATCACCCATCCTGAAGTCGCGGCCGGCAATGATTCTTGCTTTCATTGTTTGGGCAAAGCCATCGTCGGCAAACAGGAAGCCAATGACCAGATTGGGATCTTTGGGCGCTCCCGTCCAGCTTACCCCGGATGTAAATCCAAAAATGTTGCTGATAGGCGAGGATGTCCTGTTCACAGATTCTATCAGTCCTGTGTTCAATAGGTCATTTTTTAGCGCTGTGTAATTCTGATTCGAATTGGCAGAAGACCCGATCATGATCAGGTTCTTTACGTCGTATCCAAGGTCCCTGCTTCTTACATAATCCAGCTGCTGATAGATGATCATGGTTGCTGAAATCAGGATGATGGATACAATGAACTGAGCAGTTACCAGTATTTTCCTGGGAAGCAGGGCTTGTTTGCCGGGAGTGAATCCGCCTTTGAGTACTTTGATGGGTTGCAGTCCGGATAGGTATAATGCCGGGTAACTTCCTGCAAAAAAGCCAGTCACCAGAATAATGGCTCCCGCTGTAACCCAGAGTTCCGGGCGGTTTAGTGGAATTTGAATGGTCTGTTCCAGTAAACGGTTGAACAGCGGGAGAATCAGGTATACCAGGGCAACGGAAAGCACAAACGAAATCAGCGCCAGTAATACAGATTCGGTGAGGAACTGGTTCAGCAGTTGTTTCCGGCCAGCCCCGAGCGTTTTACGGATACCTACTTCTCTGGCCCTTTTTTCTGAACGGGCAGTAGAGAGGTTCATGAAATTGATGCAGGCAATGATGAGGATAATGATGGCAATGCCAGTAAACAGATTTACATACTGGATACGACCTCCTGTATTTTTACCATTTCGAAATTCTTCGTACAAACGCCATTTGCTCATCGGATGCAAAATGATGCTGCCCCTGGTGGTTGGATTTTCGTTGGGCGATTTTTGACGGATCAGGTTCAGGATTTTTTGCTCCATGTTGCGGATATCTGTTCCTTCCCTGATCTGAAAGAAAACCCTGTTGCCGCAATTCACCCATTCTGTTTCATTACGCTTTACTTCTTCTGGAATGAGGTTAAAGTTGAGTACCCCTTCGAATTTAATGCTGGAGGCAGGTTCCGGATCTTTTACCACGGCACTTACGATTACCGTTTTGTTCGCAGGCAGCTGGATGTTTTTTCCCATTACATCGGTGCTGTTGAATAATGCTTTGGCTGTACTTTCTGTTAGCACGATGCCGTTCGGATTTTTGGCGGATGCAATATTACCCTGGATAAAATCATAATTGAACATATCAAAGAAATCATCCGAAACCGTAATGGTCTGACGATTTATTTTTTTATCACCCACGGTCATGAGCATGGTTTCTCCAAAAGAAACAATCGCGCCCTTCTTTATTTCCGGAAATACCTGTTTGGCTGTTTGAGGAAGCGGAAACATCATATCCGGCCCGGTACTGATTTCTCCGTTAAAATTCCGGTTGGCATAGGTATGGTAAATTTCCTTGTAATTTTTTTGACTGTGGTTCCAGTATCTTTCATTGTATACCCATAACAGGATCAGGATGGTACAGGTCATTCCTATTGCAAGACCGGATATATTGAGCAGGGAGAATATTTTGTTTTTAAAAATATTTCGCCAGGCAATGCTGATGTAATTAAGTATCATTTGCTTCTTTTTTGAATTACTTATGCCAGAATATTTTCAGTAACGGTTTGACCATCCAGCATGCGAATGATCCGGTGACTGTATTTTGCATCATGTTCGGAGTGGGTTACCATAACAATGGTAGTGCCCTGTTCGTTCAGCTGGGTCAATAACTCCATCACTTCATTACCGTTGGAAGAATCGAGGTTTCCGGTAGGTTCATCTGCCAGAATCAGTTTGGGGCGGTTTACTACAGCTCTGGCAACAGCAACCCTTTGTTGTTGCCCTCCCGATAATTGTTGGGGATAGTGATTTCTCCGATGCATGATCTGTACTTTTTCAAGCACATCTTCCACGCGTTTTTTTCTTTCCGAAGCTTTTATTCCTGTATAGATCATGGGTAATTCTGCGTTTTCAAAAACAGTGAGCTCATCAATCAAATTGAAACTTTGAAATACAAACCCAATATTGTGTTTGCGCAGATCAGCACGTTTCCTTTCGCTGTATCCGGAAATTTCGGTTCCATTGAACTGAAAACTTCCTCCATTGGGGTTGTCGAGTAAGCCAAGGATATTCAGCAGGGTAGACTTTCCACAGCCGGAAGGTCCCATGATGGCTACAAATTCTCCCTCTTTGATTTCAAGTGAAATTTTGTTGAGGGCAATGGTTTCTACCTCTTCTGTGCGGTAAATTTTTTCAAGATTCGTTATTTTGATCATGATGATAGATTTTATAAGTTATTTTTTTAGAATGATTTCCTGAATGTTGCCATATTGATCATAGCTGGATGTGATCACTTTTTCTCCGGGTTTCAGTCCCTGAACCACTTCAAAGTAGTTGGGGTTTTGCCTGTTGAGCTGAATCTCTGTCCGGAAAGCTTTGCTGCCATCGGCTGTGAGTTTGAAAATCCAGTTTCCTCCCGTTTGCTGAAAAAATCCCCCCTTCGGGATCAGGATTGCCTGTGTTTCGTCACTGAGTCCAAGTCCTATCTGTAAGGTTTGTCCCCTGCGGATTCCTGTTGGCACTTCTCCAACAAATTCAAGATCTACCTGAAATCTTCCTGCAGTAACCTGGGTATAAATTTTAGTAATTTTCAACAGATAGCGTTTGTTGGCAAAACTGAAGTCGCCGGTCAGTCCAATGAATACCCTTGAAATATAATGTTCATCAATATCTGCCCTTACTTTAAATCCGTTCAGCACATCAATCTGTCCCAGTCTTTCGCCCTGTCTTTTGTTCTGGCCTATTTCTGCATCCATCGAAGTAAGTTGTCCGTCGATGGGAGCGCGAACAATCAGGTCGCCCACTTTTTTCCTCGTTAACTCCAGTGCATTCCGGGAACCTTCAAACAACTGTTTGGCCTGTTCTATTCCCTGCCTGGTAGAAACAGAATCCTGCCTGATGATTTGTTGTGCCAGTCTTTTCTTCTCCAACTGGTAATTGTATGTGTTCTCTGATTGTTTAAACTCCTGCAACCCTATGGCTTTCTGCTCGTAAAGGTGCTTATTCAGCTCATAAATTCTTCTGGCTTCCTTTAATTGGTTGTCTACGTCCGTTACCTGATTCAGTCTGTTGACAGTGTTTTGTTCTGCCGCATTCCGCGCAATCTGCATCTGGGTGAGCAGGTTGTAAACCTGTGTTTCCTGTGTAACCAGGCTCAGTGCGAGGTCGGTGTTCGATAAGCGCATGATCGGCTGCCCTTTTTTCATTACGGCGCCATCTTCCACAAATTTTTCTTCCACACGACCGCCTTCCAGGGCATCCAGGTAAATGGTTGTTCGAGGAAGTACCACACCGTTTACCGGAATATATTCCCTGAATGGCCCTTTGCTAACTTCACTGATGCTGATTCGTTCCGGATCTATATTTAGTTTAGCTTTTCCGGAGGTGGAATAAATGGCACCGCCTACCAGTGCCGTAATCAATATACCGAGGCCAAGCATCAGGATCTTTTGGGTGCTCCATTTTTTTTGTTGAATAACTCTGTCCACTGTAAAACTTTTAATTGTTGCTAAATACCAGGCTATGTTTCATCTTTCTGAAAGGATGATGCCAGGTTTTAAAATCGCTGTAAATCAATCGGTTGAAAATTTCTCTATCCGTCCAATTGTTCGGCTTTGATACAATACCGTTCGGTTTTGATACAGTTGCCGGAGGCGTTGTTTTCACTAATCGCTTAATGATCAAATCCTTAACTTGCCGGTACATTTTTGGTACCCGGATGAACCAATATCATCAAACAGGTTCTGATATGCGTTTGAAAAAAGCGAGGATACTGGTCATAGACGACGATGCCGACGTGCTTACAGCGGTAAGGGTACTGTTGCGCACAGAAGTGAAAGAAGTGCATACTACCAGAAATCCGGAACAGATACCACAACTGTTGTTGCAGCATGCTTTTGATCTGGTACTGCTCGATATGAACTTTAATGCATCGATCAACACCGGGAACGAAGGCATTTACTGGCTGAAAAGGATTAGGGAAATTAAACCGGATGTACAGGTCATTATGATCACAGCCTACGGCGACATTGATCTGGCAGTTCGTTCATTGAAAGAGGGCGCCGCAGATTTTATGGTGAAGCCCTGGCACAACGACAAACTGCTTTCTGCAATGGAGTCCGTTCTGGAAAAAACAGATGGTGTTGGCGAAAAAAAAAGCAAAGACCAGCTGTTAGCTCCACACAGTAATATTGTTGGCAGCAGTGCCGAAATGGAAGATATCTTTATCAAGATTTCCAAAATAGCCCCTACAGATGCCAATATTCTGATTCTGGGAGAAAACGGAACAGGTAAGGACCTGATTGCAACTGCCATACATGAGCAATCGATGCGCAGGAACCAGCCCTATGTAAAAGTAGATGTGGGCGCTTTAACGGAAAGTCTTTTTGAAAGTGAATTGTTTGGACACAAAAAAGGAGCATTCACCGATGCCCGGGAAGACCGGATTGGTCGTTTTGAATCGGCTAATGGAGGAACCCTGTTCCTGGATGAAATCGGAAATATTTCCCTGCACCAGCAGGCCCGGCTGCTGAGTGTACTTCAAAATCGTCAGGTCACCAGGCTGGGCACTAACCAGCCTGTATCAATCGATATAAGGCTCATTTGTGCTACCAATCTTCCGCTGAGTGAACTGGCCAATGAGAAAAGGTTTCGCAAAGACCTGATTTACAGGATCAATACGGTTGAAATTGTTGTGCCACCGTTGCGTAAAAGGAAAGCAGACATCCCTTTGCTGGCAGAACATTTTGCCAGGATATATGCTGCACGATACCTGAAACCCGATATACATTTTCATCCTTCGGCACTGGAAAAACTTCAGTCGTACCATTTTCCGGGTAATGTGCGTGAATTGCAATATACCATTGAGCGGGCAGTTATTATGTCGGACGGGCCTGAGATAGGTGTAGCAGACCTCTTGTTTTCTCCATTGGAATCCGTTTCCGGGGAAGAAAGCTATCCGGAGAATATGCAGCTAAGTGATGTGGAGAAACAAACAATCCGCAGAGTGGTAGACAAACACCATGGAAATATTACCCGGGCTGCAAAAGAGCTGGGTATCACCAGAACAGCCCTTTATCGACGACTCAGTAAATATGATATTTAAAACAACATGAAGCCACAATCTTTTCTTTGTTGGATGCTGATTCGTGTGGCATGTTTATTTGTCACCATCACTGCGGTTGCTTTTGTGATCGTAAGCGGCTTATATCAGTTGCTTTTGCTTTTGTTGCCGCTGATGGCTTACCAGTTGGTTCTTTTTTACCGTTCCGCCATGCAGGTGCAGGAGGAGGTCGACAATTTTGCAGAAGGTATCCGCTATCGTGATTTTTCCAGAAAATTCAATGTGGAAAAGGCCCCGATTGCCCTAAAAAAACTTCGTTCCGGATTCAATAGCATCAATGAGGCATTCCGCGAAATCAGCAGGGAAAAAGAAACCCAGTTTCAGTATCTGCAGCAAATGATGGAACTGGTAGATACCGGTATTTTATCTTACGAAACTGCAACAGGTGAAGTAGGATGGATGAATGAATCGCTGAAAAACCTTTTGCAGATCCCTTACCTCAGGTCTGTTCATGCAATTGCCAAAAGGAATGAACCACTTTACCACCAGCTCATGCAGCTGAAGCCCGGTAAAAGCATGGTGATCGATTTGCAGCAGCAGGGCCGGCCGGTAAAAATCATGCTTACGACTACGGCATTTGAAACCGATCAGAAAAGATACCAGCTGGTTGCTTTTCAGAATGTACATGAAGCGCTTGATGAAAATGAAGCGATTGCATGGCAACGTTTACTTAGCGTACTTACACATGAAATCATGAACTCGGTAGCGCCGATTTCTTCTCTTGCAGATACCTTACAAAACAGGTTGGAAATATCTGCGGGTAACATAAACAGCAACAGTGAATTGTTAGATGACCTGGAGGCAGGTATGAAAGCCATTCGAAAGCGCAGTGAGGGGTTGCTTCGTTTTGCACAGGTATACCGCAATCTGAATAAAGTTTCTGAACCAGCTATAAAACCGGTCTATATCCGGGACCTGTTTGAGAACATTTACCGC
This sequence comes from Sediminibacterium sp., assembly GCA_016786865.1. Lineage (GTDB taxonomy): Bacteria > Bacteroidota > Bacteroidia > Chitinophagales > Chitinophagaceae > Sediminibacterium. The sequence goes on along the minus strand of JAEUVE010000022.1, from coordinate 153,075 downwards.
CTGATGGCACCGATGCTGGAACAGAAAAATATTGAACTGGAAATTGTGCTGAAAGACCCCGGCCTGATGCAGGATCTGGACAGCAGTTTGATTGAACAGGTTTTAATTAACCTGATTGTGAATGCAGCAGATGCGGTAAAAGATGTGGATCATCCGCGAATTATTTTGTCGGCAGAGCGGGAGCAGAATAATGCAATCAGTATCCGGGTAACCGATAACGGATCCGGAATGGGACAGGAAATCCTGAATAATATTTTCATACCATTCTTTACTACTAAAAAGAACGGAAGCGGCATCGGTCTGAACTTGTGCAAGCAGATCATGCGTTTGCACAAGGGACATATTTCCGTTTATTCAGAAGAAGGAAAAGGGAGTCGTTTTTTACTTGGATTTTGATGACTTTTTGTTTGTTTTGGCCTGTGCTTCTTTTAACCTGAACCTTACCATTTTGCCAATCAGCTGTAAGGGAAGTTTTTCTGTGATGGGAAACTGTACCGCCCCTTTGGAGCTTTTGTAGTTTGCGAGTTCTGCTTTAAATGCCGTGATGCAGGAAGGTGTGGGGTAGAATCCGATATGCTGTTTGAACGCTGCAAAGTATACAAGTACCTCCTGTTGTTTAAAAGCAGGCATGCCGTAGCTGATTACTTCTGCCGCACCTGGGGCTGCTTTACGTACGGTTTGTCGCAGTTGTTCAAGTAGCGGTTGGACTTTTTCAGGGCAGGATGCAATATAGGCGTCGATGGTGTCTGTGGTTTTCATAGTGCCGGTTTAAATGAATTGTTCAGCCATTACAGCAAGTTGCTGAATGGTTTTCCAGTTTCGGGTAGTTGCCCTGGTTTTTAATTTACTTTCCCAAAAGTTGTTGTTCAATCTGGTTTTACCATATCCTCCCGGGCAAAAGAGGTATATGATATTGCCGGCCAATTCAAAACGGTCTTGGCCATAGTTGCCTGCCCCGATTATTTCAAGGGATTTTTGGTTGGGTGTATCTTCCAGTAAGCAAGCATGCAGAAAGGCTATATCTATGTCCTTGTTTTTTAAAAAGGGATTCCGGTGTATCAGCTCCTGCCATGCTGTGTTGCTCCTGACCAATACCGGCACTTCAAAGCCAAAATCATGTGCTATGGCTTTTGTAATCTTGTCTGCTATTTTTTCTGAATCTTTTTCGTTACTGCTGAATACGATATTTCCGCTTTGGATATAATGTTGCGGATTGGAATAGCCGATGGAAACAAAGCATTTTTTCAGCGCATCCATTGGGATCGTCCGGTGTCCGCTTACATTAATACCTCTTAAAAGGGAGATATAGGTTGTCATGATTTGAAGAATATATCGTAACCAAACCTTAGTAAGGTAGCAGTAATTACCAATAAAAAGAATACCCGGATAAATTTATTGCCTTTGTGAATGGCCAGTTTTGCACCCAGTAAACCGCCAATGCCATTGCTGATGGCCATCGGAATTGCAACAGGCCAGAGGATAGACCCTTTCAGCGTAAAAAGAAAAATGGAACCCAGATTGGTAGAAAGATTGATGAGTTTTGCGTGCGCGCCTGCTTTTAAAAAATCATATCCCAATACTCCGATAAAAGCCAGTACCAGAAAACTGCCTGCTCCCGGACCAATGAATCCATCGTAGAAGCCAATGACCAGGCTGATGAGGATTGAATAGGCGAACTGGTGTTTAGGGTGAATATTTTTGTGCGTATGCTGACCAAATGATTTTTGCGTGTAGGTATAGAGGGCAACGCCAATCAGTACTACAAATATGACCGGCTTCATAAACCGGTTACTCACCTGCGACAATAATTCCGAACCGGCAAAGGCGGCCAAAAATGCAATCGTTCCCATCACGGCTACCTGTTTCCAGTTTACCTGTACTTTCTGAAGGTATTGTTTTGCAGCAAATGTTGTACCTGTGAATGCGGGAATTTTCAGCGAGCCAATAACAGTGGCTACAGGATATTGCGGCAACAGGATCAGACCGGCAGGCGTCTGAATCAATCCGCCACCGCCCACAATAGCATCTACAAAACCAGCCAGGAACGCAAAGCTGCAAAGTAATATGATCGTGATTGTATCCACTAGCGATGGGGCTTCAGATTGGCAATGGTTAATCCGGCAATAACGGTGATGCTGCTGAAAATATGGGCTGTACTCATTTTTTCTCCCAGAAATAAAACGGCTTCAAAAATACTGAAGACCGGAATCAGGTTGCCGAATAAAACGGTTCTCCCTGCTCCAAGCTGATGAATGGCCATATTCCAGCATAAGAAGGCAATGACCGAAGTGCCTGCTCCCAGGTAAACAATGGATCCAAGGAGAGCAGGGCTCCATTGGGTAGGAGTATCCAGTAACCATTCTTTTAGAAAGAATGGAAAGAGCATTAATGTGCCGAGTCCGAAAATCACAAAAAGAAAATGCACTGCACTGATGCCGGCTGGTTTTTTCCGAACCTGAATATTGTAAATGGCAAAGGCAAAAGCGCCGGCCAGAATCCAGAGATCGCCTCTGGAAAAATGAAATGCCGCCAGTTTACTCAAGCTTCCGTTGGAAATCAGGAACAGGATACCGGAAATACAAATGATCATGCCTGTTATCCGAAATGCGTTTAACCTTTCCTTCAGGAAAATAACGGCCATGATCGTGGCAAAAATGGGGGAAGACGTGGTGCCGATCAGGGCCATATTGATGGCTGAGGTATAACGGCCTGCAACATAAACAAATGTGTTGAACAGTGCAATGCCGGTGAGGGATACCAGAACCAGGTACCGGATATTGGTTGTAATAATGGGCTTTTCTTCCTGAAATTTTTTCCAGGCAAAGGGGGCAATGATGAGGGTAGCCGTCAGCCACCTGTAAAAAGCCAGGGTTACAGGCTGAATATTGTGGCTTACAGCTCTGGAGATCACAAAATTGCCCGACCAGAGCAGGGCGGCCGTTATTGCCAGAACTACACCCTGCAGCGTATGGTTATTGCGCAGCGCCTGCATAGCTGCTGTTGTAATCGCCTTTGATTCTTTCCATCGGCGGATTGAAATAACCAAATTTCACCTCGGGGAATTCTTCCCGGATCAGTTCCATCAGTTGTTTTACGCCGAGCATCTCACCTGGTTCTGTCATACCTATTTTACCCATGTACCAGTCCGGGTCTATGTTGAAATTTCTCCACTGGATCATGTTTATACCGGTTTCGCGGATCAGTTTGCGCAAAGCTTCATATTCTGCCTCACTGTCGGTAATGCCGGGGAATACAAAATAATTGATGCTGCTCCAGCCGCCATACTTCCGTACCACTTTCAGGCTTTCCAGGATGTCTTCGAACTGATAATTGTTCGGACGGTAGTATGCTTCGTAAATATGTTTTTGCGCGGAGTTGGTGCTTACGCGAATGCTGTTTAATCCGGCCTTGCAGAGTTCTTCCACAGCGTCGGGCCTGGAACCATTGGTATTGATGTTGATGCTGCCCCGATCCGTATGCTTGCGGATTTCAATGATCGATTCTCGGATGGTTTCCCACATCAGCAAAGGTTCACCCTCACAACCCTGACCAAAACTGATGATGGGGAAGGGGGCATTTAGGAGATGCGGAACAGTGAACTCTACAATTTCTTCGGCAAGTGGTTTAAATGTTAACCGGTCCTGCGTGGAAACAATGGTTTCGTCGGAAGGCTGAAAAGAAATACAACCAATACAATTGGCATTGCAGGCCGGCGAGGTAGGTACCGGACATTCCCATCTGCCCAGTGCAAAGTTTTTGGCTGCAGGGCAATGGTAGGTCATGCAGCAGTTGTCCATCAGGTGACGCACCAGTCTGTTCTGCGGATAAGCTTTCAGCAGATTTGCTGTACCAGAGGCAATATCTTCTTCGTTGTATCCTGCCGCTTCCTGGCGGATGTCTTTTTCAATTCTTACAGCGGGAACATAATTTTTGTCGTTTCTCCAGCCCACCGCGGTATAACAAAACAGCGGAAGAGTGGGCGCTCCCTGCATGGTTTCATAAGCTGCAATGAAGAGTCCGGTATGAGCCGGTGGAATGAAGGCCGCAACTGCCCAGCCCTTCTCGCACAAACGCATTTCACCGGTTTCCACATCAATGCCAATGCCTCTTCTTCCTGGGAGTTCATACAGATTGCCTCCTTCAGGAAGTTCAATCCAGTCTTCTTCCGGCACTTCAAATGCATCCCATCCTGCACGTCCTACGGCATAGAGGGATTCATCTTCGTAAATATTTCCTTCACCATCGGAATACAGCAGGTAGGGGCGTTCGGACATCATATTTTATTGAGGTAAATGGCTTTTGGCAAAATGGTTGAATTCTGTTTCAACCTGAGGGTTTACTTCGCTGTCCACTTCTTTTTGAATCAGCTTGTTGTTTTTAAAATCTACGGTGAGCAGACCATCTTTCAGTACAACATTGTTCAGCTCGTTCCAGCTGAATTTTTTTTTCGGGAAACTGTTGATCACGATCTCCTCGGCATCAAAGGCAATCTCTTCCTGAAATTTAGCCTGCTTTTCCAATACGGATGCAATCAGGTAAATCAGAGAAATCCAGATGCCGTCGGGCTGAAAATACCAGCCAACTGCAGCCAGCAGCAGGGCCAGCCGGTAAGATGGCCGTACATTTCTTTTGAGTTGTGTGTAACAAAAAATCCACCAACCCAGGATCAGCAATGATATGATCATTGGGATAAGCATGTAATTGGGGTGCAAAACAGAAAAGCGAATAAATGCAATTAAAGCGATCAGCAACATGAACTGGCTGATACCATCAATTTTGCCATGATTCTTTTTCTTAAAAACGATGATATAGTCGTACGTCTTCATTATGATACCATTATGTTGCAGAGTCTCCAGAGAATTCTGGCTCCTACGTTACTGTCCCAGTCGGTCTGGCCAACACCAATTTCCACCAGGTCGAACCCGATCAGTTCTCTTCCGCTTTCTTTTACTTTTCTGATGAGGTAAATGATTTCTTCGCTGTCGAACCCGCCGGGAACAGGTGTACCTGTATTAGGGCAGAGTTTTCTGTCCAGCCCGTCGATGTCGAAACTAATATAAACTTTTTGTGGCAGGTTGCCAATGATTTCGTCGGTAATATGTTTCCAGGACTGTCCTTCGAATATCCGTTCCTTAATCAGTTTGTCGAAGTAGGTAACCACTTTGAAATTGCTGTTGCAGATGTATTCCCATTCTTCCTCGCAATAATCGCGGATGCCTACCTGCACCAGTTTGGTGAGCGAAGGAATTTCTTTAAGCGCATTGTACATGATGGATGCATGGGAATAAGTGAAGTTCTCGTATTGTGCTCGGAGGTCGCAATGGGCATCAATTTGCAGAATTCCGAATTCACCGTGCTTTTCTGCCAGTGCTTTCATCAGGCCGAGGGGAGTGCTGTGGTCTCCACCAAGTACTGCCACCAGTTTGTTTCTGTTCAGCAGGGCCTTGCTCTGCTCATACACCCAGTTGTTCATGTAGCAGCTTCCCTCATTGATTTCTTTCAGGCTCTTGCACATGAACTTATTCTTTTCCAGTTCTGCACCCTGTGCTATATAGTCGATATAGAGCTCGGCCTCTTTGCGGAGGTAATCGTTTTTGAAAAGGAGCTTCTTATCAATTTCCTGCATGAAGAATCCCTGCTTCCAGCCGGCCTGTCCGTCCACGTCCATAATGTCTACCTGTAAGCTGGATTTAAAAATGTGGTCGGCAGCACGGGCCGTGCCTGCACCATAGCTGACTGTTACTTCCCAGGGTACGGGAAGGATGACCAGTCGGGCATCTTCTTCCTGAAAAGGAATTCCGAAAATATTGTTGTTCGGATTGGATACGGCGTTGGGGTTAAAACAGGATAAATCTGTCATGGGTATTGTGCATTGAAAACAGGGCGCAAGTTAGGCGCAATTTTCCAATTGGGGCCAATATCAGCCCTGCAATCGGCTAAATTTCCCTTAAAAGTTAAAAAACTGTCAAGGCGGTAATAAATATCGGTTTAGATAGGGTTTATTGGACGCTTTAAATTAGCTTTGCGGCATAATAGAACTACATGAAAACGACCCATATTATCATCCTGGTTTTAATCGCCGCTTCCATTGCCGTTCTGGTACAGTATTCCGGAGACCTGACCACTTATGAAACCATTGCTTCCGCCCGTGAAAAAGAGGGTAAATATGTGAATCTGATCGCCAAAATAGACAAAGAGCATCCCATTGAATACGATGCAGTAAAAAATCCGAACTATTTGAGCTTCACAGCTGTTGATACGCTTGGTAATTCCATCAAAGTGGTGTACCACGATGCAAAACCCACCGATATGGAAAAAAGCGAAAGACTGGTATTAAAAGGTGCCGTAAAAGATGGGTATTTCGATTGCAAAAACATCCTGCTGAAATGTCCTTCCAAATACAAAGACGATCCCAATGCAATGAAGAACCAGCTTCAGACTTCTAACTAGAACTATTTATCCATTTATAAAGAATCGCCCTGCATGAACTATATAGGTGAACATTTATTGCCCGGACAATTGGGTCATTTTTTTGCTGTGTTGAGTCTGGTTGCTTCTCTGCTGGCAACCATTGCTTTTTTTAAAGCGAGCAGGCTCAACAGCCCGCTGGAGCAGCAGCCCTGGCTAAAACTGGCCCGTTGGGCCCATGGTTTTATAACCATCAGTATCCTGGCAATGTTTGTGATCCTGTATTACATTATATCCAATCACTTATTCGAATACAAATACGCCTATACCCACAGCGACAGAAGCCTTCAGGCGGAATACCTGTTGAGTTGTTTCTGGGAAGGACAGGAGGGAAGCTTCATGCTCTGGAGCTTCTGGAACTGTTTACTGGGCTGGGTAGTGATCCGCAGAGCCGGTAAATGGGAAGCAGGCGTAATGTCTGTACTGAGTTTTACCCAGTTTACCCTGGCGACCATGATCCTGGGTATTTACTTCTTCGACGTTAAAATCGGAAGCGGTCCGTTTGTGCTGCTCCGGAATGAAATGGATGCCCCCATTTTCAGCAGACCGGAATACCTGTCCTTTATTAAGGATGGCACCGGCTTAAATACCCTACTGCAGAATTACTGGATGGTGATTCATCCTCCGGTACTCTTCCTTGGTTTTGCTTCAACTGTAGTACCATTCGCCTTTGCCATTGCAGGCCTGATGAATAAGGATCACAGCTGGACAAAGCCTGCCCTGCCCTGGGCATCTTTCTCTACAGCAGTGTTGGGACTGGGAATCATGATGGGTGCGGCATGGGCTTACGAAAGCCTGTCGTTCGGAGGATACTGGGCCTGGGACCCGGTGGAAAACGCTTCTTTGGTACCCTGGTTAACCCTGGTGGCCGGTTTGCATACCAATCTGGTGTATAAGAACAGTGGTTATTCGCTCCGTCCTACCTACTTTTTTTACATCATCAGCTTTATCCTGATTCTCTACTCTACCTTCCTTACCAGGAGTGGGATACTTGGAGATACTTCTGTGCATGCATTCACCGATCTGGGAATGAATACACAGCTCTTATTGTTCCTGCTGGTATTCCTGATTCCTTCACTGGTATTGTACTTTGTAAGGTATCAATCTATTCCATCTATCGTGAAGGAAGAGAATACCAATAGCCGGGAGTTCTGGATGTTCATTGGTTCACTGATCCTGTTTTTATCCGGAGCGGTGATCATTGCCAAAACATCTACTCCTGTATGGAATAAGATTTTCGGAACCAATATTGCACCTCCGGAAGATCCTGAGTTTGCACACAACCAGATCCAGGTATTTGTGGCGATTCTGATTGGCATACTGACTGCCATTACGCAGTATTTTAAATACAAGGATACTCCAAAGGCGCATTTGAAGAAAGTGCTTGTTCCTACGGTTGTTGCATTGGTTATTTCTCTGGCCATCAGCTTCTTTGGAAATATCAGTTACGATAAAAAAGGAATCGGCTTTCTGGGAGCCATCCATGTAGCCATTTTTGCATCGGTTTATGCCGTTGTGGGCAATGTGGCTTATCTCTGGCTCGGATTAAAAGGAAAGCTGAAAGCAGCAGGGGCTACGGTAGCGCATATCGGATTTGGCATGGTCTTACTGGGTATCCTGATTTCTTCCGGAAAGAAAACCGTGTTAAGCTGGAATACAACCGGTGTATCCCCATTACGTGTGGAGGAAGGTGGTAAAGCCAACCCGGCCGGAAATCCTGCGGAAAACCTGACCCTGTTCAAAGGTGTTGCAACCGACATGGGCCGGTACATGGTAACCTACGTAAAGGATACGACGAATCCGCGCGACCGGAAACGCTATTTCGAAATTGATTTTACTTCTAAAAAAGGGGACGATAATTTCAGGCTGTATCCGGATGTAATCAAGAACAACAAGGGTATGGAAGGCTTTGCTGCTAATCCGGCAGCCCGCCATTACTGGGATAAGGATATTTTTGTTTACATAACGTCTTTCCAGGAAAACCGCGCAGAAGACACGGTTACATTCCGGAACAGAGAAGTGAAAGTGAACGATACCCTGTTTTATGGCAATGGCATGATGATCCTCAATAAGGTTGCTGTAAACCCCAAAGAGCAGCAGCATCTTTACGGAAAGGATGAAACATCGCTGTTTCTCAATATGACCATCATATCTAAAGAAGGTCGTTTTTATACTGCTAATCCGGGAATAGTTCTGAAAGGTCAGGAGATGCGTCAGATAACCGATACGGTATTGTCTCAAAGCCTGATCCTGCAATTCAATAAGGTACTGGATCAGCAATCCGGCAAACTGGAAATAGGTGTGAAGGAAACCGGAAATATCACCGATCTGCTTACCCTGAAAGTGTATGAGTTTCCCATGATCAATGTGCTCTGGCTGGGAATAGTGGTGATGGTGGTGGGACTGATTATGTCGGTTCTACAGCGCGTAAAGCAAAAGGAAAGAAAAAGCGGCATTACCGCCTAGGGCCTGCAGCGAAGGTTACTTTTTGAGGATCATAGTATTAATATCAGTTATATTGTATCGACTGATCTTGGCAAAAAGAAATAAACATATCATTTTGATCGGATGGCTGTTGCTAATGGCATCTTTCCATCGCGCAGCTGCCCAAACCGGCATGTACGACACGGTCAGGGTAAGTGCTTTTATAACACCTGAAGGCGATACAATCGGACAATCCTATTTGCCACCGGTTCTCGTGAATGCGAGGTTGAGTAAGAAATGGCGGAATTACTGGGAAGACTGGACCCGCCTGCGCAACGCGGTTTATGTAACCTATCCCTATGCCAAAGCTGCCGGAAGGGTGATGCGCGAAATCAATGCCCAGCTGGTGCATGTTACGGATAAGAAGCAGCGCAGGGCCATCATTAAAAGAAGAGAAAAAGACCTGAAACGGGATTTTGCCGACAAGCTTACCCAGCTTTCGGTATACCAGGGAAAGGTATTGATGAAACTGATCAACCGGGAAACCGGCAACAATTGCTACGAAATCATAGACGAATACAAAGGTTTTGTTACAGCTGCATTCTGGCAAACCATTGCCGTTGTGTTTGGCAGCAACCTCAAACAAACTTATGAGCCCCTGCACAAAGACATGGATATGGAAAAAATTGTCCGTGATGTGGAAGTGATGTATGGCTACCGCTCTTCGACTCCGTAAGTACCCAGCAGTTGAATGAATTTTTTTCTTGGAATCATGGTGGCCCCCAGGCTTTCCAGGTGACTGGTGTATACCTGGCAGTCGATCAGGCGAACGCCTTCGCGTTTTAATTGATCCACGTAGCAGATAAAAGCAAACTTACTGGCATTGGAAACCCTGCTGAACATGCTTTCCCCAAAGAATACCTGCCCTAGCCGAATACCGTATAAGCCACCCACCAGTTCGCCATTGATCCAGGTTTCTGCTGCATGTGCATACCCCATATGATGCAGCTGTGTATAGGACAATTCCACTTCATCTGTAATCCAGGTGCCATCCTGGCCTTCCCGGGGTTGTTCTTTACAGGCACGAATAACACCTGCAAAATTGCTATTCATGCGAAATTCGAACCGCTTGTTGCGGATCAGTTGTTGCATACTCCTGCTTATTTTCAGTTTATCGGGAAACAATACAAAGCGGGGATCGGGACTCCACCAAAGGGGAATATCACCCTGAAACCAGGGAAAAATTCCCTTGCGGTAGGCCAGCAGCAGCCTGTCCGTACTTAAATCGCCACCGATGGCCAGCAGCCCATCTTCTATGGCATCATCAACAGGTGGGAACCAGATTTTATCAGAAAGCGTATGCATTAATCTGCAATCTCAAGCGTAGCGCCAATACCTCTTTCGGTAATACTGTTGCACATCGGTTTTAATGTGTTGTAATCCCCGGATTTAACAGCGTATTTGCCTTTGTAGTGGATGAACAGGGCGCATTGCTCTGCCTGCTCCAGTGTATGACCGCATACTTCCATCAATGTTTCAATTACCCACTCAAAGGTATTTACCTCATCGTTCCATACAACCAGGCTGTAAGAAGAGGCCAGGGCTGTTTCTGTATCGGATTCAAAAACTTCCCAGGGCTTTGGGGCGGAAGAAGAAAAGGGAAATGACATGTTGCAAATGTAGGTTTTGGCCATAAAAAAAAGATTGTTTTAAAAGAATCTGAGAAAAAAGCATCTTTTTTTTGGCAGTTAAATTTCAACCCTTATTTTTGCACTCCCAAACAAACAAAGGGAGCATAGCTCAGTTGGTTTAGAGCATCTGCCTTACAAGCAGAGGGTCCGCGGTTCGAACCCGTGTGCTCCCACAGAAAAAGCCTTCAGATGAAATCTGAAGGCTTTTTTAATTTCTCCCGCATCCCCTTATTGGTTAACTTTAAAAGAATGATTGTCTATTTAAACTTTAGCCAATGAAATGGGTATATGCAATTCAACAAAAGATGACTGCCGCCTTGGTATTAGGAGCCGTATTTCTGCTGTTGATCTTCAGCAATTTCATGCAGAATCGCGATTTTCAGCAACTGGATCGCAATTTTGCTGCGATATACGAAGACCGTTTATTGGCAGAGGGATACCTGTTTCGCTTATCGATCAGGATGCACCGGGAAAACAACCTGTTGAAGGAAGCTGTTTTGCCTGGTAAAGCACCATTGGCAACAGAAAGCTCAATTACATCACTGGATGAGGAAATTTTCAGCCTCTTGTCCGATTATGAAAAAACCCGGCTTACCAAGGCAGAAGAAACCTTGTTTTTGCAGCTCCGGCAAAAAATGAACGACCTGCAATCCGGTAAGCAACAGTTCTATGCATCTGCGGGAACCGGACTGCATACAGGACTTGCGGCTGCCATGCAGCGCGATATGCAGCATGCGCTCTCTATTTTATCCGATTTGTCCGAAATTCAAATTGCAGAAGGGAAAAAGCTCAAGGAAAATACGAATGTGGTATTCCTGGGAAATAAAGCCTCCATGCAACTGGAAACAGTTGTGCTGATTTTATTAGGTCTGCTCATACAGGCCATCATTTTTGCTTCTAAAACGGTGAAGATGAGTAAAAAAACGGCAGGGTACCAACTCAACTAACAAGCCCAAATGAGCTAATTTTGCAGTCAATAAAAATGTAACAATGATACAGGTAAAAGGTTATGGTGCTGTAAGCAAAGAAAGTCCACTTGCACCCCTCGGATTCGAACGCCGGGATGTGGGTGAGGCAGATATTTTAATAGATATTTTGTACTGTGGGGTTTGTCACTCCGATATTCATACCGCCCGAAGTGAGTGGGGTGCAGCATTGTATCCGGTGGTGCCCGGGCATGAAATTGTTGGTAAAGTAGTACAGGTAGGTGCCAAAGTATCTAAGTTCAAAGTAGGAGACTTGGCAGGAGTAGGGGTGTTTGTTGATTCCTGCAGGCACTGTGCATCCTGTAAAAAAGGGCAGGAGCAGTATTGCGAAGAAGGGATGTCGCCTACATATAACGGGTATTACAGAGATAAGATTACCAAAACATACGGGGGATATTCCTCCACTTATGTAGTAGACGAGGAGTATGCATTGATCATTCCGCCCACCGATCAGTTGGCAGCTGTTGCCCCCTTGCTCTGTGCCGGCATTACTACCTATTCTCCGCTTCGATATGCAGGCGTTGGAAAAGGGCACAAAGTGGCTGTATTGGGATTGGGTGGTCTGGGACATATGGCGGTTAAGTTTGCAGCCTCTTTTGGTGCGGAAGTAACCATGCTCAGTACATCTCCTTCTAAAGAGGCAGATGCGAAAAGATTGGGGGCGCATCATTTTGCATTGTCTACCGATCCCGAACAAATGAAGCAACTGAAAGGCAAGTTTGATTTTATCCTCAATACAGTTGCCGCAAAACATGACCTCAACCGGTTCATTGATCTGTTAACGGTAGAGGGTAAAATGCTGATTGTGGGGATCCCTCCGGAGGATCACAGCCTGTCTTCCAGCAAACTGATCTCCAAGCGTAGAAGCATTATCGGTTCCATGATTGGAGGAATTGCAGAAACACAGGAAATGCTGAACTATTGTGCGGAACACAAAATTGTTTCTGATATAGAACTGATTGCCATGAAAGACATCAATGAGGCCTACGAACGGGTAATCCGCTCGGATGTGAAATATCGTTTTGTGATCGATATGAAAACCCTCTAAGAGCTTATTCAACCAACAGCGCTGATATCTGCTTACAAATTGTTTTGGGGTCAGCGCTGTTTCTGTTTGTTAGCACCACTACCATGATTTTCTCTTCCGGAAACAGGTTCAGGTAATTCCGGAAGCCAATGGAGCTACCCGAATGATACGGGTGGAAGCCCTTGCTGTATTTTTCTATATGCCATCCAAAACCATAATTGTTTACCTGGCGATTATTGAAAAGGGTGGAACTCCATGCCTGGTCCTGTACGTTTTTAGAGAGGAGTCTGTAATTCCATAAGGCAGCAATCCATTTCGCCAGATCGTTTACATTAGAATAAATGCCACCGTCGCCCAAAACTGCGCTGGAATTACTCTGATCGGTCTGCTCCCAGTTGCCGTTGATCAGACTGTGTCCAAAGGCCCTGTTCTTTACTTTGGAAATTCCATTTTCATAAGCAACCGTATGCTGCATGTGCAGAGGCTTGAAAATGGCGGAATCCAGAAAGGTTGCAAAGCGTTTTCCACTTATTTTTTCTACAATCAGGGCCAGCAAAGCATAGCCGGTATTACTGTAGCGATAAGCATCTCCGGGTACAAAATACAAGGAATCTGCCTTATGAATCAGCTCAAGGCAATCGGCATCATGCACCTGTTCTGTTTGTGCATTCGGAATCAGGTCTTCGTAATCGGGTAGTCCGGAACTGTGGTTCAGTAAATGCGAGATGCGGACAGCACGCGCATAGGCAGGAAGGTTGGGAAGGTAGTTGATTACAGGATCATTCAAAGACAGTTTCCCGTTCTGCTGTAGCAATAAAATACTGGCAGCAGTGAATTGTTTGGTAACAGAAGCCAGTCTGAAATTGGTAAAAGGATCTATACGGCCCCGTTGTCCGACCTGTTTGAGTCCATATCCTTTTTGAAAAATGATGGTATCGTTTTTCAAAATCAATACACTGGCGCCCGGAGTATGTGTTGTAAATCCTTTCATGATTTCATCCACAGCATGCTCCAGTGGAGCGGCATTTTTTTGTGTAGCTAATTTTTGGCCATTGCTGTTGCCGGGCAGTAGAAACAGGGCAATCAGCAGAGCGTAAAAACAGCGGTAAGATCTTTTCATGGCAGTTGTTTGAGCGGGACTGCGTTTATTCAACTTCTACAATTAATTCAACTTCACAGGCCATATTGAACGGAAGCGAATTGGTGCCAATGGCAGAACGTGCATGTTTTCCTTTGTTGCCCAGGGCCAGTACCATCAGATCGGAAAATCCGTTGATGACTTTGGGCTGGTCTGCAAAATCTGATGCACTGTTTACGAGGCCGAGTACTTTTACAATGCGTTTGATTTTACTGAGTTCACCCAATTCTGTCTTCAGCACAGCCAGTTGGTTGATGGCTGTGAGCCTGGCTGCTTCATAGCCCTGCTGAATCGTTAGCTCCTGTCCGAGTTTGCCGGTTACATAGGATCCATCCGGCAGGGAAGGTCCTTTGCCAGATAAAAACAGCAGGTTGCCGGTGCGAACTACGTTTACATAATTGGCTACAGGTACACTGATGGAAGGGAGGAGAATACCAGCTTCCTTTAGTTTTTCTTCGGGCGTTTGTGCAATTGAAGCTAAGCCAGTTAGCAATAAGCCCAATAGTAAAAAAGGTTTCATGTTGTTTATTTTCGGGTGATGCAGTCGGGTAAATGCTGCGGATTTTTGATGCGCAGTTGTTTGTGGATGCTGAATTGGCCAAATACCACTTCAATATCCTTTCTGGAAACCTTGAATTCTTTTGCCAGAAAAGCTACCATGAAGTCGGTGGCTTTTCCATCGGTAGGAGCGGCGCTGACACTGATCTTCAATTCATTTCCCTTCACTTTGCCAATCTTGTTCAGCTTGGCCCCCGGTGTGCCCAATACATTCAATACCAAAATGTCTCCGTCCCATTCGTAAAAAGAATCCATACCAGCTTTATTCAAACATAAATATAAGCATCCCGGTGTAAGTGCTGTTTTTTATTAGTCTATTTAATTAGTAGGGTATATATTTGCCTCCGAAATAAGAAAATAATGGCTTTATCTGTGAACTGTCCGGTAGATTTTGTTGCAATCAACGAAAATAAGGTAAGGGTAACCGGTTTGTTGGTGTTTCTGCTTGCTTTGGCATACCTGCTTACGGAAACCCCCTATGTGTCTGCTTTGCTGGTAGTTGATTTTTACCTGAGGGTATTTCACCAGGGCAGGTACAGCCCTTTGAACTGGATAAGCACGCAGGTGGAACAAATGGGATGGATTTCTGTTAAGTGGACCGATCGGGCACCCAAGCGATTTGCTGCCCGAATTGGACTGCTGTTGACCAGCCTGATGCTGATCTTTGCGCTTACTACATTCCATCAGGCAGCATACTGGCTGGCAGCAGTGCTGAGCTTATTTTCTTTTCTTGAATCTTTTTTCGGATTTTGTGCCGGATGTTATGTGTACAGCCTGTGTAACAAGATCCTGCAACCTTCAAAATAAATTATGAAAAAACTGTTTTTTGTATTTGTTGTATCTGCAATAGGCCTGAGTGCCAGTGGACAAACCGGTACCTATGCACAGGAAATTGAACAATGGGTAAAAGGTCGTTATGCAGCTTTAAAGAATACCAAAAGCGGATGGCTGAACCTGGCCGGACTCTATTGGCTGGAAGAAGGAAAGAATTCTTTTGGCACTGCTACAGGAAATAAAATTGTTTTTCCCAAAGGAACCATCCCGGCCAAAGCAGGCTATTTTGAGTTGAATGACCGACAAGTAACCCTGGTGCCCGAAAAGGGGGTAGACATTCAAGTGAATGGAAAGCCGGTTACCCGCCAGTTGATTTATTCGGCAGATTCTTCCCGTAGTGCTGTAAGCGCTTATGGATCTCTCCACTGGACCATTATTCGGCGCGAAGACCGGATTGGTATCCGTTTGAGAAATGACCTCAGTGAAAGTCTGCTCCATTTCAAAGGCATCGAACGGTATCCTGCCGATACGGCCTGGAGGCTGGAAGCTGTTTTAAAAGAGCCCCTGTTCCCCACATCTATCCCCATTAAAAATGTACTCGGACAAACCATTCAGATGAAATTACTGGGCAAGCTGATCTTTACCATTCAGGGAAAAGTGTACAGTCTGGATGCGGTAGAAGAAGGAGAGGATGAATTGTTTGTGATTTTTGGAGATGCTACCAATGCGCATACCACCTATGGTGCAGGCCGCTTCATGTATGTGCCTAAACCGGACGCTTCCGGAAAAACGGTGCTGGACTTTAACAAGGCATTCAATCCGCCATGTGCTTTTACCCCTTTTGCTACCTGTCCGCTTCCGCCTCAGCAGAATGTACTGCCGGTAGCGATAACGGCAGGGGAAAAAGATTACGGCAAGCATTAGCCTTACTTTTTGCGGGTCGGATACATTTTCATAAATTAGGTAGCTGATATTTTTTCATACCAAAACCTAACACATGAGAACGCCCCCTTTACAGAAGGTGTACAGCCTCCTGTTTTTGCTTTTCAATGCGATGATCTTTTCATCGCTGACTGCCCAAAGCAGTAAAACCTACGACGCAGCATTTATAGAAAAATTAAAATCCCAGGCGCTGCAATCAGTAGATGGCAGGCAAAAATCCATCCAGGAAATGGTGGATATGGTATTCAGTTTTGGCGAATTGGGTTTCCAGGAATATGAAACCTCCAATTACCTCACCGGGATATTGCAAAAAAATGGATTTACGGTTGAAAAAGGAATATCCGGTATCCCCACTGCCTGGTTGGCCAAATGGGGCAACGGCAGTCCGGTGATTGCCTTGGGCAGCGATATTGATTGTATTCCCAAGGCTTCCCAGAAACCCGGTGTGGCATATAAGGATCCGATTGTGGAGGGAGCACCCGGTCATGGAGAAGGGCATAATTCCGGGCAGGCCGTGATTATTGCCGCTGCGCTTGCAGTTAAAGAGTTGATGCAAAAAAACAATTTGCCAGGTACGCTGGTGATTTGGCCGGGGGTAGCTGAAGAATTGGTTGCCAGTAAGGCCTGGTATATTCGCGACGGATATTTTAAAAATATAGACGCCTGCATTTTTACCCATGTAAGCGGAGATTTTGGCAGTGATTACGGCGATAATGGAGGCAATGGGCTGGTGTCGGTACAATTTTCTTTTGAAGGAGATGCTGCGCATGCCGCGGGATCTCCCTGGCGGGCCAAAAGTGCGCTGGATGCAGTGGAACTGATGAATACAGGCTGGAACTTTAAGCGGGAACACCTCAAACCAACCCAGCGCAGTCACTATGTAATTACAGATGGAGGCGATCAGCCGAATGTGGTTCCTTCCAAAGCCAGTGTTTGGTACTATTTCAGGGAGCGCACGTATACCGATATTAAAAACATGTACGAGTCCGGGATTAAAATTGCCCAGGGCGCCGCAGCCATGACCGATACCAAAATGACTTACCAGATACTCGGCACAGCCTGGCCAGGTCATTTCAATAAACCCATGGGTGAGGCCATGCATGCCAATATCATGCGGGTAGGAATGCCCAAATGGGATGAAGCCGATCAGCAGCTGGCAAGAGCAGCCCAAAAACTCATGGAAGCACCTGCAAAAAATCAACTGGGAGAGCCTATCAACGGATTGAACAGTTCCATTAAACCGATCAAAGGATCCGTGCCTTTTTCCTGGGGCGGCGGTTCGGATGATATTGCAGATATCTCCTGGAATGTGCCCACCATTGTGCTGCGATATCCGGCTAATATTCCGGGCTTGAAAGGACATCATTGGGGAGATGCCATTGCAATGGCTACGCCAATTGCGCACAAGGGTTGTGTTGCCGGAGCCAAAGCCACTGCACTAACCCTGGTCGACTTGTTTACCAAACCGCAATTACTGAAAGAGGCGAAACAGTATTTCACCGAAGTACAAACCAAAGATGTGCAGTATATACCGTTTATTTCAGAAAAAGATCCTGCACCGAATCACCTGAATAAGGAAATCATGGATCGCTACAGACCTGAGATGAAAAAATACTATTACGATCCTGCTAAATACAAAACCTATCTGGAGCAACTGGGAATACAGTACCCAACTTTATCCAAACAATAATAGGGCATGTATTCAATAAAAAACTTCATCCGGATCCGGATGAAGTTTTTTATTGCTTTAAATGTGGTATGTGTTTATTTTTTTAACAAAAGGTCGGCTGTTTCATTGAACGACCGAATCAGGTCGGTATAAAATTTTCCGGTAGCAGGACCGGAAAATCCGGTATGGACTTTTTGTATAATTCCTTTGCTGTCTATGAACAGTGTGGTAGGGTAGGAAATGAATTTTTCCAGGGCTGGCAGGGCTTTCTGTACTGCTTCGTTTTCAGCAAGACCTCCGAAAACCTGTTCGTAAGGAATATTGAATCTTTTTTTGAAACGAAGCATTTGTTGCTGCGCATAATTAAAATGATCCATGATCTCAAACTGGATAGCGATGACTTCAATGCCTCTTTGCTGGTTCTTTCTGTACCAGGAAGATAAAAACGCAGCCTCGTCTGCACAGTTCGGGCACCAGGTACCGCCGATGGTTACGATAACCGGCTTGTTTTTGTACCGTTTATCATCGAGGGTAATAATTTTTCCGGCTGTATTTTTAAAAGCAAAATTGAACCTGCTTTCTTTTTCCTTAACCCTTGTAAAGCTGTAGGCATCCGGTAACTGCGCTTTTTCATTTTTAACTGCAGTAAAAGACTGCACCGTTTTCAGGCCAATCTGTTTACCTGTGATGGATCCGTCTGCATTCACAGTGCCAGTGTAGAGTAAAGGCGAGTAGCCAATGAACACAGACAGGGAAAACCGGTTTCCTTCAATGAGGCCTTCAGAATAGCGGGAGTCGCCTGTTGGTCGCAGGAAAGTGCCGCTTATGGAATTCCCGGTTTGTTTAAAAATGCCTACTGCCTGGGTTTGTTTGCCGGCTGCGTTGGTAAAAACCACATCGTAATTAGCGCTGATATTGACGGAAGGCTGCTCCCCGGTAACAGGAAATCTGTCCTTGTTCTTTTGGCTGGCAACTACCCGAAAAGGTTCGCCTTGTCCGTTTTGTTTTCTAAAAAAACCTTTCAGGGAATGATCCGGTTGAATCCCCAACGCCAGCAGGTTATCGAACTGGTTAAGGTATACATAAACAGAATCACCTTTTTGAATTACAGAACCGCCCGGATAGATTTCTCCTGCATTTAGAAAATGTAGGTTCAATTCGGGGCCATTGCCGGTAATTTCGAAGTTGAATGGAATTTCACCCCCCGTTTCCAGCAGAAAACTGCCCCTCCATTTGCCGCTCAGTGCAATTGACTGACCTTTAGCAGTATGCAGGACAAATAATACTAGTGTGCTGAAAAGAAATATAAATTTTCGGATCATTTTAATAGTCTACTAATTTAGTGGGCAAAAGTAGGTGAACAAAAGAGATTCTGCAAAACAGAAATGTTAATTTAATTGAACAGCCGGAAGGCGGTAATGTTGACTATCGTAAACAAAAAGTTCTTCGATTTCGTAAGTCCAGTATTTATAGAGTGGAGACTTAGTCAGGTATTGATCGGCTTTTTCTTTGTCGGTGGTATTCAGGGTTATCCAGCAGGTCTGACTTTCCATGCTTACCGCATAACTGTCTATTACACCCTTGTTAATCAGGTAGTTGATATAGGTTCTGTGCGCGGGTACAAAAGACATGAAAGCCTCATCCATCGTGAATTTGATAATTGCCTGAAACTTCTGCATAGGGATCCGTTTACGAATAATTTGTTATCAAGTTTCATGCTTGTCTGATTTTTAGTGGCAATATGACAAGTGGATTGACCTTTTGTCGGGCAGTTTCACGAAATTTGACGGATTAATTTTCAGACTATGCTTAAAACTGTTTCGCTGCTCCTGCTTTCTAATATATTCATGACTTTTGCCTGGTATGGTCATTTAAAGGACAAGGGTATGCCACTTTGGAAGGCGGTACTGGTTAGCTGGGGAATTGCTTTTTTTGAGTATTGCCTGATGGTTCCGGCCAACAGAATTGGATATGGCAGTGGCTTGAATGGATTCCAGTTGAAAATTACCCAGGAAATCATTACGCTACTGGTATTTACCGTTTTTGCCGTAATTTACCTGAAGGAGCCTTTCGAGGATAAATACCTGATCAGCTTTTTATTCCTGGTGGGAGCGGTCTATTTTGCATTTAAAAAATAAGGGTATCCAGATGGATACCCCAATACAAGAAAAACACACACTGTAACTAAAAACTTGTTCGGTTTCCTGCTGATTATTGGTTAGTAAGGTTGTTGATCCGATGCTTTTTGCTGAACCCGGTGGAATCCCTGCGTTGTTTCATCTGTTCCCTTAGCTTTTTTTTTTGCTCTGGTGTCATTTGCTCCCATCTCTCTTTTGCTTTTTGACGTATTTCCTGCTTTTGCTCCGGCGTCATCTTTTCCAGTTGTTCTTTTATCTGCTCCTTCATTTTTGTTTTTTGTTCCGGCGTCATTTGTTCCAACTGCTCTTTTCCGCGTGATTGCATTTGTTCACGTATTTCCTGTTTTTGCTCCGGTGTCATTTGTTTACGCTTTTCCTTCAGTAGTTTTCTAAATCCTTTTCGTTGCTCAGGGCTCAGGCTGTCGATCCTTTGTTTTAACAGCTCCTTCTTATTGGTATCTCCAGCCTGTGCCAATACGCCGCTGCCCTGTAAACTCAATACCGTAATCAATAATGCAATGATTTTTTTCATGGTGTTTCATTTTATAATGGTAAGACCGCAACCAAGGGGAATGGTTTAAAAGGTTCAATAATAGATGTCTTCAAAAAAACGGATTTCCAGAATCGTTTCACCCTGTAGCAGTACAGAGAGCGCATCGAATTGAATGTATTTCCATTTTGGATGCCTGTAGTGAAATGCTGCTGCCGCCACCCTCAGGTGTTTCATCTTCAGTCGGTTGATGCTAGCTTCAGGATATCCATATCGAAGGCCGGATCTGGTTTTTACTTCCACAAAATGTAGCATGCCCCCGCGACAAGCAATAATATCGATCTCGCAATGGCCAAATCGCCAGTTTCTTTCCAGTACCCGAAATCCCTGATTTTGAAGATACTGTACGGCAATATCTTCTCCTTTTCGGCCGGTTTGTTGTTTGTTCATATACCTATTTCTTTTTCTGTATACAAGATATTGCCCGGGTAAACGTTATACACACGAATAAATACCTGATTATGCGGTTTAATGAACGGATTTTTAAGATAAAGGGAGTTGTGCAACATTATGCATGGGGCGGATACAGTTTTATTCCGGCTCTTTTGGGTGAGCAGAATGCCGCCCATCAGCCTTGTGCGGAGTATTGGATGGGTGCACATCCATCTGCACCTTCGGTAATACAGGTGGGGGGCGAACCACTTCGCCTGGATCAACTCTTTCAATCCGATCTTGCGGGTAACCTTTCTCAGTCTGTAGCCGATCGTTTTGGAGAGCTTCCATATTTGTTCAAGGTGCTGGATGTGAACGACATGCTGTCGATACAGGTTCATCCCACCAAGGAAGAGGCAGAGAAGGGGTATGATCGTGAAAATGCGGCTGGTATACCACTGAATGCGCCTCATCGCAACTATAAAGACCGGAACCATAAACCGGAAGTAATGGTAGCGCTTAGCGAGTTCTGGCTGCTGCATGGATTCAAATCCAAAGCCGCCCTGGAAGAAACACTGGAAACCACCGCAGAACTGCGATTGCTGCAAACCCTGTTTAAAAAAGAAGGTACCAGGGCCCTGTATCAGTTTGTGATGGAAATGGATCAGGTAGATGTTAATATACTTCTTGCACCACTGGTCAAAAGAGAAATCCGCCGCAAACAGGAAGGGTTGCTTGCGAAAGACCAGCCAGGCTGGTGGGTTGCCAAACTATACGAAGGAAAAGACCTGAATACAGACCTGGATAGGGGGATATTCTCCATTTATTTTTTCAATATTGTTCGGGTAAATCCGGGAGAAGCCGTTTTTCAAAAGGCCGGTGTGCCGCATGCCTATCTCGAAGGACAGAATATTGAACTGATGGCCAACAGCGACAATGTGCTGAGGGGAGGACTTACCCCAAAACATATAGACGTATCTGAACTGATGAAACATACTTCTTTTGAAGAAGTGGTTCCGGAAGTAATGAAGGGGCTGGATGCGGGGCAGGGAGAAAAAATCTATCCATGCCCTGTTCCCGATTTTGGTATCAGTAAAATCAGTTTGTCTGCAGGTGCAGCATATGAAGCTACTGCTCAAACCCCTGAAACCATCATTGTAACAGAGGGGGGAGCCCTCGTGAACAACAGCCTGGTATTGAAAAGGGGGGAAGCCATGATGGTACTCCCGGGTACACCCTATCAGATTGCAGCTTCGGGTAATTGCACCCTGTTCAAGGCTTTTGTGCCGGTTTCCTGAGCTTATTCACATACTGGGTAAAATTGAAATGGTTCAAATAGATTTTACGCCTATTTTTGTTCCGAAACAGTTCAAAAATGAAAATGAATAAGAACCTGATAACCGCCCTGGTATTGATGATACTGACCACTGCATTGTACAGAGTATTTCCCAACAGACCAATTGGATTTGCTCCTCAAATGGCAGTAGCGCTTTTTGCAGGTTCTTTGTTGATGAACAACAAGAAGTATGCATTCCTCCTGCCGCTGATTTCTATGCTGGTTTCCGATGGAATTTACCAGTTGCTGTACATGAACGGACTAACCGAAATCTCCGGATTCTACAGCGGTCAGTGGGTTAACTACCTGTTGATTGTTGGGCTGACTGCTTTTGGTTTCCTGATTAAGAAAAATAATGTGCTGGCCATTTTGGGTACCTCTGTGGCTGCGCCTTCTGTATATTTTGTACTTTCCAACGGACTGGTTTGGATCGCAGGTGGTGGATGGGGACATCCCAAAACCCTGGCTGGTTTAATGGCTACCTATGCAGATGGATTGCCTTTCTATCCCAACAGCATTTATTCCACGCTGTTCTTCAGTACTGTATTGTTTGGCGGATATGCCCTGCTCAAGCGCAAGGAAGCCAGCACACATGCTGCCTAATCGTTGTTGATTCCCGCTTCGTAAGCAGCATCTATCTGTAAATGCTTGCCATCTGCTGCCCGGGTGGCCAATTCGTCGCAACGGTTGTTGAATGGATTCTCTGCGTGTCCTTTTACCCACACTAAACTGATGTTAAACTGACGGGAGATTTCGTAGTACTTTGTCCAGAGATCCCTGTTCTTCTTACCCCCCTTGAATCCTGTACGGATCCATCCGTCCAGCCATTTTTTCTGAATACTGTCTACCACATACCGGCTGTCTGTATGGATCGTTACCGGAATGTCTTTTTTGGTCAGCGATTGTAAAGCAACAATCACGGCCATCAATTCCATCCGGTTGTTGGTGGTTCTTCTGAAACCAGCGGAAATTTCTTTGCGCTTATCGCCCCACATTAAAATGATACCGTAACCGCCCGGGCCGGGGTTACCTCTTGCTGCGCCGTCTGTGTAAATATGCAGGGGGTGAGACATGCGGCAAAATAACACTAAAAAAATTATACCTGAAACACACCTGTTTTAAAGGACTCCAATTCCGGATTGTGATTGGCTGCAGCAATACCCTCAGAAATTATTTTTCTGGTTTCTGCCGGATCAATAATGCCATCTACCCATAATCTGGCAGCTGCGTAGTAAGGCGTGGTTTGTTTAGAATAACGGTCTTTGATGGTATCCAGCAATGATTTTTCTTCTTCAGAACTTACTTCTTTTCCTTTTGCTTTCATGGTAGCCACCTGAATTTGTGCAAGTGTTTTAGCTGCCTGATCTCCGCCCATCACGGCAATTTTTGCGGAAGGCCATGCATAAATGAATCGGGGATCATAGGCTTTACCACACATGGCATAATTACCGGCACCATAACTGTTGCCAATTACAATAGTGATCTTGGGAACAACGGAATTGGCAACAGCGTTAACCAATTTGGCTCCGTCTTTAATAATTCCACTGTGTTCACTTCTGCTCCCCACCATAAATCCGGTAACATCCTGCAGAAACACCAGCGGAATTTTTTTCTGATTACAGTTCATGATAAAACGAGCAGCCTTATCGGCGCTGTCGTTATAAATAACACCGCCTATCTGCATTTCGCCTTTCCTGCTTTTGCAAACAAGCCGTTGATTGGCTACTATGCCTACCGCCCAGCCGTCGATGCGGGCGTAACCACATAAAATGGTTTTACCATAGTCTTTTTTGAACTGATCAAATTCGCCGTTATCTACCAAACGCTCGATGATTTCGAGCATGTCGTATGGTTTCAGGTTTCCTTCGGGTATAACTCCATAAATGCTATCGATTGGCTTTAACGGATCTTTTGCAGCAATCCGGTCGAAGCCTGCAGCAGCAGGGGATCCTGTTTTGTCCATGATTTTTTTGATGTGATCAAGACAGTCCTGCTCGCTGGAAAATTTATAGTCTGCTATACCGCTGATCTCTGTATGCGTCATTGCGCCACCCAGGGTTTCATTGTCGATGTCTTCTCCGATAGCGGCTTTAACCAGGTAGGCTCCCGCAAGAAAAATACTGCCATTACCTTCTACCATCAGGGTTTCATCGCTCATGATGGGCAGATATGCTCCTCCTGCAACGCAGGCACCCATTACGGCTGCAATCTGGGTAATACCCATGGCGCTCATCCGCGCATTGTTCCGGAATATCCTGCCAAAATGTTCTTTATCCGGAAAAATTTCATCCTGCATCGGAAGGAATACCCCTGCGCTGTCTACCAGGTAAATAATGGGTAACCTGTTCTCCATGGCGATCTCCTGCATGCGCAGGTTTTTCTTGCCGGTAATTGGGAACCATGCCCCCGCTTTCACTGTCTGATCGTTGGCCACAATTACGCATTGCCTGCCGCTCACGTACCCGATGCCTGCAACCGTTCCGCCTGCAGGGCATCCGCCTTCCTCCTCATACATTCCGTAACCGGCAAAAGCGCCAATCTCTGTAAAGGGTGTTCCTTTATCGCAGAGATAGGTAATCCTTTCCCTGGCGGTCAGTTTATTTCTTTCCCGTTGTTTTTCGATCGATTTTTTACCTCCCCCCAACTGGATTTTTTCGAGTTGCTTTTTCACTTCGCTCAGCATCAGTTTCATCCAGTCTTCGTTGCGGTTGGTTTCCAGATTCATACGAACAATTGTTAGTTTACAAATATAGGGTTCCTGTGCGATAGTACGTGGTTCGGAAAAATTATGGGTTAATTCAGGTATATTTAAGCTATGAGTTACGATTACATCATCATCGGAGCCGGATCTGCCGGCTGCGTACTGGCCAACCGGCTATCGGCCGATGCAACAAAAAATGTACTGTTGATCGAGGCCGGAGGACCCGATCATAAAATGGAAATTCATATTCCCGGAGCATATACCAAGCTGAACCGGACCGCAGTCGACTGGCAGTTCTGGTCGGAGCCGCAACCGGAAATTGATCATCGTAAACTCTATATACCCAGAGGAAAAACATTGGGGGGCAGCAGTTCTACCAACGCCATGGCCTATGTTCGTGGCAATAAAGCCGATTTTGATGAATGGGCTGCGCTGGGAAATGAGGGTTGGAATTATGAATCGATATTGCCTTATTTTAAAAAATCAGAAACCAACCTCGATTTTGATGATGCCTACCACGGGCAGGACGGACCGCTTTGTATTACCAGGTCTCAGCAACCCAGTCCATACGCGGAAGCGTTTATTGCCGCCTGTGAAGAAGCTGGTATTCCAAGGAACAACGATTACAACGGTGCTGAGCAGGAGGGGGCTGGTTTGTTGCAGTTTACCATCAAGAATAACCGTCGGCACAGTACTGCGGCTGCTTTTTTAAAACCGGTGCTGAAGCGTTCCAACCTTACCGTTAAAACCAAAACGCTGGTCAAAAGGGTGATCATCGAAAATGGGCAGGCTGTGGGGGTAGAGGTACAAACTTCTTATACCAATTCGGAACGGATCAATTGCAGCGGAGAAGTGATTCTCACAGCAGGTGCCATACAGTCGCCGCAGTTGCTGATGCTTTCCGGTGTTGGCGATCCGGTAGAACTGAAAAGGGTTGGGATTGATGTTCTGCAGGCCTTACCGGGAGTAGGAAAAAATTTGCAGGACCATGTATGGAGTGGTGTTACGGCCAAGGCCAATAGGCCAACAGGGAATTCATTGCTGAAGCCCTGGAACATGCAAAAAGCCATTCTGCAACACCTTATATTCCGGAAAGGACCCTTGGGGAACAGTCCGCTCGAAGCCAACGCATTCATTAAATCGGATCCGATGCTCAACCGGCCCGATATTCAGTTTCATTTTGTTCCGCTTGGGATTGCACCAGATTATTCAACTGATATCTACGATTTGCGGACTTATTCCAGAACAGATGGTTTGGGCATACTTGCCATCCTGATCAGACCCGAAAGCCGGGGATATGTGCAACTGAAAACAGCCAACCCCAAGGATGCGCCGGTCATTAATCCAAATGTGTTGAGTACAAAACGCGACCAGGATACCTTGTTGTACGCTGTGAAGAAGTCTATGGAAGTAGTTACAGCACCCTCCCTGCGGCAATATACGGAAGGAGGGATTGATTTTCCGGTAAACAGTGATTCGGATGAAGCATTGATGACTCATATCCGTAAAAGTCTTGAAACACTCTATCATCCGGTAGGTACCTGTAAAATGGGAATGGATCCGATGGCGGTGACGGATGCCTCGCTGCGGGTGCATAAAATCAAGGGCCTTCGGGTGGCAGATGCATCCGTTATGCCCACAATTGTATCTGGAAATACCAATGCCGCAGTGATCATGATCGCAGAAAAAGCCGCCGATCTGATCCTGACTGGTAACTAACAAAATAGCGGATAACCTGTTGATTTTGTTTGTTTTTAGTGCTTTGCGTGATATTTACACATTGTTTACTATTTTGTGGCCATAAAATTCTGCAAATTGGCTACCAGAAAAAAAACGATTGCCCCGCAGGACGCAGCTCCTGCAGACAAGTCTGTATCTACCGTTGTGCCTGAAAAAGCGCCGGCTAAGAAAGCGGCAGCAAAAAAAGCAGCTACAAAAACTGCTGAAAAAAAGCAAATGAAATCGGCTGAAACAGTTACTGAAAGGAAAACGGTAAAAAAAGCAGCTGTGAAATTATCTGATACGCCAGCTGCAGAAAAAGCGGCGGCTTCCAAAACTGTTGTCAAAAAAACCTCTGCCAAAACAACTGGTTCCATTCACTTGAATTTTCAGGTGAAATTTCATACAGTACCCGGACAAGACTTGTTCATTACCGGTGCACATCCTTTATTGGGTGGTAGTGATGTAAGCAAGGCCGTGCCCATGCACTACTTCAATGAAGCGTGCTGGGCGGCAACAATGGAATGGCCGGCCGATTCGGATGAAACGGTTTACTACAACTACGTGCTGAAAACTGCAGGCGGCTCTGTTGTGATTGATTGGGGCAAAGACAAATTTTTTTCACTGAAAGGAAACAAGGCTTCGGAAATCGTATTGATCGATACCTGGAATCATGCAGGTTATTATGAAAATACTTTTTATGCGGAGGCATTTCAGGATGTTCTGTTGAGGCACAACTTTACAAAGGTTTCGGTAGCAAAACCTAAAACCAGTACCCATGAGTTCAGGGTCAAAAGCCCTCTGCTGGCAAAGGGTCAGACCATGTGTATTGCCGGCGCTACCCCTGAACTGAACAACTGGTCTGTTACAGATCCGGTTTTGCTTAGCAGGGAGGAAGGTAGTGAACATTATACGATTCAGCTGGATCTTTCCAAAGCAACATTTCCTCTTGCTTATAAATATGGAGTTTATGATACCGATAAAAAACAGTTTGTAACCTACGAGGATGGCAACAACAGGATTCTGTATGTAGCAGCTGCCGCAGGATGCAAAACCATTGTGAACGACGGTTATGCCTACCTGCCTTCCAATACCTGGCGGGGTGCAGGAATTGCCATACCTGTTTTCAGTTTGCGTTCGCATGAAGGATTTGGGGTAGGCGAATTTTCGGATATTAAAGGATTGGTCAATTGGGCAGAGAAAGTGGGACTGAAGATGATACAGATTTTGCCGGTGAACGACACTACGGCTACGTATACCTGGAAGGACTCGTATCCGTATGCAGCCATTTCTGCATTTGCGTTGCATCCCATTTATATGAACCTCTTTGCCATTGCCGGTGAACAACACCATAAGCAGGTGAAGAAACTTGAGGCAGAAAGGGCCCGTTTAAATGCACTGCCCGTGATCGATTACGAAGAAGTGATCCGGATAAAACTGCAGTTCATCAAAGAGGTTTACAAAGATCTCGGTAAGCAAACCCTGGCATCCGCCGGTTTCAAAGCTTTCTTTGAGCAGAATGCGCACTGGTTAAAGCCATATGCTGTTTTCTGCTATCTGCGCAACGAATACGGAACGGTCAACTTCAATGAATGGCCTGCATACAATCAATACAATAGCCGGGAAACCCTGGCGTTCTTCGATGAAACCTCACCGGCCTATCTCGATATCGCATTTCATTATTATGTACAATATCACCTGCATCTTCAGTTAAAAGAAGCTACTGCCTATGCGCGCAGCAAGGGCATCATTGTGAAAGGAGATATTGCAATCGGTGTTTACCGGTATGGTGCAGACACCTGGCAGCATCCCGACCTGTTCCATATGGATTTTCAGGCAGGAGCGCCTCCGGATGATTTTGCCATCAAAGGCCAGAACTGGGGATTCCCTACATACAACTGGCAGAAAATGCAGCAGGATGGTTTTGCCTGGTGGAAGCAGCGCTTTGAACAGATGAAACATTATTTTGATGCATTCCGCATTGATCATATTCTGGGTTTCTTCCGCATTTGGAGTATACCGATGGATGCGGTGGAAGGCATCATGGGACATTTTGTTCCTGCCATACCGGTGCATGTGCATGAGTTTAACCAGAAGGGAATCTGGTTCGATTATGACCGGTACACCAAACCTTTTATTACCGATGGTGTTCTTTGGGAAGTATTCGGCTACGACAATGAACTGGTTAAAAGCATGTTCCTGGATCCTGCCAATATCGGCAGCTACACCCTGAAGCCGGAATTTGCCACACAGAGACTGGTAGAAGCGCATTTTGCCGGATTGGATGATGATGCACATCACCAAAAGATCAGACAGGGGCTGTACGATCTGATCAGCAATGTACTGTTGTTTGATGCAGATGGCAGCGGCCAGTCTTTTCATTTCCGGTTTGGTATAGAAAGCACTTCATCCTTCCGTTACCTGGAGTGGAATACGCAACAACAATTGAAGGACGCATATGTAGATTATTTTTATCGCAGGCAGGATGAATTCTGGAAGAAAGAAGCCCTGCAAAAACTGCCAGCATTAAAACGGGTAACCAGTATGGTGGTTTGCGGAGAAGATCTGGGTATGGTTCCTTCCTGTGTTCCGGATGTGATGAAACAACTGGGATTACTGAGCCTGGAAATTCAGCGGATGCCGAAGGATCCGAAAAAAGAATTCTTCCATCCGAATGATGCACCTTATCTGAGTGTGGTAACACCCTCAACGCACGATATGAGTACGATCCGGGGCTGGTGGGAAGAAGATAAAGAAAAGATAAAGCGTTTTTACAATAATGAACTGGGACAATGGGGAGAGGCGCCTTTCTACTGCGAAGCTTGGATCAACAAAGCCATTGTGGTACAGCACCTGCATTCATCGGCCATGTGGTGCGTATTTCAGTTGCAGGATTTGATGGGCATCAACGAAGAGGTAAGAAGGAGTAACCCGCAGGAAGAGCAAATCAATGTTCCGGCCAACCCGAATCATTACTGGCGGTACAGAATGCACCTGGATTTGGAAGAATTGCAAGCAGCGAATGGTTTTAATGACGAACTTGCAGCTTTAATTGTAGCTTCCGGACGATAAATTTTATACCAGTGATACTGAATTACAGCGCTTCCAATTTACCCTTTGAATATCCGTTTACTATTTCCAATGGCAGAACCAAAACGCATCAGCCGGCTTTAATTGTAACCTTGTCTTTAGGACCATTTACCGGAGTGGGAGAGGCCCCGGCAATTACCTATTATGATATAACGGTGGAACAGATGATGGCCGATCTGGAATCAAAAAAAACAATGGTGGAGAAATTTGCCCTCACCGATCCGGAGCGCTACTGGCATTACCTGCATCATCTGTTCCCCAAGAATCCCTTCCTGGTATGTGCCCTGGATATGGCGGCCTGGGATTTGTACGGGCAAATGAAATCGAAGCCTTTGTATGAACTCTGGAATACGCAATGGTCGGATCAGTTGCCGGTATGCGACTATACCATAGGTATTGATACCATCGAAAAAATGGTCGCCAAAATGAAAGCTACTCCATGGCCGGTATATAAAATTAAGCTGGGTACCGATGAAGATATCGCTATCATGAAAGCCTTGCGTAAACATACCGATGCTGTATTCCGGATTGATGCCAATGCAGGATGGACAACCGAAGAGGCCATGGAAAAAATTCCTCAACTGGCAGCGCTGGGCGTGGAGTTGATTGAGCAGCCACTGGCCAAAGACAACTGGGAAGGCATGAAAATCCTGTATGAACAGTCTGTGCTGCCGTTGATTGCAGATGAAAGTTGTGTATTTGAACAGGATGTTCGCAAGTGTCACGGGCATTTTCATGGCATCAATATCAAGCTTACCAAATGCAGTGGTATTACGCCCGCATTGAATATGGTAAAGGAAGCAAGATCGTTGGGAATGAAAGTGATGATGGGCAGCATGAATGAATCTACCATCGGGTCTGCGGCAATTGCGCATTTTCTTCCACAGCTCGATTATGTGGATATGGATGGTCCGCTGCTTTTGTCGGAAGACCTTGCAACAGGTGTTAGTTATGATTACGGAAAAATCAGTCTTACCGGAAAGCCCGGATTAGGCATTACGCTTCAGTAAGTCGATCACCACTTTATCTATTGGCAAAGACATGGAATCGGGATGGAGTTCATTCCATTCAATCCAACGGAATACTTCTGCTTCTTTGGCGGGGTCTGCAATCTGATGCGGTTCAAAATCGAAGGGTTGCTGCCGGGTTACAAGACCGGAAAGATCATTGGCAAGCACCTCGTAGTAAATCGAAATGATCTGGTCGCGATTGTTGAATGCAGATATCTGGAAAAAATCGGTGGTATAAATGTGTTCGCCGATTTCAACATTCAGGCCGGTTTCTTCCATGAATTCCCGTTTCAGACAATCCCTGGTGCCTTCTCCGATTTCCAAACCACCGCCGGGTAATTTGGTGTAGAAGTTTCCCCGGATGAATTCGTCGCTTACCAGTAAGCGTTTTTGTTCATCAAATAAAACGCCGTAAATCCGTACATTGAATAACGCCATAGGTTAAAACCATTTCTTCTTTAGGAAATATCCTCCGATGATCACGGATACCACAAGGGATAAAATTACTGGAATATAGAATGCATGTGTGGAATGCTGATAGGGAAGATCTACGTTCATCCCATAAATACTGGTGACCAAAATTGGTAGCGATAAAATGATGGTAATAGAGGTAAGCCGCTTCATTACATTGTTCAGGTTGTTGCTAATGATGCTGGCAAAAGCATCCATGGTACTGCTGAGAATATTGGTGTAAATATTCGCCATCTCCAGGGCCTGGCTTGTATCTACAATCAGGTCTTGTAAAAACTCTCTTTCTTCCTCATTCAATCCCAGGAAATTGGTGCGTTCCATTTTCATCATCAGCATTTCATTGCTGCGCAAAGCGGTAACAAAATATACCAGGCTTTTCTGTACCCGCATCAGTTTGAGCAAATCCACGTTGCTGTTACTGTCGTAAAGGCTCTGTTCGTATTGGTTGCGGCTGTGGTTGATTTCCTTCAGGTAATCGAGGAAAGTCTGTACTACTTTTTCGAATACTTTCAGCACCATCATGTTTCGCTTGTCGGGATGGCTTTTCTGAAAGGTATTCAGGAATTTTTTGATCGCACCATTGTCGAAAGAGTTGACCGTTACAATCTGGTTGTGGGTCAGGATGATGCAAATCGGAATCGTAATGTAAAATGCATCGCTGTCGTTGAAAGAATTGTTTTCCGTGGGCGTTTTGATGATGACAAATTTTACATTGTCTTCTGTTTCGTAACGCGGACGTTCATCAATATCCAGTGAGTCTCTCAGGAATTCGATCGGAATATCGAGGTCACGACTCAATTCAATAAATTCCTCCTCCTTGAAGGGAGGAACCAGGTTTACCCAAACACCCTGATCCGCTTTATCGATCTCGATGGTTTGTCCGTTTACATTCTTGAAATACTGGATCATCTTTTCAGTTTATTCCCCTGTTAGCAAGTTGATTGGTTATACTTCTATCTCTCCTTTAAAAACAAATTCTGCCGGACCGCAGAGCCAGATATTCTCGAACTGTTCTTCGCCGGTTTTGTCGAATTCAACCGCCAGGTGTCCGCCTTTGGTTTCTACTTCAACCCTGTTGAATCCGTTTTCATTGTGGGCAAATACCAGTGCAGCGGCTGTAACCCCGGTACCACAACTGTAGGTTTCATCTTCAACGCCCCGCTCATAGGTTCTTACGTTGATTTTTTTCAGGGAAGGTTCTACAAAGTTGACGTTGATGCCCTTTTCTTTATATGCATCACTGTAGCGTATTTCACGACCCTCTTTAACAGCATCAATGGTATTGAGGTTCTGTACTTCTTTGATGTAGTGTGGAGACCCGGTATCCAGTACTACGGCATGCCATAGGTTGTTCACGGAGTTTACGTCTTTCATTTTCAGGTGGATCCACTGGTTCCGTCCAAAATGGGCTTCGTGTGGTCCGTCTGAAGCAATGAAATGGTATTCGTTCTGGTGGATACCGCAATCATAAGCAAAACGCGTAAGGCAACGGCCGCCATTGCCACACATGCTGCCCTCGGCTCCGTCTGCATTGTAGTATTTCATCTCGAAATCGTATCCATCAGCGCTGTTCAGCAGCATTAGTCCGTCGCCACCAATACCGAAACGGCGATCGCAGAGTTTTTCAATCTGTTCCCGGGTTAATTGAATATTACCCGAACGGTTATCGATAATGACAAAATCATTGCCCGTTCCCTGGTATTTGGAAAACTGAATCAGCATGCTGCAAATTAATGGGAAAAAGGGAAGAAGGAAAGGATTTAATTCTGCCTTGGTTCTAGGTATTGATGGCAGTAGCGTAAAATCTGGTCAAGGGCGGTTTCCAGCTCTTCCAGTTCCTGAGGCTTGAAGTGTCCGAACGACTGCGACATTTTAATCTGGGTCTTCAATTCGGCATAAGCCGGAATGAACAGTTCGCTGTTTCGCTTGAGTTGTGCTTTGTTGCTGCTGCCTGCAAATACAGACAGCCTGTTGCAAACCTGAGAAATGGATTTTCTCAGCTGGCCGGTCAGTACAAACCGCTGTTGCAAAGGAAGCAGGCAGGTTAACCTGAATACTTCCCGGGCAACCAGGATGGCATGTTGATAAACCGATATGTCGGGCCGGAGCGTTTGAGACATATGACGAATTTATGCAACATTGCCTGTGAGACAAAAAAATTATTGCACGTTACACAATATTTCCAGCGATTTTACGATGAGAGCCTCCACGGCCTTCGCGCCATCCTTACTGAATTCCTGTTTTACTCTGTTTGCGACTATGGCATTCAGGCTTAAGCAATAATGGTTTAAGAGTTTTCCTAATCCATAAATGGCAGCTGTTTCCATTTCAAAATTGCTGATCCGGTGATTGCCATAGCGGAAGCTGGTGAGCTGGTCTACCAGTTCCGGATATTGCAGCCCCAGACGTAAAATTCTGCCCTGCGGACCATAAAAACCCGGACAGGTTACGGTGATGCCCTGGTGGTAGCCTTCCACAAAATATTTTTGCAGCATGGGCGCCGCGGAAGCAATGGAAGGAACGGCTACGTGCGTACCAATTTTGGTGTGATTGATGAATTCCTGCACAATGGCCAGTTCCTCGTCGTTGTTCTCCCGGCGATAGAAATTCAGGAGATTGTCGATGCCCAATCCGTGGGTGCTGGCTACAAATGAATCTACCGGAATATCGGCCTGGAGGGAACCGGAAGTGCCGATCCGGATAATTTTCAGTCTGCGTAATTCCGGACGGATGGTCCTCGTTTCAAAGTCTATATTGGCCAGTGCGTCCAGTTCATTCATTACAATATCTATATTGTCTGTGCCAATTCCGGAAGACAGTACCGAAAAACGCTTATTGCCAATATATCCGGTATGGGTAATGAATTCTCTGTGTTCAAAGCGACCCTCTATCCGGTCAAAATGTTTGCTGACTTCTGCTACGCGGCCCGGATCGCCCACGGTAATTACCGTATCGGCCAGCTCTTCAGGTCTGAGATTCAGGTGGTATACGGCTCCCCGGCTGTTGATGATTAATTCGCTCTCTGCAATTCGTTTCATATTGGGTTAATTAGCAGGTAAATTTCGTATTTTCTGATTTAGAATTTTAAAATTAGTTTGATTCCGCTATTTTTGCCGTCCAATTAAAGGTCCTGTGGCCGAGTGGCTAGGCAGAGCTCTGCAAAAGCTTCCACAGCGGTTCGAATCCGCTCGGGACCTCGCTCAAAAAGAAACCCCCGTAAACCGGGGGTTTTGCTTTTTAATATTGGTAATTCATCAATCCGCAAGATCAGATCAATTCAAAACCACCCCCAACATGCAGTACGGTACCATGTACATAACTGGCATCGTCGGAGCTGAGGAACAGGCTGCCCTGGGCTACCTCCCTTGGTTCACCCAAACGACCTACGAGACTCATGGTAGGAATGATGTCTTTTTCTTCAATGCCTAGGCTTTTTAAAGCTGCGGTCAGCATAGGAGTTCGTATGGCGCCGGGTGCAACAGAGTTGATCCGGATACCCTTGATGCCATATTCAAAGGCGGCTGCCTTGGTTAAGCCTTCCACACCATGTTTAAATGCCTGGTAAGCAGGATTGCCGGTAGTGGGTTTAAATGCATTGATCGAAGAAATATTTACAATAGAACCTCCGTTGCCCTGTGCAACGAATTGCCTGATTTCGTATTTCATACAGAGGGCAGTTCCTTTCAGGTCCACAGCCTGAAGCCGATCCCAGTATGCTTCGTCCAGATCCTGAAAGGAGTTGTTGTCGGGCTTGAGTGCAGCATTGTTCACTGCGCAGTCGAGTCTGCCGTAGGTGTCGACCGCAAATTGAACCATGGCGGCCACTTCTGTGGCATTGGAAATATCCACTTTGCAGTAGGCGGCTGTGCCGCCGCGGGCAATGATTTCGTTTACAACGGCTTTTCCGCCTTCTTCATTGAAATCGGCCACAACCACTTTGGCGCCTTCCTCGGCAAACAGTTCGGCAGTAGCCTTGCCCATGCCCATGGCGGCGCCGGTAATAATGGCTACTTTATTGTTTAATCTTTTCATTTTACTGAATTTATTGGTGAGAAAAATATGATTTGTACAAGCAGCTTTCTGTAAAGTTCGGTTATTTCTGCTGTTACCGGCCCTCGGAAAACCGATGGCAAAATGTATGCAGTTATAACGCAGAAAGCCTAATTTCGGTTCGGAATTTAATAGGAAACAAAGCATGAAATATTCACAACAAGTTGGAATGATACTGGCACTGGCGGTGATCGGTGTTTGCTGGATGCCCTGGGTGTTTATAGAAAGTAAGTCGATACTGGTTAATGGATTTCATACGAAGGGGACCAATTTCGGGCGCCCGGGTTTGTTTCTTTCTTATGCCAGCGGTCTTGCATTCCTGTTTTTTGTACTGAATAAGATCTGGGCCAAACGCACCAACGTATTTGTGACCACTTTTGCGTTTGCCTGGTCTGTGCGCAACTACCTGATCCTGTCTGCCTGCTATGGGGGGGAATGCCCGCAGAAGCAGCCCGGACTTTACCTGGAAGTGGCATTGACCGCCATCATGCTGTTGATGAGTCTGCTCCCTAAAATGGAAATAAAAAATAAATGACCATATGGAAAGCCTTGATGAAATAGACCTGACGATCCTTAGGCATCTTCAGAAAAACTCCAAAATCACGGCCAAAGAGCTGGCCCAGATACTGAATATCACCATTTCTCCTGTATATGAGCGGGTTAAAAGGCTGGAACAGTTGGGCTATATCAAGGAATACGTGGCAATTTTAGATAAAGTGTTGCTGAATAAGTCGATCACTGCTTTTTGCCAGGTGTCTATGCGGTACCACAACGATGCCTTTTTCGACAAGTTTGAGAAGGAGGTGATGAGCCTGGATGAAGTGCAGGAATGCTATCTGATGGCCGGTCAAATCGACTTTTTGCTTAAAATCAATATTGGCAGCTTGCCGGAATACCATGAATTTGTTAAGGGAAAACTGGCCCGTTTAGACAATGTAGGTACGCTCAATACCATCTTTGTGTTAAAAGATATTAAGCAGGGACACTCTATTGTTATCTAATTTTCAAGGTATTGCCCATTTTTTTGAAAACTATA
Organism: Sediminibacterium sp.; assembly: GCA_016786865.1. GTDB lineage: Bacteria > Bacteroidota > Bacteroidia > Chitinophagales > Chitinophagaceae > Sediminibacterium. The sequence goes on along the minus strand of JAEUVE010000022.1, from coordinate 116,925 downwards.
AAATAGGGGAATCTGGTGAAACCAACAACTAACGATCGGTGAATCGACTTAAAGATATATTAAAAAAGATAAAATATCTTACTATAAATCTAAAGTCAGGAAAAATATCTGCTGCTGCATTATTTTAAAGTTAATTTTTCTAAAATTTACGGCTTTTTACCATTTTGGTAAGAAAAATTCTTTTGAGCGTTTGACCCTGTACTATTTGGTTGTATAAAGGCTAAACTTTGGAGAACCAGTAAAAATACCTAGTCGGGTTGCTTTCCGACGGGGTAAAAGTGGCCCGTCAATGCCACTTTTTTACTGTGTAATACCTAACTGAACCTTTAAACCAAACACTGCAACGCTTATGAGATGCTTCATTGTTCTTCTCACGTTCCTTTGCCTTTCGGCAAAGACCATTGCACAGGACCGTGCAATTTCGGGTAGGGTAACATCTGCCGACGGCGGATTGCCCCTAAACGGCGTGTCCATTTCTGTAAAAGGCAAGGCCATTGCCACTACCAATGCTACCGGCTCTTTCAAATTCAATATCCCTGCCGGAGCCGATTCTGTTCGTTTTGATTATGTAGGTTATCAAAGCCTGTCGATCAAAGCAGTTCCTGCCAATGACCTGGATCTGGTTATGCAATCGCTTCCCAATGTAATGAGTGAAGTAGTTGTAACCGGTTATGGCCAGCAGAGCCGTAAACTGGTTACCAGTGCCGTTACTACGGTAAAAGCTGCCGATATAGCCAACGTGCCGGTGAGCAGCTCTGATCAGTTGCTGCAGGGACGTGCAGCCGGTGTGCAGGTAAATTCCAACTCCGGTACCCCCGGTGGCGGCGTATTTGTACGTATTCGTGGTACGGCTTCTATCAACGCATCCAGCGACCCGCTTTATGTAATTGATGGTGTTCCCGTACAATCCGGCAACCTTTCTGCAATCGGATTGGGTGGAGGTGTTACCAGCCCTATGGCAGACATCAACCCTGCAGATATAGAATCCATGGATATCCTGAAAGACGCTTCTGCTACTGCCATTTATGGTGCCAGAGCGGCCAATGGTGTGGTATTGATTACTACCAAACGCGGTTCTGCGGGACGTGCCAAAATCAATGTAGGTATGTATTATGGATCTCAGGATCTCAATAAATATCCTGCAGTAACCAATGGTCCTACTTTTGAAACACTGATGAACGAATCTGCCATCAACAACGGCAGAACAGCGCCTTATGCCAATCCTTCTGCGGCAGTAAATACGAATTGGGGCGATCTGATTTTCCGTAAAGGAGCAACCCGCAACATCGATATCGGTATCAGCGGTGGTTCCGATAAAGTGAAATACATGGTTTCTGCCAACACTTTCCTGCAGGAGGGCGTTATTAAAAAATCCGATTTCAGCCGTACTACCGCAAGAGTGAATCTGGAGTACACACCCATCAAAAACCTGAAAATGGGTACCAATATCCTCTTTTCCAACAACAAGAGAAGCAGGCTGAAAAACGACGATAACATCTCCGGTAGTTTGGGAAGCGTATTCTTTTACCCTACCAATATACCGGTGTATAACGCAGATGGTTCTTACCTCAAAATTCCAACATTCGAGCACCCGCTGGCGGCATTGGATCAAACCAAAATTGGTATGCGTACCAACCGTTACCTGGGATCCGTGTTTGCGGAATATGAATTCATTAAAGGTCTGAAACTTCGTTCCAGCTTCAGCTTCGACTACAGCAATGTGGAAGAAGATCTGTATGAGAACTCCTTAACCAATGGTGGTTCTGCAGTGAACGGTAACGCGCAGGTTTCCAGTACCAACAACAGCAACTGGATTCAGGAAAACGTACTGACTTATAATTTTGGTATTGGTAAGCACTCTGTAACAGCCCTGGTGGGTACTACCATTCAGGAATCCAAAACAACCCTGGTTACAGCCATCGGACAGCAGTTTCCCAGTGATGCATTCACTCAGATTGTTTCGGCTGCGGTACAACGCTCTTCCAGCGCAGCTACCAGTTGGGGTATTGGTTCCGTGTTTACCAGAATCAACTACGACTACGATCGCAAATACCTCTTTACCCTCAATGTCAGAAGAGATGGTTCTTCCCGTTTCGGACAGGCCAATCAGTATGGTACATTCCCTTCTATGGGATTTGGCTGGTTGCTCTCTGAGGAAAAGTTCATGGAGAATATGAAGGCCATCAGCATGCTGAAGCTCAGAGGTAGTTATGGTATCACCGGTAACCAGAGTGGTATCCGCGACTTCCAGTCGCTGGGATTATGGGGTGGTGCTGCTTATGCAGATATTCCCGGTATCAGCCCTACACAACCCAGCAACCCGCAGCTGAAATGGGAAACCACCAAGCAGACCGACCTGGGTGTGGATGTTGGTTTATTCAACAACAGACTGAACTTTACTTTTAACTATTACAACAAGCGTACAGAAGACCTGTTGCTGGATGTATCTATTCCACGTTCTACCGGTTTCAATGTGCTTACCCAGAACTATGGTATCATTCAGAACAAAGGAATTGAGTTTAGTGTGAGCGCAGATGTGTTGCGTCCTGCTAAAAACGACGGATTGAAATGGAATACCAGTCTGAATATTTCACACAACAAAAACAAGATCGTTAAACTGGCTGCTCCTTTCAATGTGTACAACAGAGACCTGTACCGTTATCAGGAGGGAGGTGAAATGTTCTCTTTCTACCTTCATCCGCAAACAGGTGTAAATCCTCAGACAGGTGCCATTGTGTTTGAAGATGTAAATGGTGATGGTAAGTTTGATGTAAACAACGACCGCAGAATTGTTGGTTCAGCAAACCCTGATTTTACCGGAGGTTTCACCAATAACCTCAGCTATAAAGGATTTGATCTGATGGTGTTCTTCCAGTTTTCTTACGGAAACGAGCAACTGAACATGAACCGTTTCTTCCTGGAGCATGGTGGTACCAGAAGCACCAACTATTCTTTAAGTCAGCTGGATCGCTGGCAGAAAGCGGGTGATGTTACCATGGTTCCTAAAATCAATGCTGCCAACTATGCCAGTAACCTGCGTCCTTCCCGTTTCATGGAAGACGGATCTTACCTGAGATTGAAGAATATTTCTCTGGGTTACAATCTGCCATCTTCCCTGTTGTCTAAAGTAAAGATATCTTCTGCCAGATTCTATATTTCTGCACAGAACCTCCTGACTTTTACCAAGTATACGGGTATGGATCCTGAGTTAACCGGAACTGCATCCAATGCGCTTACACAGGGTATTGAATTCTTTACCATGCCTCAGGCCAAAACATTCATGGCAGGCTTTAACCTCACATTTTAATCACAGATCAATCAAGCACTATGTTATATAACACAAAGAGATTACAATTGATCCTGTTCATGTTTTTGAACATCGGATTGCTATCGTCCTGCAGCAAAGTGCTGGACCAGCAACCACAGAATGAAGTGGGTGATGGTGCCGCTATTGTTAATAAAAAGGGCGCTCAGGCCGCTGTAGCGGGCATGTACAATGAACTGCAGAACGGCGACTATTATGGAAGAAATTTCCAGATCATCAGCGATGTGTCTGCAGACCAGGCACAGAGTATCGGTACCTGGGATTTTTACCGCGAAATGGATACCTACCAGGTATCACTGGGTAACCAGGAAAATGGTTATTTCTATGCCAGGGCTTACAGAGCCATCAACCTGGCCAATCACATTATCGAAAAAATACCTGCCTTAGCCGATGCTACCGATGCAGAAAAGAATAAGATGATCGGTAATGCTTACTTCATCAGAGCATTGTCTTATTTTGACCTGCTGCGAGTGTATGGTGGCGTTCCTGGTAAGTATGGCACAATGGGTTTGCCAATTGTAACCACTCCGTTTAAAGGAATTGATGCGTCTACCATGGTAGCCCGTTCTACGCTGGCAGAAGGATATGCACAGGTAGAAGCCGACCTGCTGAAAGCTGAAACTGCGTTGCTTGTTTCTTCCGACAGAACCATGGCGTCTAAATCTGCTGCAAGGGCATTGCTATCCAGGCTTTATCTGTACACCGGAAACAATGCTAAAGTATTGCAGTATTCCAACCTGGTAATTGGCGATGCCAATTATACCCTGTTGCCCAACTTCCTGGAAATTTTCAATGGTAAGCTTACTACGGAATCCATTCTTGAGTTGAACTTTAACTCTACCGATCAGAGTGGTATGAGAACCTGGTATGTTCCCACCACCAAGGGTGGACGTGGTGATCTTTGCGCACATACCAGCTTTTATCAAACAGCTACTGCTGATCCAAAAGATGTAAGAGGTACTTTGTTTGCATACGAACCCACAGCTAAAATTTACTATCCTACCAAGTATATTAAGGCGGGCAATATCGACAACGTGCACATTTTGAGAATGGCAGAAATGTACCTGAACCGTGCAGAAGCCAAAGCCAATACCGATGATCTTACCGGTGCACTGGCCGACCTGAATCTGGTAAGAAAAAGAGCGGGGGTGGCTGATACTGCTGCTGCTACAAAAGCAGCTGTACTGGGGGCTATCTGGAGAGAAAGAAACCTGGAGTTTGCTTTTGAAGGACATCGTTTCTTTGACCTGGTAAGAACAGGACAGGCGTTAACTGCCCTGGTGAATGTAGAGCGTAAAAATGGCTCACCGGTAACACTGGATGTAGCAGGAAGACAGGTATTCCCGATTCCTTCTTTTGAAGTGGATGCCAACAACAAGATCATTCAGAACGAAGCTTATAAATAACCCCCATAAACAATCAATTATGAAATGTAAAAATCTCTTTTTCGGAGTGCTTGCATTGATGACGGTGCCGCAGCTTTATGCTCAGGAAGGCGCTGTTGCCAGGAAGAAATCCGAATCATCCTTCTTTGCGGGCATGCAGTACCGCAATGTGGGGCCCAACAGGGGCGGACGTTCCTTGGCAGCTGCTGGTTCCGCAGCCAGAAAGAACGAATATTATTTTGGAGCAGTGGGTGGTGGATTATGGAAAACAACAGATGGTGGTAATACCTGGAACCCTGTAACGGACGGACAGATCAACAGTTCGTCTGTAGGCGCGGTTGCAGTATCTGCTTCCAATCCGGATATCGTTTATATCGGAATGGGAGAGTCTGAATTCAGGGGAAATATCATGCAGGGAGATGGCGTATACAAATCTACCGATGCAGGAAAAACCTGGGTTCATATGGGATTGAAAAATTCGCAGACCATTTCCAGGATCAGGATTCATCCTACCAATCCGGACATCGTTTATGCGGCTGTATTAGGACATGCTTTCGGACCCAACGAGGAAAGAGGCGTGTTCAAATCTACCGATGGCGGTAAGAACTGGAAAAAGGTTTTATACAGAAGTGAAAAAGCAGGTGCAGAAGACCTGATCATCGACCCGAACAATCCCAATGTATTGTATGCTTCCATCTGGGAAGTGTACCGTACACCATGGATGATGTGGGGTGGTGGTGGCGCCAGTGGTCTGTTTAAGTCTGCCGATGGTGGAGAAACCTGGGAAGAGATCACCCGTAAGCCAGGCATGCCCACCGGGCTGGTTGGTAAGATAGGTGTGACTGTTTCTCCGGTTGATTCTAAAAGAGTTTGGGCCATTGTGGAGGCAGACTCTGGTGGTGTGTATCGTTCCGATGATGCCGGTATGACCTGGAGGTACCTCAATAAAGATCGCAAACTGCGTCAGCGTGCTTTCTATTATTCCCGTATTTATGCCGATCCGAAAGACCTCAATGGCGTTTACGTGTTGAACGTAGGCTTCTTCAAATCGCTCGATGGCGGTGTGAAATTCGATAAATCTTTCCGTGTGCCACATGGCGATAATCACGATCTGTGGATTGATCCAAATGATCCGTTGAGAATGATTGAAGCCAACGATGGAGGCGCAACTGTTACCGTAAACGGTGGTGCAACCTGGACCGATGAGGATTTCCCAACTGCTCAGCTGTACCATATTATGGCTACCAATGATTTCCCTTACCATGTTGCCGGAGCACAACAAGACAACAGTACCATTGCGGTTCCGTCTAAGGGTTGGGGTCATATGGTGAGTCGGACCAATTCTACTAAAAAAGGAATGGGTTATGCATACGAAGTAGGTGGTGGTGAAAGTGGCTACATCGCACAGGATCCAAAGAATCCGGATGTATTCTATGCAGGAAGCTATTCTAACCTGTTAACCAGAATCAATCGTGTTACCGGCGAAAGAAGAGAAGTTCAGCCTTACCCACGTTATTTCATGGGTGAGCCTGCTAAAACCCTGCCTGAGAGAGTGCACTGGACATTCCCGATTGTATTCAATCACAAGGATCCAAGCAGAATGTATGTAACTTCTCAGCATGTATGGTATACCAATAACGAAGGTCAGAGCTGGGAAAGAATCAGTCCGGATCTTACCCTGGCAGATACCAATACAATGGGTATCAGCGGTGGTGTAATTACCCTGGATATGAGCGGTCCTGAATTATACAGTACCGTTTATGCACTGGCTCCTTCTTATCACGATGTAAATACCATTTGGGCCGGTTCTGATGATGGCCTGATTCATATTACCAGAGATCATGGCAAGAACTGGAAAAACATTACGCCTCCGGATATGCCTAAGCATACCAGGGTGAGCATTATCGAAGCTTCTCCGCATAAACCCGGAACGGCTTATATTGCCGCTAAGCGTTACCAGATGAACGACCGTGAGCCTTATATCTGGAGAACAGATGATTATGGTGCTACCTGGAAGAAAATTGTAAAAGGTATTTTACCAGGCAATTATGTGCATGCTGTTCGCGAAGATGTGGTTCGTCCGGGATTGTTGTTTGCCGGAACCGAGTATGGTGTAGTGGTATCCTTCGACAATGGCGAGAACTGGCAGTCGCTGCAATTGAACCTGCCTGTAACACAGGTGTCCGATATGGTGGTGAAAGACAATGATCTGGCCATTGCAACTCATGGAAGATCCATGTATATTCTCGACAATATTAATCCAATCAGAGAATACAGTGCAGAACTGGCCAACAAGGCGTTGCACCTGTTTAAACCTGTTGATGCATATCGCCGTTTAGGCAATGCCACTTTCCAGTACTACCTGGGTAAGGATACCGACAGCGTTACCATTGAAATTGCGGATGCATCCGGAAACCTGATCAAGAGCTTCACAGGCAAAAAGCAGGACCCGGCAGCTAAAAAAGATGCTGCCGCACCGGCTGCTGATGAAGAGTTTTACTTCGGCGCTGGTCAAAAAGACCCTACAGTGAAGAAAGGACTGAATGTATTTGACTGGGATATGAAATATCCGGGTGCAGTGGTATTTGATGGTATCATTCTTTGGGGTGCCAGACCTCAGAGCGGACCAATGGCGCCGGATGGTAAATACCAGATCACCATTAAAGCAGGTGGAGAAACTGCTACGCAAAGCTTCGATATTAAACTGAATCCGAATTTCAAAAATGTAACATCTGCTGATATTCGCGAACAGTTTGAGCTGGCTTCCAAAATCAATAAGGAAGTAAGCAGGGCCAACGAAGCGGTAATCAAAATCCGTGATTACAAAAAGAAAATTGCTGCGCAGAAAAAAGTAGGTGCAGACCTGAAAAAGATCGTGGATGAGCTGTCTGTAATTGAGGAAACCATTTACCAGGTGAAAAACCAAAGTAACCAGGATCCGCTGAACTTCCCGATCAGGCTGAACAACAAACTGGCTTCTTTACAGCGCACCGTAGAAAGCGGTGAAGCAAAACCAACAGACGATTCTTACAAAGTGTTCAATGAACTGAAAGCCGAGCTGGATGCACAGATTACAGCTTTGGATAAAGTCATTACCAACAAAGCACTGAGCAAAATCAAATAGTTTTTAGTATCCAATATCTGTTTTTAGTTTAAGGAAGGTTGTTGAAGTAAAAAGAGAGTAGAATCATTCACTGCGAATGATTCATACTCTCTTTTACTTTTTATACATTCAGAGAATTACGGCCGGCAGATCAGGCAAGTGTTTTCAGCGCATCTCCGATGATCTGCACGCATTCCAGAATCTGTTCTCTTGTAATCAGCAGAGGAGGTGCAAAGCGGATTTTGTCGCCGTGGGTTGGTTTGGCCAGCAAGCCGCGGTCTCTCAATGCCAGGCAAAGTTCCCAGGATGCATCCGGATTTTTGTGCTGAATTACAATGGCATTCAGCAATCCTTTACCTCTAATGGTGGTAATGAAGGGGGATTGCAGTTTGGCCAGCTCGCTGCGCAACAGCTCGCCCATGGCAGCGGCATTTTCCGTCATTTTTTCCTCTTTCAATACGGTTAATGCAGTAATGGCTACAGCGCAGGCCAGCGGATTGCCCCCGTAGGTAGAACCATGTTCACCAGGCTGGATATTCAGCATGATGAAATCGTCTGCCAGCACAGCGGATACCGGTAATACACCACCGCTGAGGGCCTTGCCCAGGATCAGGATATCCGGACGAACATTTTCGTGGTCACAGGCCAGCATTTTTCCTGTTCTTGCCAGGCCGGTCTGAATTTCATCTGCGATAAACAATACATTGTACTTTGTGCAGAGTTCTCTCACTTTTTGGAGATAGCCTTCATCCGGAACCACTACACCGGCTTCGCCCTGAATCGGCTCCACCATAAAAGCACATACATTCGGATCCTGAAGTGCTTTCTCCAGCGCAGCGGTATCGTTGTAAGGTACCAGATCAAAACCAGGCATGAATGGCCCGAAATTCTTGTAGCTGCTGGGATCTGTGGAGGCGGAAATGGCTGCCAGTGTTCTTCCCCAGAAATTGCCTTCTGCGAAAATGACTTTTGCTTTATTTTCCGGAACACCCTTTTTAACATAGGCCCATCTGCGGGCAAGTTTGATGGCCGTTTCCCCGCCTTCCACACCGGTATTCATCGGCAATACCTTGTTGTAACCAAAATAGCTTGTAATGAATTGTTCATATTCGCCCAGCAGGTTGTTGTGAAAAGCCCTGGAGGTAAGTGTGAGTTTTTGAGCCTGATCAATCAGACTTTTGATGATGGCCGGGTGGCAATGTCCCTGGTTTACGGCAGAATAACCACTCAGGAAATCATAATATCTTTTTCCATCCACATCCCATACAAAAACACCTTCGCCTTTTTCCAGTACTACAGGGAGGGGATGGTAGTTGTGCGCGCCATATTGTTCTTCCAGCTGCAAATATGCAGCCGCTTTAGGGGATAATACAGTAGTATCCATTGTAATCAATTAATGAGTCAATAAAATAAATCGTTTTCGGAAACCATGTTCCGTTAGTGCAGCAGGGTATACAATCAGTAACCACCAGGTGGATGATCGAGAAAATCGAGGTTGAAATGCAGAAAATGCAAATTGATCATGGCATGGCAAGTTAAGAAATTTCGGCTGTATTACCGGAAATAGTTATTTTCAACATACATAATCATTGCATATGAAAGTATTTAAAACAATATTCTATACACTGCTGGTATTAGTGGCAGCTTTCTCTGTATTTGCATTCGCAACCGGTAAAACCTATTTGTTTAAGTCGGTGATATACAATTTCGCGAATATAGACGACTATGAGAAGTTCGAGAATCGTACGGTATCAACCGGAACGGCGCGGCCATGGGCAGTGGCATCCAATTACAACAAGTTGCCTTATCCGGATTCATTGAACAATCTGCTGGAAAAATTGCAAACAGTTGGATTGCTGATGATCGATCACGATTCTATTGTAGTGGAAAAATATTGGGACGGTTACAGCGATAGTTCCTTGTCGGGATCCTTCTCCATGGCCAAAAGTATTACCAGTCTGCTGATTGGTGCGGCCATCCGAGAGGGTAAAATTAAGTCTGTACAGCAGCCGGTGGGTGATTTTATTCCGGAGTTTAAAGAAGGGGAGAAGGCCAAGGTAAAAATAGTGGATCTGCTGACCATGAGCAGTGGTACGGATTGGGATGAATCCTATGCCAATCCGCTCACAGCTACAGCCGAAATTTATTACGGTACAGACGCTTATAAAACGGCTACCAGCGTGAAGATGGTCGCAGCACCCGGAACGGTGCATAGTTACAAAAGCGGAGATACCCAGTTGTTGGGACTGATTCTGCAGAAAGCCACCGGTAAAACACTCAGTGAATATGCTGCAGAGAAATTATGGATGCCGCTGGGTGCGCAGCGGGAGGCATTGTGGACCATTGATCACGAAGGCGGATACGAAAAAGCCTATTGCTGTTTTAATTCGAATACAAGAGACTTTGCCAGAATTGGTAAACTGATGCTCGACAGTGGTAAAATCAACGGAGTGCCCGTGATCGACAGCAGTTATTTTATGCAATCCGTTACACCCTGCGGCATTAAAGACCTGAAAGGGGCAACCTGTGATTATTACGGGTACCAGTGGTGGATTGATCCGGAGCACAAAGATATTTTCTATGCCAGAGGAATCCTCGGGCAGTACATCATTGTAATCCCTTCCAAAAAGCGGATAATTGTACGCTTGGCGCACAAGGCTTCCAAAGAGCGGGTAAAAACTGTACCTACCGAAGTCCGGTATCTGATCAACTGGGGACTGCAGAATTAACCGATCTTACTGCTGCTAATGATTATTTGATTGTACTTTCGCAAAAATTGAAGTGTTGAATCCATTAGTGGCAATTGTGATATTGAACTACAACGGCAGGAATTACCTGGAGCAATTTCTGCCTTCGGTACTGGCCACAACTTACCGGCCTGTTGAAGTGGTAGTGGCGGATAATGGATCAACTGATGATTCCATTGCGTTTCTGGAACAACATTATCCTTCGGTAACCCTGCTGAGAAATCCGGATAACCTGGGATTTGCGGGGGGCTACAACTGGGCGCTGGAAAGGGTAGACGCCCCTTATTATGTATTGCTGAATTCCGATGTGGAAGTAACACCCGATTGGGTTGATCCGATTATACACATGATGGAATCCAATCCGTCCATTGCGGCCTGTCAGCCCAAATTGTTGTCGTATAAGGATCCGCATCTCTTTGAATATTCCGGAGCATCCGGCGGTTGGATCGACTTTCTGGGCTACCCGTTTACCAGGGGGCGGGTTTTTGATGTTTGTGAGCCCGACAATGGTCAGTATAACGATACCTGTGAGATATTCTGGGCTTCCGGAGCTGCCATGTTTGTACGATCCGGCGTATTCCATTCCTTAAAGGGATTTGACCCATATTTTTTCGCACACCAGGAAGAAATCGATCTCTGCTGGAGGATGCAATTGAAGGGATATCATATTATGGCATGCCCCGAATCGGTGATCTATCACGTAGGTGGGGGCACGCTTCCGCGGGGTGGACGAAAGGTTTTTCTGAATTTCAGGAATAACCTGATCATGCTCAGCAAAAATTTACCCCTGAATGAACTCTGGTGGAAACTGCCTGCAAGGTTCTGTCTGGATGCCATTTCTGCCTGGAAGGGACTTTTGACCGGAGATCCGTATTTTTTTACGGCAATTTTCAAAGCGCATTTCAGTTATTTCTATTGGTTCCTTACCCGGTTTAGACATACCCAAAACCCTGTTACGCCTATGTTTGGGCTGCATGGGGTGTATCGGGGCTCGGTTGTTTGGAACTATTTTGTGCATCAAAAAAAACGTTTTCTGGAAATTATTCCGGAGAAGCGATGATTTTTTACTGCCAACCCCTATTTTTGCAATGCAATAATTCACTATGTCACAGGAAATTATCGAACACGAACAAAAAGATTTTACCAAAAATTGGGTAAGCTCTTCCAGATTTTTATTCTATCTGCAGATTTTCTGCATACTGTCTTTTGTACTGGGCGGATGTTACCGCATGTACAACCAGCGCTACCCTGGTAAACCAAAAGTAGAAGTTCAGAGTAGTTCAAAATTTACTCCTGAATACAAATAAAAAACTTAAAAAAAATTTTGTCAGGAACTAAAGTTGTTTATTTTTGCACTCCCAATTTAGTTCTTACAGATAACGCGGAAGTAGCTCATTTGGTAGAGCACGACCTTGCCAAGGTCGGGGTGGCCAGTTCGAGCCTGGTCTTCCGCTCAGAAAAATCCCGCTCCTTTTCAGGACGGGATTTTTTATGGCAGCCCCGGTGGTGGAACTGGTAGACACGCAGGACTTAAAATCCTGTTCGCCGCAACGCGAGTGCGGGTTCAATTCCCGCCTGGGGCACTTGATTTTCAATCACTTAGAGAGATCGCAATGCGCGGTCTCTTTTTGTTTTTAACAGAAATTTGCCTACAATTTGCCTACAACTAATTTGACCATACTAATTGACTTTCTTTATCGCAAAGAAAGAGGAGATGTGAAAGAACTTTTATACTTCTAAAGTACGAATTACTCTCGGATTCAAACTTTTGTCTTTAAATTTTCTGCTATAGTTTGGGAAAAATATTGCGCCTATCTTTTACCTTTTGAATTTAGGTAGCTATCAATAAAATGGCATGCAAGAGGTCGTCGGTTCGACCCCGATACTCTCCACTTGATAATCAAAGACTTACATATAAAATGTAAGTCTTTTTTATTGCAGGATAAACTTGGGTAAAACCAACTTCAATTTTGGTTAATTCGATTTAAGCAGGGTTAAACTGAAATTATTTTTTGCAAGATTTTTTTTCAGTTTACTAAGAAGGGATCTAACTGAGTTAGAATTTTATCATCATTACTCTTTGACGGCATACACAAGTAATGTGGAGCCTGTTATTATGTTTTTTGGTGAAGCCACTACCAATCGGTTTAGTTGCGGTATCCACAAAGAAGTTCGTGCTCCGGATTTGGAAACAATTTTTTCACTTAGTTGATAATTGTCATTAGATAGCCGTTTAAACACATCAATGTTTCCACCTCCGCAGCTCAAATAAAGATTGCCGGTTTTAGGATCGCAAAAAATATCATCTACATCATTATCTGTTTCAACAGATGAAATTGTCTTTCCTGTTTCAGTGTCTACTACTAAAAGCCTGGCCGGTCGTCTGCAGCCGATAACCAAGCGATGATTAGCGGAATCCAAATGCATTGGAAAGTTTGCTCTGGCCTCTGTTATTTTCCAGCGATCCGTTACCTGTTGTTTCTCTAAGTCGATAACTTCTACCTGCTGTTTGTCCGGCACATTTACATACATCTTCTGTTGTGAAATATCGAGTTGAAAGGATTCGGGATGTCCTTCAAGTTTAATATCTCCTGTTTGCTTAAATGTATTCGCATCAATGATTGCAATACCCCCATCACCATAGCCTACATAAATCTTTTTATGGATGGGATCATAGCGGACGTTATCAGCATCACCCGGTAATTGAATAGAAGTTATTTTTTGATAATCTTCTGAACTAAACACGTCACATCTGCCATTACCGCCGTTTGCAACAAGTATTGCTTTTCGCTCAGGAATAAAACCAATTCCCTGCGGTTCGTTCATGTTTGATATACTATGAATAGCCTTATTATTTTTTAAGTCAACTACTTCAACAGTATTATTACCCAAAGCCGCAACAAAAATCTTTTGGGTAACATTGTCAAAGGCCATGTGATCGATGCGCCCATTTACACCAGGTAATTCAACGGATGTGATGAGTGACATTGATTTACCTTGCACCTGCGGCTGCGATTGACAACCCTGTATGCACAATAAGAAAATGCAGGCGGTAATTGAAAGCTTTTTGAATTGCATAGTCACTGTTTTTTAATGAGTATTTGCCTGACCTTTGCCTGTTTGATCCAACGCAGTGCGTAACCCTTTTGCCAATTGTTCAGCAGGGCCTACACCCCAGTAGTGTAAAAAGAATATTTTTGGTTCTTCATGTACCATGTGATTATGCACCGCTACCACTTCAATACCACTTTCCACTAACGCTTTTATAACAGGTGCCACTTCATTTTCCAACATAGTGAAATCTCCGGCTACTGCTGCTTTTTCAGGCGTACCCTGCCAGGCTGCCCATGTATTAAATCCCATAAATGTACTGATGGGGACACCATGTTCGCGAAGAGAAACATCCGGTCTGCCAATAGTATACTTATACACTCCCTTACTCAATTCACCTTTACTTCCGATGATCGCATCTAGCGAGGGAATATTCAAAGTATTAATAACACTATCCGCTTTTGCTGACTTGGGATCTTTACCTCTTACTTCTTTTACCTTATCAAAAATGGCTTTAGCAATGGAAGACACTTTACGAACATTTCCAAAACCATCGATGTGCATATACATTACATTCGGCCTGTTGCGCACAAAATGATTGTGAATGGCTGTTATAGATAAACCCTGTGCGATTACTTCTCTTTGCACAGGAGCGAGATCAGTTTCGGATAAAATAATGTCTCCCATCATCATTACGCTATCGGCACATGGAGTAAAGGCGATCCAGCTACCCAACCCCATTGCAGGAATGATCTTAAAACCATCTACCATAATGTTCAGGTCGTTTTGCGGAACGGTAATTTTATATTCACCGTTTTTTTCAGCGCCTTTCATGCCTGTTATCTGTTCGATCTGCTGGATATCTAGTTTACTGCCTGGCGGACAGGCAAGCGCCTGCATTTTTGCATCCTGTACACTGCTTGCATTTTTACCACTGTTGCATGTGGCCAGCAATAAACCAGTTAATGCAACAGCCAGAACGATCATTGTTTTAAATAAGGGTTTCATATTGGTTGATTATAGGTTTAGAATACAAATCGCCATACCAGTTTTGCGGCTCCTGCCGAACTCACCGGTTCTGAAAATCTAAAATTGTTTAATTTATCATAGCCCCTGTTATACACGATATACAGGTCCTCACCGATACGTGGTATCCAGTGAAGCCGGAAATTCCCAAACAACAGGTCATCTAAAGAATTCCATTGGGTGAATACTGAAAGATCTAAACGGGGATCGAATGCGTAATTAAAAAACTGTGCCAATTGATGGATCGTTGTATTCCCCTGTGGTAAAGTAATTCCGTTGTATATATAGTCGGTTCGAAGGTTAAAATGTTTGTTGACATTGATCCCGAGTGATCCTGTAAAACTCTTAATGCTACCCGTATAAAACTCTCCCCAGGCGTATACCATATCTATCCAAAGACGCCTGCCCTGGAAACTACCAGCCTGCAATGCCTGCCGGTGCATCCAGTATTTGCCAACTGGTATTTTAATAGAACCTGTCAGATCAAAAGGAGCGTCAAGTCTTTCAAACTGTTGTCTCAGATCATACTCAAATCTTTCGCCGCTTTTGGTAAAAAAACCGAAGGGTCTTGATTCATTATAAAAAGATTCCAGTTCACCTGTAGTATGTGTTCGATACATGCTGAACTCCCAGGGTTTGAGATACATTCTTCTTATACCGTATTTGCCGAACCATCTTGGTGAAATGCGGAAGTTCCATGTCAGGTTATCAAAATTTTTTCTTTCCAGAAATCCTAATTCAGGGTTGTAGTCGTTTTGTATACTTCCAATAGCAATAAAGTGGTCAATAAAATCATTCGGATAATCTATGAAAAAACGCCACGCATAAGCATTGTTACTATTGATCCCTTTATCAAAACTCTTGCTGATGAGCCCGGTTATCACGAGATTTTTATTTTTCAGGAATTTTGATGTTGTGTAAGAACCGTCAAGACCAGCCACCTGGTTACTGATGTTACTGTTATTTTTTGAAGTGAGGATAGCGCCGATATAAGATTGGCTCCCGATATCTTTTTTATAACGAACCACTGTATTGTTGGTGGCTGCAGCCGTGCCTGATGCTGCGGTTTGAATGTTTAGTAAGCCGATATTACTTCCTCCTATCTTTCCAAACAACCTGCCACCGGCAACGATTGGTACCTGCTCAAAATTTTCGATACCTATTTTTCTTGTATAGAAAATTTCGTTGCTGGCCCCAAGATTAAACTGGTAGTTTTGATAACCTTCTAAAAAGAACTCTCTTTTTTCAGGATAGTATAAATTGAAACGGTTCAGGTTTACCGCGATCCTGTCTACTTCCACTTGTGCAAAATCTGTATTGGCCGTTAGGTTCAGTTTTAAAGTAGGGGTAAGATTCACATTCAGATCTGCACCAATTTTTCCGGGCCAGTTGGTTGACTGATTTTTTTCTTTTTCAAATCCGCCGAGCGTATAGGGTTTTAATTCAAAATATTTAGCGTAGCCAATATTACTAAGCCCTGCCAGTGTACCCGCATTTGCCAAACAATAGATGGAACAATCCCTTGTCCATCCCTGCCATGAAACCTGCTCGTTTTTTGAACGGATATTGCGTTCAAAGTTGATGGCCCAATTATAAACTGAATCCTTCTTAAACTGTAAACTATTGAATGGGATACGGATCTCAGCAAACCAACCTTCATTTGTAATAGTGGTTCTCGCATCCCATACGCCGTTCCAATCCTGATTAGCCTCTTCATTTCCCGAGATCAAAAGATCTGCCCTTGCACCGTTGGGATTAATGACAAACAGGTAACCATTTCTTTTATCATTAAAGGGTGATAGTGCAACCTGGAAATTATCATCCTCGCTGTAAAAAAAATCCCGCTGCATATATTTTGCACGTATACTGCCTGGTTGCTGGTAACACCATACACCGATATACAGGGCGAGCTTATCATATACGATAGCAACCTTTGTACCTTCACTGGCAGGTTTACCAAAATCGAGTTCGCGTTGTGTGAAGTTGGTTATAGCTGATGCGCTCTGCCAACAGGGTTCAGTCAATTTTCCGTCAAGAGCAATTGTTTCATTGGTGAAACTGGTGCGGATAGTATCAATAAGATTATGCTGTGCAGAAACAGGTTTATATAACAATATAACGATGACAATTAAAGCTAAGTGAAGATTGATTTTCATCTACGACTTATTTTGATATCTTAATAACCAGCTTTGTGTCTGCCTTTAATTCTTCGTTTGCTTTTAGTACCAGTGTGTCACCTTCTTTCAGGTTCCCGAATATTTCTGTTTTATCCGGCAAGCCGACTCCCTGGCTTACATCCACCCATTTGGAAATATTATTTTCCGATATGATCACGAACTTCTTTTCA
Organism: Sediminibacterium sp.; assembly: GCA_016786865.1. Classification (GTDB taxonomy): domain Bacteria; phylum Bacteroidota; class Bacteroidia; order Chitinophagales; family Chitinophagaceae; genus Sediminibacterium. The sequence continues at coordinate 99,941 of JAEUVE010000022.1, read as the reverse complement.
AGTGTTGTTACAACTGCTGAATAAGGTACAAAAAATGATTTGCCTTCACGCAGGATATTTAATTTGCAATCTGCGAACATGCCTGACTTTAGCAAATGATCGCTATTGTTAATTGCAAATTCCCACACTTCGCTTCTTGAATTCGGATCGAGGCTCCCGGATTTTCGGGACAGGTTCCCCTCGAATTTTTTTCCGGGAATGGCTTTCAGTGTAAACTGTACTTTTCCTTCTTTGACTTTTGTACCTGTCAATGCCTCCGGTACTGCAATGCGCAGGCGTAGCGTTGCGTTATCTTCAATTTCAAATAAAGGCGTTTCGCCGGGCTTACCCACATAAGCGCCCGCATCCACATTTCTTTTAACAACTGTCCCGCTAAATGGCGCTTTTAAAGTAAGATAGCCTGCTGTCTCTCCTTCAGCGTTTACTGCTGATTGCGCAGCGCGTATCAATGCCTCATCTGAACTTACCTGGTTCTTTGCTTTCTCAAGATCTGCTGGTGCAATCACGCCATCGGTTTTCGATGCTTCCAATAGTCTTTTATACAGATCATTGCTGGTAATAAGTCTCGCTTTTGCTGATTCCAGTTTTTGTTTGCTTTCCGCGATCCTTGACTGCAATTCAGGAGCCTCGAGTATTGCAATTACCTGTCCTTGTTTTACAGGTGAGCCGATATCGACAAAGATCTTTTTTATGTAGCCGCTTACTTTACCGAAGACCTGTACTTTTTCCTGTGCAAGCAACTCGCCGGGGAGCGAAACAGTTTTATCGAGCGAGCCGCTTTGTAATAGAAAGACAACCGTTGAATCAATAGTGGGCTTAACGGTTTCTTTTGGCTTGTTGTTCTGGTTACAGCTAATGGTAGCGGCAACTACTAATAATGCTATAATATTTTTTATCTCTTTCATGTTGTCATTTTTGGTTGTCATAAAACCTGCTGGCTGTATCATCCGGGTCAAGTGAAACATCACTGTATATTTTTTTATTAATGACGGCATTGTAAACAAGTGGCAATACAAAAAGTGTGGTAAGAGTTGAAAACAAAAGACCACCAATTACCGCAATGCCCAATGGTGCTGTTTGCTCACCACCTTCTCCTAAACCGATAGCCATCGGTATCATCCCGGCTATCATGGCAAAGCTTGTCATTAGGATCGGTCGCAACCTGGACTGCGCAGCAATGAGACCTATGTTGGATAGGCTACCATCCTGCTTCCGGATCGTTTCTGCTTTTGTTACGAGAAGAATAGCATTGGCGACTGCTACACCAATCGCCATGATACAGCCCATGAATGATTGTATGTTTAGTGTTTTGCCTGCCAGAAATAATAACAGGAATGAACCGGCAACAACAGCAGGGATAACTGAGAGGATAGTAAATGATAATCGGAACGATTGAAAATTAGCAGCCAGCAATAGTAAAATAACAATGATGGCTAAGAGCAGCCCAGAACCCAGTTCGCTTTGTGTTTGCTGAAGGATCTCTGATTGCCCCCGCACATATACTTTCACGCCTTGCGGTAACGAATCTAATTTACTGATCGCAGTTTGAACATCTTTAACTGCCGTGCCTAAATCTTTTTGATGCAGGTTAGCAGAGATTGTAATAAAGCGTTGTTGATTTAAGCGGTCATATTCTCCCGGCGTGTTTAACTTTTTCCATGTAGCCACATCGCGCAGAAAAATATTTTGATTGCTGGCGGATACAGGAACCTGTTCCAAATCTTCCGGTGATTTCATTTGGTATTCGGGTAACTCTACCTGAACCTGGTAGGCATTTCCTGCATTTTTATCCAGCCAGTAATTTAACAGGATGTTTCGGCTGGATGAAGTAGCTGCTGAAACGGAACGACTCATTTCATCGATGGTCAGCCCCAATTGTCCTGCACGAACCCGGTCATAATCTATCTGTAAGGATGGATAATCGAGGGGAAGCGTGTATTGAATATCGCGCATGTAAGGCAATGCCTCCATTTGCTTTTTTAATTTATCGCCGATCTCTTTGCTTTGTTTCAGATTTTTCCCCTGCACCACCACTTCAACCGGGTTGTTGGTTCCCTGGCTCATCACCTGCTCAACAAGATCGGCGGGTTCAAACGAAACCTGCATCGAAGGAATTTCTTTTTTGACAGCGGATCTCAATTGTTCTTTTAAGTCATCCAGTTTGATACCCGCGTTATCAGTAAATCTTATTTTCACAATCGCTTCATGCGGTCCGCTTGTCCAGGTAAAGATCGAGTTGATAGCATAGGTAGGCGGTTGTAATCCAACATAGGCAGAAGTAATCGACACCTGTTGTTTGCCTACTTCTTTTTCAAGCAGCGCCAATACTTTTTTGGTATTATCTTCTGTCCGTTCAATGCGCGTGCCTGCAGGCATACGAAGTCTCACTTGTAACTGTCCTGAGTTTACTTTCGGAAATATTTCCTGCCCTAAAAAACGATAATTACTCCAGAGCAATAAACCACATATAACCAGGTACAAAGAAATAATCACGCCGCGGGAACCTGCTATTCTATTTTGAAAAGATGTATAACGGTTAGTCAGTTTTGTAAACCATTTCCTTTCTGTGAATTGCCCGGCATCTTTTAACCACCAGTTTGAAAGAACCGGCACTACTGTTTGCGAGATCAGAAAAGAAGCGATCATGGCAAAAGCCACTGCAAGCGATAATGGCATGAACATCCCTTTAGGTATGCCGGTCATAAAAAGCGCCGGAACAAATACCGCAAGGATACTTAACAGGATCAGCAGTTTTGGCAAAGCAATTTCTTTCGCAGCATCTGCGATGGCTCTTGGTTTTTTCTTACCATCTTCAAGATGCCGGTGTATATTTTCAATAGTTACTGTTGCCTCATCCACCAATATACCAATTGCAAGCGCCAAACCTCCAAGGGTCATAATATTGATACTTTGCCCCGTGAGGTACAAACATACGATCGCAGATAGCAGGGCAAGTGGAATGGTAATCACAACGATCAATGAACTTCGCCTGTCGCTTAAAAAAAGCAATACCATCAACCCGGTAAGTATGGCCCCCAATCCTCCTTCAAACAAAAGACTTTTTAAAGAATTGACAACATAGGTTGATTGATCAAATTCATAAGATACATGTATGTCGGCAGGAATCGCGGCCTGCATGTCCGGCAAAGCCTTTTTAATATTCTGTACCACTTCCCAGGTGGACGCATCCGCGCGTTTGGTTACCGGTATATAGATGGAACGTTTACCATTGACAAGTGCATAACCGGTTGTGATGTCCGCACCGTTTTCTACGGAAGCTACGTCACGGACATAGGCTGTCGTCCCGCTTTTTGCCTGTAAAGGAATGCTTTCAAACTCTTTGATATTATCGATGACTGTATTCTGTGGAGTAATCAGTGTTTGATCGCCCACCCGCAGGTTGCCCGCTGGCGAGATCATATTCCCTTTAGCAATAGTAGCCGCCAGTTCATCGGGTGTAACGCCGTAGCTGCGGAGTCTTTCAGGACTAGCGCGTATAATGATGGTTCGCTGATTCCCTCCGAGTGGTGGCGGTGCTGACACGCCCGGCAAGGCGGCAAACATGGGCCTAACTTTAAAGAGAGCAAGATCCTGTATCTCATTTAAAGATTTACTGTTGCTCGTAAATACCAATTGTCCTACAGGTACGCTACCCGCATCGTAACGCATGATGAATGGTGGTAAAGTTCCTGGTGGCATAAAAGAACGGGCGCGGGTAGCATAGGATACCACCTCAGCCATAGCAGCACCCATATCGGTCCCTTCGTGAAACTGCAGTTTGATCAGTGAGACACCCTGAACGGATTTGCTCTCTACATATTTAATGCCGGTAATGTAGAGAAAGTGGTATTCATAGTAGGAGGTAAGAAACCCTTCCATCTGTTGTGGCGATAAGCCCCCATAAGTTTGCGCCACGTAAATGACAGGCGTTCCTAACTTTGGAAAAATATCTATCGGCATTTTTCGCACGGCCAGCCATGAGAAAAATACGATACCCATTACGATCACCATAACAGTAACGGGTTTTCTGAGTGCAGCGATGATCAGTTTTTTCATGTGGCTATTTCACCTGGTTGACAAATAAATTAATATCGCCATAAACGGCTGCTTTATATAATAAGGCTTTCCATAATTCTGATTGCGAGTTGGCTAAATCGATCTTCGCTTTCAGCAATACCGTTTGCGTCTGCAATAATTCTGTGTAATTGACAAGACCGTTGGTATAACGTACCTGCATTGACATGAAAGCATATTCTGCAGAACGTACCTGGAGCGGTGTTTCTAAAGCGATGGAGCGGGTATTGGAAAAATTGGCATCCGCATATTTCCTTTGTTCTTTCAATGCTGATGAAACCTGGTTCAGTTTTTCCTGCTCTGATTTTATGAGCCAATCCTGCTGCTGCAATTTTGTTTTTATCTCCGCCTGTTTTAATAATGGAACTGACAATTGCACACCCAGGCCATAGTTAAAACGGTTTAAGGCAAATCCATCAAAGGTTTTAACAGCGCCCGTATAGTCTACGCCTGAACCTCTTGCATAGGTGGTACCCCATATCGATAAATGCGGAACAGACAGCTTATTGATGGTTACGCGTTTAGTATTTGCTTCTTCAATACTAAGCCGCGCTGTTTTTACAAACGGGTGCTCTATTGTATCTGTAAGCTGTTGTTGTGGAACAGAAGCGTACAATAAGGTGTCTTTTCCAACGATCACAGAATCGGTAGCAAGCGATTCCTGCAAAGCCGTCATTGTTCCTGCAAAAGCATTTTTTATTTTTAGCCATTCGATGCGGCTGCGGGAAAGCTCAGATTGTATAAGTGCAGTGTCCACACCTGGTCTCAGCCCTGTTGCTGCAAGAACCCTGACCTGGCGCAATTGGTTTTCTGAAATCCGTATATTTTCTTCATAGAGCTTTGATAATTTCTGCACATATACCAAGTCTATATATTGGTCACTAACTTTTATCTTATGCGCAAAAATATCCTGTTCATTTTTCGATTGCAATGTTTGTGAAGTAGCGGTGGCAAGGTTGATATTGGACGTACGTTCTCCGAATATCCCTGGTTGCCATTGAAGCAATAAGCTCGCAGCAGAACCGGTAACCGGACCATAATCATTATTTGCTGAAGGAGGCCCGCTAATGGGTAATGTGTATTGCGGGTAAAACATGCCCGTAATATTATTATGCGTGGCGAGGTTAGCTTGGTAGGCTGCATCCAGTTGGGGAATAATCGTTTGCTGCTGAAGTTTAATACCCGCTTTCGATGCTTCTAACTGGTAGCGGTTTGATTTTAATTTAGGGTAATTGTTTTCGGCTATAGAAAGTACATCAGCCAATGACAGCCGTACAGTATCCTGTGCTTTTAATGCAGGTACAAAAAAGCAAAATCCTATAAATAATATCCATCTCATGTGCATCAGTTTGCTCAGAAACAAACCTAACAAGAGATTTAGGATAAATTTGGGAGGTTACCTGTGCCGAAAGTTACCTTAATGTGATGTATTCCGTTTTGGTGTGTATACAATACCTCCAATCCATATAATTGGGCTATCTGTTTTACCAAAGCGAGTCCTAAGCCGGTTGTTTTTATATCCGATGTACCCTTTCTAAAACGTTCAAACAGGTAGCCAGGCTCAATGGTTAAGGACATTCCGGAGTTCTCAATACTGAATTCACCACCGTTCAATGTAACACGGATATATCCACCCGGAAAATTATGGACAACCGCATTTTTTATAAGGTTACTAAAAAGAATCTCTATGAGTGCAGGATTGGCTGTCAGGTAAATATTATCGGCTATCAGTAAGTCTGTCACCGGAAAATTGTCGTAGTGTTCCTGGTAATTGGCAATAATACTGCTTAGAAGCTGAGAAATATTGATTCTTTCCTGATCTGGAAACTGGTTATTATCAATTTTTGCAAGAAGGAGCAGGCTTTTATTTAGTAGGCTTAACCTGTCATTTGCCTGGGTAATGTCAGCCAATAACAAAGCGGTTCCTTCTGTCAGCCCTGGTTCATTGATCAGCAGGTCGAGTTTGGAACGGATAATGGCAAGCGGGGTTTGTATTTCGTGACTCGCATTCTCAACAAACTGTTTTTGATTGCTATATGCCTTGTTATTCTTTGCTGCAAGATCAGTGAGTTCTTTATTCAACTGGTTAAATTCCGTGATCCCTGTTTCCGCAAGAGGCGCGAACGAATTATTTTTGGCGATATCATAATCAGATGCAGCCTGTAGTGTTTTATAAAAAGGTTGCCATAACCGTTTTGAGCTTTTTCGGTTAATCACAACAATCGAAAATAACAGCAACATAAAAACAAAAATCTCTGTGGCAAACACTTTTACCAAAAGATGCGAATATTCTTTTGATGTAACCAGCGTTGTGAGCAGGTAATGATCTCTGTTTAGTTCATATTGCTTCGACAAAACTGTGTAACCGCTATCAGTATCCTGAATTTTGCCTGCATCGTTTACAGGCAAGCTGAGTTTTGTTATAGAGTATTCGCCTTTAATCTGCATTGGTAGTGAACCAGCGGCGAATGCCTGCCAGATATTTTGCTGTTTAAGTTCCAGTTGCTTTTCCTGCATGTGACGCGCATGACCGGTAAGGATCACATAAAATAACACAGAACCCAGTAACAGCACAAGCGGTAACCAGGTAAGCAGGTAACGGGTATTTTTCTGTTCAAGTGTTTTACTCATACCACCAATTTATAGCCAAGGCCATATACAGCCTGCAGCATATCGCCGCAGCCTTTTTCTTTCAGCTTCTTTTTTAGATTCTTAATATGCGAATACACAAAATCAAAAGAAGCAAGGTTATCTGTTTGTTCACCATATAAGTGTTCTGCAATTGCCTGGCGGCTTACCACCCGGTTTTGGTTGGTAATTAAAAACAGTAACAGTTCAAATTCATTCTTGGTAAAGGATACCAGGCTGTCATGGACCAAAACGGTTTTTGCAGCGAGGTCAAGCTTCAGGCTACCTGCTTCCAATACACTGGAGCCGGAGCCATATTTTCTCCGGATGAGTGCCTTTACCCTCGCATTCAGTTCTGATAAGTGGAAAGGTTTTGTCAGGTAGTCATCTGCACCGAGATCAAGTCCTGCTATCCGGTCTTCCACTGCATCGCGTGCGGAGATGATAATAACACCATCTGTTTTTTTATCCTTGCGTAAATGATCGAGTAACTGCAACCCATTGCCACCGGGTAAATTGATATCAAGAATAATGCAGTCGTACTGAAAATCATCAGCTTTTTGTACTCCTTCCTGGAAAGTACCTGCCTGTTCGCACAGAAATCCGGATTGCGTAAAGTAGTCAACGATACTTTGACGCAAGCTTATTTCATCTTCTATGACCAATAGCTTCATGAAAGGGATTTAACGCTAAGCTAAGTTTGCATTTAGGAGAAATTTAGGATAAAACTGGCTTGATCTATCTCAATATGCCAGATTCTTTATCAATAACCCAATCAAAGCAGCAATAAATATAAGATACGGTTCGGGGAGTTTTTTTATGTAGATCAATACCAGTAAGGCAGCAACTGCGATCAGTAAAGCCGGAATGTCTCTTATGCTTCTTATTCCAATTAAGATGGCTGCCCCAACCAGGGCTCCTATAACAGCAGCAGTGATCCCTTCCACAAAAGCTTTGATGGAAAGATTCTTCGCTATCTGCTTAAAATATGGAGCGGGTATTATGGTGAAAAGATAACAGGGAAGGAATGTGGCTAAAGCTGCAACCGTTGCTCCGGGAAATCCCGCTACCAGGTACCCGATAAATCCGACAGTGATTACTACCGGACCAGGAGTGATCATGGCAACGGCTACCGCATCCAAGAATTGCTGTTCAGTGAGCCAGTTATTTTCTACCACTACACCGGAATGTAAAAAAGGAACGATGGCAAGCCCGCTTCCAAAGACAAATGCACCCGCTTTTGTAAAGAACCAGGCGATCTTAGCGAGTGTGTTCCACTCGAATTGCCAAAAACCGATAGCCCCCAGAAATATAGCACCCACACCTTTATTTTTTTTGATCCATTGCGGCGGTGCTTTGACAAGCATATACAGAAATCCAGCAGTAACAAACAATAATATTTCTTCGGATTGCGTAATAATTGTCACAACTACAGCAACTATATAGAATACCCATAAAAGCCAGTTTTCTTTAATGGACGCGACTGTTAGTTTGCCAACTGACTTTGTGGTCAGCTTATAACTACTCATAATGATAATCGCCACCACTGCTGCACTTACTCCGTAAAAAACGGCCTGCATCCATGCAAGACCGCCAAACTGCTGGTACAACATTCCAAGCGCAACCACCATACAAAATGAAGGAAGTACAAAAGCAATTCCAGCAAGTGTTGCTCCGGCAATTCTATAGTGAACAAAACCGAGGTAAATAGATAACTGTGCAGCCAATGGTCCAGGTGCAAGTTGCGCGAGCGCCAAGCCTTCTTTGTATTCTTCCTCCGAGATCCAATTTTTTTTCTCAACCAGGTCCCGATGCATATAACCGACGAGCGCAACAGGCCCACCAAAACCAATAGTGCCCAGACGCAAAAAATATATGATCAGTTGTTTGAGTGAATAAGCCGGTTCAGTCATTGTATTATGGTATTGGATTCCAGGTATGTTTTTCTTTTCGTATGGTATTGGAGATACAAAATATGCACTCGGAAGAGAAATTCTAAATTTTTCTTAAAACAGGTTAATTCAGAACATACCCTTCTTAATAGGCAGTAATTTTATATGTGGTAAAGCTTGCTTATGAAGAACTTAAAATCGGTAGTTGATTTTTTTACATTGTCGGAATTTTCATCTTTGACCTCCATTGAAGGACTTGCCAAAAGGCATCATAAAAAATGGTCTGAAAATTATGCAAAGTGGAGTTATGAATCGACAAAACAGAAACTTCTTTCAGCGTACTGGACCCGTGTTGTACCCGTACACATTTTTACTCTTTTTTGTATAGGCTTAACTGCCTGTTTTTTCTTTGTATTTCGGCAGCAGAAAATAACCGAATCATTGATCGTCATTTCAATAGCAGCAGTAATCGTTTATTTCAGCTTGTGGCTTTGGGTTTATAAGCCAGTTTATATGAACGAATTTGTACCGCTGTTAAATAATGCAATTGAAACTTTAAGCGGTGCTTATTTAAAGGAACTCGATGATGTGAAAAAGGCCCAGTACAGTTCCATTACAATTGTATTAATTCATATCGTGACAAATAAACTGGCAGGACTCATTGGTCAGAACGGCTATAAATTTTCCAAAGAGGAAATGGCCAGGCTATATGGGATTTCAGAAAGGAGCTTTCATGACGCGTTGAACGCTGTACTTAACGCTGATTGGAAAGAAAGCACAAGGATGAATACCGAGATGGCTGATGCTTTTAGAAAAGCAGGTCATTATTTTTCTGCCACTGGCAATATGAAAGCTGTCAGTTTGTTAAGTGACATTCAGGCTGATCTGCTTGTATCAAAGAAACCGCCTGCCATTTAATGCCAGAATAGCGGAATAATGTTAATGAATATAAAACAGGTAAGGTGATGTATACATAAACGCATCCTGTCAGATGAATTGCTACTGAATTGGAAACATTTCTTATGACAGAGTTTCCAATGATGGTTCCCATGACTCAAGCTGAGTTTTGGGAAAAAATGAAAAGTGTAGTGGAAAATGTAGTGGAAGCTAAACTAACTACTGCAACTTCCTCAAATTCCACCCTGATACCGGAAAAGGCGCTTCTAAAAGCCTCAGAAGTCTGCACTATTTTCCAGATCTCCAAGCCCACCCTTTATGAGTGGTTAAAGCAAAACAAGATTGCGAGTTTCAAGATCCAGTCTCGCCGGTATTTTTCCCGGCAGGATATTGAAGCAATTATCCGGCAAGACAACAAGATTTCCAACCTTTAATTCTTCGCCATGAACTGCAAAGAATTTAATCAACTGGACATCGTAGACTACCTTTTATTACTTGGTCACAAGCCTGCTAAAATCAGCGGTAATGATCATTGGTATTTTTCCCCCTTCAGAAATGAAAAGACGCCATCTTTTAAAGTCAACAGAAAATTTAATGTCTGGTATGATCATGGGCTGCAGAAAGGCGGAAAGCTGGTTGATTTTGGTGTACTGTTTTATAACTGCACGGTAAATGATTTGCTGCGCAGATTAGAGCATCAAAACAATTTTCCTTTTCAACAGCAAAAACCTCATGACCAGGCCGCCTCTTTTTCCGGGGCGGGTGAAAAAGAAAAAATCGTTGTTGTGGATGCCCGCCATCCAATCAGGTTCTCGCCTCTGCAAGACTACCTGGAATACCGAAGGATTCCTTTAGAGATTGCAAACCGGTTTTGTAAAGAAGTTGACTTCAATTTGTACGATCGGAAATACACCGTTATAGGGTTTCAAAACAGCGCCGGTGGATATGAGTTGCGAAGTGCAGATTTTAAAGGTAGCAGCAGCCCGAAAGAAGTGACATTAATTGGTAAAGATCTTGCAAAGGAAATTGCCGTTTTTGAAGGCTTCATGGACTTTCTTTCTTACCAGGCAATCCACCATCGAAAGTTTATCATGCTGCCAAAACAGCAGCCGAATTTTTTGATCCTGAACTCAATTGGATTTTTTGAAAAAATGAAACCGAGGCTTGAACAGTACATGTCCATTCGTCTATTTCTCGATAGGGATAATAAAGGGTTTGAGATTACAAAAGATGCAATGGCTCTTAGCAGAAAATATCACGATGAAAGCCTGACTTATAAAAATCATAAGGATCTAAATGAATTCTTAATGAACCAAGATCCCGAACAAAGGCAATCACAAAGAAGAGGTATGAGGTTTTGAATTTTAGGAGCCAGCTATGTTTCGGTTTTACCGAAACGCTGGCTTTATTCATCCCGCCGCTGGCGGGATTCATAAAGGAAACTACATCGAGGACATTGAAAAGTGAGATATGATAACCGTGAAAGAAACCAAATCACCGAACCTAAACAAAGGTGGGCGTCCACCCAAAGCCGTTAAGCGCAATAAGCTACTGGGTGTAAAATGCACCCTTGTCGAAAAGAGAACCATTGAGGCCAAAGCCAGATACAGCGGAGTAAGCGTTTCAGAGTACTTGCGCAGCTTAGGCCTGGGCAGTAAAATTGACATGCGGAAAATCAGGCTACCAAAAGAGATCCTTCAGTTCACCGGCACCCTCAACCACCTGGCCGCTAACCTTAACCAGATCGCTAAAAAAAGGAACCAGTTGGACGAACTAAATGCACTGGAAAGAGCCCAATTAAACCAACTCAGTCTGTCCGTTAAACAGCTTGCTGTAGACATTAAAAATCATCTCAAATGATCGGCAAAATCATACTTGGAAAATCCTTCCGTGGCTGCATCAGTTATGTGCTTGAAAACAAGCGGGAAGCTTTGCTAAAATCCGACCCAACAAACCGTGCAGAACTGATCAGTTTTAACCAGTGTTTTGGCGATAAAAAGGAACTGATCAGGCAGTTCAATGATCTGCGCTTTTTGAACCCCGGATTGGCCAAACCGGTGATGCATGTGATCCTTAGCCTGGCACAAGGTGAAACACCGGGCAAAACCACCTTGATGGCCATGGCAGAAGACTGTGCCAAAGAGTTGGGATTTGACAAGCATCAGTACCTCTCTGTAACGCACAATGATACTGGTCACCTGCACCTCCATATTGTAGTAAACAGGGTAGGGTTTGATGGGAAGACTTTAAGTGATAGTAATAACTTCAAAAAGATAGCCAACTGCTGCCGGAAAATGGAGCTGAAATACAACCTAAAACAGGTGGAAAGTCCCAAGTGTTTCCTGCCCAAAGAAAGACGTAATATGCCGCGGCTGGATAGCCGAAAAGAGGCCATGAAAACCGATCTGCGGATCAGTCTCTTGGAAAGTACCTCTTTCGCGGCATTTGAAAGCCGAATGAAGCAAAAAGGCTATGCGGTAATTAAAGCCAGGGGTATTGCTTTTAGGGATAGTAAAAAGATGTATGCCAAGGGCAGTGATCTGGGGTATTCCCTGTCAAAAATTGAAAAGGTTTTACAGCTAACTCTGACCCAAAAACAATTGCAGATCCACCAGGATCTAAGAAAAGAAAAAAGGTTGATCCCGGATCCCCAAATCACCCGTCCTGAAATGTCCAAAAATAAGTTACCCGACTATCTCCCTGATTTACCCAAAGCTCTTGAAATCTTAATGCGACCAGAGCTTGAATTTGATTATACGCCGCAAGAATTATTGGAAAAGAAAAGAAAGAAAAACCAATCCCTTCATTTATAAAATAGTCCCATGGAAAACGAGATCATTGAAACTGTACTTACCGAGGTACTGGAAGAACAAAAGCAGAGTAACCAATTGGCTGAGAAGAATGGCCAATTTTTAGAAGAACAGGTGCTGATTTTACAACGGATGGAAGAAAAATTAGCCAGACAAAATGAGGAACTGAAGACGTTTTTGATGCAGAAAATGGAGGCATTTTCTGCACAGGTAGAAAGCCATGCAAAGCCCGTTAAAAGAGAGTTCCGAATCCTGCTGTTCCCGGAGCATGGAATAACCGAGTATTATAAGGTAGTTTTCGGTCGTATCCTGTTCTGGCTTGTCATGCTTTTTATTGCCAAATATGCCTACCTACTGGGGGACAAATGGATTACACAGGAATATGCAAACAATAAATATCAGAAGGCCTGGGAAACACTGTATGAACAACAGTCGAAAGCCAATCAAAAAATAATGCAGAAATATCTTACCGAATGAAAAATCGGTATTTTTTAGTGAGATCGCAGTCAATTTTTTTGGTTTAATGTCTCCGCTGATTCCATCAATATTTTACGCAGTTCGCCAACCCTTCCCAGCAGGTTCAATAGATCCGCTTCAGGGATGGCATAATCCTCCCTGTAACGGCTGTCGATATAGGCTTTTTGCAGCAGGCTTACCAGCCTTTTTTCCGGTTCATTGTTTTTTGGGAAGATCTCGTTAACCTTGTGGGTAACCATGCCTGCATATCGAAGGAGCCGCTCGATATTATGGGTACAGCAGTAGTAGCCGGTGGCTGTCTTTAGCAAGGTACTCAGTGCCTGTTCCACCGCCTGGTGCAGCATGAAGGCTGCCATCCGGTTTTCTTTACGCAAACAGAATAGTTCTGCCCCTGCCAAAAACGCTTCGACCCGTTTTAGCCCTTCCTTGTGGGTCAACTCGGTTCTCTTTTGTTCTGCCACCTCATCTATTGTTCCCAGGTTGCCCTGGTATCCGGCATCCTTTTGCAACAGTAAGGGAGCGCAGGTATGCACCCGCACGGCAAATGCATGGCCATCCTGTAACCAAGTATCGAACTGTTTGGTACTCAGTACGATGGCGGTTATAGGCAAGATCCTCGCACAATGCTGTTCGATCTGATCCTGCAATTGTACTAAGCGGGTAGTGTTTGTATCAGGCAACAGGATCAGGTAATAACAATCAGCCACGTATTGCAGCGAAGGCACCAGTTGATTAAAAAGGCTCTCTGTTCTTCTTCTATACAATGATCCTCCCAGCAAATAAATCCTGTCCGCTTCCACCAGTTCTCCGATCAGGTCTATAATCCTCTTTCCTGTATGCTGAAAATTGTCAAAAGCTGCCTGGTAGATCGTAAAAGGTCTCATGGCTAGTTGGTTTTGTTGGTGGTTACGGTGTAATGTTGCCGGATAGGTGCCAGGATGGTTTGCTCAAATGCGGCGAAATGCTCTTTAAAAACCGTGATCACCCCCTCCAGTTGATCCATCCACTGCAAGATGGCCGCGTCACGCAATGACCCGAGTAAATAGAGTGTATTCTTGTGTGTGACAAAAAAACTCGTATCGGCCTCATATTCCTGAACTAGTTCTCTATTTATCCATATCTCCGGTCTGAACTGATAGTACACACCCATGTCTGTTAAACTGAAGGTTACCACAGGCACATCGGTAGAAACGAAAATCCCTGTAGCCCTTTGTTTGTGAGGCTTGTCTTTCTTTAACTGATCTACCCGGTGCAGAAAATAGGCGTAAACAAATGCCTGCTGGGATAATTGCTCGATCAGGCTTCGCCAGTAGTTCAGTATCTCGAACCATGGATGGGTTTGGCATTGAACTAGTCCCTCTTTGATAAGCCTGCCGGGTAGCGTTTCCGCCAGTTGCCAGTGGGCAAAACAGGTTTTATTCAATTCCTGCTGGGCCTCTGTCAGTAAGCTATCATAGGGTTGCTGCAAAGCACTTAAAAAACCGTAGAACTGTTTAACCTCTGTTTGCGCCTTGTTCATTTTACCGGCGCAAGGAAGCACAAAGGGCTGGAACCTATTGCGATAAGGGACAATCCATAGATAGCAAATGCCATCTTCACCTGGCTTTTTATCTTCCTGCGCTATGAACGGGTTTGCCGATTTTGGACCATCTGCCGGGAGATTTAGCATGGCTGACAGGTCAGTTACCACAATCAGGTTATCCAACCAGAAAACGGTCTGTAATTCTTCCCTTACCGACACATCCAGCCCAGCACTGGATTCCATTTTATCAAAGCAGAACCTGTGTTTAAACGCTAGCTGTATGGCTCCCTCCGGCAATAGTTTTTTAAAATAACTCTCTCCCAAAGTCCCGATCAGGGTTTGTAAAGCACCGTAGATATGATCACAATACAGTTTACTGTTGTCAGAACAGTCGCAGGTAACCTGTAAACCCTCGGGTTTCATGGTCAGTGAAAGCAGATAGGACTCCTGTTTACAGGTATTGCGTAAATGCAACATTCCATCCTGATAGGAAATAAACTGTAAACTGGCAGGACACCACGTGAGGGGTAAACCGGCTTTGTGGCCCGTCTGTTCCCGTAGTTCGTCCATTGTTAGCTGGTATTGATCGTCCCGGAAGCGGATGATAGAGGGTTGCCGGGTTGGCTCCTCAAGTTTAGTACTGGTTTTCATACCCTTAGATTTATAGGGCTGAAATTCCGACGATTAATAGCGGTAAACTATACCAGAAAGCGGTAAATTACCGGAAACAAAGGCCCTAGATCAGGTATTTTACCGGTCTGATAATTTCAATATATTTGTATAAAGACTAATCTATCTACTATGGAAAAGACAATACACCAGGGCCGTAACGTAAAACGCTTCCGTGAAATGCTGGGCATCAAACAGGAAGGACTTGCCTTGGAACTGGGCGAGGACTGGAACCAGCGGAAAATTTCACTGCTTGAGCAGAAAGAAGTGATAGAAGATGAATTACTGGCTGAAGTGGCCAAGGTCTTGAAAGTGCCGGTAGAAGCGATTAAGAATTTTGATGAAGAGGCGGCGATAAATGTAATTGGAAACAACTACCATGACAATTCAACCAGTAATGTAAATTATCACTGCACATTTAATCCCATTGACAAAATAGTGGAACTATATGAGGCTTTGGTAAAAAGTGAAAAAGAAAAGATTGAATTGCTGCAAAATTTGTTGGATAAACAAAAATAGATTTTAATACTTCTGAACGATATTTTAAGATACAATGGACGCTGCCTATGTGGCAAGCCAGAGTTTGACAAAAAAAACATTTTGCCTATGCATTTATTTTAAGTGCTGAAAGGCTGCCAATAAACAATTATTGACTTATTTGCTGGTAATCGCAGCTTTTCTTCTGGTCTTTTTGCTTGGGGATACCCGGAACAGGATTTCTACGATTGGCATTCCAAGCGCTGGAACATACTTAAGTTTCCGCCGGTAAGAAAGAATCCGAAATGAATAACCGGATCTAATATTAAGTTGCCCACCCCTTTCAAGGTTTAGTAACTTGTATCAAACTCTCGGCAATGACAATGATCGCCTGTACGCTGAACAAGGCAACACCGGTACTTATCGGTGATCTGCTGATATCAACGGATATCAAGGTGACAGGTATTGAACTGCCTGTGTTATCAGAAGATGTCACTCAATACCTTTCAGCAGACGCGTCTCTCCACCCGCTCCGTCTGGATCAGAAAATTTATATACTCAAAGAGAATGTATGCATCGGTTTTGCAGGGGGTGTTGCGGAAATTAAAAGCTTTCTGGAGGATATAACCATTTATTGTAAAGCCAAGGATCAGGTTTCAGCTTTAGATATGCAATGGTTTCTGCAACAACATAGCGCGGATGAATCCTGGCAAGAAACTTCTTTCGTTATTCTGGTTACTGAAAGAGAGGTAAATGAAATATCACTTTGTAAATTCGTCCACGGTCAGTGGATACATACCGAAACAGAACTGTTCGGCGAAGCTTGGGCGACAGGATCCGGAGCAACAGACTTTTTGAAAGAAGCCAAGGAAAATGCAAAGCTGTTCAGCACTTTTTCGATGAATGACGCTGAGTTTACCATCCAGGCAAATCTTATCACGATAGGCAGGCTATTGGCCAACGAGCGCAAAACGCTCAATACGGTGAAGCATCATTGGGGCGCCGGTTTTGAAATGATCTATTACGATGGTAGCCGATTCCGTAAGGTTGATGAGATAACCTACGTGATAAATTGGGGACGATACAATTCAGCAGGTGGTATTCCGGATGTGCCGGTGCCGTCTATCATCATGAATTACAAATATTATGGAGAATTACTGCTGATTACTGTTCTCAGGCCGTTATCTGGAACAACAGAGGAAGCCGACACCAGTTATATTATCAGAAGTGACAAAGTACACCGCCGGAAATTTGTAGTTGCGCCTTTCAATTATAAAGGAAATGAAGATTTCGATAGTCTTGGGGAAGACTATTCATTCGAAAGTCATGTTAATGTAATGAGTTATGTTCTTGAAACTGAGGGCAATTATTACATACCTGCCAGTTTCAACATCGGCAGTGAGCTGAGTGTTCGTTTTCAACAGCCTGGAACAATAGAGCTGACAATGCTTAAACCAATTAACGACAGGCTAACTGAGGAAGTAAAAAAAGTAGTAGCGCAGGAAAAGAAATAAGAGAAAGAAACCTGATTAAGAAAAATAATAAAGAATTTTACCGTCGGGGTATTAAAAAACTTTTACATGAAAAGGACGACTACAATATCTGGAACCAATTCAATGTCTAACGAGGATTTCGCAAAGTTTATTGTTGAAAGTCCGTTGTATCATAGGGTCAGGGCAGTGGAGAATATCGACATGCGGCAGCCAGCCTGGTGTGAGATTGCTGATTACTGTGATAAAAAGTTTGTTTTTAAGTGTCCGGTTGAAAAGTCTGTTCAGACCTTCAGGACGATGCCTTTTGATGGTTATTATGATGGAAGCCTGATGTACCGCTCAGTGGAAGACAATAGTCTGCCTGATGGGTTTGATGAGAAGACGAAGTTGTTTGCTAAAACATTTTCACTGACAGGAGAATGCCAGTCCTGCGGCCACAGGATTGATATCATCATAACCGCATTTACCGATATGGAATGGACCCCTACAACTGCCGGTGCAAGCCTGTATATGCAAAAGATCGGCCAGTATCCTGCTTTTTCCATCGAGGTGCAGACAGAGGTCTCAAAATACCTTACGGAAGATGATCTGTCATTTTATAAGAAGGCTATGATAAGTCTTTCCCAAAACTATGGGATCGGTGCTTTTGCATATTTCCGAAGGATTATCGAGAACGAAATTCAGAGATTGATCAAAAGTATAAGCGAACTTGAATTTGACGGGGTTGATATGATAAAGCAGTCTTTCCTGAAATATGAGACCGATCACCAGATGTCACCGATGATTGACGCATTGAATAAACATCTGCCGGGCAGCCTGACCCGGCTGGGAGATAACCCAATTAAATTATTGCACCAGCAATTGTCAGAAGGGATTCACGGACTTACTGAGGAACAATGCGCAGATAAAGCCAGGCATATCGATGCATTGTTATCCTATGTTATCAAAGTGATCAACGAAGAAAAGTTTGCATTCAAGGGTGCCATGCAGGCTATTCAGGCTTTGCGGAAATCTTAAGTTAAGATCAGTCATAATTTTTTACTATGAAAATCCCAGCTTTACTTTTTCGGGATGTCGCTAAAGACTTCGAAGACATGATGGCCGAAACGGTTGAAACGTTCCGCAAAGAAGGCATATCGGATGAAGATATCAGAAAAGCAATGGATGATGATTACACCAGCAAGGCCATCGAGGATTACAATGAGTTCTTTGTGAAGACAGCAATGGAAGGTGATGAAGCAGCGTATCAAAAGAATACAGATGCCAGTGCAAAGAACGCCAAGACCATTTCCGATAAGTATAAAGATATTTTTATTGGCTATTTCGGCTATCTCAGCCGCGGATTTACGGTCTATGAGAGCATAAGAAAGTTCACCATCGACAAAAAGATCGAACACACGGACAAGGTTATTATTCCGTTTTATGGTATTGTGTTCAGGATGGCCGACCAGATCGGTACTATGCTGCAACATGGGCATATGGATGCCGCCCTCAGACTGTGGAGGTCGCTATATGAACACGCGATGATACTGCTTGTTTTTCTCAAATACCACGATAATAAAGAACTTTTCGACCGGTTTTCAGATCACCGGTATCGCGGCCGGAATAAAAGAACAAAGAGCTTCGGGCAGAATTACGAGGCGCTGAAATGGAAGCCCCTGGACGAAAACATTCTTGACGACCTGGATGCAAAGATCAAAGAGATCAATGACCGGTACGGTAAGAAATTCCTGGACAGCGAATATGGCTGGGCGCATGCGCTGCTTCCTGATAAAAAGAAGGTCACCCTGCGTGAACTGGAAGAACATGTGGGCCTGAACCGCTTCCGGCCATTTTATATCTGGACCGCTGAATATGCGCATCCGACTTACACATCCATTTATCATTTTGCCGAAGACAATGCACTATACATCAGTCGGATTGCATCGCAAGGGTTTGCTTTTTCTTCATTGATAGACCCACTGCAATTCACCATTGGAATCCTAGATGAAGTCAACATTGTTTTCCTTGAAGAGTATTCTTCCGAAGAAGAATCACCGATCAACTACCTGATTTTCCGAAGACTTTATGAAAAGATGATGGAAGAGATTGGCAAAATGAATGATTCGGCTGACAAGAACCTAATCTGAAACCAAATATGCTAACTGATATGAATGAAATTGAGTGCCGTATCATTGACCGTTTAACTGAACTTTTCAGTTTCGTACAAATTGATGACTTACAGTTTGAAGTCGAAAAAAAAGACCTGATTGAAGCGACAGCTATAAGTGTTACCGGCGAGAGAACCTGTATGATTAAAGCAGAGGTTCGTGAAACTAACCGATCAATCTATATTCCCAATATGTTGCTTCCTCATGAAATGAGGGGCCTGGGTCTAGGCATGCGGATGCTATGGCTCATTTTTTTAACAGCAGAACATTATGGTTACTCGCTCTATCTAACCATGTTAACCGACTCATTCAAACAAAGAATGTTAGGCCGGGGCGCATTACCAGCGGCGGAACATGATGTCCTTCAGATCGTAAAAACCACGAACCTGTATTCAAAGGATGATCCCAATAATCATCTTTATATGGGAGTCCGGTTGTAAAGGCAGGGAGTTTGCCCGCCCAGTGCTGCCGATGTTGCAGGAGATTTGACTGCTCTTACAATAAATCTCGTCATTCCACGTCCTCATTACGAAGGAATACCTGATGAAGTAGGATGATAAAAGTCAGGAAACTCAATGCTTTTTCATGACTGCGACACTTCCTAAATACACCTAAATAAGTTATACTCTCATTTAAAATCAATGACTAAAAATATATCTCGCCCGTAATTCAGATTCACCGCCAAGCAACTCTAGTAAAAGTTCATTTTTAGATTCAAGTTCCAAAAGAAGCTTGTATATATTCTCAACCATATCCCCTAATGCTTGAAGATTTACATAAGTAACATTCTCTTTTGTGCGATTAGCTATTTCTCCATCCCACGGTATTTTAGGTAGTTTTACGACAGGATTTGTTGAACCGACTTCAACTGCAAAATGATGAGCATTTTTAATTTGAGTTGTGTTTTTTTTTAATTCAATATTAAGTAAACTAAAATCATGGTGAAATCCGTTCCGCAAAGCGTAAATCGCATTTATTTCATCGTTTGTTAAATTATTTAGATTAAAATTCATGAGCGCCTTTTTTATTGGAGGAGTATTATTTTGATACTCTTGATGTAGCTCGCTCTTGGGGCGAAAACATTTACCAATTTGATCTAATAAGGTTAGATATCCAATTGCTCCAATCCAATTTCCCAAGTAGCCATTTGGCTCAGCAACACCCGTTTCTTCGTTTCGCCCAGTAATTAATCTGATATTTCTAAGCGCATGAACTAAACTAGATTCATATATGCGTCCATTTTCATCCCTTTCACTATTGAGACAAAGATGAGTTTTTATTGCGTTTTGTATATTCATGTGATTAAAGATATAAAAGCTTTTTTGAACAGGCAGCAGTTCCAGCACGACCCAACTCGGCTAGTCAATAGAATATATCATCAGCTTTTGTATCTTTAGTTCAGCTACGGTTAGCCCGAGGCGACGGAAGTTCATGCCCTGCACCACTTTTCTCACCCAGACCGTTGCCTTCAAAAAATTACTTTATAATAAGAGAAGAGTATGAAAAGTGAAATTACTTCAATCAGCGTGCAGTCGTTTTTACATTTTAGAGAATTGACCAAAGTTGAAAACAATTTAAAGCAAACATTATTCAGAGGACAAAATAAAGATTATGATTTAAAGCCAGGAATAGCTCGCCAAAAGAATAGGAAAAATTTATTAGATGCTGAAAGAACAGTTTTTGATAATTTTAGAAGTAGATTCGAAAGATTTCCAGAATACAAAGATTCAAATCCAAAAAATGATTGGGATTTTTTAATCTTAGCTCAACATTTTGGGTTAAAAACAAGACTTTTAGATTGGAGTATAAATCCATATGTTGCTTTATGGTTCGCAACAAGTTTAGAATCTTCAAGTACCTTTGGAGTTGTGTATATTCTTACGGTGAACCATAATAAAATTGTCGACTATAAAGACTTGCCATCAAACCCATTTGCAATTAAAAAGACAATTGTCTTTAAGCCACCTCACAAAAATAATCACAGAATACAAAGTCAGTCAAGTTGGTTTACAGTTCACTATTTTGATGAAATTGACTATTCATTACCTTTTGATAAGCAAGATGAAAATTATAAGCAGCTAACTAAGCTCACAATTCCAGTATCCTTGTTTCCCGAAATAAGAAAAGAATTACAAACCAAAAGTCATATAACTTCAGAAACGCTGTATTACAGCGTTGATAAAATGTGTGAGGACATAAATAAAACTTATGCGCCTATCTAAAGGCCTGCTTGCGACAACAGATCCTACATAATATTGAGGTAAACATTCTTCTATCTAAGATTCGTTGCGATGCCTGACCAAGTAGGGAAAAAAAGCTTGGGAACTTAGGGTATTTTATGGCTGTGTCTCCTTTTTAAAGGCGGTCAATACCGCTGCGTATTCTTTTTTCACTGCGTTGGTAAAGCTGTCAAGATAATTTTCTGTCGTTTTTTTGTCCGTATGTCCGAGCGCTTCCTGAATGAATTCTGTACTCGCCCCTCCTTGTTTCATGTGTGTGCTGAAACTGTGCCTGGAAACGATGGTTGTAACTTTTTTTTCGAGACCTAATCTTTCGCCGATTTTTTCCATCCAGTCATTGATCAGGCGGGTGAAACTCGTGACAACTTTGTATTGATCGAGTGGGTTGAGATTATCGTCCATGATCGGAAAAATATAACTATCCGGCTTTTTGTTTGGGTTGCCCCATTTATTCATTATTTCGTTCATGTCATCAGTAATATAGGCAGAAATAGGCTTGGGGTCATTTCGTGTAGTCTTTTCGGTTTTGGCGCGGACAAAAACGATGAATTCATCTTGGATATTTTTGTATTTAAGGTATAACATATCCTTTGGGTTCATGCCATTGCCAAAATAGCAAAACAACCAAAAATCTCTTGCCCTTTGCTCCTGGTCGCAGGTGGTTTCTGCATAATAGATGTCACTGATTGTCTTTTGCGGGAGCGCTTTCTTGATATTACGGCCAGTGGGTATTTGGTATTTTCGCCTACCGAAAGGATAACAGTTCTCTCTTTTGATAATATTCATTTCAATGGCCTCATTGAACATAGTTCGGAGTGCCCTTAGTTTAATACCGGTGGTAGTGCGGGTTCGTCCTCGTTTTTTCATCCATTGTTCGTACTGGTTAAGCCAGCTTTGTGTAATATCAGAGAAAAGTACATTGCCCATGAATTTCTTAAAGGAATTGTATGAGTCCTTATAATATATGGCTGTACCTATCCTTCCTTCCTGTAATAAAACTTTTATATAATTTGCAAATACAAAAGAAATGCAGCCATGTCTGGAATGATCCTCTGAAAGGACAGTAAATCTTTTTAAATATGGCCCGTAGTCAAATGCATCCGGTAAATGCACTTCCGCTTCGGGTGCAATTAGTTTTTTTGGCTTGTAAAATTTGTTGCGATTTATGAAATCTCTTTCAAACACGTAAAAGCTGAAGTTTTCCATTTCGCCTATAAAATTTTCTGCACCGCGTTGAGCTACCTCCAATTGCTGCCTGAGTTTTTTCAGATTTGCGCCGATGTTTGAGGAGTATATCTTCTTATAATCTTCATCCGATATTTCCAGAATCGTCTGGTAACGCTGTTGAATGCGCTGATGAGTGACTTGTAGTTTTACAGGATACTTGCCTGTTTTCTTCTTCATTCTCCTCTTGTCGAGAATGACAATAATTGATGCTGACATAACTAAATAATTTTCATTTTCACAAAATCATCTCCACAAAATTTGCCTACAGATTTGCCTACAAACGCAGGTTAAAGATCGCAAAAGGATATTTATCCAGGTAAGCAAAAATGTTATAAATAAATGAAAATCAATTAGTTAGTTAAAGTAGGTTTAGCTGGATAAAACGGAGTTAGGTTTAATATTTGGCTTAAAATCCTGTTCGCCGAAACGCGAGTACGGGTTCGATTCCCGTCTGGGGCACATTCCTAATAAATAAATTAAAAGGCCGCATCAGCGGCCTTTTTTATTTTGGGCAGTGCATCTGCCGTTCAGTTTTTATTTTAGTGAGTCGTTTACATGAATCTGTATGCTTACTGATCAAATCCATTCGGCCACATCACTTTTAATCCATCTGCTTTTTTCAGTACTTCTTCCTGAAGATTGTTTTTGTATGCATCCAGCTGGGCTGCAACCTCGCTTCGGTTGGTTCCGATAATTTGTGCAGCAAGGATGCCGGCATTCTTGGCAGCATTCAATGCAACGGTTGCAACAGGAACACCGTTGGGCATTTGTAAAATAGAGAGCAGAGAGTCCCATCCGTCTATGGAGTTGGAAGATTTAACCGGAACGCCAATCACCGGTAGGGAGGTCAATGATGCAACCATACCTGGTAAATGCGCAGCTCCGCCTGCACCTGCAATGATCACCTGAAGTCCTCTTTCACGGGCTGTTTTGGCATATTGAACCATGCGTTCCGGCGTACGGTGCGCAGAAACCACCGTTAACTCATACGGGATGTCCAGATCAGTTAAGAATTGGGCTGCTGCTTCCATGACCGGCAGGTCGCTGTCGCTTCCCATAATGATTCCGACGATTGCTTGTTTGCTCATACAATGATTATAAAAGTAAGTTAATCAATTTAGTTTAATGGTCGGATTCATGTGTCTGTTTCAACTGTCGCTGGTACAGCTGAATCGTATTTTCGAACCCGAGGTAAATGGCATCACAAACCAATGCATGCCCAATGCTCACTTCATCCAGGTACGGAATCTTGCTTGCGAAATAACCAAGATTATGTAAATCCAAATCGTGACCGGCATTGATGCCTAATCCCAGTTCATGGGCCTTGGCTGCGGCTACAACATAAGGTTGGATGGCTTCTTCTCTTTTTCCGGCTGCAAAAAGCGTTGCATATTGTTCGGTGTACAATTCAATGCGGTCCGTACCTGTTGTGGCTGCGCCTTCCACCATGGCTATCACCGGGTCTACAAAAATGGATACGCGAATGCCTGCATGTTTGAATTGCGCTATTACGTCTTTTAAATAATCTTTGTGTTCAATGGTATTCCAGCCATGGTTGCTGGTTAATTGTCCGAGTGCATCCGGAACCAGGGTTACCTGTGCAGGTTTAACCGCCAGTACCAGGTCGATAAATTTCTGTTCGGTGGGGTTGCCCTCTATATTAAATTCTGTAGTAAGTACGGCTTTCAGGTCGTACACATCCTGGTAACGGATATGTCGCTCATCGGGTCGCGGATGAACCGTAATGCCATTGGCCCCGAAGCGTTCTGCATCCAATGCCGCTTTTACCAGGTTGGGGTTGTTTCCACCCCTGCTGTTGCGAAGGGTGGCAAACTTGTTGATGTTCACACTAAGCTGAGTCATGTTGCAAAGGTAGGCAGCCTGTAATTAACCCGATTAATTTGTCAAAACATCCTTATAAATCAACTTTTGAGGTATAGCTTTGTTCTGTATTCTTATTATATGGCGTACGCATCATTAGAAGCTTGTTTGCTGGACCTGGAAAAAAATGGTCAGCTGGTTAGAATTAAGGAAGAAGTAGATCCTTATCTGGAGATGGCCTCGATTCACCTTCGGGTGTATGATGCCAAAGGCCCTGCCTTACTCTTTGAAAATGTGAAGGGCTCACGTTTTCGTGCTGCATCTAATATTTTTGGAACCTTAGCACGAAGTAAGTTCATTTTCAGAGATACGATCGAAGGTATGCAGGAGTTGATCCAGTTGAAGAATGATCCGATGAAGGCCTTGAAATCGCCTTTTAAAAATCTGCACGCCGGATTGGCTGCACTGAAAGCGCTTCCGCTGAAGAATCCGGGCAGCAAGCCGGTGATGTACGAGGAAATTAAGATTACTGATTTACCGTTGATTCAGCACTGGCCCAACGACGGAGGGGCGTTTGTAACCCTTCCACAGGTTTATTCAGAAGACATTGATCATCCCGGTATCATGAAGGCCAATCTGGGAATGTATCGCATTCAGTTAACCGGGAACGATTACATTACCAACAAGGAAATCGGGTTGCATTACCAGTTACACAGAGGTATTGGGGTACACCAGACCAAGGCCAATGCAAAGGGACTTCCTTTGAAAGTGAGTTGTTTTGTGGGTGGACCTCCCTCGCATACATTATCTGCGGTAATGCCGCTGCCCGAAGGTATGAGTGAAATGACATTTGCAGGTGTGCTCGGGGGGCGAAGATTTCGGTATACCTATGAAGATGGTTTCTGCATCAGCACCGATGCCGATTTTGTAATTACGGGAGAGGTATATCCCGGAGAAAATAAACCAGAGGGGCCGTTTGGCGATCACCTGGGCTACTACAGCCTCACGCACGATTTTCCGGTGATGCGCATTCATAAAGTATATGCAAGAAAAAATGCGATATGGCCATTTACCGTTGTAGGAAGACCTCCGCAGGAAGATACCAGTTTTGGGGAACTGATTCATGAAATTACCGGTGACGCCATTCCCAATGAAATACCCGGTGTGAAAGAAGTACATGCAGTAGATGCAGCAGGCGTGCATCCGTTGTTGCTTGCCGTGGGCAGTGAGCGATATACCCCTTATAATCCGGCAAAACAGCCGGCAGAATTGATGACGCTGTCGAACCATATTCTGGGTACAGGCCAGCTGAGTCTTGCTAAATTTTTATTTATTGCAGCCGACGAAAGCAATCAGCTGCGCGCCGCTGATATTCCTGCATTCATGCAATTCCTGCTGGAGCGCATTGATCTGAAAAGAGATATTCATTTTCATACCAATACTACCATCGATACCCTCGATTATTCCGGTACCGGATTAAACAGTGGCAGCAAAGTGGTACTGGCAGCCTGTGGTGAAAAGAAAAGAGAACTGGCCAATGAAGTACCTGCTGTTATGCATACACTGCAGGGTTTTGAAAATCCACGGATGGCCATGCCGGGTGTGGTTTGTATCAGTTCCAGGGCGTTTACCGATTATCGCAGCGCAAAAGAAGAACTGAAACTGCTGAATCTCCAGCTGCATGAGTATACGGAGGAGTTGCAGGGCATTGTATTGATGGTGGTTTGCGACAACAGTGTATTTGCTGCCGAAACCATGTCTAATTATTTATGGATTACCTATACCCGTTCCAATCCATCTCATGATATATATGGTATTGGGGAACGTACCGAATTCAAGCACTGGGGTTGTGAAGGCCCGCTGGTAATCGATGCCCGTATTAAACCGCATCATGCACCTGCTCTTGAAAAAAATCCGGTGGTTGAAAAAAGAGTGGATCGTATTTTTGAAAAAGGGGGAAGTTTGTACAAAGCCATATAAACAGTCCCACATTGCAGTAGTATGAATCAATATGTTGCGGAATTAGCCAGGATCGGGGCAAAAGAAAAACGCCTGATTATTGGTCTCATGAGCGGTACTTCACTTGATGGGCTGGATATTGCCTTGTGTGAAGTGTCTGGCAGTGGCCCCGATACATCGGTGAAGGTGAAACAGTTCATGACCATTCCGTTTGGTCAGGAATTCAAGGAGGTAGTAAAAAGTGTTTTTTCAAAACGAACAGTAGACCTGGAAAATATATGTTTGCTGCATCCCTGGATTGCGGAGCAGCATGCTTCCATGATTTTGGAGGCACTGAACGCATGGGGCGTGCATCCTTCGGAAATAGACCTGATTGCCAGTCATGGTCAAACCATTTATCATGCACCCAAAAGACTGCACGGCAGGAAAGAATTCGGGAACGGCACTTTACAGCTGGGAGACGGAGATCACCTGGCCGTTAAAACGGGAATCATCACCATCAGCGATTTCCGGCAAAAGCATATTGCAGCAGGAGGTGAGGGTGCACCGCTGGCCGTTTACGGAGACTATTTCATCTTCAGAAAACCTGGTGAAAACAGGATTATGCTCAACATAGGAGGGATTGCCAATTTTACCTTTTTGCCCGCAGATCAGGATATGACCAGGATTTTTAGTACCGATACCGGTCCGGGTAATACCCTCATGGATGCTTTTGCCCGTTTTCAGTTTAACCGTTCTTACGATGAAAATGCTGCAATTGCGCGGCAGGGGACCGTAAACGAAGTTTACCTGAAGGCGCTGAAAGACGATCCTTTTTTTAAGCAGGCTTTTCCAAAAACAACCGGCCCGGAGCTGTTTAACCTGAAATACGGTGAAAAAGCTTTGTTGAATGCCAATATTTCTGCGATCAATCATGTGGATACCATGGCAACCCTGAACCGTTTCACGGCCGACACCATTGCAGATGCCATCAAAGAAACACTATCGGATCAGGAAACCTATTCGGTTTACAGCAGCGGCGGGGGGATTCACAATCCGCTGCTGATGGAACAGTTGCAGGCGCAATTACCGCATTGCCGTTTTTATACTACCAGCGAGCTGGAAATTAACCCGGATGCAAAGGAAGCGGTCTTATTTGCCCTGCTGGCCAATGAAACGGTAGCCGGAGGAAATACGCTTTTTGGTACCGGTTCAAACGATATTCCGGCGGTTACCATGGGCAAGATCAGTTTCCCGGGGTAGAACTGCCTTGCCCTTTTGTTCGGTTGCTTTATCTGGCTTATTTTCTGATTTTTGCCAGTACAGATACCTCACCTTCGGTTGTAATATCCAGGATCAGGCGTTCTTTAGCACTGTTCATGGCAATGAAGAACCTTTTTTCGCCATATTCATCGGTGAATTCAATACATTCTTTCAGGTTGTACTCGGGGAAAGTATACTTAGAGGTAATGGTGTAGATGGCATCTTTGGGCAGTTTGTCGAAATCATAATTAGCAGAAGTGCCTACCATATCGCCCTGTTTGTTATAAACCGGCTGGTATACTTTCTGGGTTCTTACACGGGTTTCGTTGGCAAATGAGCTCAAAGAGGTCATTAAGAGCGCTGCGAGGATGAACTTTTTCATGATATTTTGTTTTAGTTTTTATTTGATTGATTGGTCAAAACTAGTGTTGTTGCTATATCAGACGTGGCAGATTGTGATAGGTTACATGCAGGTATGCTTCAAATAGATGAGCGGTAGGAGTAGTGTTGGACGCTTTAAGTGTTTCTTCTCTGAAACACTTATCCCTTGAGGGTTTTGGCCGATTTGTGAATGAATTCTTAATGCAGTTTTCACTGTGATGAGAATTGTTAAGACCGCTTTCACAGTTGATCAATGGAGTGCCTGTCGGTGATTTCCCGCTGCTAAAACCGGGTTAACTACCCCGTAGATGCGTAATTTTCGTGTGAATATTCATGGGCGGATCGGGCAATTGAATGGATCTGCTGAAGGGGGCTAAGGCGGTCTTGGGATAAATTATGATTTTTTATAAAGTAATTCCGGTTGTCGGTTCAGGTCTGCTCGGATTCCTGTTGGAATTGTGGATAAAAACAGGGATTTTTGCTTTCCAAGGCCGGTTTCTCAGGGTATGTGAAGAAAAATCGAAAAAAAAGATGAATACGTCTTGTTAGTTTGCTCCATTTACTTACCTTTGCCGTCCGAAAAAATCGGAAAAAATTATTATAGTCATGGCAAGAGTATGTCAGGTAACAGGTAAAAAACCAATCGTAGGTAACAGTGTTTCTCACTCAAACATCAAGACCAAGCGTCGTTTCTTACCTAATTTACAGAAGAAGCGTTTCTTTTTTGCTGAGGAAGACCGTTGGGTAACATTAAAAGTGTCTACCGATGCTCTCAGAACTATTAACAAGAATGGTTTGAGCACAGTAATCAAACAAATGAGAGCAGCAGGAGCTAAGATCTAATTAAACACAGAAAAAACTACCTAATAAAATGGCAAAGAAAGGTAACAGGGTGCAGGTGATATTAGAGTGTACTGAGCATAAGACCAGCGGTCAGCCAGGTACCAGTCGTTATATTACTACCAAGAATAAGAAAAATACGCCTGAGCGTATAGAGTTGAAAAAATTCAACCCTATTTTGAAAAAAGTAACCGTTCATAAAGAAATCAAATAATCATGGCTAAAGTAGCTTCCAAAAACGCGAAAGTAAAAGACCAGAAGGCAGCCGCAGAAGCGAAGAACTGGACTAAAGTTATTAAAGCTGTACGCAGTCCTAAAACCGGTGCGTATACTTTCAAAGAAACTATTATACACAAGGATAAGGTTAAGGATTTCTTATCTGAGAAATAATTCCTTGTATGAAATAACGCTAAAGAGCTTCCTTCTTACCAGTTGGAGGCTTTTTTGTATTCAATCATAATCAGCTAATCATGGGTTTCTTCGACAAGATATTCGGGAAAAAAGAAAAGGAAAGCCTGGACCAGGGCTTACAAAAGACCAAGGAAGGATTCCTTTCCAAAATCACCAAAGCCATTGCGGGTAAAACCCGGATTGATGAGGAAGTGCTGGACAACCTGGAAGAAGCGTTGATTGGCGCTGATGTGGGAGTGGATACCACGCTGGAGATCATTGAAAAAATTGAAAAGCGTGCTAAGGAAGATAAGTATGTTGGCACGGCCGAACTGAACAGTTTACTCCAGAAAGAAATTGCTGCTGTTTTGGTGGATGCCGCCGAAGATACTGCCAGGGACTTCACCGTTCCGGCAGGTAAAAAACCCTATGTTATTCTTGTAGTTGGTGTAAATGGTGTTGGTAAAACCACCACTATTGGCAAACTCGCAGCCAGATTCAAAGCTGCCGGCAATCAGGTTGTACTGGGAGCAGCGGATACATTCCGTGCTGCTGCAGTGGATCAGCTGACCATCTGGAGCGAAAGAGTAGGTGTGCCTATTGTGAAGCAGGCTATGGGATCCGATCCCAGTGCAGTTGCCTATGATACAGTAGCCAGCGCCATAGCTAAAAATGCAGATGTGGTGATTATAGATACCGCGGGTCGCCTGCACAATAAGGCGCACCTGATGGATGAGCTGAATAAGATCAAACGCGTAATTCAAAAGCAGGTTCCGGATGGCCCGCACGAGGTGTTGCTGGTGCTGGATGGGTCAACAGGTCAGAATGCAGTTGAGCAGGCCAGGCAATTTACCGCAACGACCGATGTTTCTGCATTGGCCATAACCAAACTGGATGGTACGGCCAAGGGAGGTGTTGTATTGGCCATTTCTCATCAGTTTAAAATCCCCGTTAAATACATAGGGGTGGGCGAAAAAGTAGATGACCTGCTGGTCTTTAACAAGCAGGAGTTTGTGAATAGTTTATTTAGCCTTACTTAGTTGAGGTAAAAAAATCCCGGTCAGCAAAATGAACCGGGATTTTTTTATTTAGAAGGTATAGCGAACGGCTAATCCGCCCCAGCCTCCTTCGAAATAGTTGTATCCAATGATATTGAACGAAGGTTGCCAGTCGAAACTCAGGTTAAGCGGGGCCCCTTTGATTTTATAGTCCAGTCCCAGCACGCCATCTACACCCAGTGCAACGCCACCGTCCCGTGTAGGGTACTTGTTTTTCCAGCTGTCACTCCAGATGCCCAGGTGTGCACCCCCACCTACATACCACTGCAAACCATCCACATTTCCAAGGGGAAAATGAAGTTCATATAAACCGGTAAGCCGGAATCCGTCGGAGGAAATATATCCCAGACCTTCAAGGGCCTTACCCTTTCCTGTAAAATGTTTCACTGTTACTGCACCCGGATAAAGTTTAACACCCAATGCTGTTTTGTAATCGCTTCCCATAGACTGTGCAGATGCACCCGCAGCCAGCAAAAGCGGTAAAATGAACAAAATTGTCCGTTTCATAGTTTAGTTTTTGTTTAACTTGACAAAATCGTGCCAAAAATAAAAATTGACAAGAAAAATATTTGTTAAGGCCTATGATTGGTCAGTGCACGTTTTATAATTAGGTTTGTAATATGCATTCATTCAAAGATTTAGTTACCGGTTTTAATGAACTGTTTGCCCAGCGGCATTTTCCTGAAATACCTTCTACGCTTTATGAGCCATGTGAGTATTTTCTGACCATTGGAGGGAAAAGGATCAGGCCTGTTCTCTGCCTGATGGGCAATGAATTGTTCAACGACATTCAACCGGATGCATATCAGGTAGCCAGGGCTGTGGAGCTTTTTCACAACTTTACCCTGGTGCATGATGATATGATGGATGATGCCTCTCTGCGCAGAGGAATGGAAACCGTACATGTGAAGTATGACCATAATACTGCTCTGCTGTCGGGTGATGTAATGATGATACGGGCATACGAATACCTTGCAGCCATTGGTCCGGCTCATATTCATAAAATTCTGGAACTGTTTAACAGAACTGCCCGCGAGGTTTGTGAAGGCCAGCAGCTGGATATGGATTTTGAAAAGCGGGAGGAAGTAATGCTGAACGATTATATTCATATGATCACGTTGAAAACTTCCGTTTTACTAGCGGCCAGTTTGTCGATGGGGGCCATCATTGGTGGTGCCGGTGAGGGCAATTGCAATCATCTCTACGAGTTTGGAAAAAACCTGGGGATTGCTTTTCAGATACAGGACGATTACCTCGATGCTTTTGGCGATCCGGATAAATTTGGGAAAGAAGTGGGGGGGGATATTAAACAAAACAAAAAAACCTTTCTGTTGCTGCACGCACTGGAAGTAGCCAATGACGCACAGCGCAGCCAGCTGAAACAACTAATGGCAGAGAATCCCGCAGATAAAATTGAACAGGTACTGGCCATCTACCGTTCCTGTGGTGTAGATGCCTGGGCCAATACCCTGAAAGAGCAGTATCTGAATACCGCTATGAAGCATCTGGAAGATATTGCGGTTGTATCTGCGCGGAAACAACCGCTGAAGGAATTGGCAGATTATTTAATTCAACGGGAGGTATAATCGGTGAAAGGTGCATACTGCTGCGGATGTCCTTATTCCAATTGCTCAACTTTCCTTACCTTTCGACCTAAACGATTAATTGCATGTCTTCTTCTCTTTTCAGAAAGAAATCATTGGATAAAATAGTGGCGGATGCCGCTGCAGGCCATTCCGATGGCCATGGAGCCGGACTTAACAAAGTGTTGGGTGTCCGCGATCTTACTTTCATGGGTATTGCGGCAGTAATTGGTGCGGGTATTTTCTCCACCATTGGAACTGCAGCCTACAATGGTGGCCCGGGTATTGTATTCCTGTTTGTGATTACAGCCATTACCTGTGGATTCAGCGCTTTGTGTTATGCTGAGTTTGCCAGCAGGGTGCCGATCTCCGGCAGTGCCTATACCTATGCTTATGTTTCCTTCGGAGAACTGGTGGCCTGGATCATCGGTTGGGCATTGATCCTGGAATATGCAATTGGCAATATTGTGGTTGCCATCAGCTGGAGTGGCTATTTCAATAATTTACTGGAAGGGTTTCACATCAGTTTGCCCGGATGGCTGGCTACCAATTCATCCAATGCGCAGCTGGGATATGAAGAAGCGATAAAAGCGCTTGCAGCAGGGCAATCCATGGAATCTCTTACCAAGCATGCCCGGATGGGTTACGATGCCGTTACCAATGCACCGGTGATTGCCGGCTGGAAAATGATCCTGAATATTCCTGCCTTTATTATTGTTGCCCTGATCACTGCATTGGCTTATGTAGGGATTAAAGAAAGTAAGAAGAGTACCAATGCCATGGTGATTTTTAAAATTGCCGTAATTGTTGGTGTAATCATTGTAGGTTTTTTTTATGTGGATACCAGCAACTGGGATCCGTTCCTGCCCAATGGCTTTGGTGGGGTACTGGCAGGTGTGTCTGCTGTATTCTATGCATATATTGGCTTTGATGCTATTTCCACTACTGCCGAGGAATGTAAGAATCCGCAAAAAGATCTTCCCAAAGGAATGCTCTATTCACTGATCATTTGTACTGTTTTGTATATCCTGGTTGCGCTGGTATTAACAGGAATGGTTCATTTTACCGAACTGAAAGTAGATGATCCCCTGGCTTATGTGTTCGATAAGCTGCATCTGAATAAAATCGGATACCTGGTTTCTGTAAGCGCTGTGGTGGCTACCACCAGTGTATTGCTGGTATTCCAACTCGGACAGCCCCGTATCTGGATGAGTATGAGCCGGGATGGTTTGTTGCCGCAGAAATTTGCCAAAGTGCATCCGAAGTTTCAAACGCCTTCTTTTTCTACCATTGTAACCGGTTTAATGGTGGGTATTCCTTCCTTGTTTGTAGGCAGTGGCACCATGACCGATCTTACCAGTATCGGTACGCTATTTGCATTTGTACTGGTTTGTTTTGGGGTACTGGTATTGCCCAAGCTGAATGGTAACAAAAACGGTGGTTTCCGGTTGCCTTATATCAATGGTAAATACATTATTCCGCTGGTTGTATTGCTGGTAACCTATTTCTTCAGGGCAAGGATTGCAGATGCATTTGCCAATATCGGCAATGAAGGATATCAGGAAATCCTTTTCCTGGTATTCATGGCGATTGCACTGGTTACCGCGGTATTCAGCTTCTTAAAATCTTATTCTTTTATTCCGATCGCAGGAGCGCTTTGCTGCCTGTACCTGATGATCGAAATTCCTGCCATCAGCTGGTTCTGGTTCTTTGTATGGATGGCATTGGGTCTGATCATCTATTTTTTATACGGTAAACAAAAAAGCAAATTGGCATAAACATGAAGTACCAGGTAGGCGATGATATTTTGGTGTTGCACAGCAATGAGGAGGGAAAGGTTATCGAAATCATCAACGACAAAATGGTGTTGATAGAAGTAAGGGGAGTGAAGTTTCCCGCTTATATGGATCAGATCGATTTTCCCTACTTCA
The DNA here is from genome assembly GCA_016786865.1 of Sediminibacterium sp. Classification (GTDB taxonomy): domain Bacteria; phylum Bacteroidota; class Bacteroidia; order Chitinophagales; family Chitinophagaceae; genus Sediminibacterium. The sequence goes on along the minus strand of JAEUVE010000022.1, from coordinate 66,180 downwards.
AAAGATTTACGGAGAAGAAACTAATCCCTTCCAAAAAGCTGGAGCCTAAAACCTATATAGACCAGGTTCCCAAAGAAAAGCCACAGCCCAATAAAATTAAAGTAGCCAATGGGGTCTGGCTGAGTTTTATTCCCAAGTTTGAACTGGATGATTTCAACGACGAAGTGGTAGACCTCCTGAAGGTTCACCTGATCAATAATACCGAACAGGCCTATCAGTTCATTTACCGCCAGCAGTTTGGCGGAGAAACTGCGTTTGAGTTGCCCAATGAGATTCAGCCGTTTCACGATTTTTACCTGCACGATATTGATTTTGCTGCTGTTAACGACAGCCCCTCGTTCTCGATTGAGTTCAGTTTAAAAACACCGCAGAAACAGAAAGCTACGCATTACGAAGCTTCTTTGAAACTGAAACCCAAACAGGTGTTTCAGAAAATTGAGGCACTGAAGGAAAGCAATGAACCAACTTTCTCTTACCTGCTTTTTGAAAAATATCCCGATAAAGAAGCCGAATATTTTCCCTTAGACAGCCTGGTGGCCAGGGGGTATAAGGTATATGATGCCGGTAAAGTCAGGGAGCATCTGCCACCTGCGCGTTCCGTAATTGATCTGCACATCGAAAAATTAACCGATAAGCACAGTTCAATGAGCAATTTCGAAATGCTGACCCTGCAGTTGAAGGAGCTGGAGAAATGGGTAGATCTTGCAGTAGCGCATCACCAGTACGAACTCACGGTGATCCACGGCGTGGGAACGGGGCGGCTCCGGGAAGAAATCCACGAATACCTGAAAACCAGGAGGGAGGTGAAACACTTTATCAATCAGTACGATTCCCGCTTTGGATATGGCGCTACCCAGGTATATTTTGAATATAAATAAGTTTTTTAATACCAACTGATTGGTATTTTGGCGGTATGGCTTCACAAACAACTGCTTCTTGGATTCCCATCCATGGCTAATGCTTATCTTTACAGGCTACAAACCCGAGCCATCGCTCCGAGCAATCGGGGAGGAAAGTCCGGACAGTAAAGAGCAACCCACCGGTTAAGCGCCGGCTTCCCGCTAACCCGGGAAAGAGAGAGTGCCACAGAAAATAACTATCACACCAAAAGTGTGACAAAGGTGAAAACGTGAGGTAAGAGCTCACGGCTGTAACTGGTAACAGGGGCAGCGGGTAAACCTTGGGTACTGTAATGCCATGTATAGGAACGTTGGAGGGCTGCTCGCCCGAGTTGCTGCTTTGCAGCACAGGTTCCAGGGTAGGCAGCAAGATCGGTTCAGTAATGACCCGGCCAGATAAATGATGGAGTTGAAACAGAATCCGGCTTACGAGGTTTGTAGTTTTTTTTCCGCCCCGCACTGGTGCAGCGCATTGCATCATGTTGTGTATCTAATGATTACATACGGAACAGTTCATGACGAAGAAACAGAAATATATTTTTTGGTGCAGCCTGGTATGCATGCTATTTTTTTCGTTTCAACAACTGAGGGCACAATGTGTGTTCGTAAATATTGCCGGCCCTAAGTGCACCACCGATGGCAATATCGAAGGTACTTTCAGCAGAAATCCCTACAAACTGGAATGGTTGTACAATGGTAAAGTAATTCAAACTGCTACAGCAAAATGGACAACGGTTTCGGTTACCTCTGTTGGCGGAAATGCAGGAAGCGGATCACAAAAGAAAATAACAGGAAGCGGAGGTCTTGCCATTGATCCTTCCGGATCCATTGTGGTATCCGATACCATGAATCAACGGGTTGTTGCTTTCAGTAAAAACAATCCGGATGGGATTACCATGGCGGCCGGGAATGGATCAGGAAGCGGTGCCAATCAGTTCAATCGCCCTGCCGGTATTTTTGTGGATGCCTACGGAAATCTTTTTGTTACCGATCAGTTGAATCATCGGGTGCTGCGTTTTGCTCCTGGTTCGAATACCGGATTCCTTGTTGCCGGAGGCAATGGGGCCGGGAATGGCGCTGCGCAGCTCAATGCACCCAAAGATGTATTTGTAGATGCCAGTGGTTCTGTTTACGTAGCAGATGCAGGAAATAACCGGATACAGAAATGGGCGCAGGGAGGTTCCGTTGGTGAAACGGTTGCAGGAGGAAATGGTGCCGGTGCAGACTCCATGCAACTGAATAGCCCGCAGGGTGTTTGTGTAGACCAGTATTCGAATGTATATGTGGCTGATTCGGCCAACCACAGGGTTCAGAAATTTTTACCCGGCTCGCTCAAAGGAATTACGGTTGCCGGTGGAAACGGCAGAGGAAGTTTTGCCGCCCAGCTCAATCAGCCTGTGGATGTTTGGGTAGATGGCAGTGGTAATATTTATGTGCTTGATGCCGGTAACCACCGGGTGCAGCGCTGGAGCCCGGATGCACTCAGTGTAACCACCATTGCAGGCAGCAGTTCCGGCAGCAGCGGATCCTCCGGTGATTTACTGAGTGCACCTTCTGCATTCAGCTTCGACGCATCCGGTAACCTTTTTATTCTGGATCAGAACAACAGCCGTGTTCAGCAATACGCTATTATTCCGCTTTCACCCAACTATACCCCTGAGTACCAGGGCGTATACAGTGTGAATGCTTATTCTTTCACCGGATGTGTGCAAACGGCTAATTCCCTGTTCATCCTGGCAAATTTACCTATACAGGTATCCGGTAAAACAGCTATTTGCAAAGGAGATACTGCATTGGTGAAGCTCGTGGGTTCGGGCAATTATACCTGGACACCCGCTGCCGGTGTAAAACGGCTGAACGATTCCATTTACCAGGTAGTTACCGATACCACAACTGTGTTCGGCATCAGCTCCGATAATATGAACGGTTGTACGACTACTGCTTCGGCAACGATTACTGTGGGAGAAAGGATCAGACCGTTCATTAAAGCTACAGACTGCGTGTCTCCGGATGCTTCCAGCATTACAACCCGCCTGCAGGGCGGAATTCCGGCATCCCTGGTTTGGTATGCCAATAATCAGGTCGGAGGTGTGCAGTTTCCTTCCTGGTTGCCCGATGCTTCCGTTGTTGCAGGGGGCAATGGTACAGGTGGTACTGCAGCACAGCTGAATTTTCCTTCGGGTGTTTATGTGAATCATAAAAACTACGTGTATATAGCGGATCCGCTGAATCACCGTATTCAGTTGTGGAAACCGGGTGATATTGTAGGCACAACCGTTGCCGGCGGCAATGGTGCAGGAAGTGGTGCAGATCAGCTGAATTATCCAACAGCAGTGTATGTAGATGTACAGGGAAATATGTATGTAGTGGATCAGAACAACCACAGGATACAGTATTTCCGGTCCGGCAGTACTACCGCCAAAACCATTGCAGGTACACAGGGACAGGGTTCCGGTCTGAATCAACTGAATTTTCCCGCGGGAATATTTGTAGACAATTCCGGCAGCCTGTATGTAGCAGATGCCGGTAATCACCGCGTACTGCGCATCACGGCCGATGGCAAAAGTATTTCAAAGCTTGCCGGTACCGGAGAGGCCGGCAGTTTCAACAATCAGCTGAACAATCCACAGGCAGTATATGTAGATGCCAACTATAATGTGTATGTGGCAGATGCCGGTAATCACCGGGTAATTTATTTCATCAGGGGATATGAATTCGGGGTAGTGGTTGCTGGTGGTAACGGTGTAGGATACCAGGCAAAACAACTCAGTTATCCATCCGGTGTAATTGCAGATGCTCTGGGCAATTTATACATAGCCGATAAAGGGAATAACCGCGTACAACGATGGGCTGCATATGATTCATTGGGGGTGACCGTTGCAGGAAGTGAAAATGGCAATGCCGGTTCAGGGAAAAATCAGTTGAACCTGCCTTCGGCACTTGCCTTTGATTTGTCCGGTGGTTTGTATATAGCCGATGCCAGAAATAACCGGATTCAAAAATTTTTACTGACCGGTACCAGCCTCGACTCTGTGATAAAAACAACGGTAACAGGACAGTATGCAGTACAGGCATATGCTTTCAACGGATGTGCTACCGGTTCTGAATTTGTGCAGATGCGGGTGGCTTCACCTGTTTCCGTTAAAGCCGGACAGACCGCTTTTTGCGAGGGTACGGGTACCGGTATCAAAGCCAGTGCAGATGATGCAGGTTCATTTACCTGGAGTCCTGCTGCAGGGTTGAGCACAATCAACAATGATTCTGTATTTGCTGCTCCGTTAAGTACCACCAGGTATACCGTAAGTACTACTTTGAAAAATGGTTGTGTGAGTACGGCCAATATCACCCTTCGGGTAAATCCCATGCCGGTGGCTAATGTGAATGGTCCTACCTGTATCGGAGGCGAAGACCTTTCTGTAAAAACTTCTGTTAAGTTCAGAACGGTGAACTGGGAATACAACCGTTCGCCCCTTGCCGATTTTACCGCCGGCTGGAAAAAAGGAGCTTCCATTGTTGCCGGTAGTATTGTGCCCGGTGTGGATGCATCTAAATTTTCGCGTCCAACCTTTGTATTTACAGACGATAAGGGCAATTTGTATGTATGCGATCAATGGAACCATCGCATACAGAAATGGACGCAGGGAGCTACTTCCGGAATTACGGTGGCAGGAGGAAGAGGACCCGGCAACGGCGCAGGACAACTGAAGAATCCTTCTGCAGTATATGTAGACAGCAGAGGTGCCATTTATATAGCTGATACCGATAATGACCGCATTCAACGCTGGATGCCCGGAGATACCACAGGCTCTACCGTTGCGGGTGGCAACGGTAGGGGTAGCAGAGCAGACCAGCTGTCTTATCCTGCGGGCGTTTTTGTAGATGCCAACGATCATATTTACATCGCCGACGCACTGAACTCCCGGATACAAAAATGGGCTCCCGGCGCCGGTAAAGGTGTAACGGTTGCCGGTGGTCTGTTCCCGGGCAGTGACTCCACACAACTGAATATTCCGCTGGGTGTATTCGTAGATGCTGCTGGCAACCTCTATATTGCAGATACACAAAACGACCGCATACAACAATGGGCGCCGAATGCCGGATACGGCATCACGGTTGCCGGTGGTAAGGGAAAAGGGAACAACAACAACCAGCTGGTTGCTCCGATGAATGTGTTTGTAGACGACCATCAGATGATGTACATCGCCGAAGGTGGCACCGCCAATCGTATTAAGCAATGGCGGGTTGGTAGCAACGAAGGAATGGTGATTGCCGGGGGAGGCAGTCCTGGTTCTGGTGCGGAGCAACTGAATGCCCCGGGCAATGCCATGATTGATGCAAACGGAAATCTGTTTGTATCGGATATGAATAATTTCAGGGTTCAGCGTTTTTCGCTTACCGATACCCTGTTTACGGTAAAGCCTCCGGATAAAGGGCTGTTTAAATTTACAGGGACCAGTTTTGCAGGATGTACTATTGCCACACAGGAGCACCAAATGGATACCGGATATATTCCTGTACCACCTGCTGTTGCAGATGTTCAACTTTGCTTTAAAGCTCCTGCACAGCAATTGACGGCTGTGGGAGATAGTCTGGTCTGGTATGCTACAGGTACCGGTGGTGTGGGTGATCCGACTGCACCAACTCCCAATACCATGCTTACCGGAACCACCAACTATTGGGTTGCCAGATCCAATGCGCTTAAAACCTGTGAAAGCAAACGGATGCGGATTGCAGTAACCGTTCATGCTTTGCCGGGTGCGGCTTTAAAAATCGCCACCCGGGCATCCATATTGCCTGGGGATACCGCGCTGCTGGTTGCCAGTCCGGACTCAGGAAATATCGCCCGGAAATACACCTGGTACCGGAACAGTCTTCCCTTAAGCGGACTTCCGGATCTCAGGGATTCCTTAAAAGTATTTTATGCAGGCGTGGGTACTTATTATGTACAGGTATCCGATTCCAACAGTTGTGTTTCTCAATCTGGCGAGGTAGAAGTGAAGGCGGATATTGCACAGAATCAAAGCATCTATCTTTTCCCTAATCCGGTGCAAACCTCCACCAGGGTTATTTTTACTGCTGTTCCCAATGTAGTGACCTATGTGAAGCTTGTAAACCTGAATGGACTGGTACTGATCAATCAAAAGATTCCAACTGCCGCAACAGGTAATACAATGTACGATCTCAATCTTGCTGAATTGCCGAAAGGAATTTACGATCTGCAGGTGCTTACCGGACCAGGGCAAATCATCGGTACACGACGGATACTGAAACTCTAAGCCTTTTGTGCTATGCGGTTCGCTGTATCTTTTGTATTTTCGCAGCTATGACACAGGAGCAGATTAAAGTTATGAGGGACCGTGTTTTGGTTCTGAGGAGGTTTCTTTGACGTTGAGAACCGCACATATAAAGTAGAAACAGATCGTCAACTCTCGCTTTCTCCGGGTTTCTGGGATGATAATGCCAGGGCCACTACCGTAATGAAGGAGATCAAGGTCAATGAATTCTGGCTGAAACTCTACAAACAGGTAAACAATGCCGTAGAAGATTTTGCCTTGTTGTTCGACTTCTGGAAAGCAGGAGATGCTACCGAAGAAGAAACCAAAGAGGCATACGAGGAGGCATTAAGGCAAATTGAAGAAGCCGAATTCAAGAGTACCCTCAATAAACCCGAAGACGAATTACCAGCCGTATTGCAGATCAATCCGGGAGCCGGTGGCACTGAAAGCCAGGACTGGGCAGAAATGTTGCTACGGATGTACCGTATGTACGGAGAAAAGCAGGGATGGAAAGTAACGGAGATCGATTTACAGGAGGGGGACGGAGCGGGTATCAAAAGCGCTACGCTGCAGTTCGACGGAGACTTTGCTTATGGATTCCTGAAAGCAGAAAGTGGTGTGCACCGCCTGGTGCGGATATCTCCTTTCGACAGCAATGCCAGAAGGCATACATCCTTTGCATCAGTATTTGTTTATCCGCTGATAGACGACAGCATCGAAATCAATGTAAACCCTTCCGATCTGGAATGGGCTTTTTACCGAAGTGGCGGAAGTGGTGGTCAGAATGTAAATAAGGTAGAAACAGCAGTTCGCTTAAAACATATACCCAGTGGCTTCATAGTGGAATGTCAGCAGGCCCGAACCCAGGGAGAAAACCGGGAATTGGCCATGAAGATGCTAAAGAGCCGGTTGTACGAAGAAGAATTGCGCAAACGCCAGGAAGCCATGAATGCCACCAATGCCAATAAGAAAAAAATTGAATGGGGCAGTCAGATCAGGAGCTATGTATTCCATCCTTATAAAATGATCAAGGACCATCGCACCGATTATGAAGTCGGAAATGTAGGGCCGGTAATGGATGGTGAGATAGATGGCTTTATTAAAGCATACCTGATGATGGAGAAGGAGTCTGCTTCCTGATGGTGTTCGGTACAAGCTGTCCGGATCAGAGCAACAATCCCTGCAGGAATAAATAGGCAAAACTGAAATAGATAATCAGGCCTGTTACATCTACGAGGGTAGCTACAAACGGGGCAGAAGATACGGCAGGGTCAGCACCCAGTTTTTTCAGCAGCATGGGCAGCATCGATCCGCTCAGGGTTCCCCATAACACAACACCAATTAATGAAAAGCCCACGGTGGAAGCAATCATCATGTAATGTGGTCCGTAAATGTCTGGTACAATGGAATGCCATACCATGACCCGGATAAATCCAATCAGCCCCAGTACGGTGCCGAGCAGCATACCGCTGATCAGTTCTCTTCTGAGCACCCTCCACCAGTCGGCAATGCCGATTTCTCCGATAGCCATGGCCTGTATGATCAGGGTGGATGCCTGTGATCCACTGTTTCCGCCGCTGGATATAATCAATGGCACAAACAGGGCCAGCACCACAGCTTTGGCAATCTCATCTTCAAAATAACCCATAGCAGTAGCGGTGAGCATTTCTCCAATAAACAATACCACCAGCCAGCCGATTCTTTTACGGAATAGTTTCAGCAGGGGAATGTCCAGATAAGGTTCGTTCAGTGCTTCGGTACCACCCATCTTCTGCATGTCTTCGCTGAACTCTTCGTTGGCTACCCACAACATATCATCGATCGTAACGATTCCGAGCAAAATATTGTTCTCGTCTACTACCGGCAAAGCAACCCGGTTATTCATTTTAAATACCTGGCTTGCATTTTCCTGATCATCGTTCACATTCAGGGATACCACTCTTCCGTCGATGATTTCTTCTACCCGTTTATCGGTTGCTGCAAGAATTACATCCCTGATCCGGAGATCATCAATGAGCTGTCCGCGTTCATCAATCACGTACACCACATCGATGGTTTCACTGTTGCGCGCATGCTTGCGGACTGTTTCAAAAACCTCCTCTACGGTATTCTGTGCATAAACATATACATAATCCGGGGTCATCAGACGCCCCACACTATCTTCGGGATAACCCAGCAGGGAGAGGGTGATTTTTCTTTCTTCAGGATCCAGTAATTTGATCAGATCGCGAATAGCAGCCTTGGGCAATTCTTCCAGGAAGTCGGTACGGTCATCTGCAGGAAGTTCATTCAGCAGTTCAGCTGTTTTGGAGGAAGGGAGTTCCTTTACAATGTCTTTCTGCTGCGCAATATCCAGAATTTTAAATACACTGGCCGCTCTGTGGATGGCCATATTGGCAATGATCTGCGCTTCGTATTCGGGATATTCATTGATCAGGTCGGCCACGTCGCTGATATTCTGGCCATTTAGGAATTCCCTGATTTCCAGTTTATTCTCTTTAGCGACCAGTTGCTCGAAATGTTCGAACAGATTCAGGTGTTCCAGTTCCAGCGACATGGGCGCAATTTAGCCAGAAATCGCTAATTTGTTCACACTTTGAGTTGAAATGCCCGATTATGACAGGTTACAGAAATCAGTTACGTGCTTCCGATTTTGGTAATGATTTTTTATGGGGCGTAGCTATTTCCGCCCTTCAGAATGAAGGTGCCTGGAATACAGACGGGAAAGGCCCTTCCAACTGGGATGTGTTTTCCCGCAAAGTGGGTAAAATTAAAGGAGGCGCCAGGCCAGTTATAGCAAACGATTTTTACTACAGGTACAAAGACGACCTGATGCTGGTGAAAGCCCTTGGGTTTAAAGTATTTCGTTTTTCCATTGCATGGAGCCGTATTCTTCCGGAAGGAATGGGCCGGGTGAACAAAGAAGGACTTGCATTTTATCATCGACTGATCGATGAATGTCTGCTGCTTGGACTCAGGCCATATGTAACCTTGTATCACTGGGATCTTCCGTACGAGTTGGAAAAACAGGGAGGCTGGTCCAGCCACCAGATGCAAAAATGGTTTGCCCGTTATGTAAAACTTTGCACAGACGAATTTGGCGATAAGGTAAAAGCCTGGATCATCCTGAATGAACCCATGGGTTTTACCTCGCTTGGGTATATGCTTGGTAAGCATGCTCCTGGTAAAACCAGTATGTCTATGTTTATGTCTGCTGTGCATAACGCTGCACTTTGTCAGGCAGAAGGCGGAAGAATTGTAAGGGCAGAAGTGGCCAATGCACATATCGGCACCTGCTTTTCGTGCAGTGAAGTAATGCCGTATACCGATAAACCCGAAGATGTAATGGCTGCAAAAAGAGCAGACGCTTTACTGAACAGACTCTTTATCGAACCTGCGCTGGGCAGGGGATATCCGGATGATCCTGATTTTCCTTTTTTGGAAAAACTGCATCTGCACAACAAGGCCTGGAAATACAAAGACCGCATGCAGTTCAATTTTGATTTTATTGGTATTCAAAATTATTTTGCGCTCACGGTTAAATACAGTCCGATTATTCCATACCTGCATGCAACAGAAGTGAAGGCAAGTACGCGCAAAGTGCCCCATACTGCGCTTGGATGGGAAATCAATGCAGATAGTTTTTACAGAATGATCCGCCGTTTCTGGCATTATGGTGGTGTTAAGGAAATCATTGTAACCGAAGGCGGCGCAGCCTTCAAAGATGCGCTGGTGAATGGCACTATCAACGATACATTGAGGATCGATTATTACAGTCAATACATTGCTGCGGCGCTGAGGGCAAAGAAAGAAGGCGTAAAGGTGAATGGATACTTTGCCTGGACGCTTACCGATAATTTTGAATGGGCCGAAGGCTTTCATGCAAAATTCGGATTGGTGCATGTGGATATTAAAACCCAGTTGCGCACCATTAAGAACTCCGGTTACTGGTTCCGGGATTTTCTGAAAATCTGATGCTTCATGATCATATAAAACTACTGTATGTATAAAAACATTTTACTCTTTGCATTTCTGCTGTCCTGCGTTTTTCTGACAGCACAGAAAACTCCTGTCCCTAATTTGTATTATTCTTTACCCGACACTGTAAAAGCCGTGAGTTTTTACAACGAAATAAGGGTCTCTTCAGATGCAGTCGCAAAACGTGGTGTATACATAGCCGGTGGTTTCAGCGGAGGATTCGTGGGGTTGGAGTTCAACAAACCTGCCAAAAGAAAAATTGTTTTTGCAATTGCAGGTTTCGATAAAACAAATAGCAAGCCGGTTACGGATCGTATAACCCTGCTGGCCAGTGGGGAGGATGTAGTGACGAGGTCTGCTGGGAAATCCGGCGGAGTGCAAAGTGCTTTCCCTTATGAATGGAAACCCGGCACAACCTATCCATTCCTGATAACAGCTTTGGCCGACAGCGCAGCTGATGAAACCATTTATACTGCATATTGCTTTTTGCCTGAACTTAAAAAATGGAAGCTGATTGCCAGCTTTAAGGTTTCTGGAAATGGAAAAACCTTTAGTGAATTACATGCTTTTCATGAATATACCATTGCTGCAAATGGCCGTATGGAGGAGGCCGGCATGGGGGGCAATCAATGGATACAGGACGAAAGAGGCAAATGGACCGAACTAACCCGAGGCTGGATATCAGATAACACAGCCGGTGCAGCCGGCTTCAGCAGGCCAGCAAAAGGGCAGCAACCCGTTATCAATTGGACTGCGAATGCAGATTCAGCTGTTCAGGCAGAAAAAGACCGGTCGGCCATTATTCGGGCAATCCGCGAGCAGAGAGAAGATACTACCGGAAGCCGCGATGGGGTATACTACCGGATTATGAAAGAAGGGACGGGTCGTTTTGTTTCGGTTAGTGATACTATTACCGTTTTTTATAAAGGTAGTCTCTTGTTGAACGGATCTGTTTTTGACCAGACCAGGGAGAAACCGGCAACCTTTCCTTTAAGCAGGCTGATTAAAGGATGGCAGCTTGCACTCCCTGCCTGTAAGGTAGGCGGTAAAATTCGCATCATCATTCCTTCCGGGCTGGCCTATACCATACGAAGCAGAAGCAAAGCCATTCCTCCCAACAGTGTACTGGTTTTTGACATAGAGGTGCTGGCTGCCAAATCTGCCGGCTGATAGAATGCACTATATCGCTTCAACTTGTTTTTGTATATTCATTCTCCAATTAACCAGAATATGAGAAAAATTTCCCTGCTGATTTTATCTGCAAGCATTCTGTTGCAATTGCAGGCCCAGAAGCCATTGCCTGTTGTAACCCTGAATACGGCCGAGTCAACTCCGGCCGGAGTATCCGTTACAACCACCCGTAACTCGGTTATGGTAGGCGGTAAAAAAATTGATTATACTGCTTACACAGGCTACCTGACTTTACAAAACGATACGGGCAAAGCCATTGCCAAAATGTTTTTTACTTATTATAAGAAAGATGGCGGAGATGCTGCAAAGCGCCCGCTGACTTTTACATTCAACGGAGGACCCGGATCCTCTTCTGTATGGCTGCACATGGGTGGTCTCGGGCCCAAAAGGGTATTGCTGAAAGAAGATGGTGCTGCCAGCGGACCTCCTTACCGTTACATTAACAACGAATACACCTGGCTCGACAAATCGGATCTTGTATTCATAGATCCGGTTTCCACCGGTTACAGCAGACCAGCACCGGGTGAGAGTCCAAAGCAGTTTCATGGCTATCAGGAAGACATCAGTTCCATGGGCGCTTTTGTGCGTGACTTCCTGTCGCGTTATGAGCGCTGGGGTTCGCCCAAATACCTTGCAGGGGAAAGCTATGGTACAACCAGGGCCGCAGGGTTATCCAAGTACCTGCAGGATAATCACCGCATTTACCTGAATGGCATATTCCTGATTTCTTCTGTTTTGAACTTTGGAACCAACGATTACTATGTGGGTAATGATCTGCCCCGTGCCTTGTACATTCCTTCGTATACCGCTGCAGCATGGTACCATAAAAAACTCGCTCCTGCTTTACAGGCCGATCTTAAAAAAGCGCTTAAAGAATCGGAAGAGTTTGCTCTGGGTGCTTATGCAACGGCCCTGCTCAAGGGAGGCTGGTTATCTGAAACAGAAAAGGAAGCCATAGCAGAAAAAATGAGTTATTACACAGGATTGTCTAAAGAATACATTCTTCAAAGCAACCTTCGGGTAGAAGAGAGTCGTTTTTATAAAGAGCTTCGCAGAAAAGACGGTTTGACCATCGGTCGCCTGGATGCCCGCTTTACCGGAAGAGACATAGACGATGTGGCGGAAAGCAATAGCTTTGATCCTTCTTTTGCCAATATCGACGGACCATTTACGGCAACCATGAATGATTATTTTCAAAAGGAACTGAATTTTAAAGAAGAAAAACCCTATAATATTTTCGGAAATGTATATCCCTGGAACTACAATAATGTACAGAACAAGTTTTTGAATGTGGCCGAAAGCCTTCGGGATGCCATGTCTAAGAATCCGGCACTGAAAGTATATGTTGGGTTTGGATACTATGACTTCGCTACTCCTTATTTTACTGCGAAATACGATATTGAGCATATGTTCCTCCGCCCGGAACAGCGCAAGAATGTGAAGTCTTATTTTTATGAGTCTGGCCATATGTACTATATCCATCAGCCCTCTCTGGTACAGTTTAAGAAGGATGTGGATGAATTTTACGATTTCAGCTCAGCCAATTAATTCATACAATTGGCTGAGAAATTGTAGGGCTTTACAATTCGGAATATGAACCGATCTGCAGTATATTTGGGTTGAACAGATGCCAGATAACGATCATATAAAACGATTGCTTTATTCCATTGCACTTGACAATGATCAGGTTGCTTACAGGGAGTTGTTTATCTTATTGCACCAACCCCTCAGACAATTTGCTTATTCTATCCTGAAATCCGGGGAAGAGGCTGAGGAACTGGTTTCGGATATTTTTTTACGTATCTGGCAAAAAAAGGAAGAGCTGACCGAAATAGACGCACCATTACTCTATTTCTATACTACGGCCAAAAATATGGCCATCAACCGTCTTACGAAGCAAAAACGACAGGCTGCGCTGGAGGCCAAGGGTTGGCTGGTGCAAATGAATCAAACCAGTCATGATCCGGAGCAGATTATGATGACCGAAGAAATGCTTCAACAGATCCGGAAAACCATTCATGAATTACCCGACCGCTGTAAGCTCATTTATAAACTGGTGAAGGAAGACGGGCTGAAACAGAAAGAGGCTGCTGATTTACTACAGCTTTCCGTTAAAACAATAGAGGCCCAACTGGCCATTGCCCTGCGACGGATTGCCAGGTGTATGCCCATGGAAATCCGGAATACCATCCGCACCCGGATCAGCCTGAAAAAATAATTTTACCTGCTTTAAGGGTTTTGTTCGTTTAGTCTTGTCTTAATTAAGACCAATCTACGCGCATGAGCCAGGAACAACTGTGGGTACTGCTTTCGAAAAAACTTACAGGGGAAGCCAGCGGGGAAGAACTTTCCCGTTTGGAACAACTGATTTCCGAAAATCCGGAGTGGCAGTATGCTGTTCAAAACCTGGAAAGCCTTTGGAAAAAGGAGGCAGTATACGATCAGTCCGTTTCCGAAGACGCGTATTTGCTTCACTTAAACCGATTGGCCGAAATGAACATTGCGCTTGATGAAGGCGCTTCCGACCTCAATAAACCTGTACTTCGTTTATGGAGTACCCGAAAATGGATTTGGGCTGCTGCTTTTTTTGTGCTGGCAGTAGTCACTTACGCAGTTATAGGCCCTCCCCAAAAAAACAGTCCTGTTTCGAATATTGCTACAGTTCAGGAGTTAAATGAAGTGTCTACCCGTATGGGATCCAAAACCAGGATACAGCTGCCCGATGGTAGTGTTGTGATGCTTAATTCCGGAAGTAAACTAACCTATGGCAAAGATTACGGACTTCAACTAAGGGAAGTGACCCTAACCGGCGAAGGATATTTTGATGTGAAAAAGATGAAGGAAAAGCCATTTGTAATCCATACCTCCAACATCAATATCCGTGTATTGGGCACTGCTTTTAATGTAAAAGCCTATCCCGAAGACAAGCATACAGAAACCAGCCTGATCCGCGGCAGCATTGAAGTAACTATCAAAAACCGGCCAGACAATAAAATCATTCTTTCTCCCAACGAAAAACTGATTGTTGAAAACAACAGTTTACCTGGGCAGGGTACGGCAACAACAAGATCTTTTGTACCTACAGTGGCCATCAATAAACTTAAGTACGATCAGGTAGATAAAACATTGCCCGAAACCCAGTGGGTAGAAAACAGGCTGGTGTTCCGGGATGAGGCATTTGAGGAACTTGCAGCCAGGATGGAGAGATGGTACGATGTGGAAATCATGATAGAAGGAGAGCAGCTGAAGCAGACCAGGATGAATGGAAGCTTTGATAAAGAAACAATTGATCAGGCCCTGGAGGCACTGAAACTCATGATACCATTTAAAATAGAACAGAAAGATCGAAAAATTATTATTCACCGCTAACACATACGCCATATGTACCATTATAAGAATACGTCTTAGCGAAGGGTAAAACAAAGCGGGGGTCCGTTGCACCGGAACCCCGTAAGGTTAACATGTTAAGGACAGTTTCTCTGACAGGATAACTGCTATTATTAACCCCTTCAATCTCAAAGTATGAAAAAAAATGAAACAGCCCCTGTTTCAGACAAGGTTCTTTTGTATTTAAAGCTTACAAGAATTATGAAATTGACGTCTGCTTTGCTGCTATTTGCCTGTTTACAGGTATCTGCTACAGGATGGTCTCAGGAAAAAATTACCCTTAAAATGACCGCTGCAGAGATCAAGAAAGTGCTTTTCGCTATTGAAAGTAAAAGCGATTATCGTTTTCTGTTCACTGAAGATGTGATCAAGGGAAAACCCAAAGTAAATGTGGATGTAATGCAGGCTTCTGTGAATGAAGTACTCGATATTGTATTGCAGAACACAGGAATTAGTTATAAAGTGCTCGGTACTAATCTGGTTGTTCTTAAGTCGGGTGTATCTGCTGCTGAAATTGCCATGGAAGCCATCAAGGTTTCCGGAAAAATTACCGGCGCTTCCGGAGAGGCGATTGCCGGAGTATCCGTTTTGGTGAAAGGCACCAATATTGGTACTACCACCAACAACGACGGTATATTCACTTTAACGGTACCCGATGCCAATGCCAGGCTGGTGGTTTCTTCTCTCGGATTTGAAACCCAGGAAATTGCCCTGGCCGGAAGAAACACTCTGAACCTGACCCTTATTCCTGCCTTTACCACACTGGATCAGGTGGTAGTGGTAGGATATGGTACCCAAAAGAAAAGGGACCTGACCGGTTCCATCACCACTGTTAAAGGTGATGATGTTGCCAAGATGCCCAATACCAACCCCATCAGTTCCCTCCAGGGGCGTGTGGCTGGTCTTACCATCGCCAATTCCGGTGTTGCGGGAGCCAGCCCTGTTGTAAGAATCAGGGGTGTTAATAGTACCAATAGCGCCAGTCCGGTTTATGTAGTTGATGGTGTATTGCAGGATAACATTGATTTCCTGAATCCGGCCGATATTGAAACCATTGACGTATTGAGAGATCCGTCTTCTATTGCCATTTATGGTTTGAGAGGAGCGAACGGTGTGATAGCCGTAACTTCCAAGAAAGCGGCAAGAGGTCAAACAAGGATTAATTTTCAGAGTTCGATCGGCGTACAATCTGTAACAGATAAAATTGCCGTTACAGATGCTGCAGGATTTAAGAAACTGTACACTGCACAGTTGGCTAACCTGAATGCTGCTCCGTTTGATTTTACCAATTATACAGCCAATACCAACTGGCAGAATGAAATTCTCCGCTCTGCATTGATCAGCACCAATAACCTGAGTATTTCCAACAGCGGAGAAAAAAGTTCCACTTACTTAAGCGTGGGCTACAACAAGCAGGATGGTGTGGTTAAATACGATAGCTACGAAAAATATATGTTCCGCCTGAACCAGGAAATCCGCTTCAACAATAAAATTAAAGTGGGCGGTGAAGTGAATGCATTTCACTGGATACAGAATCCTGCAGGCGTTAGCTTAACCAATGCACTCTGGGCAGCACCAATTGTTCCTATTCAGCTGGATGCCAATACCTATTATAGTATGCCTTCTTTCCAGAGAGCACAGGTGGGTAACCCGGTAGCTACGCTGATCAGAAGCAGAGGAACTTCCATCAACAAAGGATTTCGATTTATCGGAACCATGTTTGCAGAAGTAAAATTCCTTCAGAACTTCACTTTTAAATCTACAGTGTATGCGGATCTTGGTTTCAACAATGCCAGAAGTTACAACCCCCTGCCTTTCAGTTTTGTAAACCTGGGAGAGGGTGCAGCACCAACCACTACTACTTACGATAATACTGTTAGAACAAGTGTATCACAGGAACAGGCCGAATTTAAGCGTTTCCAGCAGGACCATACACTGACCTTTGATAAGGTTTTTGGCAGCGGTCATAAAATCACTGCACTGGCAGGTTTCACTTCCATTTACAGTGAAAGCACTTCCATTAATGGAAACAGAAGAGATACTACCGTGAATGTTCCCAATAATCCGGACTTTTGGTACATCAGTGCCATCAATCCCAACAACCCGGGAAATTTTGGCGGCGGTGGAGGCAAGAGTTCGCTGATGGGCCTCTTCGGAAGAATCAATTATGCTTATAATAATAAGTACCTTATCAATGCAACCATCCGAAGAGACGGTAGCTCCAAATTTGCACCACAGAACAGATGGGGCACTTTCGGTAGTGTAGGTTTAGGTTGGGTAGCCACTGAGGAAAGCTTCTTCAAAGATGTGAAAGGCCTCGATTATCTGAAGTTCCGCGCTTCCTGGGGACAAACCGGAAATGCCAATGGTTTTGCCGATAACCTCTACAAACCAGGTATCTCCAACGCCTCTACCGCTATTTTCGGAAACAATGTGTATACCGCTATTCAGGCAGCGTACATTCCCGATCCAAATCTTCATTGGGAAGTGGTTACCGGAACAGATATCGGCGTAGATCTTAAAACACTCAATAATAAGCTGAGTGCAGAAATCACTTATTACAACAGAAAAACCACCGATATTCTTACTGCTGTTTCTTTGCCCAATGAAACCCGCAGCTACTTTACCAACCTTGGTAGTATTACCAATAAAGGAATTGAAGTAAGCCTTACCTGGAATGATCAGATCGGCAAAAACTTCAGTTATTCCGTATCCCCTAATTTCAGTTACAACAAGAATGTAGTAAACTCTATTGGAGACAATACCAATTTCCAGCTCATAGGAAATGGTGGTGCTAATCTTACAGAAACCGGCAAGTCTATTGGCTATTTCTATGGATACCGTCAGATTGGTATTTACCAGTCTACTGCCGAGTTGGGTAAGCAGCCAAGATTCACCAATTCACTGCCAGGCGATATTGCTTATGCAGATGTAAATGGAGACGGTATAATATCTCCTGCAGACAGAACGTACCTGGGTACACCATTTCCTCCTTTCAGCTATGGTTTAACGATCAGTGCAGCTTATAAAGGATTCGACCTGTTGCTCGAAGGACAGGGCGTAGCCGGTAATAAAATTTATACACAGCGCAGGATTGCCAATTTTGCTACGCTGAACTATGAGAGCAATCGCCTGAATGCATGGACCGGTGGCGGAACTACCAATGTAGAGCCAATTTTGGATAATACCCGTGGAAACAACTTCCTCTTCAGCAGTTACTTCCTGGAGCCTGGCGATTATTTCCGGATCAGAACGGTACAGATCGGCTACACGTTTGCCGCAAACGCTTTAAGTAAAGCAGGTATTTCAAAAGCAAGAATTTACATCAGTGGTCAGAATATCAAGAGCTGGAGTAAGGTAACCGGTTATTCTCCGGAAGCACAAATCGGCAGTATTCTTGGCGGTGGTGCAGACAATGGTGTATATCCTGTTCCTGCAGTTTATTCTTTTGGTTTAAATGTCACTTTTTAATTCAACTCTCAAAAGCAATTAAAAATGAAATTATTCAACATATTCAAAACCAGTATGGCTAAAACAATGCTGGTTCTTGCACTTGCAACCGCATTTACGGGTTGTAAAAAATTCCTTGATACCGCCAGGCAAGGTGCGTATGATGAGGAAAACTATCCTTATCCGGGAGGATCAGGTCCTTATGATCAGTATATTTTTGGTGCATACAACAGCCTGCGCGATTACAACGTACATGTAGACGGATTTGTAAATGCCACCAGTATCCGCAGCGATGATGCAGATAAGGGTAGTACACCTTCCGATGGTGGGGCAGATGTAATTAGCATGGATAATTTTCCGGTGCTCCCAAGTAACGGACGTGCCAATGCATTGTGGACGGGCTATTATGGACTGATCAACAAGTGCAACAGTACCCTTTACCAGATTGGTACCAATAAAAATATTGTTACCACAGATGCAATTAAAGTGCAATCACAGGCGGAAGTGAGATTTATTCGTGGTTATGCTTATTTCATGCTTACCAGGTTCTTTGGCAGGGTGCCGATTATTGATACCCTGTTTGCCGATCCTGCTGCACAGAACAATGTGCCACAGGCTACCACTGCTCAACTGTATTCCTTTATTGAAAGTGACCTGAACTTTGCAGCAGCCAACCTGCCGCTTAGCTGGGATGCCTCTAAGTTTGCCGGTCGAGTTACCAGCGGCGCTGCAAATGGTATGCTGGCCAAAGTATACCTGACACAGAAAAAATGGGCTGCAGCTATGAGTGCCGCCAGCCTTGTGATGAATTCCGGACAGTACGATCTTTCTACCCCATATGCAACCATTTTCAGCGAGGAAGGAGAGAACTCCAGGGAATCGATCTTTGAAGTGCAGGGAAGGGCAGATGCCAATAACCCTACTTCACAGGGAATTCAATACGCAAGCCTTCAGGGAGTTCGCGGTTCCGGCGCATGGGATCTGGGTTGGGGATGGAATACGCCCAGCACTGCATTGGAAGCTGCGTATGAACCCAATGATCCAAGAAAGGCCAGAACCATTTTGTATACCAGTACGGCTACCACTCCCGGGTTAACCATTTATGGAGAAGTGACTCCCGTAGGTTTGCCGAATCCTCGCTACAATAACAAAGTGTATTCCAATCCGTCTATCAGGGCAACTGTTGGAAACAGGCAGGGATGGTGGATGAATGTACGCATCCTGCGGTATGCAGATGTGGTACTTATGTATGCAGAAGCTGCTAATGAAGTAGGAGGTGCCGCCAATATTACGGCTGCAAGAAATGCACTGAACCTGGTGAGAAAAAGGGCAAGGGGCTCTAATAACAGCATTCTTCCGGATGTAACCACTGCAGATCAGGCAGAATTAAGAGATGCCATTCGCAGGGAACGCAGGGTAGAATTGGCTATGGAGCACGATCGTTTCTTTGATCTGGTTCGTTGGGGTGTTGCACAGTCTACACTCAATGCCGCCGGTAAAACCAATTTCCTCGATTCAAGAGATGTATTGCTTCCCATTCCTCAAACACAAATTGATTTGAGCAAGGGCGTACTTACTCAGAATTCAGGCTATTAATTGATTTTTAAAACGATATATATGCGTATTTCAAAAAATAATACAATCGTATACCTGTTCTGCTTTTTTGTTGCAACAGCAGGAATGGTATCGTGTACCAAAGATGGCAATCCCAATAAATTGCCACCGGTTTCTACCAGCAATTATGCAGGTAAGATAGATGGATTCAGTAGTTCTGATGAAGTGTTTCCGGAAAGTCTTGTGGCTTACTGGCCTTTTGATGGCTCAAAAAGCGAAACCAAAAGCAATACAGCACCTGCATCAACAGCCAATGATGCATTTGTAACAGCAGGCATAAAAGGGCAGGCATTGAAGCTGACCTCCGGGTATCTTTATTTTGCTAATCAGTTTCCTGCATTTAAAACAGATGTGTTCAAGAATTTTGCCATCAGTACCTGGGTACAGATTTTGAACAATGGTTCTAAGAAAACCATGCTGTTTCAATTAACCAGATCGGGAACCATTACCGGAAGCATCAATTTTATTCTCAACACCAATGCGTTTCCGGCATCGGATATTGGTAACCTGAAAGTGCAGCCTACTTTTGTTACCATCGGCGGAGGTACACAGGATAATGTAAATGTATTGCGTGGTGTACCGGGCGACGCAACTTATATGCCATATATCACTCCAACCATTGGTATGGATAAATGGGTACACCTGGTATTGAACTACAACAGCACTACCGGCTTTTTTGATATCTGGATCAATGGAACCAAAGCAGGAGCTTATGCCAGCCGCGGAACAGGAAATAACCTGTTCAAAGCTTATGAGCCAAGTGAGGTGATCATTGGCGGCAACTACAATGTAATTCCGGGTAAATCGGTAAGTGCCGATGTTAGCTTTGCTGCAATGACCGGTAATCTGGATGAACTCCGGGTGTACAATATTGCATTGCCTGATGCACATATTAAAGCGCTCTACAATCTTGGCGTAGCCGGGAAATAAATTAGTTGTTTGTTACTTGTTTTTAAGCAGTATAACCCTCCATTGGGGGGTTATACTTTTTTGGATCCTATTTAATTACATTTATAGTGCATTATTTTTAAAACAGGTTTTTATGAGGAAGTATATTAAGGTTGTTGTTGCAGCATTCCTGTTGATTCCTGGTCTGCATGCAGCTTCGCAGAAACGCGTTAGCGCAAAACCAGGGAAGATTACCCCCGCGGATACTGCCATCTTTAATCAGGTTCAACGACAAACATTCCGCTATTTCTGGGAGGGAGCAGAGCCCAACAGTGGTCTTGCAAGAGAGCGCATTCATACAGATAATATATACCCTGAGCACGATCAGGATGTGGTAACCAGCGGGGGTGGCGGATTTGGTGTAATGGGGATACTGGTAGGTATTGAACGGGGCTATATTACCCGATTGCAGGGTGTGGAAAGGCTGGAGAAAGTATTACAATTTCTGGAAACTGCCGATCGGTTTCATGGAGCCTGGCCCCATTGGTGGAATGGGAAAACCGGTAAGGTAAAACCCTTTAGTAAGTTCGATGATGGAGGAGACCTGGTAGAATCCTCATTTATGATACAGGCCCTGCTCTGCGTAAGGCAATACTTTGAAAAGGGAAATGCAAGGGAGAAGAAGATTGCTGCCAGGGCAGACCAACTATGGAGAGAGGTTGATTTCGACTGGTACAGGAACGGAACCAATTCCCTTTACTGGCACTGGAGCCCGAACAACGGATGGAAAATGAACTTTGCTGTTCATGGATACAATGAATGCCTGATCATGTATGTACTGGCGGCAGCTTCACCTACACATGGTGTTCCTGCAGAAGTGTACCACCAGGGCTGGGCAGAAAACGGGAAGATTCAAAAGCCTTCTGAAAAATTTGGATACCCGCTGCAAATGCACCACCAGGGAGACGTGCAGAACGGAGGTCCTTTATTCTGGGCACATTATTCCTACCTGGGGCTGGATCCCCGCGGATTGAAAGACCGCTATGCGGATTACTGGCAGGAAAACCAAAATCAGGCGCTGATCAATTACCAATGGTGTGTAAGCAATCCCAAGCAGTTTAAAGGGTATGGCGTCAATAGCTGGGGGCTTACTTCGAGTTATTCCGTAAAAGGCTATGCAGGTCATGCACCGGATGAACAACGGGATCTGGGTGTAATTGCTCCTACAGCTGCATTGTCTTCTTTTCCGTATACACCGGTTCAGTCGATGGCTGCTATGAAGCACTGGTACAATAACATGAACCGGCAACTTTGGGGACCTTATGGATTTTATGATGCCTTCAGTATTCAGGCCAACTGGTTTCCAACAAGGTATCTGGCCATTGACCAGGGTCCTATTGTAGTGATGATGGAAAACCATCGAAGCGGACTGCTTTGGAATCTGTTCATGAGTTGCCCCGAAATTAAGACCGGATTAAAGAAACTTGGATTCTCAAGTCCGTGGCTGAAGAAATAAATAGTCTTATAACCAACAACAATTCTTTACCTTATAGATATTTCAAAATGAAAAAAATCTGTTTTGTTTTAGCATTACTGGTATTTGCAGCAAGTAGCCATGCGCAGCCTTTTATAGATGAAATCAGGGCTTATGAGCGGGTAGACAGTATCAACCCGCCCGGGAAAAATCCTATCCTCTTTGTCGGCAGCTCTTCCTTTCGGTTGTGGAAAGATTATCAAAGTTATTTTCCGGGTTATACTATTTTAAACAGGGGAGTGGGCGGATCTTCCCTTCCAGACATCATCCGGTATACAGATCAGATCATCATACCCTATCGTCCACGTCAGATCATGATTTATTGCGGTGAGAATGATTTTGCTTCTTCCGATACGGTAACGGCAGCCATGGTGGTAAACCGGTTCAGAGAATTGTTCACAAAGATCAGGCAGCAATTGCCGAAAGTGCCCATTTCCTATATTTCTATCAAACCCAGTCCTTCCAGGGCAAAGCACCGGGAAAAAGCCATTGAAGCCAATGCCGCCATTCAGCAATACCTGAGCGTACAGCCCAAAACTTCGTTTATAAATGTATGGGATGTGATGTTGGGGAAAGATGGCAAACCATTGCCTCATATTTTCCTGAAAGACAGCCTGCACATGAATGCAGCAGGGTATGCTATCTGGCAGGAGCAAATCCGCAAACACCTGATCCGCAAAGACCGCTAGCAGGCAGAGAGGGTGGATTGGTGCAAGATTGTGCGTACAAGGCTGTTGACCAGCTTTAATTATTAAATTTGCGCCATGACCGCTGCAATATTGCTGAATACTTTCTGGCAAAATACCTGGAATTGGATCAGGGAAATCGACACTGTGTTGTTTCTGAAAATCAATACTGTGTATACCCATCCCTTTCTGGATATGGTGTATCCCTGGTTCCGTGAAGGCAATGCCTGGGTGCCACTTTACCTGTTTCTGGTTGTATTTGCCATTCAGAATTTTAAAAGCAAGGCATTCTCCTGGATACTCTTTGCTGTAATCACGCTCATTTTAACAGATCAGATCAGCAGCAGTTGGGTCAAACCTTTTTTTGAAAGGCCACGCCCCTGCAGGGATCCCATCCTGATGAGCCAGGTGAGGCTGATCCTGAACGGTTGTTCCGGCGGGTATAGTTTTACTTCTTCGCATGCAACCAACCATTTTGGTTTTGCCGTATATGTGTTTCTCACATTGGGTAAACTAATTGGAAAATGGAAATATGCATTCCTGGTTTGGGCTGCTGTAATTGCTTACGGTCAGGTTTATGTTGGTGTACATTATCCGAGCGATATTTTGGGTGGTACCATATTGGGAGCAAGTATTGGCTGGCTAACAGCCCGTTTCTATATTCGTCGTGCGGGCATCATAGAATAGACTGCCCTTTTTTACCTATTTTTACATAAATGACGGAGGTTTTTCTAATACTTTTCTTAATAATCCTGAACGGCTTGTTTTCCATGGCCGAAATTGCGCTTGTGTCTGCAAGAAAAGCCAGGCTGGAAGGTCAGGCTGCAAAAGGAGACACAGAAGCGGCCAGGGCGCTGAAACTGGCTACTCATCCGGATACATTTTTGTCTACGGTACAAATCGGAATCACGCTCATTGGTGTTTTAACGGGTATATTCTCCGGAGAGAGCTTTAAAGAACCGCTGGCGAAATGGTTTGCCGGTTTGGGTACGCCGGAAGAGTACAGCGGTACGATTGCAACAACCATCATTGTATTCATCATCACTTATTTATCGCTGGTTTTGGGCGAACTGGTCCCCAAACGCATCGGCCTGAGCAATCCGGAAGGAATTGCCAAGTCTGCAGCTGCCCCAATGGGATTGTTGAGCAGGCTTACGCATCCCCTCATCTGGCTGCTGAGTAAGTCTTCCAATCTGATTGTGCGTCTGCTTCATATTAAAGCCAACGAAACACAGGTTACGGAAGAGGAAATCAAAGCCATCATCAGTGAAGGTACAGAGCAGGGAACCATTGAGGAAGCAGAGCAGGAAATCATTGAAAGGGTATTTCACCTCAGCGATAGAAACATTACGTCATTAATGACCCACCGGAGCGATATAGAATGGATCGACGGTAATAAAACAATTGCGGAGGTCAGGGCCGGCCTAAAAGACATGGTGCACTCTGTTTATCCGGTTTGTGAAGACGATGTAGATCACATTAAAGGAGTTGTTTCTATTAAAGATCTGTTTACCGGTGAAGCTACGGATACCATTTTTTCCATCATGAAAAAAGCCATGTATGTTCCGGAGAACAACAGCGCTTATCAGGTATTGGAAAAATTCAAGCAAACTAAAATTCACCAGTGTTTTATTGTAGATGAATACGGAAGTGTGCAGGGTTTGATGACCCTGAATGATATCCTCGAAGCCATTGTGGGCGATATACCGCAGGAAGAAGACGAGGATTATGAAATCATTGAACGGGAGGATGGGTCCTTTCTGGTGGATGCACAAATTCCTTTCTACGATTTTCTCAGTCATTTCGATAAAACGGAATGGATGGAAAAATGGGAACAGGACTTCAACACCCTTGCCGGGTTTATCATTCATCATTTGGAGCGTATCCCCAAAACCGGCGATGTGCTGAATTGGGAAACCTTCCGGTTCGAGATCATCGATATGGACAATCACCGGGTAGATAAAGTGCTGGTTACGACCAATCAGCCTGCCGCAGATGAAGATGAATGAACCTGAATCCGGTCTAATAAATCAGAATTCAAATCCGGTTACTCTTTTGGGATAATCCAGCTTATAGCTTTTATCCTGTCCCTTGCTTTTTACGTGAAAAATATTGATCTGAGTGTTCTCTAAATCGTAGAGTACGCTGCAGTCCACATCCAGTTTTTTGAGGTCTTTGATTCCGCTGACCTCAAAATAGGCCCAGGTACTTTCTTTGATGATTTCGTACCCCAGGTATTGGGGTTTTACAGGCATGCCATTGATCTTCAGGTGCAGCGTGTTGTTGATGTATGTGTTCAGTTGCTGGTTGACCAGTTCTTTGTTGGCCGGTTGTATCAGATCGATCTTGGCTTTACTGTATTTCTGAAGGGTTTTTTCCAGGTCATCGGTAAAAATCCGCACACTGATTTCTGCAGTAGCTTCTTTTTCGTTGTGGTTAATGTCTATTACAGATACAAAAAAAGGGTGGAATAGAGCTAGGGAAGCCGTAATCAACCATTGAACCATCGTATTTGCCATTTAGCCAACAATTTTTTTCAGACACAAATGTCGGAATTAATTTAACTTTCTGCTTATGAATGATTTCGGACTGTATTTTAAGTTAGGGTACGAGCATATTGCCGACCTGAAAGGGATTGATCATATCCTTTTTATTGTGGCACTTTGTATCAGATACCAGTTTGCCGACTGGAAAAAACTGCTGGTGTTGGTAACCGCTTTTACCATCGGACACTCCATTACTCTTGCATTGAGTGTTTTTGATCTCATCAATTATTCTATGTCCTGGATCGAATTTCTGATTCCGGTTACTATAGTTATTACTGCTTTTAGCAATGTGTTTGTGAAAAAATTCAATTTCAAGGCTAAATTTCCGCTGATTTACTACTTCGCCCTGTTTTTTGGACTGGTACATGGCCTGGGATTCAGCAATTACCTGAAAAGCCTGATGGGCAAAGACGAATCCATTGTGATGCAGCTGCTGGCATTCAACCTTGGCCTGGAAGCAGGACAATTACTGATCGTTCTTGGAATATTATTGATAACCCTTATTTTCGTTACGCTGTTTAAAGTGAACCGCAGAGAATACATGCTGTATGTTTCAGCTGTTGCTTTTGCACTTGCTTTAGAAATGGCTGTTGAAAGATTTCCTCTCTATCATTAAATTGAAAAAAATGCAAAAACTAGCGGTGCTTTTATTGATGTCCGGACTCGCGGTAACCGCCCGGGGCCAGAACATCATGAACAACCCCACTTCCAATCACGGAAACAAATTTGAGCAGTTGGGAACCATTTTGCCTACACCCAACGAATACCGGACTGCCAGTGGAGCCCCGGGCCCCAAATACTGGCAACAGCGTGCTGATTATGATATCAAGTGCGAAATGGATGAGGCCAATCTGAAACTGAAAGGAAGTGAGACCATCACTTACTTCAACAATTCTCCCGATGTATTAACCTACCTCTGGTTACAGTTGGATGAAAATGAACACAGCACCGTCAACAATGCCAATTACCAGGATGCGTCCTACCTCGGACGTCAGGTAACTACCCGTTCACTCGATAACCTGGCCGCGTCCAAGACCGACAACGGATATGGCCATATTATTTCCAAAATCACCGATGCTACCGGCAAGGCTTTAAAATATACCATCAACAAGACGATGATGCGTGTAGAACTGCCTGCAGCTTTAAAGCCAGGACAGAAATTTGTTTTTAATATCGATTGGAGCTACAAAATTCCGGATCGCATGACTTTTGGCGGACGTGGCGGATTTGAAACACTGGAAGATGGAAACAACCTCTTTACCATGGCACAGTGGTTTCCCCGTTTGTGTGTATACAGCGATTTCCAGGGATGGCAGAATCAGCAGTTTACCGGCAGGGGAGAATTTGCCCTGGTATTCGGTAATTACAATGTGCAGATCAGTGTTCCGTCCGATCATATTGTATTGGGAACCGGTGTTTGTCAGAACTATGCACAGGTTTTGTCTCCTGCACAGATGGCCCGCTGGAACCAGGCCCAAACAGCCAGGGAGCCGGTAGAAATTGCTACACTGGATGAAGCACTGAAAGCAGAAAAAAACAAGAGTACACAAAAGAAAACCTGGTTGTTTAAGGCAGAGAACGTACGTGATTTTGCCTGGACTTCCAGTCGCAGATACATTTGGGACGCTATGCCTGCATATGTAGAGGGCAAGAAGATCATGTGTATGAGTGGCTATCCTAAAGAAGCTTATGGTCTGTATCGTAAGTATTCTACCAAGGCCGTAGCGCATACCATCAAAACCTATTCCAAGTTCTCTATTCCTTATCCGTATCCTGTTGCACAGAGCATTGAAGCTTCCAATGGTATGGAATATCCGATGATCTGTTTCAATAACGGAAGAACCAATAAAGACGGCTCATACAGCGAGGCTACCAAGTATGGTATGCTGGGTGTAATTATCCACGAAGTGGGACACAATTTCTTCCCAATGATCGTGAACAGTGATGAGCGCCAGTGGAGCTGGATGGACGAAGGCCTGAACACTTTTGTTCAATACCTTACCGAAGAACTGTTCGATAACAAATATCCTTCCCGTCGCGGGCCAGCCTGGGCAATTACCGATTACATGAAGTTGCCCAAAGATCAGCTGGAGCCGATCATGACCAACAGTGAAAATATCATTCAGTTTGGGCCAAATGCATATTCCAAGCCTGCTACAGGATTGAATATCCTGCGTGAAACCATCATGGGCAGAGAACTGTTCGATTATGCGTTCAGAGAATATGCCAGAAGATGGGCATTCAAGCATCCGACCCCTGCAGACCTCTTCCGCACGATGGAAGATGCCAGCGCAGAAGACCTCGACTGGTTCTGGAGAGGATGGTTCTATGGCATTGAACCTTGTGATATTGCCATAGACACGGTTAAATATGCTGTTATGGATACCAATCCTTCAGCTGTTGTTGGTGCAGATGGAGCTGGAAGAGCGCCACAGATGCGCGGACTGGACAAGCCTTTGTTCAGCGGTGCAAATGCATTTGATGACATCTCCAAGATCCGCAACAGAAACGATAAGAGCATTCTGTTCCTTACAGACGTGGATACTACATTAAGAGATTTCTACTGGAGATATACCAGGGGGCTGGAACCATACGATTCTACCGTTAAATATCCTGTCCCTTCTTTTGCAGGAAGTATGGTCGCTGCTACTGCGGAAGAAAGAACCAAGTATGCGAATACAAATCTCTATGAAATTACTTTCTTAAATAAAGGTGGTTTGGTAATGCCATTAATTGTAGAGTTTACTTTCGAAGACGGAACCAGGGAAACCGAGCGTATTCCGGCACAAAT
Source organism: Sediminibacterium sp. (assembly GCA_016786865.1). Classification (GTDB taxonomy): domain Bacteria; phylum Bacteroidota; class Bacteroidia; order Chitinophagales; family Chitinophagaceae; genus Sediminibacterium. Next base: position 37,940 of record JAEUVE010000022.1, on the reverse strand, counting down.
CTGGAGAAAGAACGAAAACAAGGTAACCAAGCTGTTCATGACCAGTAAGAAAGCCGTTAAGATTCAGCTGGATCCTTTGAGAGAAACAGCAGACATCAATGAAGCCAACAACACCTGGCCTTCAGGAACGGTAACCCCCAGCAATTTCAGTCTCTTTAAAACAGGAGCAGGAAGAGGACGGGGCCAGTCTACCGGCGTGAACCCTATGCAAAACGCCATGCAAAAAGGTAAATAGGCTTTCCTGTAAATATGTTCAATGCCACCCATGAGGAATGGGTGGCATTTTGTATTTTACACTATTAAATGTTGCGTATGCGAAAATGGTTCTTCACTTTCTGTCTTCTTTTTTTAGTATTTTCTGCAGGGGCTTCCATCGACACCCTGTCTGTGTTCAGCAAAAGCATGAACAAGCCGGTTAAAGTACTGGTCATACAGCCGGATCAGCGGGATACAGCCCGTTTACCGGTAGTATACCTGCTCCACGGATATTCCGGCAATCATCGGCAATGGCTGAATGATGCACCCCAGCTGCAGCAAAGAGCCAATGAAATGAAACTGATGCTCGTATTGCCCGATGGCGGGTTTGGGAGCTGGTATTTCGATAGCCCGGTAGACAGCAGCTATCGCTATGAAACTTTCATGATTCGTGAACTGGTGCCGCATATTGATGCCAATTATACAACCAGAGCCCATCGCGGATTCCGGGCCATTACCGGGCTGAGTATGGGCGGACATGGAGCCTATTACCTTGCCATACGCAACAAATCGGTGTTTGGCACTGCAGGAAGCATCTGCGGTGGTGTGGATTTTCGTCCATTCCCCAAAAACTGGGATCTGCCCAAAGTGCTGGGTTCTAAAGACAGTTACCCGGATAACTGGAACAATCATACCGTGATGAACCTGGTGGATTCCCTGAACAACGGCGAACTGAAACTGATTTTTGATTGTGGACTGGATGATTTCTTTTTGCCTGTGAACAGGGCTTTGCACGAAAAGCTGATGGCTAAAAAGATAGCACACGATTATACAGAGCGTCCCGGGGCACACAACAGGGCCTACTGGGGCAACAGCATCGACTATCAGCTGCTGTTCTTTAAAAACTGGTTTGCAGAAAGCCTCAATAATGAATAATATGAAAAAACTATCCATATGGTTGTTGCTGATGGTATTCAGCAATGCCATCAGCGCAGCTGTTGTAGACACGGTATCCATCCAGAGCACTTCCATGAAGAAATCCATTAAAACGGTGGTGATCAAACCTAATGCATATGCTGCAGGTGAACAGCGTTTTCCGGTGGTCTATCTCCTGCATGGTTTCGGCGGAAGGTATAATAACTGGATACTCCGGGTTCCGCAACTGCAGCAAATGGCAGATGAGCTGCAATTGATTATTGTATGTCCGGACGGTGCAAAAGGTAGCTGGTATTTCGACAGCCCGATTGATAGTAGTTATCGCTATGAAACTTTTGTGGGTACAGAGGTTCCTGCATTTATCGATGCTCGTTACAAAACCATTGCCGATCGGAAGGCACGTGCCATTACCGGGTTGAGTATGGGTGGTCACGGCGGATTGTTTTTAGGATTCCGTCATGCGGACCGTTTCAGCGCCTGCGGAAGCATGAGCGGAGCCTTGCATGTTACCGTTATCCGTAAAGGATATGAAGTAGAATATCGGCTGGGTGATACCCTGACCAATCAAAAATACTGGAACGACTGGAGTGTGCTGAATGTGATAGATCAAAAACCCGTTGAGCCGCTTGCTATCATGGTCGACTGCGGTACGGAAGATCGTATTCTGCCCATGAGCAGAATGGTGCATGAAAAAATGCTTCGTTTAAAGATTCCGCACGACTATACAGAACGTCCGGGAAATCACGACTGGATGTACTGGAGTAATGCGGTGCAATACCAGTTACTTTTTTTCAGCAAACATTTTAAGCAGCAACTTTCTCAACTTTAAGCACCATCACTACATTGTAGTCGATGTTACAATTACTTTTAAAAAGTTCCTGGTAGCGTATGCCGGGAACTTCATTCAATCGCTGCAGCATGAACTGGTATCCCATATCTGCATGTATATGATATGGATTCATAGGTTGACCAATGTTGCGGCAGTATACTTCGTATTTGGGCTGATCCGGAAAAACCAGGATCAGGGTTCCGTTGTTTTTCAGGATGCGGATGAATTTCCGCAGAGCATCTGTGGTGTCTGAGAAATCTTCGATCAGGTGGCTGGTGTACACATAATCGTACGTGTTATCAGGCACCGGAATTTCCCCCTTGATTACATCGCAGGGGATATCCACTTTGTCTTTACCCGCAAAGGCATAGGGTTGCGGAAAATCAATTCCATCGCAGTTGGTCTTTACCACCTTGTCGCCGCCAAAGCCAATATCACATCCCTTGCCGATGCAGTAGGGAAGTACCCACCTCCGCACCTTGGATGTTTCGGATGGATGACGGAATTTGATTCCGAACAAACGGGTAAGCGTTCCTTTGATTTTTCTGTCTACGATATAATGATATAAATTCATACAATTGTATTAATGATTGAGCAAACCTTTCAGTGCATCAATCCTGAATTGAATAACCGGCTTCATCCTGGCCGGATAACCCTGCAGCAAATAGCCTGCCGCCAGTATAAAAGCCGCTCCCAGTTTAAAAATATATTCTGCAATTTTTTTTAAATAACTCCATTGGCCGATGGCCTTTGTGCGAACCATTTCGCCTCTGCCAATACCACTGGCCACCCGGTACATATATTCCGGTGTAAGCTTCCTGGTTTCGACCACATGTTCCACCCGAATAGCCGGATCGTAATATATAACCCTGCCCAGGGCTTTTAGTTTCAAAAAGAATTCCTTGCCTTCCCCGCCAATCCGCAATGTGCCTTTTACGCCGGGCAGTGCGGTGTTGAATCCGTTCACTGCATCAAAGTCGGCTTTTCTGATGATCATATTCGACTCCAGTGGATATTTATTGGGACTGAATACCGTTACCGTTTTACTGTAGTCAAAATTACCCACGAGTGATGAAACAAAATGGCTCATCCATTTGGGCTCTCCGGGAATATAACGGGGAATGATTCTGCCTCCCAGTCCACCGGCATCGGGATGTTGTTCAAAAAATACAACGATCTTTTCCAGGTAATCCGACGCAGCAACTGCGTCATCGTCCATAAAGCAAAGCAGGGGAGAACGGGCAATGGCGGCTCCGGTATTGCGGGCAAATGAAGCCCCCTGTCTGTTTTCTTCCAGATAGGTGAAGGAGGCATCCGGATGTGCTTCGATGAAGTCTTTACACACTGTTGCTGTGTGGTCGGTGGAATTGTTGTTGACCAGGATCACTTCAAAGCGGTTTTTAGCAAGCGTCTGCGTATAGAGGCTGCTCATGGCTTCTCCAATATAGTCTGCCCTGTTATAGGTACAGATCACAACAGAAATATCGGTTCCGGTTTGGCTCATTTTTGCAAAGATAAAATGGATTCCTCAACGATCGCCGGCCAGTTGAATCGCTCATAAAAGGTGTCCGGTGTGCGTACGGGTTCATGAATGTCCAGGTTCAGCATGGCTTCTGCAAATGCATTCCAGTCGTAATCGTTTACCAGGGTTAGTTGTTTGTGCAGTTCAGGAAGGTTCAGCCCGGCGCCGCTTTTTTTACAGGCAATCACCGCCTGACCCTGAGCCAGGGCTTCCACCAGTTTTGTTTTTACTCCGGTTCCCAATGTAACCGGGCAAATCAGGCAATCGGTTCCCTGGTAATATCGGTTGATGTCTGCTACAAAACCTTTGTAAATAATATTGGGGGTCTTTTGCAGTACCTGTGCCCAGGCTTCGGAAATATTGCTGCCGCAAATAAAAATACAGAAAGGGATATGTGAGGATTCCATTCTATGCAGGAGTTCCTGTACAATTACATAAAGTGCATCAGTATTGGGCAGATAATCCAGTGAGCCGTTAAAGAAAAACAGTTTGGTGTTGGGACTCAGGTTGTTTTCTTTCAAAATCAATCGTCTGCAATTAAGCCTTTCTTCCCTGTTTATCCGGCTGGTTGTTTTGGTGCCATAGGGGAGTATAAAGCAGGTAGCCGGGATAAGGTTCCATTTCTGAATGGCCAGCGCTTTTTCTTCGGAAGAAATAAAGAAATTAATGTCTGCGTGTCGGTGTGCCCAACCCTCGTAGCGCCTGTAAATACGCCATCCCGGGCGATGCATATCGCGAAAACGCTGGTACTCTATATTGGCAGATTTGATGGCCAGTTTTTTACCGGTCATTTTTTTCAGCAGCCATCCCAGCCAGCCGAAATAGGAATGGTCGATCATAATCACATTCACTTTTTCGCGTTGGATGATTTTGGATAGCCTGAATACATGGATCAGGTTCAGCCAGCCATACCAATGGCTGAAGAGAAAGGGCAGTATTTTGTAATTCGCATATTGGTCTGCCTGGTTGTCTTTGGAAACAGCCAATACTATTTTGATATGCTTAGACAGTTCGTTGTAATAGTCAACAATATATTTCTGCCCACCCATCTGCGCCGGAAATACCTTATATGAAACAATGCCCAGTACTACCGGTTGATCCATCTTATGCAGTTTTGTTTTTTCGGAAGTTACCTGCAACCGCAAGAATCAGCAAGAGCCAGATGACTGCGGATGAAACGGTTGCGGCCATATTCCCGGTTTTATAAGAGGCCGGCATAAAATTGAATTCGATCCGGTGCTTTCCGGCAGGTACTACCAGTCCTCGCAACACATAGTTGGTCTGTATGATTGGAGCTTCCTTACCATCGATGGTGGCAATCCATCCTGCGTCGTAAAATACTTCGCTGAATACGGCAAACTGTGTTGCGGAAGATGTACTGTTGTAAACAACCTGGTCGTTATCGTTGTATACCAGCGCAATGTTTGCACTGCTGTCTGTAGACAGGTCCGCAGGAATTTGGTTTTTATATTTTTCTTCAACAACAGCTGTATCCTTTGGATAGAAATAGGTGAGCGCGTTCATCACTTCCGCTGGTCCTTTTTCGAAACGGATGCCTTTTACAAACCAGGCAGCTCCCAGGGCATTGGTATTCTGTTGCACCACAGGCTGGCCGGTTTGTTGATCGGGCATGATCAGGTACTTGGTATTGAGCATATTCAGCACTGGTAAACAGTTGGGGAAATTGTACAACTGTCTTTCTATCAGATCCTGATATATGCTCAGTTTGGCAGGATGATATCCGCCAATGGATTTATGAAAATAGGCCGTGAGTGCGCCTCCGTTAAAAGCGCTGGAGATGCCCTGTGATAAATTCAGTACCCGGTAATAGCCGGTATCCTGTAGAATTTGCGTATCGGCAGGAGAAGGGGTAAAGTTTCCTTCGTACTCGGCTACATCCTGATAATTGCTGCTGTTCAGGTATTTGCTGTTGATGGAAAATACATCAATCAGGGCAAATACACCAATCACGGCAATTACGGCAAGGGAATTGATTTTTGTTTTGATGCTGGCGTACAAGGCTCCTGCAGCAACTGCACAAAACAGGAATGTGCGCAGCAGGTCGCCCAGAAACAGGCTCTTGCGATCCTCCTGTAATCCGGTTATAAATTGTTTCACAGGAGTTAGAATTGATTCCCGCTGCGTAGCATCGGGGATGGAATTCACCTGTTGCATCAGGTTGCGGTCTACTTCTGAACTGAAATCGGAGCTAAAGTAAACCAGTAAGGCAATGGCAAAAACGCCGGCCACAACCAGCAACCCTTTTTTGTATTGCTTCCAGAGCAGCTCCTTGTTTTGTTCCGTAATCATTTTTTGCAATGCCAGGGTAGCCAGCATGGCAAAGAGAAAAGTAGGTACCACCAGAATCATGCTGGGTGCCCTGAATTTGTTATAGAAAGGAAGGAATTGCAGCATGGCCAGGTTAAATCCTTCAAAATATTTGCCCCAACTCATGAGTATGGTAAGACCAGCTGCAGCTGCAATCCAGTAGGTATATTTTTTATCCACTACTACAAAACCAATCAGGGCCAGGAAACAGATGACGGCGCCTGCATAGGGTGGGCCGGAAGTTCCAACTCCATCGATGCCACCCCAGTAAAACTGCATGGCCCCCTGAAGTTGCTGTGCCAGTTGCTGCGGCATTTGCTGCAGGGCTTCCAGCGCTTTGGACTTCTCCTCGGCTATTTCCATATTGTTGCTGCTTCCACCATAGGCACGGGGAAACATCATCACCAGGGGTTCTGTTTTATACACACTGTAACTGAGTGCATAGTCTGTACTGAGTCCGGTTTTGGTTGCACTGGTTTTGCCATCTGCCAGAACGCTTCCACCGCGAATGGTTCGCTTGGAATATTCATAGGTAGTAAACAAAGTAGTGGCATTAACGAGGATACCCAGTAATCCGGCAATCACCGCAATACCTGCAGACCGAATCAGGTGTTTGTAATCTTTTGCTGCAATCTGACTGATGGCAAATGCAATACTCATGATCAGGATGATCAGTACGGCATAATAAGTGATCTGAAGGTGATTAGCCCCGAGCAATAAAGCGGTGCTCAGTGCGGTTAATGCTGCTCCCCAGATGTATTTGCGCTCATAGATCAGCAGGAGTGAACCAATGATGAAGGGCAGATAGGCAATCGCATTCATTTTGGTATCATGACCTGCTGCAAGAATGATGGGGTTGTAGGTTGCATACGCATAACCCAGTGCACCCACGATCCCGATATAGGGGTTCACCCGAAGTACCTGTGTAAGGAAATAAAAGCAAAGGCAGGCCAGAAAAAATACCCCTGCAGGCTTAGGTAGTCCCAGGTTCAATATGTGACCGATGTATCCCACTGAAATCGGGTTGTCTCCGATTCCGGTGATCTGGTAGGCGGGCATGCCGCTGAACATACCGTTGGTCCAGAGCGGAAAATGTCCGTGCTTTTCCTTGTATTGAAAGGAATTTTGGGCCATTCCCTTCCACTGGGTAACATCATGCTGTTGAAGTACTTTTCCTTCTAAAGCCGGTTTACAGTAAACAAGTGCAACGATGAGGAATACAGCAATTGCTGTTACATGGGGAATGAAAGCTTTCCAGTTGATGCGGTTCATATCATATTTTAAGAGTAGCAAACCTAAGGAAAAAGGTCAAAAGTATATCTTTAGGGTATGAAACCACTTCTCTTTGCCTCCAGGCTGGCATTTATCTGCAATATTTGTTTCCTGCTTTGCCTGGTTATTCAACGTACTCATAACTTCATTCCACAGCCCGATATCCGTCAGATGATTGTGGTGTTGGGATGGATGGTAGCACCCATACAGAACCTGGTAGTGAACATTTGGTATGGTGCGCTGTTAGTAGCCAGGGCTCCGGTGCGCCTGCCGCTGTGGCTGGCCCTGACCAACCTGGCGATATTGCTGCTTCAACTGTATTTTAACCTCATACTGCCTGCATGATTACCAATATACTGAAAGACAAGCCTACCAAATTGTTTCTGGGAATCACTGCCTTCTTTGTGGCCAATGCCCTGATTGCCGAATGTATTGGCGGCAAGATATTTTCCCTGGAGAAATTACTGGGAATTGCTCCTTTTAATTTTACCATTTTCGGTCAGTCGGGTCTGGCATTCAACCTTACCTGCGGGGTTTTGCTCTGGCCACTCGAGTTTGTGATTACCGATATTGTAAATGAATATTTTGGTCCGAAAGCAGTAAGAAGGATCAGTTATACAGCGGTAATATTGATCTCTTATGCGTTCATTATGTTTTATGCCGCTATGGAAACACCCCCGGCTGATTTCTGGATAGGATCCAGACAACAGGAGGGTATTCCTGACATGCAGCTGGCATTTGGAGGTATATTTGGTCAGGGTATGTGGATCATTGTCGGAAGCCTTACTGCATTTCTGGTAAGCCAGATTGTGGATGTGATGGTCTTTCATAAAATTAAAAAAATGACCGGTCAAAAATGGGTATGGCTGAGGGCAACCGGTTCTACTTTTGTATCACAATTGGTAGATAGTTTTGTAGTCTTGTTTATAGCCTTTAAGATCGGCAGCGGCTGGAGCTGGCAACTGGTGCTGGCGATCTGCCTGGTGAACTATATGTATAAATTTACTATGGCCATTGTATTAACCCCGGTGATTTACCTGCTCGAAAAAAGAATAGACCGCTATGTTGGAGCAGAAACTGCACATAAGATGAAACTGGCTGCCATGGGGAAAGCCCATGAATAAATAATCAGGCAATCATTTGCTGCGGGTATTCTGCAGCTGAGTCTTCGTATGAATTGTTTTCAACTGCTGTATTATGGCGGCTGATCCGGGTAATATAGTATATGCCAAGTGTTGTAAGTCCATATACACTGAACAGTATCTGGAGTAGTAAAAAGAAACGAACAAACAGCAATCCCATGGAGTTGTAATATTCCCAGGTATGGAATGAGCCGAGTTCTCCCACATGGTATCTCCAGTTCACATTAACAGGAAGATTTTTATTGAAGATAAAACTGATTGCGACAGCCATAAAAATACTCAGCAGGATATGCATCCAGCTAATCATCTGGTTGCGCAAGCCGATCCGGCGCAATAAAATATGGAGCAGAAAGGGAATCAGTAGTGCAATCAAAAAGAAGCCTGTAATAAAGCTGTAGCTGATCATAAAATACTCGCCCAGGTAATAGACCATCATCTTATCCAGTGACGAACTGATATAGATCATGCATACAAATAGCACGGGAGCCATCCAGAGCAAGTGCTCTGCACGGATAACTTTTGTTGTCATAGGGACGCTTAAACGGGTACAAAAACAAAAATATAGCAAAAATTCGTAAGTAATATGCAATTTTGGCCTGCTGAAATGCCCGTTGCGGCAATATACAAACCAGTTGGTATCCTTTTATGACACCCGAAAGAAAGCACCGGATAGAATCCGTTTTACAGAACAGGCAGGGCAATTTGACCGTAGTAATGGAGAATGTATTTGACCCGCATAATATATCTGCCGTTATGAGAACCTGTGATGCCGTGGGTATTCAGGATATTTATGTATTGAATACCCTGATTCCTCCGCACAAGTATTTTGGTGTAAGGAGCAGCAGCAGCGCAGCCAAATGGCTTACTGTTCATCAATTTGGTGATACAGCAGCCTGCTTTTCGGAGCTCAGAAAAAAATACGACCGGATCTATACAACTCATCTGGGGGTGGATTCCGTAAGTGTGTACGACCTCGACTTTACCGGTCGGGTGGCCCTGGTCTTTGGTAATGAACGGGAAGGGGTTAGCGAGGAAGCCATCCGGTTGTCGGACGGAAACTTTATTATTCCTCAGGTGGGTATGATTCAAAGCCTGAATATTTCCGTGGCCTGCGCAGTAACCATTTATGAAGCCTACCGCCAAAAAAAGAATGCAGGACACTACGGGCAGCCTGTTATCAGTCATCCGGATGGAGAAACCCTGAAAGCTGCCTGGGGGCTGGATCAGTAGCGATGTGTATTGTTGCCTGCCGGATCAGTGATGGGCAGGATGTACTTTTCCGGAGGAATGTTTTTTCTCTTCCTGCTCCTTTGCCTTTCTTTCAGCAGCATGCCTGAGTAAATAGGTAATGCTCACATTCAGTTCAAAACCTACCAGTAGAATCAGCGCATTGATGTATATCAGGAGCATTAGGATCAGTACTGTTCCAATAGAGCCGTATACCTTGTTGTAAGTAGCAAAATTATTTACCCAGTAGGAGAACAGGAGCGTGGTACAGAGGGTCAGCACTGTAGCCAGTATGGTGCCCGGTGATGAAAGTTTCCATTTTTTCTCTACCGACGGAGCAAACTTATAAATGAAGGCAATACCGTAAAAGTACAATGCAATGATGACTACCCATCGAACGGAATTGAGCCAGGGCAAGAGGTTGCTTTTCTTCAGGCTAAATAGTTTCCGGATTAGGGAAGCAATCTGTTCCTGCCCCAGCAGTACAAGCATGGAGGAAATGATCAGCATGATCATGAGCGTGGTGAGCTTGATGGCCCTCCAGCGCTGGTGCATAAAGTACGTTTTCTTTTCTTTGATCGATTTGTCGAAGGTGATGATGAATGCCATCATCGCATTGGATGCATAAAATACAACCAGTAGAAAACCAAAGGAAAATACCCCCACGTTGCGGGTCATCATATCATTGATTACCCCGGCAATGAATTTGTAGGTATTGGAACTGGGGCTGATGTCTTTAAAAAGTGAAAGTATCTGTGCTTTAATATTCAGGGATTCCGGAAAGTAGGGAATGATCGAAAAAAGAAAAATCATGGTAGCCGGAAGGGCCATGATCAGGTTGAAGGCAATGGCTGCGGCCCGCTCATCGATTCCCAGTTTTTTTACCTGCTTGATAAAGAACATGACTACATCAAAAACAGGCAGCCCCTGAAATCCGGGAACGGTGATGTCTTTGCTCTTTCTGATCAGAAAAGCAATAGGTGGCCAGGTAATGATGATTCTTTCGAGCTTTGTCAAAAGGCTATTTTTTTTGTTCCTGTTTCTTTAACATATATGCATCCAGTGCTTTCTGGTATTCATTGGCATACCGGTTGTGCTCAGGATAGTTGTTGCTGAAATGATGGTATCCGCTGAAATCGCTTTTTGCTACAAAATAAATATAGTCTGTAGCTGGCGCATCCAGTACAATATCGATTGTTTTTGGTGCAGGTGTGCAAATGGGTCCTGGAGGAAGGCCTCTGTACTTGTATGTGTTGTAAGGAGAAGGATTGGTGAGGTACTTCTCGTAAATACGCGTAATGGTGAAATCGTTCATGGCGTATTTAATGGTAGGGCAGGCCTGCAGGGGCATCTGTTTTTTCAGGCGATTGATGTAAACGCTGGCAATTTTGTATTTATCCGATTCAAAATTGGTTTCCTCGTCTACAATGGAAGCCAGGGTATACACTTGTTCGGGCGTTAATTGTAATGCAGCCGCTTTTTGCATCCGGTTGTTTTTTAACCAGAACGCATTGCTTTCGTTGGTCAGCTTCCGGAAAATTTTGCCAAGCGGAGCATCATAATAAAAGCTGTATGTATTCGGGATAATTTTGGTAAAAAGCAGGCTGGTATCGGTTCCGAACTGGCTCAGTGAATCATTCGATTCCATGTAATGCATTGCGTCCGCAGAATCGATGGGAAAGGTTTTACCAATCAGTCTGGCCAATTCAGCTTTTGTTCTCACCCGGTTAATCACCAGCTTTACTTCTGCAAAGCGGCCATTTTTCAACATACGGACGATCTGAACAATGCTCTGACCTTTTTTGATTTCGTACTTACCGGGTTTTAGCTGGTCCCAGAGATTGATAGGGGCGCCTGCAATGCCCAGCAGACCATTAAAGCGCAGAATCCCGGCTTCGCTGAAGGCAGCCAGCACATCCGTTTTATTGGTTGCGTCTTTACCAATGGTTACAATCCTGCTCTTTTCGGAGAAACGGGTAGCCGACCCAAGGAACAACCATGCACCTGTAATCGCTATGATTACAATAAACAGAACAATGATCAGAAAGGGACTGAATCCTTTTTTTTTCGTTGATTTTGAAGATTTCTTCATGCTGCAAGTTCCCGATTATGTTCGGTAAAATAAATAAAAAACCCTGTCTTTTAGGAAGAAGACAGGGTTGGATATACTCGTGTGGAGTTATTTTTTGGTTGTATCTGCTTTGGCAGGTAAGGTAGTGGTATTGGCAGGGGCCTGCTGTACCGGAGCCGGAGCAGCGGTATTGGTGTTGATCTTCTGGATCATGGAGTTATCTACATCTTCAGCCCCGGATTTCAGGAAGAAAGTGGAGAACAAAGCCAGCAGCGCAATAATGCCTGCAAATAACCAGGTTCCTTTTTCCAAAACATCGGTTGTTTGCTTAACACCCATAAACTGATTGCTGATTCCACCCACATTACCGGTTAAGCCACCCCCTTTCGGGTTTTGTACCAAAACCATGAAACCAAGTGCAACAGCTGCAATTACTATCAGAACCAAAAACAGAATGATCATGTTAAATACCTTTTAATTGTTGAATTTTGGCAGCAAAATAAGCGGTTTTTTCAGGATTAGAGAAACTTAATTTAATATACAGCTGAATTGCCTTGTCTATGTGCCCCTGTTTGGCCAAAACCTCTGCCATGGTTTCGGTCAGAATTTCCCTGGATTCGTTGGAAACAAGCGCCGTTTCCGCCACTGCTTTTTCCGATTCCGGGCTGGTACCAAGGTCTACCGGGTTAGGGCTGTGGTTTTTCATGTCTTTCAGCCAATCGGTAAATCTCCGCAGTTTGGTGGTGAGCTTATCCTGTGGAATCTTACTCAGGTCTATCTGGATCCCCTGTGAGGCAAAATAGTCGATTGTATGCAGTTTTTCAGGAGGCGGCACAATTTCCAACTCCGCATCCTTTTCTACCGGCTTTTTGAACTCGGCCAGCTGGCCGGAGAGGATGCTGGCAATTTTGGCATCGCTTTTATCCTGGTCCGGTAATGTTTTAAAGTTACTTACAGGGCCCTGACTGTATTCTTCTTCCGGTTCTGCCGAAGCAATGGTGCTGAACACCGGCATGAAGGGTTCATCGGGGATAGAGGGCCTTGGGGTTGGCTGGGGTACAGCTGGCGTGTCCTGAGCCGGGTTACCGGTTTCACGGATTACCGGTACAATGGTACTCGGCTTGTTGAAACTGTCGATTCCTTTCATCATTTCCTTCACCGATTCCACCGTTGGAATGGCAATGTCCGGATTGGGCAATTCCGGCATGGAGAGGTCTTTTTTAGATTCTTCCACGATGGTTTCCAGCTGAGGCAGGTTCATGACCTCATCCAGTTCCCGGTCTTTTTCGCGAATGGTACGAAGCAGGTTGGTGTCTACTTCCTGCGGTGCCTGGTCTATACGGGCTTCCTTCTGGGCGTCCAGCTGGAATTGCAACCAGTAAGGATTGGTAAAAAACAAGGCGGTTTTCATGGCCTGCGATACTGCAAGCGGATGGTCATCCTTTTTCAGTTTAGCAGAAAATAAATACTGCCCGGGTGCAAAAAACGGGTACTCATTTACCAGTTTCTCAATGGCATCCATTTTCATTTCGGCAATATCCGTTTTGCCCGTGAGGTGGTACAATGCTTTTTCTTGCGTAAACTTCATACAATCAAATATACTACTGGATTACCAGTTTGAGAAAATGCGGTTGAAGATTTCATCGGTAATGGTTCTGACCACTTCATCCAGTAATTGTCCCTCGGCCTGCTGCAGGCTTAGATTGGCAGAATAATCAAAACTGCGGGATACATCAAATTCCTCCACTTTGTTTTCCAGTGTTTTCTTGAATACTATGTGAACGGTTACCGTTAAACGGTTGGTGCTGGCTTGTTGTGCAGATACACCCACGGTCTGGCTCGGATCATAGTTGGTGATCGTTCCATTGATGATGTAATGCGCATCATCGTTGTTGGTTCGGGTCAGCTTGGTTTGTGAGGTAATCTTGGTTTGAACCTTATCGGTTAGTTTGGGGCTCAGTTGCGGGTTTACATACCTGGCCCTGTTTTCGAAGAAACCGATCTTCACTGTTTTAACTTCGGAGGGAATCACGGCATCGTTGAAAGTATAGACCCTGCAACCGGCGAATACCAATAACAGGAGCAGGGGTACCAGGTACCATTTCTTATTCGTCAATATCATATTCTTTTAGTTTACGGTAAAGCGTTCTTTCACTGATGCCCAGATCCATGGATGCATCTTTGCGTTTGCCCTTGTGTTTTTTCAGCGCTTTTATGATCAGTTCTTTTTCCTTGTCCATGATGTTCAGCGACTCCTCAATTTCTTCGTGTTGCTGAATTTCATCGTTGCTGAGCAGCACCGGATGCGGGTTGGCAGGTGTTACCGGCAACAGGCTCGGCTGGCTGCTTACCACGGTTCCAGCAGGAATCGCTGGCGCAGGGTTCTCCGGAATGGTGGTAAAATCGTTCAGGATGGATTCTTTGGTGTAATTGGCTGCAGTACCTGCCAGGGAAGGGTTCTGCAGAATTTCAAGAAACATTTTTTTCAATTCGGTTACATCCTTCTTCATATCGAAGAAGAGTTTGTACAGAATTTCCCGTTCATTGGCAAACTCACCCGAAGGGGCATGTCCGGCTGCCAGAACAGGGAACCTGTTTTCCTTTTTCTCCGGAAGAAATATACGCATTTCTTTACCACTGATCTGCGGGTTGGGACTCAGCACAGAAATCTGCTCAGCAATATTTTTGAGCTCACGCACATTTCCCGGCCATGGATAATGAATCAGCATTTGCTTGGCTTCTTCATCCAGTTGTACCGGAGCAGTTTTATAACGTTCAGCAAAATCAACGGCAAATTTTCTAAAGAGCAGGAGTATGTCTTCCTTACGGTCGCGTAGTGAAGGTACCCGGATGGGTACGGTGCTTAAACGATAGTACAGGTCTTCCCGGAAGCGTCCTTTTTGGGTGAATTCCAGCAGTTCCCGGTTGGTGGCTGCAATCACCCGAACATCGGTTTTCTGCACTTTGGAGGAACCAACACGAATGAATTCACCGGTTTCCAGCACCCGAAGCAAACGCGCCTGGGTGCCCAGCGGCATTTCTCCGATCTCATCCATGAATATGGTACCGCCGCTAACGGTTTCAAAATACCCCTTGCGGCTGTCTACGGCACCGGTAAAAGATCCCTTTTCGTGACCAAACAATTCCGAGTCGATAGTACCCTCCGGAATGGCTCCGCAGTTTACGGCAATAAAAGAGTTGTGCTTTCTGGCAGACAAAGAATGAATGATCTGCGAAAAAACCTCTTTTCCCACACCACTTTCTCCAACAATCAGAACCGTCAGGTCCGTTCCCGCCACCTGAACAGCTGTGTTGAGGGCATGGTTCAAAGCCGGCGAATTGCCGATGATGCCAAACCTGTTTTTAATACTTTGTAAATCCATAGAATATTAATGTTGTGGAGTGTCTACAATATTTCCCAGCAGGGTGGCCCGGGTACAGTCGTTGATCTTAACCCATACATAGCTGCCTGGTTTCAGGTCTGCATCTGTTTTGGGGAATACCGTGATTTTATTTTGGCTGGTTCGTCCCTGCCAGTCTGCATCACTTTTTCTGCTGCTGCTTTCAATCAGTACTTTAAACGTTTTTCCGATATCATTCAGATTGCTTTTTCTAGACAGTACCCCCTGCATATCCACTACTTCCTGAAGCCTTCTCTTCTTTGTTTCCAGCGGAACATCATCCTGGTATCTTCTGGCAGCCAGCGTTCCCGGACGTTCGCTGTAGAAATACATATAACTCATGTCGTAGTTGCTGTATTCCATGATACTGAGGGTATCCTGGTGTTCTTCCTCCGTTTCCGTGCAAAAACCGCTGATGATGTCGGAAGTGATGCTGCAATCGGGTAGCAGGGTTCTGATGCGGTCTACCTTGGCCATATACCACTCACGGGTATAAGTACGGTTCATCAGTTGCAGCACCCGACTGTTGCCACTTTGTACCGGTAAGTGAATGCATTTGCAAATATTGTCGTACCGGGCCATGGTATGCAGTACTTCATCGGTGATGTCTTTGGGGTGGGAGGTACTGAACCGAACCCAGAGATCCGGACTTACCTGGGCTACCTGCTCCAACAACTGGGCAAATGTGGTAGCAGTTCCCGTACTGTCATCTACCCAATAATAACTGTCTACGTTCTGGCCAAGCAGGGTTACTTCCTTGTATCCGTCTTTAACGAGCGTTTCTACTTCGGAAATGATCGACCGGCTGTCTCTGCTTCTTTCACGGCCCCTGGTAAAAGGCACCACGCAAAAGCTGCACATATTATTGCAACCACGGGTAATGGATACAAATGCGGTGATGCCATTGGTATTCAGCCTGACCGGGGCAATATCTCCATAGGTTTCGTCTCTGCTCAGCATTACGTTCACACCCTTTTGTCCGCCCTCAGCCTCTTTGATCAAATCAGGAAGTGTTCTGTAAGCATCCGGCCCGATTACCAGGTCTACCAGTTTTTCTTCTTCCAGCAGGTTCGATTTCAGCCGTTCTGCCATACAGCCCAACACACCGATCAGCATTCCGGGTTTGTTTCTTTTGGCCTTTCTGAATTCTGTAAGGCGCTTCCGGATCGTCTGTTCTGCCTTTTCCCGGATCGAACAGGTATTTACCAGGATCAGGTCCGCTTCTTCAAAGGTGGTTGTGGAGCCAAATCCTTCTGTATTCAGGATGGAAGCAACCACTTCACTGTCGGAAAAATTCATGGCACAGCCATAACTCTCTATATAGAATTTTTTACTGTTGGGGTTACTGGCCAGGATGGTGCCGAAAGCCTCTCCCTGCCGCTGTTCATCATGTATTTTATTGCCAAAATCAACCAATTCCATCCACTTTATATTAGGAGGTCAAAGGTAAACAAATCGGCGAACTTATGCCAGTTTGTCAGCGAATGTTTAGAAAAAATTAGCGGGTTCTCCTATATTTGTACCCCCCAAACGTAGTGATTATGAATGTAAAGGTCTTGCTCTTACTGGTTTTGCTTTGCTGTGGAACTGTTGTATTGGCGCAAGACAATGTGGTAACGGCCCTGAAGCGGGAGGCCAACCGGAATATCAAGAAAGACAACGACACTTCTACCACCTGGAACTGGAAAAGAGGGGGACTCATGAGCTTTAACCTCGCACAGGGTTCCCTGAGCAACTGGGCGGCGGGTGGCGACAATTTTTCGCTCACCGTGAATGGTTATTTTAATTATTTCATTTATTACAAGAAAAACCGGCATGGCTGGGATAATAATATAGACATAAATCTGGGTTATATACAATCTACCAGCCAGGGCAGCCGCAAAAACGATGACCGTTTCGATTACCTGAGCAAGTATGGTTATAAGATGGATACCGTGGGAAAATGGTTTCTGACGGCCCTGTTCAATTTCCGTACACAATTTTTTGATGGCTATACCTACTCCAATAATGTGGGCAACTATACTTCATCCTTACTTTCTCCCGGATATTTCATTTTGTCGGCCGGGTTCGATTACAAGCCGGATGCCAAATTATCGGTGTTCCTGTCTCCGTTAACTTCGAGGTGGATTGTAATGGCCAACAAAACCTTATCGGAAAAAGGTGGATATGGGGTGCCCAAAGGAGCCCGTTCCTTTAATGAGATTGGTGCATTCGTGAATGTAAACTACAATACCGTTATAGCAAAGAATGTGAACTACAGGGGAAGGGTGGACCTTTTCTCCAACTACCAGCATGATCCGCAAAATGTAGACCTGTTCATGACCAACCTCTTCTCATTCAAAATCAATAAATATTTTTCCGCCACTTATACGCTCGACCTGATTTACGACGACGACGTTCGTTTATTTGGTCCTACCAAAGATGCTCCGGGGCTACAGTCCAAGAGCCTGATTGGTATCGGTTTTTTGAAACCGATCAATATCAAGCGCCGATAATAACAACTGCTAGGATTTGCTTTCGGCAACCACCCGCAACAGGTTTTTGATCTTGTTGGCTTTGTGTGTCAGGTCGTGGTAATTGGAATGCATGACGGTTACATGTCCCATTTTTCTGCCTGGCTTGGTTTGTTTTTTTCCATACAGATGCACAAAAGCATTGTCGATCTTCAATACCTCTTCCAGCCCTTCGTAATGGGCCGGGCCGCTGTGCCCTTCGGCACCAATGATATTGATGATGGCAGCAGGTAAAATCGGAGCTGTGTTTCCCAGCGGATACCCAAGGATGATTCTCCAGAGCATATCGTACTGGCTGCAGTGATTGGCTTCGATGGTGTGGTGGCCGCTGTTGTGAACACGTGGCGCCGTTTCATTTACCCACACCTCGTCTTTGTTGTCGATGAACATTTCAATGGCAAATAAGCCCGGACTCTGTAAGGCTTTTACCAGTTTGATGGCCACCGCTTCTGCTACCCAGAGCACTTTCTCCGGAATCCGTGCAGGGCTTACCTGATAGTCGAGCAGGTTAAGTACGGGGTTTACCATCATTTCGGATGCAGGATAAATGGCTGTACTGCCGTCGTTATGTTGTGCTACAATGAGTGCAATTTCTTTCTGAATGGCTACTTTCTTTTCCAAAACTCCCGGAGCATCAAATGCATTCACCAGGTCGTTTGTCGTATTTAAAACCTGAACACCCTTGCCATCGTACCCACCTTCGCCGATCTTGTGCACGGCGGGTAAGAAATCCGGCAGGGCTTCTACTTCGGCCCTGTTTTGTGTAATCATAAAATCGGAACTGGGTATTCCATGGTCTTTGTAAAACTGTTTCTGAACAATTTTATTTTTAATGATGCGGATGGCAGCAGGAGTGGGATAGATCCGAACGCCTTCCTTTTCCAGTTGCTCTAATGCATCTACATTCACCGACTCAATTTCGATGGTAATGGCATCCAGTCCTTTGCCAAAGGCATACACTGCATCGTAACTGGTAATATCTCCCTGAACAAAATGATGACAAAGATGTGCAGCAGGGCATCCGGGGTCATTTTCCAATACATATGTTTCTGCCGTATAGTTGGCGGCTGCCTGCAGCAGCATTCGGCCCAATTGACCGCCTCCGAGGATTCCTACTTTCATAATAAGCTGATGTACAGCGAAGATAACCAACCAATTTACAGGTTGGTCAAAAACTCCCGACAAATCCCTATTTTCGTTCCGGTGATACCCGATTATCCGCATAAAATCTTCAACGATACCCGATTCGGGTACTTCCTGCTGATGGAAACATTGGCCATGGGTGCATAATCCTTTTGCATCCTCCTGCCGGAGGAGTCTCACGCCGTTTTCTTTTATACACCATTACATAAAACCATTTATATGAACACGATTGCTGCTAATGCGAGCACAGCTGCTGTTGATTTCTTACCGTTGCACGGTACAGATTATGTAGAATTCTATGTTGGCAATGCCAAGCAGGCTGCCCATTTTTACAAAACCGCTTTCGGATTTCAGAGCCTGGCTTATGCCGGCCCGGAAACAGGTGTAAAAGACAGGGCCAGCTATGCCGTACGTCAGCATAAACTTACGTTTGTGTTTACAACACCGCTTACCTCCCAGAACCCCATGGCAGATCATATTTATAAGCACGGGGATGGCGTAAAGGCATTGGCCCTGATGGTAGATGATGCCACAGATGCATGGGAACAAACCACCCGGCGCGGAGCAGTATCTTATATGATGCCAACCCACCTGGAAGATGAACAAGGACAACTGGTGATGAGTGGCATTCATACATACGGAGATACGGTACATCTTTTCATTGAGCGTAAAAACTACAAGGGTGTGTTTATGCCCGGGTACCGTAAATGGGAGAGCGCCTATAATCCCACTGATACGGGTTTGTTGTATGTAGATCATTGTGTAGGCAATGTAGGGTGGAACCAGATGAACAAATGGGTGAAGTTTTATGAGGAGGTGATGGGCTTCCACAATATCCTCAGCTTCGATGATAAAGATATCTCCACCGAATACTCTGCCCTGATGAGCAAGGTGATGAGTAACGGAAATGGTTATGTGAAATTTCCGATTAATGAACCTGCGGAAGGAAAGAAAAAATCGCAGGTAGAAGAATACCTCGAATTTTATGACGGGGAAGGTTGTCAGCATGTGGCGCTGGCCACCAACAATATTGTGGCAACCGTAACAGAACTTCAAAAAAGGGGTATAGAATTCCTGAAAGTACCGACTACCTATTACGATGATCTGCTCAGCAGGGTAGGTGCCATTGAGGAAGACCTGGAGCCATTGAAGGAACTGGGTATCCTGGTAGACCGGGATGATGAGGGTTATCTGTTGCAGATTTTCTCCAAACCCGTGGAGGATCGTCCTACTTTGTTTTTCGAAATCATACAACGCAAGGGAGCCAAAAGTTTTGGGAAGGGAAATTTCAAAGCGTTGTTTGAAGCACTCGAAAGGGAACAGGACAGCAGGGGAAATCTCTAAGCCAGTCTTGGCTCAGGCTGCCCTACATCTATACAGAAGGTATCTGTTCGTTGTTGTCCGGATTTTCTACAGCATTGAGTTTATAATCTGTTACCGACTGAATAATGGCTTTGCAGGAAGAATACAATTCACGGTTGATATTGAACATGGTGGAGATGTCTTTTTCCTGCAAACCATCATTTCCGGCATGCGTATAAAAATGATCGATCCGGTTATTGAAGGATGCTTTAAGCGCTTCCATCAGGTTGTCCAGTTGCTGCATACTTTCCCGGAGGTCGCTGGTATTGAATGCTTCAATCAATGCCTTGTAGAATCCGGTGAGTTGTTCTTTCAGTTCGGTATATAGATCGTATTGAATATCTATAATGGAGTTGCTGAGTTCCTGTCGGTCCGGATAAATATCTTTCATGCCTTTTGCTGCATACATAGCGTTCCTTACCGCTTCAATCAGTTTGTTCATTCTGTTCAGGTCTTCCCTGCGATGGTGGTGCTCCAGCATTTTGGCGTAGAAAGAAAGTATTTCTCCCTCGGCTTCTTTTAACAGGTTGTATTTTTCTTTATGTGAGATGGTTCCCCTGAGCTGGGTCTGTTTGGTTTCGTATTGTTCAAAAGCGGTATCGGGTATGCCTTTGTGGTCAATATGAAATACTTCCATATTGAAGCGAATTGCCCTGTCGATGAAGAGCCCGGCTTCTTTTTCCATCATATCTACCGCCGTATTGGAGAGTTCCGGACTGGTGAGGGGAAGAAAAACAGTTACGGTAATTTTCTCCTCATTGAACCTGCTTTCTAGAAAATCGCCAAACCGGTTTAAGAAGAAATAAAATACAATTACCCCAACAATATTAATAAAGGTCTGAAAGGCAACCAATATGAAAATGGGATCCTGGATGCCCAGCGGTCCACTGATGACCTGAATGATGGGCTCCAGTAACACAAAGCCGAAAATGGAAGTAGACATGTTGAACATAAAGTTGCCCAGAGCCACTCTTTTTTTGGCAGGGATTCCGCCCATGGCGCCCAGTACAACCTTAATGGTGGTACCCAGTTCTGCGCCCAATACCAGTACAACAGCTGTTTCAATCGGAATAATTTTGGCATACAAGGCGCTGAGCGCGAGCGCTACGGTTGCAGAACTGGTTTGAATAAGTGCGGTGATCACAAATCCGATCAATACAAAAATAATCCGGCTGTACGACAGGTAAGGCGTGAAGTCGAAATGTTTAAACAGGGAATCCATGCTTTCCTTCATGTACTGAAATCCAAGAAACAGGAAGCCCAGTCCGAGCAGAAACTTTGCCGATTTGGCAACAAAGTCTTTGTTTTTGAACGCAATCATGGCAACACCGGCAATTCCGATGAGCGGCAGGGTCAGGATATTCAGGTCTACGGAAAAGCCCAGCAGGGCAACCAGCCAGCTGTTGAATGTGCCGCCAATATTGTTCCCCAGTACTACAGCCATGGCATTGCGCATAGAGAGCATGCCGGCTCCCACAAAAGACAATACCATCAGGTTCACAATGGAGCTGCTTTGCAGAATGGCTGTGATCACCAGGCCGCTGATGATGGCTATGAATTTGTTGCGGGTATTCTTTTGCAGAAACAATTTAAAAGACCGGCCCTCCGCTTGTTTTAGCGATTCTTCCAGGTGGCTCATGCCATATAAAAAAAAGGCCAGGCCGGCCAGCAGCTTCCAGAATTCAGTCGTTAGCATGTTCAGATTTGAGGCGCAAAATATGTATTAACCATTTGTTGCTGATCCGCCTCAGACATTCGGTCTGTGGTTTCCAGTTTGATCCGGATATGCGCAAACCGATGATCGTCTTTGATCATGTTCATCAATTCATTTTTGGCGTTGGTCGGGCCAAAGAGCAATACATGGTCATAGCCAAGAATTACATTGGCGATGGCTTTGTAAAAACTTTGTTGTTGCCCTCTTTCCTTGTTGTGGAGCACTTCTTCTCCCTTGTGAATGGTTTCGGATTTTTCATCGTGCGTAAAGCGGGAAACGATCCGGATTTCTTTATCTGAAGCACCTGCGGGTTCGATGGTATGCGCACTGGCATGATCCATCCAGATGCCGATCTTTGCTGGCGTTTTCATAAAGCAAGATTTAAAGGTGAATAACCGGTTGGTTACTCCTATAAAGTTAATGCTTTCTGAGTAGTTTAGGGCCGTACCAGAGCCAGAATCCGGTAATGGTGAAAATCAGCAGGGCAATGCCCATGACTGTGGTATAAACCAGCTTGATTATCCCATCTGTGCCAAAGTAATGGTCCAGAATGGAACCATCGTGGATTTTTTCGATGTAATCGGATCTTCTTTGCTCAATATGCAGCAGTTTTCCGGTAGCGCCATCCAGCTGGAGCCCGATAAAATGTTCGGTAAAAACAAATTTTACCGTTCCTTTTTCTTTTCTGATATCGATCCGGTCTATTTCCGCAGACAGCTCAGGTGATACGGAATCACGCAGGTACATACAGGCATTCCGGTACAGGCTGTCTGTACTCAGCCAGTTTTTGAGGTTGGTGGAACTGCCCTTGTAGGTAGGAGACATGATGATGCCCCCGCTGTTCTTCTTCCACCCGAGGATAAGCCCGGTTAGTGAAATCACAAAAAAGAAAACAAATAGCAAAGCCCCGGTATACCGGTGAATTTTCCGGAAAACCCGAAGGGTTCTTGCCTGTTCCTTTCTTTTGTTCTCACTGGCCATAAAGGATGGTTTCTTATAAAGTTAAGGTTCCTGTTGTATCAGTGGTTGTTGTTGCTTCTAAAGACCGGCAGAAGGGCTTTCCCAATCGGTCTTTAGGATGGAATAGTTAAAGTTGAGCGTCGGTGCTTCCCCAAAATACTGGTGCGATTCCTCTCCGGTTTTAACTGCACCGATTTTTTCTATTGCTTTCTGCGAGCGGATATTGCCTGCACCAATATGAAAAATAACTACATCGGCGAACCCAAAGGCATGATTGATCATCAGTGCTTTGGCGGATCTGTTGTAGGGTTTTCCCCAGCAGGATCTGGCATAAAAAGTATAACCAATTTCGATGGTGCGTTCCACTTCATTGTAATTGCAGAATCTGCTGCTACCAATGGTTTCGCCCGTTTTGGTATTGGTGATCCGGAATGCACCGCCCGATTCAATGGCTCCTTTAAAGAAGTTTTCGAATACATCCCTTCTATACCTGTTTTTGTTGGGGTGTTGTTCCCAGATCAACGGGTCGGATGCAACAGCATACAGCTCTTCAAAATCTTCGGGTTTCAGCGGATACAGGGTAACCCATTCGTTCAACAGGTGGCGGGGTTGTAAATCTGCTTGCATAACGGTGTAGGGTTGATGAAGTTTATTACAATGATACGGATGTCTGTTGGCGATTTAAATTAAAAATGCTTCATCACATATTTATGCGATTGTCTGCGGCCATATTTATTCATTCTTTCGCACCACTTAAAAATGAAACATTGATGAAAAAAACATTTCTTTTTGCAGCAGCCCTGATGGTTGCAGGTTCTTTGTTGGCGCAAACTCCTGAGCGCAAGAACAATATTAAAGTAAATTTATTGAGTCCGTTGGTCAGTACATTTTCCGGTTTTTATGAGCGCAAGGTTTCTCCTGTGTCTACCCTTCAGTTGGGTTTACTGTACACCGGATATAGCTTTGATGACGCTAAACTGAAAGGTTTTGCCATTACCCCGGAGTATCGCTACTATGCTTCTGAAAAGGGAGCCATGCAGGGTTTTTATGTGGCGCCTTTCCTGCGGTATCAGAATTATACCATTTCCGACAGTTTCAGTGAAAGCACACTGAATAGTTTTGGCGGTGGACTGGTAGTAGGAAATCAGTGGATGTTTAAGAAAGGGATCAACCTCGATGCATTTATTGGGCCATCATACAGCGGCGGCAGTGTAAAGCACCAATCAGGTAACGGAGACGTTTCTACGCCATGGGGTGTAAACGGATTTGGTATCCGCGGTGGATTTACATTGGGCATTGCTTTTTAATAACTAGTTGTTATTCGGTTCGAAAGGGATGCAGTCCGGTGGTTTCCAACAGCTATCTGCCGGCTGCGCCTTTTTTTATGCAGTAGTGTCTTCCTCGAGGGGGAGTTCAATAAAGAACGTGGTTCCTTCATTTACTTCGCTCTCCAGCCAAATTTTGCCACCATGTGAAGTCACAATCTGCCTGCAGATATAAAGTCCCAGCCCGTAGGATTTTTCTCCGTCGGTACCATTTCTCTTGGCAGAAGTGTTCAGGTCGAACACCATGGGTTGCAGTTCCGGGGGAATTCCCATTCCCTGGTCGCTTACAGATAAAATCAGGTTATTGTTGTTTCGCTGGATGTTATAGTTAATGGTAGCTCCTTTGGGGCTGAATTTAACTGCATTGGTGATCAGGTTGGAAATAACCCTTTTCATTTTTTCGCTGTCTATTCTGATAATACCATTTCCTGCAGTATTATTGATAAGGAGTTTTTGTTTCTTTTCGGATACTTTCACTTTTACCAGATTTTCACAATCACGGATAAATGCTTCTATGGAGATATCTTGCTTCTCCATGGGTTTGCTGCTTAGTGTTGAAGTGGAAAGAATATCATTGATCAGGTTCAGTGAACTGTTACAGGAAGAGCGGATCACCTGCAGTAATTCTGTTTTCTGGTTTTCATCTCTTTCGTCGAAGATCAGCTGAACCAGAGTGGGGATGGAGGCAACGGGCGTTCTAAGATCATGCGCTACCAGCTTAAGGATACTATCCTTTTCACGGGCATTTTTTTCCAGTTCAGAAACCGTAATTTCCAGGTGGTCGTTTTGCTCATTGATTTTTTGATTCAGCAACTGCAGCTGTTTTACGTTTTTGCGGCTTTGGTACCAGTTGTACCATAAAACGGCGGCACCAAAGATTACAGAGATCAAGAGTACCACAAACAAGATCAGGTATACCTGTTTTAATTTATTATCGCTTTCGGCCTTTTGCAGTGCCTGCTGGCGCTCAAAAATATCCAGCTGTTTATTGATGTCTATTTCATAGATACTTTTGTATGTGGCATCGTAAGTCTCTTTTTCTGCTACATAGTGTTGCAGATTCTTGTAGGCATCGGCAACAAGGTTCATACGATCATTGTACTTCCACATCAGCCAGTGCCATTGAATGGAGGCCCGCTTGTTTGGAAAATCGGCCAAAGAGGTTCTGATATTGGTAAGGGCCATTTTCAGGCTGTCCATCTGGTTGTTTTCATAAAAAAGTGTGGCCAGCTTCAGGTAACTGAACTGTGCGTCGTTTACGTCATTTCCTTTTCTGAAATTGATCGCTACACTTTTACGGAACATATCCGAGGCCTCTTTTCTTTTTCCGCTCTTCAACAAAACATCTCCCAGGTTTCCGTAAACAACCCCCTCTGCCATTTCGTTGAATCCGGCATTTACCGGATTGGTTTGGCTGTTTGCGTGGATAAAATTGAGCGCTTTGTAATAATAGTGAAGCGCACTGTCTGTATAACCGGCTTTGTAAAAGCTCAGTGCAACATTGTTCAACAACTCCTGTTCGCGGAAATATTTAATGAAGCGGGTGTCATGGCATCCCTGTGATTCTCTGAGTGCCTGAAGAAAATTGTCTTTGGCTTCCAGGTATTTCTCCTGCCGGTACAAAATCATGGCCACCCGGTAACTGTATTCTTTTCGTGCACAGGAATCTATTTTAATGGAACTGTTCTGCCTGGCCTTATAATAAAATGTATAAGCTTCGTTGTATTTCTGGTTGGAGAAATGCGCATCTCCGTTGGTCAGATAGGCCTTGGTGAATTCTTCCGGATAATCTTCGGGACTCAGGCCTTTCAGAATGGTGAGCATGGAGTCTGAATAGTATTCTGCTGAGTCGCTTTTTTTGATATGGAAATTGTATACTCCTGCCTTGTATTCTAAGATGCGGATTTTGTCTTTGATGTTCAATTTTTTACCGGCTGTTACCGAATCGAGGTAGCTAAGGTGGTTGGTTCCGAGTGCAGGCTGGCCCGAAGATATTTTATTGATCAGACTGTCTATTTCCGAACTTTCTGGCGAAAGATTCACGGCTTTGTTGCTACATCCGATAGCGAACACCAACAAAATGAATAAGGTCGAATTGGTAAAAAAAGGTTGAAGCACCCCTGCTTTCATCTCTCTTGCTTTAAGTACTGGTAACGGTAACAAGATAAAACAGTTTTCTTATATATGGAGTGGGTGTGAATAAGCTGGTGGTATTTAATTAAAAAAGTCCCCCGTAACACGGGGGACCTGTAAAGATCAGACCAATCCGCAAAGAAGCGGATCGGAAATATTAATAGCGATACATTTCTGATTTGAAAGGACCGTTCTTGCTGATACCAAGGTAGGCAGCCTGCTCGTCGGTCAGTTCATCCAGTACAGCACCTACTTTTGCCAGGTGCAGACGGGCCACTTTTTCATCGAGGTGTTTAGGCAGCACATACACTTTGTTTTCGTAGTTCTTATGGTTGTTCCACAACTCGATCTGTGCCAGTGTTTGGTTAGAGAAAGAGTTGCTCATTACGAAAGATGGGTGGCCTGTAGCACAACCCAGATTCACCAGGCGGCCTTCTGCCAGAACAATTACATCCTTGCCCTCAATGTTGTAGAGGTCTACCTGAGGCTTGATGGTGTCTTTGGTGTTGCCATAATTGGCATTCAGCCATGCCATATCTATTTCAATATCGAAGTGACCGATGTTACAAACGATCGCTTTGTCTTTCATCAAACGGAAATGCTTTTCGGTGATCAGGTCGCGACAACCGGAAGCGGTAACAATGATATCTGCTTCTTTTACTGCTTCGATCATGGGTTTTACTTCAAAACCTTCCATGGCAGCCTGTAAGGCACAGATTGGATCAATTTCGGTAACAATAACGCGGCATCCTGCACCTTTCAGAGAAAGCGCAGAACCCTTACCTACATCACCGTATCCGCCAACAACTGCAACCTTGCCGGCCATCATTACGTCGGTAGCTCTGCGGATGGCATCTACCAGAGATTCCTGGCAACCGTATTTGTTGTCGAATTTGGATTTGGTTACAGAGTCGTTTACGTTGATCGCAGGAATTGGCAGAGTGCCTTTTGCCATACGCTCGTATAAACGGTGAACACCGGTAGTGGTTTCTTCGGACAGTCCTTTGATATTGGCCACCAGTTCAGGGTATTTATCAAATACCATATTGGTTAAATCACCACCATCATCCAGGATCATGTTCAAAGGACGATCAGCGCCACCAAAGAACAGGGTTTGTTCAATGCACCAGTCTGCTTCTTCCTGGGTTTGACCCTTCCATGCAAAAACACCTACGCCTGCAGCAGCAATGGCAGCAGCAGCCTGATCCTGAGTAGAAAAAATGTTACAAGAACTCCATTTTACTTCGGCACCCAGTGCAACCAGTGTTTCAATCAACACAGCAGTTTGAATGGTCATGTGCAGGCAACCGGCAATACGCGCGCCTTTCAGCGGCTGAGATGCACCATATTCTGCACGCAATGCCATCAAACCGGGCATTTCGGCTTCTGCTAAACGAATTTCTTTGCGACCCCAGTCGGCCAGGCTGATATCAGCCACTTTGTATTTCAGGCTGAAATCGAGTGATGAAGCTAATGTAGACATAGTAGAATTTTTATGAGGAGCAAAGGTATATTTAAAGAATAAAATTGCTGTAATAATTATTTAATTAGAATAAAATTCTAATAATTTTATATTTGAAAGAATAAATGACTTCTTTAACATGCCCAGACCACCCAAAAAAGCCGATTCCACTATTCCTGCACCACTGGATGCCAAGGATCTGGCGATCCTGAAACTGCTTCAGCAAAATGCGCGGATTACCGTGAAGGAAATTTCCGACCAGGTGAACCTCAGCACCACCCCGGTGCATGAACGGATCAAGCGCATGGAAGAAACCGGCGTCATCAAACAATATGCTACCCTGGTGGATCATACCAAAGTGAAAAAAGGGCTGATGGTCATTTGTTATGTTTCGTTGAAACAACACGATAAAACGGCGGGCGGAAAATTTATTAAGCGTATGCACGAACTCAACGAAGTGATCGAATGCTACAATATTTCAGGTGAATTTGATTTTATGCTGAAAGTGGTTGCGGAGAGCATGGACGCTTATTACGATTTTCATGTGAACAAACTCAGCCAGGCCGAGAATATCGGGCATGTGCAATCCGTATTTGTGATGGGGGTGATTAAACAAACGCATGTGTTGGTGCATTGAATCTCAATCAATCAGTTTAATTAGTTTCCGTTTAATAGCAGTAATTACCAAAGCTGTTCTGCTGTTTACCTCCAATTTCTGAAAAAGAGAATTTCTGTAATTTTCAACCGTTCTTGGGCTTACATGCAAAATGGATGCAATTTCTGGATAGCTGAGATCTGTTGGCAGCATTTCCAGAAATTTTCTTTCGTTCGCACTTAATGAATGCAAGTCGTGCTTTTTATTAAACTTAGCTACTAAAGGCTCTTTGTTATTAAAATATTCTTCTTTCACCCATTCATCCAGATGCCGGCCCGAAGCATGTACTATTCGGATTATATTTGCCAATTTTATTCCTGAGTCTGATTTTAGAATGAAGGCGTCGCCTCCCGCCTGGATAAACTTTTTAACTACTGACTCTGAATGGTGCATAGAGAGGGCTATTAATTTTATATGGCTGTACTTCTCTGTCACAATTTTGGCAAGCTGAATCCCATCCAGAACAGGCATGTCAATATCAGTGATGATTAAATTGGTTTCAGGTTTCGAAGGCAGCCTTTCCAGACATTCCAACCCGTTGGAGGCATCAAATGAAACTTTTATTCCGCGCTCTCCCGAAAAAAAAGAAATTAGTCCCTCTCTAAGTATTGCATGGTCATCTACAATTGCCAGGTTGATCACGATTCTATAGTTCGATTTTAGGAAACAGGTTACTTATCCAACTAGGAGGGGGCTTATTGGCTGGTGAAAGGTAGGCGTTTATTCAGCGCAAATAATACTTAATATGTTAACGGAAAGTAATATTTCATTTGTGGGTAAAAAACGTTTTTAAACGTTCTTTTTTTTCAAATTTATTTTTATAGGCATTGATAGCGCTTGTTTTTTATGTGGATAGAATACGTTTTTTAACTGTATCTCAACTTATTCCATTTGCATAATCTTGCTATTCAATCCGACACTGTGAAAGCAATTTTACTTTCAACTCTTTTTTGTTATTTTTTTTTCAATCATTCTTTTGCCGGGAATGAAGTCAGTGACTCATTGCTAAAAAGTAGCTCTTCTCATATAACTAATGACCCTGATAGGTTAGTTGGTCATTTGGTTAATTCCTATGAAAAAAATGAAAAATTTTTGGTGCGGAAATCGGAGAAATGGATTAAAAGGTTGAAACGATATGAAAGGGCACTGCAAAAAAGAATAGAAAAAAACGGTGTGGATATAAGCAAGCAGCTACCGCAAAGCAACAATAATTTTTATTCAAAAATTCAGCAGCAGGTAGTGTCAGCATCCCCTGTCAGTTCTTCAGGTGTCTATATCCCTCAAATAGATAGCCTGACTGTTTTAACTGATTATTTTCATCAGTCAGTTAAAAACGGGCGAATGCAAAATATTCCTACTCCCGGGAAAATTAAAGAGCTCTCCGGAAAGCTGAAATCTGCATTGAACAATCTGCAAGGAGCTGCCAGTATTCAGCAGCAACTGAATGAGAGGAAGGCCCAGTTACGTAAAATAGCAGAAGTATCCGGCATAAACAAAGAATTCAGGAAGTATCAGGAACAGTATTATTATTATCAAAGACAGGTTAATGAATATAAAAGCGCACTTGAAAATCCGGATAAGGCTTTTAAAAAACTGATGTCATACGTACGGGATATTCCTGAGTTTAAAGCTTTTTTGAGGAAAAACAGTCAATTGTCCAGGCTGTTTCTGCCGCCTGACCCATTATCCGGAACTGTTTCGTTGGTTCCCGGTCTTCAGACGCAATCCGGAGTACAGGCCCTAATAGGGCAGCGATTCTCAGGAGCTGATCCGTTGGGGATGATGCAACAACAAACTGATTTGGCAAAAGAGCAATTGAATGAGCTAAAAGAAAAAGTAAGAAAGGTTTCCGGCGATCAAAATGAATCGGATATGCCGGATTTTAAACCAAATGGGCAAAAAATAAAATCATTTTTTAGACGACTTGAGTATGGAATGAATATTCAAAGTGCAAAACGAAATAACCTGCTGCCTGTAACAACTGATTGGGCCTTTTCATTAGGATATAAATTAAATGACAAAAGCACAATTGGTATTGGAGCAGCGTATAAGATGGGATGGGGGGATGGATTTCAGCGAATTCAAATTACGAATGAGGGAATAGGCCTGAGAAGTTTTGTTGAAATGAAACTCAAAGGCAGTATTTGGATTTCGGGTGGCTATGAACAAAACTACTGGGCGCGTTTTGGTAGGATTAGTCAGTTGGGGGCAATTAAATGGCAGGAAAGCGGTTTGATTGGCATTAGTAAAAAATACCGCCTTGTTAAGAAGACAGGGAATTTACAATTATTGTGGGATTTTCTGAATCGGCAAACAGGTCCGGCTTTGCAGTTTAGAACAGGGTTCTCACTCTAAATATAGTTTCAAAGAATTTAAAAATTAATTCAATACTCAATTAAGATGAAAAAAGCAGTTTACTTTATCCGAAAACCCCTTTTTCTTGCGTTTATTACTATTGTAATTAGCATGCCCGGTCGGGTATTTGCTTATTATGCCGGAACGGCAGATGTGTCAAAATACAATGTAAGAGATTTTAATGCGCTGGGGGATGGTATTACTGATGATATTGCTGCAATTAATCGTTGTATAGATACGGCTGTTGCGCATGGGGGTGGTATCGTATATTTCCCTACTACCAATGCAGCCTATGTGGTGTCTGCTCCGATTATTCTTCCTTCAAATATTGTTCTGTTGGGAGATAATAAACGCGGGCTTACACAAAGCCGGATTAAGCCAAGCGCTGGTTATAATGGGCATTTAATAAGATCCAAAAACTATGGTGATTCGTTAATTCAGTATTCGGGTATTGTAGGGCTGTATCTTGACGGGTCTACAACAACATGGACTGCCATTTCACTGTATGCACATAGTAGTACAATTGAAGATTGTACGATTCGTTTCTGTTATACCTACGGTATAGAATTAAAAGGTGTCAATGGCTCTAATCTTGGTTTGAATAATACCATAACTAATAATTTTTTGCAAGGATTGGATAATGTAAAATTCTATAACGCTATAATGGTTGATTATTACACGGCAGATATTGAAATATCGGGGAACTATATTGAAAGGTGTACAGAAGCGGCTATAAAGCTCAGGTCTTATAATAACCGGGTAATTAATAACCATATTTTCTATGTGGGAACGCACATTCAACTGGATGAAACGCAAGAAAATATTATTACCTCTAATTATCTTGAATATGCTGATAATGCAAGCATCAAGATAGCGAGCGGGTCAAACATTAACTACACCGTTGATGCTATAATATCTGAAAATATATTTCGGAATATTAATATGTCGCAAAGCACATCTGTAAATGGTGTTGTAGAGGTTAATGGATACAATACAGAAGGCTTTATTGTTAAAAATAACCGGCTGAGAAAAGACAACAATGTTACTGCCGGGGCTATTCCCTATTTTGTTTATGTTTCTGACACTTCCCGAAAGGAGCATTCTGTATTCGATAATGTATGGCAAGGTTCATTGATAGCTCAATATGAAACCAATATCCGTACTCCTTTTTCTGTAAATCGCAGTCTTGGATATGTTGGGGTAGGTGTAAATAATCCCACTACGAAATTTGCTGTGAATGGAGATATTGCAGCCAAGAAACTCAAAGTTTCTCAACTCGGCTGGCCGGATTATGTTTTTGAGACAGGCTATAAATTAAAGCCGCTTCATGAGGTAGAATCATTTATTAAAACGAATAAACACTTACCCGGTGTTCCTTCTGCAAAAGCAGTTGAAGAAAAAGGATTGGATGTAGGGGATGGACAGGCAGCATTGCTGAAAAAAGTGGAAGAACTCACTTTATATATTATACAACTCCGAAAAGATGTGAATCAACAAAAAGCAATTAATAAGAAACACGCCCTTTTGATCAGGAAAGCCCGGAAATAAGATTGGACATAAACCCATAGCTTTTGTAGTTGGATGACAATTCATGATGTTGAAATAACTATATATGATTAAGAAAATTCTTTTTATCTCCTTTAAAATGTTGTTTTGTATCTACAGCATCTCTCAAACGGGGCCTTATACTCCTAAAGTAATTCCGCCTTCCCCTGATGCGTCAAGCCTCGGAAAATATGGGGAAATACCTGTTGGAAAATATACCGGCGCTGCCAGTTTGAGCGTGCCTATTTACACGATTTCTACAGGAGGAATTCAAATTCCAATTTCGTTAAGTTATAATGGCAGTGGAATTAAAGTAGAGGAGCAGGCCAGTTGGGTTGGATTGGGCTGGTCTTTAAATGCAGGGGGAGCAATAGCAATCAGCACTGTTGGCCTTTCGGATTTCAGGCCTAATTCGGGGTTTCTTAATCATTCGTATGACCTGACAACATTCCCCGGATTACCGGAGCAGGATAAAAAAAATATGGTAACCCTTATCAGTAACGGAAGTCTGGATATTGATCCCGATATATATATGTATAATGTAAACGGAAATTCAGGAAAGTTTATCGTGGATAAGTCTACCATGAAAGCAATATCTGTACCCAGAAATGATTTGCAGGTAAATTTTCCCGGAACAACGCCCGGGAATGAATGGGAGATTCTTGATGCCAAAGGAAATAAATATATTTTTAATGCAAAGGAAACTTCTGTGGCGGATGACAGGGTCGGGCATGTACATACGTTTAATTCCACCTACTATCTAACAAAAATTATTACAAATACAAATGAGGAGATAATTTTTAATTATCAATCTTACAGTTGCCTTTATTATATTAGAAATTCAAGTTCAAAGGATTATGTAGATCCATTAAACCTGAACCAAACAGATCCTGGCTGTTTACAGCCTTACAGCGAAAATTACTCATTAATAGAGATACAGGGTAAGCGCATTGAATCGATTGTATGGGCAGGCGGAAAGATTGTCTTTAAAAAGAATCAGACTTTTAGGGAAGATATATTGAATGATTATAGCCTTCAATCTGTAGAGATACATAATGAACAGGATTCTGTACTCAGGAAATTTAATTTCGGGTACGATTATTTTGTGGGTTCAGAATCCGGTTATCCTTCCTTTTTAACCAGTCAGATGCCTAATAAGCGGCTGAGACTCTTGTCGGTTACTGAATCAGATTCCGCTAATAACAGTTTGAGTCCATATAGTTTTGAATACAACGATGGGGTGCCTTATTATTTCACCAGGGCCCAGGACTTATGGGGATACTATAACGGTGTTGAAGCGAATCAAACGCTACTACCTAAAACAAGCGCTACCCTGGGTGATGCAAATAGGAAAACAAATGAAGTATTTGCCAATGCCGGAAGTATAAAGAAAGTTACCTATCCTACCAATGGAACTTCTGAATTTTTCTATGAATCTAATGACGCCTTAATACCTGTTTCGGAATTTTATAAATATGATGAACCTCTTTATTCGCCAACTTTTGAACCGGCTGATATTGCTGTAAGTTTGGCAGCAGGGCAGCATTTGGCAAGTTTTACCGCACCTGCCTCAATTAACGGAAATGATCAGCTCAAAAGGTTTAATTATACTATAACTTTTCCAACCTTAATTAATTGCCCAGGAACAAACAGGGATTGCACAGGTAATCTTGAAATATTATTAACCTCATCTGATAACCTCCATATTATTGACCTTGTTGCAGCCGGGACTTTTGTGAATGGGGTCTCGTCTGGTGAGATATGGCTGCAGGCCGGAAAAACTTATTCCCTGACAAAATACGGTAGCGGTAACGCTAACAATACAGTTTGTCAGGTAACGGGTAAAAATAATCCACAAATATTTACGGTTAATGGAGTGTCGTCCATAAATGTTAAAGTAGGGGGATTAAGAATTTCTTCTATTGTATCTAATCCCACTACGGGAGTAAATGGCGTTAAGAAATTTTTTTACCACTCTAATGTGCAGGCGGCTGAAAATGAAAAATTACTGCAACCATCTTCCGGTACCTTGTCTTCTTATCCTGTATTTAGTTACCATGTTACAGAAACAGGGGCAAACTATTCATGCGCAAAGTACAGTATGTCGGCTAATTCTGTGGCGCCAATGGCTGTGAATGGAGGAAGTGTTTCCGGATATAAGTTCTGCCAGGAAGTTTCAGTTTCTCCAACCGAACAACAAAAAACCATAACTGAATATTTGTCCACTCAGGATTTTCAGGATTCCTATAGTTATACCTATCCGTTTGTGAATGAGCAATCCAGGGATTATTTAAGGGGATGGGTTCTGGATGAGAAGAAGTATAGAATGAACGGTACTTCGTTTGAGCTAGCGTCACAGGATTCAAATACCTATAATTATGTGGAAACAACTTATTTCAGTGTGGTTGGTGCCAAGAATGGATGTGTAGATTATTATGCGAATGTTAGTTTGGGTACAAAGGAATGTCAAAACACTATTTTCAAGAATTATCGACTCGCGACAAAATGGTTCTACAAGAAATCGACTTTGCAAAAACTATTTGAGGATTCGACTTTACATTTAAGCTCCCTCACCAACTATTTTTATGATAATGATTTGAACCTTCAACTGACCAGGACTGAAACAACTGATAGTAAGGGTGATTCGATACGAACCACCCTGAAATATCCCCATGATTTTGCTGTGGCCCCCGCCAGCCCTTTGAATGTGTATGATAGTATGGTCAATAAACACAGGATAGGGGAAGTGGTTGAGGAAATTAAAACCAATGTTACGGCTAATAAGGAAATTCAACGTGTCAGGAATAATTTTGGAGCGTTTCAAGGCGCTCAACTGGTAATGCCATCTTCCATACAGAAAAGTATTAACAATGGAATACTTGAAAATGAGATATTATTTGACAATTATGATTCAAAAGGAAATCTCATTCAGTATACCAAAAGGGATGGGACTATAGTAAGCATTTTATGGGGCTATAACTCGCAATATCCTGTTGCTGAAATTATTAATTCAACCTATACAACAGTATCCTCCAATATTTCTCAAACAGTTCTGGATAATCCTGCTGATGATGTTACTCTGCGGAATCATTTAAATGGGTTGAGAAGTATCCCCGGTGCGATCGTGACTACCTACACTTATAAACCCATCGTTGGTAAATCCAGTGAAACGGATCCGAGAGGCAGAACTACGTACTATGAGTATGATACACTGGGTCGCCTGCAATATATACGCGATCACGACCATAATATCATCAAGAGCTACGAATATCAATACCGACAAGTCCAAAATTAACCCGCAAAAAATATGTTATGCGTAAGCATCTGGTTTATTTAATGTCTTTTTGTTTCCTGTTGTTTAGCGGCCTATTTGCTCAAAACAAGCCTGGCGTTGGAGCAATCCCTTCCGGAACAGCAGTTGCAATGCCTGGGGCCTACCCCAGTGGTGTTAAGGTTAATTATATCCGTACCCGTAAAGCCTTATCCCCAATAACAGATACGGCTGTATTTAGAACCTCCGGTTACGGGCAGGTCGGAGAAGCTACCCAATACATAGATGGTTTGGGGAGGCCTCTACAAATAGTACAAAAACAGGCAACACCATTACTAAAAGACTTGGTATCAGCAACGGTATATGATGAGTTTGGCAGGGAACAGTACAAATATCTTCCGTATGCGTCAACCGAAGAAACCGGAGCCTTTAAATTAACCCCGTTTGTGCAACAGCAAGGCTTCATGCAAACTCAGTACAGTGGGGAACAGGTGTATTATAGTCAAACGCGGTATGAGCCTTCTCCGCTTAATCGTGTTACAAAAGTTATGGGAGCCGGAAATAGTTGGGCTGGTAGCAGCAGAGGTGTGGAGACGGAGTATCGTTTTAATGATATAGATGATCAGGTAAGGGTATGGACAATTGGGAATGGGGAAAATGACATTCCATATACTAATGCAGTATATGGAATGGGTGAGTTGCATGAACAGCATACAATTGATGAACATAGTAAAAAAGTTGTGGAGTATAAGGACAAGGACGGCAAAGTGGTTTTAAAAAAAGTGCAGATCAGCGATGCCCCATCAGAACATTATACAGGCTGGCTATGTACATTTTACGTGTATGACGACCTGGGTTTATTACGATTCGTGATTCCGCCTAAGGCAACAGTTGAATTGGCTGTAAATAATTGGTCTTTTACAACGGAGCAGGTGAATGAGCTTTGTTTCAGGTATTATTATGATGGACGCAATCGTATGATAGCCAAAAAAGTACCCGGCGCCGGCTGGGTGTACATGGTGTACGACAGGAGAGATAGATTAACATACACGCAGGATGCCAACATGCGCAACCAAGGCAAATGGATAGTCAGTTTATATGATAACCTGAACCGGCCAACCACTACAGGGATAGTAACATACAGCGGTACAAGAGATCAATTGCAGGCTTTATTGGACACCCGCTTTGATGCTGCGGTATCTACCAGCACTACGGTGAATTTTACGGCACCGGATATTTTGTATGTAAATGAAAGACAAGCCGGCAAGCCTGTTTACCGGGCGGTGAATGAAATACAGTTTACCGGGGAATTTACCAGTGAACCGGATGGGAATTTTGAAACAATACTGGCGCCCGCTGTTGTAAATACACAAACTGTTTTGCAGAACTATAATCCATTCCCTGATGGAGCTAATTTTATAGCACTTACATTAAATTCATACGATGACTATACTGCTACATCAAAGCAATATAGCACCGCTGATAATAGCAAATTAGGGGCGGGCAATAACGCATATCCGGAATCATTGCCATCATCGGCAAGTGTATTAACAAAGAATCTTCCAACCGTTGTCAAAACCCGGGTGATAGAAAATATCAATGATTTATCCGCGGGTAACTGGTTGGAAACAGTTATGTATTATGATGATAAAGGACGGGTAATACAAACGCAATCGGAAAATTATAAGAATGGAACGGATATAATCACTACCCGCTACGACTTTACAGACAGACCAATATCCGTATATCAGTTGCACAACAATCCTGCCGGAGCCGAAGTTGCCCGGACTAAAACAGATATGGAGTATGATTTTGCAGGGAGATTATTAAATATTAAAAAAACATTGAATGATAATTCTGCAACCACACGTTATATTGTACGTAACGAGTACGATGAACTTGGTCAGTTGAAGAACAGGCAATTGGGGCAGTATGCCAACAACAGCAATCCCCTGGAAAATCAGCAATACAATTATAATATCCGTGGATGGTTGTCTGGGGTGAATAAGGATTATGCCACGGGCGGTTCCAGTCGTTGGTTTGGGATGGAGTTGAGTTATGACTGGGGCTTTGAGGAAAATCAATTCAATGGCAATATAGCGGGAGTAAAATGGCGGAGCAAAGGGGATGGGGAGCAGCGGGCTTTTGGATATGGGTATGACCCTTCAAATAGGATCATAAAGGCCGATTTCACACAATACACCGGCGGGTCCTGGAACAAATCAGCCGGACTGGATTTCAGTATGAAGATGGGCGACGGGCAGAACCCTAATACAGCCTATGATGCCAATGGCAATATACTGGGCATGCAGCAATGGGGCTGGAAGACAGGCGGTAGTGTGCAGATAGACAGTCTTGGATATGATTATACAGGAAGCAGCAATAAGCTGAAGAGTGTATATGATGCATTCAACGACCCGGGCACGAAACTGGGGGACTTCCGTACCAGTGGCAACAGCACCAATATCTACGCAACGAGCGCAGCGGCGAAGACAGATTACAGTTACGATGTAAACGGCAACCTGCTCGAGGATAAGAACAAAGATATTGCCTCGATCAGCTACAATCACCTGAACCTG
>JAEUVE010000021.1 GCA_016786865.1 Sediminibacterium sp. | reverse complement strand
TAATTCAAAATAATCAAGAAGGCCTTCAGGTAATAGAAATTGGACGAGGGTTTGGTAAGTGTCTTGCAAAACGGATACAGATTTAGTAACCGCAAATCAACTCTTTTTTTTCTTTACCCCCAAGAATTAGGCTTGATCCTTTACCAGCCCGAAGACATCGTTAAATCCATTGCAGAATTTATTCCTAAAGGAGTTAAACTGCTGACTGCAGGAATCCAACTGGTTGATGCCCCAAACAACCAGGTAATCCTGAACAGCGGTGAAGCATTGCACTACGATCTGCTGATCATTGCTACCGGAGCTAAAATTGCTCCGGAAGAAGTGGAGGGTATGAAAGGATCCGAGTGGCATAAATCTGTATTCGACTTTTACACTTTCGAAGGTTCACTGGCGCTGCGCAACAAACTCCGCGAATGGGAAGGCGGAAGACTGCTGGTACATATTACCGAAATGCCGATTAAATGTCCGGTTGCCCCACTGGAATTTGCTTTCCTGGCCGACTCCTTTTTCAAGCACAAAAAAATGCGCGATAAAGTGGAGATCACTTATGTTACACCACTCAGTGGCGCATTCACCAAACCCAAAGCCACCGAAGCACTGGAGCACCTGCTGCACGAAAAAAACATTCACATAGAAAGTGATTTTGCCATTGCTGAAGTGAACAACGAAGAGAAAAAAATCATCGACTATGGTGGCAGGGAAATTCCATTTGATCTGTTGGTAACCGTACCTACGAACAAGGGTGATGAACTGATGGCCCGCTCCGGATTGGGAGACGACCTGAACTATGTACCCACCAACAAAGCCACCCTGCAGTCGCTGAAATACACCAATATTTTTGTATTGGGTGATGCCAGCAATATCCCCGCTTCCAAAGCGGGATCGGTTGCACATTTCGAAGCCGAGATCCTGACCGAAAACATCCTTCGTTTCATCAAGGATGAACCTCTGAAAGAAACCTTCGACGGACACGCCAACTGCTTCATCGAAACCGGAAACGGCAAGGCCCTCCTGATCGACTTCAACTATACACACGAACCGGTTGAAGGCAGTTTTCCCTTCCCCGGTATTGGTCCGCTGCGCCTGCTGAAAGAAAGCAGGATCAACCACATGGGTAAACTGGCTTTCCGATGGATTTACTGGAACATGCTTTTAAAAGGAACGCATATTCCCTTTGTTTCTGCCACCATGCAGGAAGCAGGAAAAAAATTTGACTAAACCACTTGAACTGAACTATTAAAACAATTTTTATGGAAAAGATGATCGCCGGTACAAACATTACCGTAAACGAAGAAGGGTACCTCACCAATTTTGCACAATGGAACAAAGAGGTAGGTGAAGAACTGGCCAAAGAAGCCAATATCAGCCTCACCCCCCGCCACTGGGAAGTGCTCACTTACCTGCAAAATGAATTCAGGAATGATGTTGCGCTCAGCATTCGCCGC
Organism: Sediminibacterium sp.; assembly: GCA_016786865.1. GTDB lineage: Bacteria > Bacteroidota > Bacteroidia > Chitinophagales > Chitinophagaceae > Sediminibacterium. The sequence goes on along the minus strand of JAEUVE010000021.1, from coordinate 178,547 downwards.
ATTGGTAAAAGCGGATTGATAGACATCAAGGAGTTCTATGCCTTGTTTCCCAATGCGCCTTTGAAAACAGCTACCAAAATTGCCGGCATCCCCAAACCTGCCAGCTGTATTTAATCACTTCTCTAAATTGAACAACCATGAACGAGTTTAATGGTGAAATCAAAAAAATGATGATCATTCTCTCCAAAGCTACTCTGGAGAATGTATACGCCGCATTTGTGCTGGCCAATGGCGCCAGGATGGAAGGTATTGAAGCTGAAATGTTTTTTACCTTCTTCGGGTTGGAAGCCATTCACAAAAAGAAACTGGAGCACCTACATGTGGCTACGGTAGGAAACCCTGCCATGCACATGCCTACCCTCCTCGGCGGTTTACCAGGTATGGAAGCGCTGGCTACTTCCATGATGAAGAAAGAAATGGAAAAAATAGACATGCCCGACGTACATGAGTTTCTCGATATTCTCACCGCTTCGGGAGTGAAACTATGGGCCTGTAAACTGGCCATGGAAATGTTTCACTACAAAAAAGAAGACCTCTACGAAGGAGTGGATGATATTATTACTGTGGGTGATTTCTACAAACAGGGCAGTGGCCTGGGCACACACATGTTATTTATTTAATTCCGAACATAATGAGCGCATTGCCTCCAGGTAATCGCTCATTATTTCTTCTACCACCGCTGCCGCAGGTTTGATTTCGTGTATCAGGGCAGATACCTGCCCTACTTCCAGCTCACCTTCGTGCAGATCGCCTTCGAACATCCCGCGCTTGGCACGGGCCCTGCCCAGGATTTGCTTCAGCTCTTCTGGTGCTGCACCGCGGGTTTCTGCCGCATCGATCTGGCGAAAAAATTCATTTTTCAACAAACGTACCGGTACCAGTTTCTTCATGCTCAGCTGGGTGTCTCCTTCCGCTGCACCTATAATGGCTTCCTTGAAATTGGCATGAGAAGAAGCTTCCGGTGTGCAAATAAACCGGCTGCCGATCTGTACGCCTTCTGCACCCAGTACCAAGGTGGCCAGCATCTGCCTGCCAGTGGCAATTCCACCTGCAGCAATCACCGGAATGGATACTGCTGCTTTCACCGCAGGAATCAGTACCAGTGTTGTGGTTTCTTCTCTACCGTTGTGTCCGCCTGCTTCAAAGCCTTCTGCTACCACGGCATCGCATCCTGCCTCCTCTGCTTTTTTGGCAAACCTGCTGCTGCTGACTACATGCACCACTTTGATGCCTTCCGCTTTCAGTCTGGCTGTATACGTTTTGGGATTGCCCGCACTGGTAAATACAACGGGTACTTTTTCGCTGATGATGATTTGAATCAGTTCCTCAATATCAGGATACAACAAGGGTATATTTACACCAAAAGGTTTGTTGGTTGCTGCCCTGCATTGCTGAATATGTTCCCGCAACACTTGCGGATACATACTTCCTGCACCAATCAATCCGAGCCCGCCTGCATTGCTTACGGCACTGGCCAGTTTCCAACCACTTGCCCAGATCATTCCTCCCTGTACAATAGGGTATTGAATATTAAACAGTTTGGTAACGCGATTGGGCGTAAATAGCTGATGCATCATTGGGGATTTTGATTCCCAAATTTAATCAGTTCTTTACAGATAAAGACGGCGTATGCAGGAATTATCCAAAATCAATTTCTGTATTGTCGCCTATATTCAGGCTGCGGCTCAATCCTTTCACGGATGCATCACTGCCAATCAGTGAATTGTCGAGTACTACTTCATCGAGGTTGGTATAAGATCCGATGATACTGTCTCGCACTATCGAATGCCGGATGGTGGTATTGGCGCCAATGGCCACATGCGGACCAATAATAGAATTACAGATATTACAGCCGTCTGCAATACTTACCGGAGGTATGATGATGGTATCTTTAAATGATTCGGCGTCTGCAATATTACCCCCGAATTTTTTTAGCAGGGTGGCATTGCTTTCGAGCAGCGACTCTTTTTTTCCGCAATCGAACCAGCTCTTCACCTTAAACGATTTAAACTGTGCGCCGCGTTTGATCATACAGTCCAGTGCATCCGTGAGATTGTACTCTCCCTGGGTCTGGATATTTTGCATGAACAGGTGATGCAGGCACTCGAACAGGAACTGGGTTTCCTTGATTTTGTACAGACCTACCAGCGCCATATTGCTCTTGGGAATGGCCGGCTTTTCCACTACCTGGTCAATGAATCCTTCCTCATTAATAGAAGCTACACCAAAATTGCGGGGGTCATCCACTTTCTTAACCCCCAGCATGCTGTGCGGACATTCCAGCACTTCTTTTACATCGTATTCGCAAATGGTATCTCCCAGCACCACAAACACTTCATCACCGTCCACGATGGTTCGGGTAAGCTCGATGGCATGCCCGGTTCCGTGGCGTTCGTTCTGGTAAACGAAATGCGTTATGAGGTCGGGATATTTCTGTTTAACGTAATCCTGTATCTTTTCTCCCAGGTATCCTACAATAAAAACAAATTCGTTGATGCCGGCATCCCTGAGCTGATCTACAATAAAGCTCAGAATGGTTTTTCCTGCTATCGGAATAAGGGCCTTGGGTTGTGTATAGGTATGCGGTCTGAGTTTGGTTCCAGCGCCTGCAACGGGTATGATTGCTTTCATTAGGGGGCTTCTTTGGTTCAATCTGATGCTCCGATCGGTTGTGTATTAACCACACAATGGTCAAATTAACGGTAAAATTACCAAATAAGCGCTATTTAGCAAGTTTTGTGGAAATCGCTGGTTAAAACTAATATTTATAAAATATGGCGTACTGTTCGCTAAGATTTACCTTTGCAAAAACTTCTACATGCAAAAAGATACTTTGGTTTTTGACCTGATTCGCAAGGAATTGGAAAGACAACGTCATGGAATTGAACTGATTGCCTCAGAAAACTTCACCAGTTTGCGGGTAATGCAGGCCATGGGTAACGTAATGACCAACAAATATGCGGAAGGGTACCCGGGCAGAAGATACTATGCCGGTTGCGAAATCGTAGACCAGACCGAACAACTGGCCATCGACCGTTTAAAAGCCATTTTTGATGTAGAATATGCCAACGTACAGCCGCACAGCGGTGCACAGGCCAATGCCGCAGTTGCACTGGCCGTATTGCAACCGGGAGATGCCACCCTCGGACTGGATCTGAGCATGGGCGGACACCTTACCCACGGAAGCGCTGTGAACTACAGCGGTAAACTGTACCAACCCCATTTTTACGGCGTTACCCGCGAAGAAGGGCTGGTGGATTATGAAATGCTGGAAGCACAGGCCAGGGCCGTAAAACCAAAACTGATCTACTGTGGCGCCAGCGCCTACAGCCGCGACTGGGATTATGCCCGCATCAGAAAAGTGGCCGACGAAGTGGGCGCGCTGGTGATGGCAGATATTGCCCATCCTGCCGGCCTGATTGCCAAAAAATTATTGAACAGTCCTTTTGAACATTGTCATTTTGTTACTTCCACCACCCACAAAACACTTCGTGGTCCTAGAGGCGGTATCATTATGATGAAGAAGGATTTTGAAAACCCATGGGGCCTGAAAGATGTGAAGGGCAATATCCGGATGATGAGCAACCTGCTCGACATGGCGGTATTCCCCGGTATCCAGGGTGGTCCGTTGCAGCACGTAATTGCTGCCAAGGCTGTTGCTTTTGGCGAAATCCTGACAGATGATTTTTTGCAGTACCAGCAGCAGGTGCAGAAAAATGCTCAGGCCATGGCTGCAGCATTTGTGCAGAAAGGCTACCACATCATCAGTGGTGGTACAGACAACCACCTCATGCTGATCGACCTGCGCAACAAAAACATCAGCGGCAAAAAAGCAGAGCAGGCACTGGTACAGGCCGATATCACTGCCAATAAAAACATGGTTCCATTCGATGATAAAAGTGCATTCATTACCTCCGGTATCCGCTTTGGCGTTCCTGCCATCACTACCAGGGGCATGAAGGAAGCAGATATGCAGTTTGTGGTAAACGCCATCGACGATGTGCTGATGAATGCAGACGATGCCAACATCATCGGCAAGGTTAAAAAACAGGTGAATGCGTTCATGGAACAGTTTGTACTGTATCCTGAAATGGGATAATACTTAACTTACTAATATGATTCAAAGAATACAGAGCGTCTGGCTGCTGCTGGCAGCCGCTTTTTCCGCCAGCGGATTTGGGTTGTCTTTTTTCAGTGGTAATAAACTGGATGCTGCAACCAACACCAAAACCTGGGTAGAATTTACTGCATCCAACCAACTGCTGATCATGATTCTCAGCGTAGCGGTTGCGGTTGCCTCCCTGGTGGCAATCTTTATGTACAAAGACCGGAAAAGGCAAATGCTCATTGTGTTTGCTACAGCCGTTGGCGCTTTCCTGAACATTGCAATGTATTATAACGCCAAATCCGGTTTTGTGGAATCAAAGCTGGATTTGGGTTCTTTGTTCAGCTTTGCCGTTCCGCTGTTCCTCTTACTGGCCATCCGTTTTATTTACAAAGACGAGCAGCTGGTAAAAAGTGCAGACAGACTGAGATAGCAACAGTGCTGTTCCAGCGCTTTCCTGTTTACAATTCCTGTAGCTGATGTATACATGCCTGATAGCAGATGATCATGTGGTTGAAAGAGACCTGATCAAACTATTTCTCCAAAAAATTCCTTCCCTGCAATTGGTGGCAGAATGCGCCAACGGGCTGGAAGCAGCTGCATTCCTGCAAAAGAACCAGGTGGATATTGTTTTTTCGGATGTAGACATGCCCGGCTTACTGGGCACCGATCTGGCAAAGTCGCTGAGAACGCCGCCCGTATTTATTTTCATTTCTTCTTTCCCGGAATATGCTGCTGAGGGTTTCAATATTGATGCCATCGACTTTATGTCGAAACCCCTTCGGTTCGATCGCTTTCTGAAAGGAGTGAATAAAGCTGTTGAATACCTGGAACTTAAAAAACAATTGGCCGGGTATGCCACATTGCAGGAATCGGGTATTGTGCTGGAAGGGATAGACCAGGCACCCGAGGACCAGGGATTCTTTTTTATCAAAGACCAGAAAGGCTATCTTAAAATAAAGGAGGAGGATGTATTGTACATCGAAAGCATGGGCGACTTTTCCAAAATCCATACCCTGCAACAAAAAACACACCTGGTCCTCATTGGCCTGAAAAACCTGGAGCTGCAATTGAACAAGCAAAAATTTTTACGCATTCACAAACAATACATTATTAACCTGCAACACCTGATTGCCGTATTGCACAACGGAGTGGTACTGAGCAATAACCAGGAGATTCCCATGAGCAATTCCTACAAGGCCGCCATTCAGGAGCAGGTGGTGCAGAAGAATCTGCTGAAACGGTTTTAAGCTGTTCTGAAAGGCAGGATGACCCGGAAACTACTTCCTCCTGTTGCGTTGTTTGCTGCAACAATCCGGCCTTGCATCAATTCCAGGAAAGACTTACTCAGCATCAACCCCAGGCCGGTTCCCTTTTCCATTTGGGTTCCATACCGGCTCTCAACAGCCTGCACCTGTACTCCATTGATGCTTTCCAGTTGTTCCGCTGTTAATCCCGTACCGGTATCTGTGATACAAATCTCCTGTTCACTCCCTGTTTGGGTATAGGTAACCTGAATGGTGCTATCCGGATAACTGAACTTGATGGCATTGCTGAGCAGGTTCCGCAATACCAGGGTAAGCATTTCCCTGTCGGCCCATACCGGCGATGCTTTTTCAAAATCATACAGAATCTGTATGCGCTTCTGCTGGGCTGCTGCATACAGACTCTGCAATACTGCATCCATGGTGTTGTTGAGGTTCACCTGCTCAAAATGCGGATTGAAGCCCTGCATCTGGCTGCCTGCCCAATGCAGCAGGTTTTCCATCAGAGAAGAGGTAAACCGGAGTTGGTTGCCCAATGATTCAGCATATTTGGCCAACTGGTCTTTGGTGATATCCATATGCTCCAGAATCTGCACAAAAGACATCAGCGCATTGATGGGCGACCGCAGATCGTGGCCAATCACACTGAATACCTGGTCTTTTACCAATACCAGTTGTTCCAACGATTTTCGTTGCGCTTCGATGGTTTTATTCATGGCAATGGCTTTCTGACGGCTCTTATATATAAAGAAAGCCGCTATCAATACAATCAACGCCAATAAGCTCAACAACAGTCCTACCCTGTTTTTCAGGTTAATCTCCGCTTGCTGCACTTTGGAGCGCAACAACTGTTCCTGCAGTTGCTTATTGCTCATCTCCTGCTGAAAACGATATTCCTGTTCCCGTATGCTGAAATCAAGTGCCATTTTTTTACGGGTGATTTCCTTGTCTTTATCCTGATTGAATATACTGTCTTTTAAGGCCGCATATTGCTGGTGATACAACAAGGCGCTGTCGAACTGCCTGTGTTGTTCATAGAATTTGCTTAAAGTTTCATATGCAGTTTGCTGTGGCTTTAGTAACCCGGATCGTTTGGCCTGGGCCAAACCATGGTACAGGTATCGGAGCCCCTGCTTTGTTCGGTTGTTGCGGATAAAGAGGGCCCCTGCACTTATCAGATTGGTGGCCAGTACTGGTTGCTCCAGCCCCTGGAGTATAACCGGCACTGCCCCTTCAACACTTTCAATGGCTTCAGCAATACGTTTGTCTTTTTCATAAGCTGTTCCCAGATCGATCAGCAGGGTTCCTTTCAGATCATTGTCTTTAAGCAGTGTTGCTATGGAAACTGCCTGCCGGAAATACTGAATGGCTTTTTCATATCGCTCCCCGGAAGCAATTCCAAAAGAGCGCAGGTCTGCTTCAGTTGCCTGCAACAATATACTGCCAAGGAGTTCCTTGATGCTGGCCACTCCCCTGGATACTGCCCCTTCTTTTTCGAACACTGGCAGCGCTTTTGTTGCATAATAATGGGCGTTGCGAAAATCTTTCAATGCAATATAAGTCAGACTCAGGTTATTGTAACAAGCGGCCATTCCGCCTTCGTTTTTCAATGCTGCATATAATTTTAAGGAGTGTTCTGCGGCATCAATTGCACTGGCGTAATCCGACACGTTCTGATAGATATCTGTTTTGTTCAGATAGATTCCGGCAATCAGATCCTGATCGCCAATCCGGGTTCCCAGATCAATGACCCGGTCGTAATAATGCAGTGCGTTGAGATAATCACCCTTTCCGTGATAAGTAATGCCGATCCGTTCACAGAGATTGGCCAGCAGGGTTTTCTGAGGAAGCTTTTCCGCCAGGTTTAGCGCAGCATAGAGGTATTGGTTGGCTTTTGCTGTTTCATTCTGGTACAGGTATTCCCGGAATATCCTCCGATACAACACCGTTTTTGCAGAATCATCTGCAGGATGTTGCTTCAGCACCTGCAGCAAACTGTCGAGTACCCTGTTTTCCCGGGCATGAATCCCGTTTAAAAAGATACAAATGAATGCGGTACAAAGTAGAAGCGTCCTGATGATGATACGTTTTATGGGTTTCAACCGAGCCAGTTACAGAAACCGTCCTGTTATACTCTTCTTGTTTTTCTGAATGCCCGATGGCACACCTGCATATACCAGCTCTCCACCGGCATCTCCTGCATCCGGCCCCAGGTCAATGATCCAGTCGGCCGACTTCAGCACATCGGTATTGTGTTCAATCACAATCAGGGAATGTCCCTGCTCGATCAACGCATTGAATGAGTTTAGTAATTTTTTAATATCGTGGAAATGCAATCCGGTGGTTGGCTCATCAAAAATGAAGAGGATCTGCCCGTTGCCTTTTCCCTTGCCCAGAAAACTGGCCAGTTTTACCCGTTGTGCTTCGCCACCGCTGATGGTGTCGCTGCTCTGCCCCAGTTTGATGTATCCCAAACCCACATCCTGCAAGGGTTGTATGGCTTTTTGAATGGCTTTCTCTTCTGCAAAAAATTCAACTGCTTCGTCTACGCTCAGTTCCAATACATCATAGATCGATTTACCATTGTACCTGATCTCCAATACTTCTTCCTTGAACCGCTTTCCGCCACAAGACTCACAGGTAAGGTGCACATCGGCCAGGAACTGCATTTCCACAATGGTTTCTCCTTCTCCCTTGCAGGTATCGCAACGGCCTCCGTCTACGTTAAAAGAAAAATGTTTGGGTTGAAACCCGCGCATCTTTGCCAGTCCCTGACGGGAATACAAATCGCGGATGGCATCGTAGGCTTTAATATAGGTAATCGGATTGCTGCGCGAGGATTTTCCGATCGGGTTCTGATCGATCATTTCCACCGAACTAATGCTGTCTATATCACCGGTGATGGCTTTGTGCAGCCCAACTTTGTCTGTTGTACCTGCTTTCATTTTCTGCAATGCCGGATAGAGGATCTGTTTTACCAGTGTGGTTTTACCACTGCCGCTGACCCCGCTTACCACACAAAGCGTGTGCAGCGGAAACTCCACGGTAATATCTTTCAGATTGTTCTGGCGGGCTCCCTCTACCAGAATGCTGCTGTTCCATTTACGTACCTGTTTTGGCGGCTCTATCCGCAAGGCGCCTGTGAGGTATTTGCCGGTAAGGCTTTGGGGGTGTTGTATAATTTGATCGTAATTGCCTTCGGCCACTACTTCCCCTCCCAGATGTGATGCCAGCGGGCCCATATCAATAATATGATCTGCCTCGCGCATCATCATTTCGTCGTGCTCCACCACTACCACTGTATTGCCCAGATCGCGCAGCGACTTCAGTACCCCGATCAGGCGTTCGGTATCTCTGGAATGCAGCCCAATGGAGGGTTCATCCAATATATACAAGGAATTGGTAAGGTTGCTTCCGAGGCTTCTGGTTAACTGTATGCGCTGGCTTTCTCCTCCACTGAGTGTATTGGCCAGCCTGTTCAGTGTAAGATAGCCCAAACCCACATCCAGCAGTGTTTTCACACGTTGGTTCACTTCCAGCAAAATACGCTTGGCCACCTGCCGGTCATGCTCGGAGAGTTCCAGCTGGTCCAGCCAGGCTTTCAGATCGCGCACCTGCATTTCGCAGAGTTCGGCAATATGCCTTGCTTCTATTTTTACATAGAGCGCTTCCTTGCGCAGCCGGTATCCTTCGCAGGAGGTACAGGTGGTTCTTCCCCGGTACCTGCTCAGCAATACCCTGTACTGCACTTTGTATAAATTCTGTTCTACTTCCTTAAAGAAATCATTGATGCCCAATGATCCGTGTCCACCTTCCCACAGCAGCTGGTACTGCTCTTTGCTCAGATCAAAAATGGGTTTGTGAATGGGGAAGCCCTTTTTTCCTGCACCTTTAATGAACTGTTCTTTCCACCAGCCCAGCTTCTCCCCCTTCCAGCAGGCTACCGCGCCATCATATACCGAGAGGCGCTTGTCGGGTATCACCAGGTCGGCATCAATACCCAGCACCTGTCCAAATCCTTCACAAACCGGGCAGGCTCCATACGGATTATTGAAAGAAAACAAGTTGGGAGAAGGTTCTTCGAACACCATTCCATCTGCCTCAAATTTATTGCTGAAATGCCGGAGGGTTCCGCCATCCGGTTCCAGGAACAGTTCACCATCCCCTTCGTAAAAGGCGGTACCGATTGAATCCGATATCCGGTGCAGGTCTTCTTCCTCAAATGCTTTCACTACCACCCGATCGATCAGTACATAGGTATGGGCGTCAATCGCTGCTTTTAATTCACGGTCCCCCAATTCCAGCAGATCCTCAATTCGTTCTATTTTACCCTGCTGGCCTGCTTCTTTCAGGTACATCCGCGAAAATCCTTTCTGCATCAGGATATGCAGCTCCTCACGGATGGCCCTGTTGGCATGTTGCCTGAATGCTACCAGCAATACCAGTTTTGCACCCTCCTTGAATGCACTCATGGCCTGCAGCACATCGGCTACTTCATCCTTTCTTACCTGGGTTCCGCTTACCGGAGAAATGGTTTTTCCTATCCGCGCATAGAGCAGGCGCAGGTAATCGTAGATCTCGGTCATACTGCCCACGGTACTTCTTGGCGTACGGGTAATCACTTTTTGTTCTATGGCTATAGCGGGGCAGAGCCCTTTAATATAGTCCACATCGGGCTTATTCATCCGGGCCATGAACTGGCGGGCGTAGGCGCTCAGACTCTCTGCATACCTGCGCTGCCCCTCTGCAAAAAGGGTGTCAATGGTTAGTGAAGACTTTCCGCTTCCGGAAACACCGGTCACCACAATCAGTTTGTTCCGGGGAAACCGGACCGATACATTTTTAAGATTATGAGTTCTGGCGCCTGTTACGATGATATCGGTTTCAGTAACCTTGTTTTCCTGTTTTGCCGGAGTTGCCAATTTAGTTGCCATAGCTTGTCAAAATTAAACAGATTATTACAGCTTTGGTTGAGAAACCATCCATAACTGCCTCATATCCACCGATTAAAATGTGTATAACCTCATTCCTGTTTTAGAGAATTTCCACAACAGCGTTGTGAGCGTAAAAGAATTCTAATTTGTTCCTGATTTACGAATCGCTATCCAATATCCTGATTTTTCAACAATCCTGACTCAAAAACCTACACTATGAGAACATTAGACCATGCGTCTGATACCGAGTTGATAAGGGCTTTTCAAGATGGCGATACCGATGCCTTTGAAACCTTAATTTACAGATACAAAGACAAGATCTTTTCTTCCATCCTGTTTTTTGTAAAAGACACATACCTGGCAGAAGACCTGTTCCAGGATGTATTCATCAAAATCATCGATACGCTCAAGAATAAGCGATACACCGAGGAAGGTAAGTTTTTGCCCTGGGCACTGCGCATTGCCCACAACCTCTGTGTAGACTATTTCCGCAAAGTAAAACGTACGCCGGCCATCCGTACCAGCGACAACAAAGATATTTTTGATGTACTGCTGATTTCAGAAGAAGGTCCCGACGGAAAAATCATGCAGGGGCAGAGCCACGACCGGGTAAGGAAAATGCTCGACCTGCTGCCCGAAGAGCAGCGCGAAATCATTGTACTGCGCCATTATGCCAATATGAGCTTCAAAGAAATTGCCGAAGTAACCAACTGCAGCATCAACACTGCTCTGGGCCGAATGCGGTACGGGCTCATCAATCTCCGGAAAATGATGACCGAAAAACAAATTGCACTTTAACAAAAAACCCCTGTGAGTAACAGGGGTTTTTTAGTGCGCTCTCGCAATCGATATCTTTATTAACTGTTGGCTTCTTATTGCTTATTCTGCTGATCAAATGCTGCTTTGGCAGCATCCAGATGTGCAATAAACCTGGCAATATCCGGATCGTATCCGTATTTGATGGAGCTCAGCGGTTTGCCATTCAGATCCAGGAACATGTACAGCGGTTGTGCATTAAAACCAAACTGGGTAATTTCGTAATCCAGGTTCCGGTCGCCCTCTGTTACCATCAGGTCTCCGTCTTTGTTTTTATATTGCTCCGACAGCGGCAATTCGGTAGACTCATCTACATAGAGACTCACCAGCACAAAATTGTTGCGCATTCTTTTCAGCACTTCCGGATCCTTCCATACTTCCTTTTCCATCTTACGGCAATTGGCACAGCTGTGTCCGGTAAAGTCGAGCATGATGGGCTTGTTCAGCGCACGGGCAGCTGCCATCCCCTCTTCCAGCGTAAAATAGGCCACCAGTCCGTAAGGCACATGCAGTTTCTCTGCCAGTCTTTTAGGTGGCTGCGCAAGGGAAACCGTGGTTCCGCTTCCGGCTGCATGTTCATTGCCCACCCCCTGATACTTCAGTTCATCCAGGTTAAAATCCTGCGTGCCATCGGGCGGAATAAATCCACTGAGGTGTCTTAGAGGAGCTCCCCATAAACCGGGGAATATATATACCGCAAAGGAGAAAGATAAAATAGCGAAGAACAATCTTGGAACACTTACATAGGCCAGGTCGCTGTCGTGAGAAAACTTCAGCTTACCCAACAGGTACAGTCCCAGCAGGAAGAAAATCACCACCCAGAGTACCAGAAATACATCGCGATCCAGTAAACGCCAGTGGTAAATCAGGTCTACATTCGATAAGAACTTCAATGCCAGCGCCAGCTCAATGAATCCGAAACTTACTTTCACCGAATTCAGCCAGCCACCACTTTTGGGAAGCGACTGCAGCATGGAAGGAAAGAAGGCAAACAAGGAAAAAGGCAATGCCAGCCCTGCTCCAAATCCGAGCATACCCATCACCGGCGCCAGGGAAACGCCTCCGGTACTAGCCTGGCCCAGCAGGGTTCCCACAATGGGTCCTGTGCAAGAGAAAGAAACAATCACGAGCGTGAGTGCCATAAAGAAGATGCCCATGAGGCCTCCCTTGCCGGCACGCTGATCTGCCTTATTGGCCCAGCTGCTGGGCAACTGCAGTTCGAATGCACCAAAGAACGAAATGGCGAACAATAGAAAAATAACAAAGAAGAGAATATTGGCTACCGCACTGGTCGAAATCTGGTAGAGCACATCATCTCCGAAAAGCAATACCAGTACAAACGTAGGTACGGTATAGATCAGTATTATTGATAGAGAATACCAAACCGCATTCCGGATACCTTCTACCCTCGTCTTGCTCTTCTTTAAAAAGAAACTAACGGTGACCGGGATCAGCGGAAACACACAGGGGGTTATCACCGCCAGCAGTCCTGCAATGAAACAAAGCAGAAAAATCTGCCAGATCGTTTTATCGGCCACATCTCCCCCATCTGCTGCTACCACCTGTTCTGCTGCTTTTACCTGAATACTGAAAGCTGCTTCTCCGCTCGGATAGGCATCATTCTGTTTACCCAGCCAGGTGAATTTTCCTTTCACAACGGCGCTGTCTGTTGCAGCCAGGTGCAGGGGAAATTGGATCTCTACACTGTCGGCATAGAGGCTGTAACTGGTTCCGGGACTTGCCGGATCGGGCACCTGCAACAGGCTTCCTTTTTCAATGGCGGTATCAGCAGCTCGCAGCAATGGCTGTACCGTGCTGTCGAACGCAAGCGATGAAACAAACGGATCTTCTGCATTGCGTGGCTTTACGGAAAAAAGCTGCATACCTTTTTCCATGGTTGCTTTCACCGAAATGTGAACAATCGAATCGTTTACCCGTACCGCATTAAAAGCAAATTGCACAGGTTGCTTTTCCTGTGCAATAATACCCGTAGCAAGAATGAGTAACGACAGTATCGTCGTTGTGAATTTTTTCATGCTTTATTTTGATTTCAACATTATTGCAACTTAAGATCGAAGTTTTTTTTGGTAGGTGGTAAACACTGCGCTTCGTCGCATACCATATAGCTCACTGTTCCGGTAAGGTTGGTAGGCACGCTGGCTTTTACCCTTACTACCTGCGAATACACCACTTTGCCGCTGTAGTAAAACACTTTTATACCAAATACCTTGTCGTTGATCTTTTCCATATTACCACTTTCCTTCATGGTACCCTGCGGTACAACCAGCGGATTTTTATTGAAGCTCACTTTGGTAGGAATCGGACCTCCCTTGGGTGTACTCTGCGAATACATATGCCAGGGCTGGGGTACATTGGCCGTGATCACAATTTCAAAAACACCGGGGCCTCTTTTAATGGCTTTGTAATCCCAGCTAACAGGGTCCTTTACCTGGCTGCTTGCCTGAAATACAAGGAAAAGACCCAACAATACAATCAAAATTCTTTTCATAGTGGTTCTACAATGAATCAGGTGATTAATTAATTTGTAACAATTCAAATACTTTTTTTCCATCCAGGTTGTTCAGCGCAGCTGAAGTAGCCCTTTCCGGATGCGGCATCATGCCAAACACATTGTTATTTACATTACGGATACCTGCAATATGGCGAATGGCTCCATTGGGATTATAGGCATCGCCGATCTCTCCGGTTTCGGAACAATACCGGAAAATAACCTGGTTGTTTTGCTCCAGCCGGTCCAGTGTGGCCTCATCTGCATGAAAACGACCTTCTCCGTGTGCAATCGGTACTTTCAGGGCCTGGCCATCGCTTCCCTTGATGTATACATTCTTACAGATAAACTGCTGATTGGCATTCTGCAGCAAAACGCCCGGCAAAAGACCACTTTCGCATAATATCTGGAACCCGTTACAAACGCCCAGCACTTTTCCGCCCCTGTTGGCAAAATCCACCACAGACTGCATCATGGGACTGAAGCGGGCAATGGCTCCGCAACGCAGGTAATCGCCATAAGAAAACCCGCCCGGCAATACAATACAGTCGTTGGTGCTGAAGGCAGACAAATCCTTGTCTTTGTGCCATAGCATCACCACTTCTTTATTGAGATCATTTTGCAGAGAATCCTGCATATCTCTGTCACAGTTGGAACCGGGGAAAACAACCACACCAAATTTCATGGGCTTCTTACATTTTGAGGCGTAAAGGTACTAAGCAGAAACAGAATGAATCGCTAAAATTTAAGGCTTAGCCAATTATTGTTCAGTACCTGCCAGTTTGTGTAGAAAATACCTGCCAGTAACAAAAAAAACAACAGATTGGGGAATATCAGGCGTTTGGGATAGGAAAATGAATTGGATACGAAGGCAGATAAAGGAACCAGGCAGAGAAAAGCCGATTGTATACCGGCATCTTCAAATATAAAAGGTACAGCCAGCAGAATCAGTCCCATCAGCAACATCACGCTCCAGTTTTTCCGGATCTGGATCACCATCCTGCTGTTGAATTGCTGCCAGCAAATGATTCCGGAAAAAAGGGATATCAGCAGTAAAGACCCGCTCACCAGCAATGGAGCACCGGCCTTGCTTACCGGCAATACCAGTCCGGGATTAGGTAAAAACCGCATAATGGCTTCCGGCTGATCGGTTAAAAACAGACCGGCTCCCAGAAAATAATAAGGCAGGAGGATACCAATCAGCAGTATGAACCATTCCTGCAGTTTGAACGGGCGGATTATGGCCAGGCTGAACAACACCACAACAATCATAATGGCCGTTGGATGATAACAGAGGATCGTTGATCCAACAATCATCCCGATATTGAACAGGAGGTTCTTGGGATTGGCCTGGTTAAACAAACGGGTGAACTTGATGAAGAGCCAGATCAGCAGAAAATTGGCAAACAGGGCGGGGGTGATGGCACACCACTGGGTGATCAGGCCAGACAACAATATATAAGACATGGCCACCGTATACCCGGAACGCTGGAACATTTTCAGCTCCAGCAACAACATATTCAGGCGAATGGCCTGTATCAGGATCGTCAGGAGATATACCAGGAACAATAAACTGGCATCCAGCCCTGCGAACCACCTGCGCAGAAAAATGGCAAAGAACCCGTCGCTGGCCGATGCCAGTACCAGGGGCGCCTGAAAAAACAGGTGAAAATGCACCAACAGACTCAGCAGCGCAAGGAACAGAATATTGATGACCGATTTATCTCTGAATAAAAAAACCACGGCTGTATTTTAAAAATCAATTTTAGCAAAACAGGTATATCCTCTGTACACACAGGGTACAACAACCTGACGTGCGCCCGTTTGCTTGGCATGACGGGGCATAAAATCGTATCCGCGATCCAGGTTTTTGATGGTGGGGGTACGGTCGATCTGCCCAACGGGTGAGATCGACTGATCGGTAAGGGTATTGCTGCGCTTGTCCTGGATATTGAACAGAAAACGGATCTGATCACCGAGGTTCAGCATTCCGTAGCCGATGAAGTTATCGGTATTGTCGTCGTACTGCGATTTACGGATCACATTGCTCCATTCCATTTTACCGTCCGGCTCAAAGGATATGATGGCCACATTCTCTGCATAATACCGGTTTACATTGCTTCCCATATTTCTACCACTCATCAGTCCGAAACTATTGAATCCGCCACCCCAGGGATAAAGTCCCATGGGATTGTTGTAATAATAGTAGTTGAAAGGACTTCCGTAATACCCGCCGCCATACATGGGGTTGAAGAAGGGTGAGCCGTTCATATAATCCCATCTGTTCAGGGTGTTGCCCCGGTTGGTTACATAGGCCGATTCGGCGACAACCATGAATCCACCATCTTTACGCAGTACCAGATTCTTCAGATAGAAGTCGTTGAACGCTGTTTTCAGCGGACCATCTCCCCGTACATCTGCCCGGTACTCTTCCGAAAATACCGTAGCGGCATTCAGCAATTCCTTGTTCTCCGCCATATCCCAGAGGACGTAGTACAATCCGTCTACATTGCCCCTGCGGACCTTGCTGAAGAAAGAGGTAATCAGGTAATGCTTGTTGAGGTTATCGATCTTGATGCGGATATCATCGAGGTAAATCTTATCTACCTTCAGCTCGCGCTCCGAAAAATTGATGCTGCCTACCGGCTTTACCAACAGGCTGATCTTATTAATATTATCGTTCTGGCTGGTACCGGACTGACGCAAACAAACCATGGCGCCATCGTTCCCTACCCCAAACTCTCCCAGGAAATCGTTCTTATCCGGCATACTCACCGCCACCCGAACTTTTTCGATGGGGGTCAGGTCCTTATCGAAGAGAGACGAAATGATGATGTGTTCCTTCTCGTTCCTGGTACTGATTTTGAATGCAACAATTTTCTGTTTGTCTTCGCTGTTGATGATGGTATAGATCTTGTTATTGACCGTGTAATTCACATTGGTAGTGGTATCCAGTAACACCGGATCGCCGATCCGCTTGCCATCCGGACCCAGTTTCACCGCCATCGCATACACAGTGGTCTTTTGCTGGTACTGGTAAAAAAAGTAGGCAAATCCGCCATAGCTGAGAAAATCTGTACTGAGTATCCGGCTCCTTTCGGGCAGGTAATCGGGCTTTACCTTATCCCGGAGGTTCATTTCCATATCGTATACCGCAATATGGTGAATATCCCTGGACTCCTTGTGAACCAGGATATTACCCCCGATTTTTCCGATAATTTCAAAGCTCAGGTTCCGGGCATCCTCCCTTTCGGGAGCGGAAAACACAATTTGCTGTGCCGGGGCCGCACCCAGAAGCAGCATACCCACCAGGAAAAGAGTAAGGATTTTTTTCATTTTCGGATAAATCTTTATGAGTCAAATGTACGTGATGTGCTGTTTATATAATGTATTCAATTTACTCATACATTTGTTAAAGAAGATTTAAGCATTTAAGCTACAAAGCCAATTTTGTGAGTAAAAACATTAACAAGGTTACCGCTACGGGTTTAATCATTGCCCTGGGTATCATTTACGGAGACATCGGCACTTCTCCCCTTTACGTTTTCAACGCAATCATCAGCAACAGGGTCATCAGCGAAGAGCTCATCATGGGTGCGCTGTCCTGCATTATCTGGACACTTACTTTGCAAACCTCTGTGAAATATGTATTGCTGGTATTGAAGGCAGACAACAAGGGCGAAGGCGGAACATTTGCTTTGTATGCACTGGTAAGGCGAAGACGAAAATGGCTGGTACTGCCTGCCATGATTGGCGGCGCAGCCTTGTTGGCCGATGGCATCATTACCCCGCCCATCTCGGTAACATCTGCCATTGAGGGCTTGAAGGAACTTCCTTCCATGCGGCATATTGCTACAAATACCATCGTGGTGATTGTGATTGGCATACTGGCTGTGTTCTTCTTCATGCAGCAATTCGGAACAGCCAGTATCGGAAAGCTGTTTGGCCCGATCATGTTCATGTGGTTCACCATGCTGGCAGTGCTGGGTATACTGGAAACCAGCCAGAACCTGAGTATACTGAAAGCACTGAACCCTGCTTATGCAATAGACCTGCTCGCTAAATATCCGCATGGATTCTGGTTACTGGGCGCCGTGTTTTTGTGTACCACGGGCGGAGAAGCACTCTACAGCGACCTGGGCCATTGTGGAAGAAAAAACATTCGGATTTCCTGGATATATGTAAAAATCTGTTTGCTGCTGAATTACTTCGGACAGGGCGCTTCCCTGCTGGCCAACCACAAAGGCCTGCTGGTAAATGAAGCGGCCAAAGCCCAATTCGGCATCAATGCATTTTATGATCTGATGCCGCAGTGGTTCATCATCATCGGCGTAATTATTGCTACATCCGCCGCTATCATCGCCAGCCAGGCCATGATCTCCGGTTCCTTTACCCTGATCAGTGAAGCCCTCCGCCTGAACCTCTGGCCCAAAATGAAAGTGCGGTATCCTTCCGAAGAAAGAGGCCAGCTCTTTGTTCCCGGCATCAACCTCCTGCTCTTTGTAGGATGTGTGAGCATTGTATTGTACTTCCGCGAATCTTCTAAAATGGAAGCTGCCTATGGTCTGGCCATTGTGGTAACCATGATCATGACCACCATCCTCTTTGCCAACTATCTGGTATTGAAGCGGATATTTTCTGTATGGATTTACATTTTCCTCATTGCCTACCTGAGCATCGAAGTCGGATTCCTGATTGCCCTGCTGCAGAAATTTGTGCACGGCGGTTATGTTACCCTGCTGATCGGTGGCGGTCTGTTCCTGGTAATGTATGTATGGTACAGAAGCCGCAAAATCAAAAACCGCTATGTTGAATTTGTTCGCCTCGAACATTATATCCACATGATCCAGGAGCTGAGCAACGACAAAACCATTCCCAAATATGCTACCCACCTGGTATACATGACCAGCGCCAATAATCCAAACGAGATTGAGCACAAAATCATTTATTCCATCCTCAACAAAAAACCCAAGCGGGCCGATATTTACTGGTTCGTGCATGTGGATGTGCTGGATGATCCGTACACCTGCGAATATTCTGTGCAACACATTATTCCCAACGACATCATCCGCGTAGAATTCAGGCTCGGCTTCCGCGTAGAGCAACGGATCAACCTGATGTTCCGCAAAGTGGTGGAAGAACTGGTACGCAACAAGGAAGTAAACATCACCAGCCGCTACGAAAGCCTCGAAAAGAACAATATCGTTGGAGACTTCCAGTTCATTGTACTGGAAAAATACCTGAGCCAGGACAACGAATTGCCAATTCTGGAAAGAGTGGTCATGAAGTTTTATTTCTGGCTGAAAGAAATCAGCCTGGGCGAAGAAAGAGGTTTTGGACTCGACCCCAGTAATGTGACTGTGGAGAAGTTCCCACTGATTGTTGCGCCGGTTTCCAAGCTGAACCTGAAGCGGATCTTTACCGAAGAAGCCGATTTTGGATAACTGCCACATTCCGGCAAGGCTTGTTTTTATTGGATAAAAAGCAGATATTACTGTTCAATTAAGAACAACTGCTTGTATCCATTACTGTTGTATATCGTTCTGGGGTATCTCCTGATCATCCTGATTTCTTACCTGATTCAGGAAAAACTGATCTTCAGACCCGAAAAACTTCCGGCCGATTTTGAATACAAATATGAGGCGCCTTTCGAAGAACTTTTTTTTGATATTGAACCCGGGGTACGCATTAACGGGCTTCATTTTTATGTGCCGGAACCCAAGGGATTGATTCTGTACTTCCATGGTAATTCCAGGAGCATCAAGGGCTGGGCCAAATATGCCCGTGATTTTTATCGCTTTCAATATGATGTATTGCTGGTAGACTACCGGGGATTTGGCAAAAGCACGGGCAAGCGCGGCGAAAAAGCCATGCTGGCAGACATGCAATTTGTATACAACCGCTTGAAAGAAAAATTCAACGAACAACATATCCTTGTATACGGCAGAAGTCTTGGAAGCGGATTTGCTACCAAAATAGCTGCTGACAATGATCCCCGCTACCTGATCCTGGACGCGCCTTATTACAGTTTCATTAAAGTGGCCGAACGTTTTACCCCTTTTCTGCCGCATCGGCTCACCCTTCGCTTCAAGCTCAGGACAGACCAATGGATCCGAAAGGTAAAATGTCATACCTATATTATTCATGGTACCAAAGACTGGCTGATCCCTATCCGGCAGAGTGAAAACTTACAGCAGATCAATCCGCACAAAATTACCCTGATCCGGATCCACGGCGGCAAGCACAACAACCTGCCCCGGTTCGATGAATACCACAACTTCATCCGGGATATTCTGAAATATTAATCTCTCACACCGCTTACCTTTGCCCAGTGAATAAAACCAACTTCTTGTATTGGGTCAAGCTACTGCTGGTCATTTATGCAGTAGCCGGCACGGCATTGTATTTTGTGCAAGACAAGCTCTTGCTGCATCCTGTTGCCGTTGATGCCGACAGTGCTTATGCATTCCGCGAACCCCACCGCGAACTATTTCTGCCGTTCGACAGCGCCACCCGTTTGCATGTGGTGCAGTTCACTGTACCCGACAGCCTGCGCAAGGGAGTAGCGCTTTATTTCCACGGCAACAAAACCAATATCAGCCGCTATGCACCTTATGCAGGCACATTCACCCGCAACGGCTACGAGGTATGGATGATCGATTATCCGGGATTTGGCAAAAGCACCGGAACTGTTTCTGAACCCCTTTTGTACGAATCCGCCTTACAATTGTATAAACTTGCCAGGGCCAGCTATTCAACGGAACAGATTGTTATTTACGGTAAGTCGCTTGGAACCGGAATTGCCGCAGAGCTCGCTGCTGTTCGCGATTGCAGGCAACTGATCCTGGAAACGCCCTATTATGGACTGTCTGCACTGGTGGGCTCCTACCTATGGATGTATCCTGTAAGCCGGATGATGCACTTGCAATTACCTACGTATCAGTACCTCCCCAAAGTAACTGCGCCGGTGACCATTTTTCATGGAACCAAAGATGAACTGATCCCTTACCGCAATGCAGCAAAACTAAAGCCGCTGTTAAAAAAGCAGGACCGTTTTATTTCGGTGGAGGGAGGTAAGCACAACAACTTACTGAATGATTCGTTGGTACAGCGAACGCTGGATAGCCTGCTGAAATAACTATGCCGGTTAGATTTCCTTTAATACTACCCTGTTTTTCGTAACAGTAAGCTGGTGGGTTACCCCTACTTTCAACGCAACATTTTCCAATTCATGGCTCACGGGAAAATCGTAGCAAACGGGATAATCGTATTCCGCCACATGTGATTGAATGATCTGCTGCACCGTTTGTCCAAAGGGGCGGACTGTTGGATGAATGTCAGAAAAACGACCAACAATCAATCCACTCAGGTGCTTGAGCATGCCTGCCCGTTTCAGCTGAATCATCATGCGGTCGATGTTGTAAATGTATTCGCCGATATCTTCCAGAAAAAGGATCCGGTTCTTTGTTTTGTAGGCCGACCTGGAACCCACCAGGTGCGCCATCAGCGCCAGATTTCCCCCAACCAGCTTTCCTTCGCAGGCACCGGCACGGTTAGCTTTATGCGCTTTAACTACGTAATTGCTTTTAACACCCTTCAATGCTTTTTGCAAAGACTGCACATATATTTTTCTGGCTCCACCATCATTGAATGCACCTGCCATGGGCGCATGAAGCGATGCTGTTTTGATGCTTTGGTTCAGGTGAGCATGTAATACCGTGATGTCGCTGAATCCAATGATCCACTTGGGATTTTTTTTGAACCGGGAAAAATCAAGTTCATCAATGATCCGGCTCACACCGTACCCTCCCCTTCCGCAGAGAATGGCTTTGATGCTGTTGTCGTCGAGCATAGCCTGGAACTCATCTCTTCTTTCTGCATCGGTGCCACTGAAATAGGTTTTGGATTTGCTGCCAATGGTTTTACCTATCATTACTTCATATCCCCAGCTTTGCAGGGTATGTATACAGGTTTGCACTTTTTGCAGCTCCATATAACCTGCAGGGCAGGTGATGCCAATGGTGTCGCCTTTGCGGAGATAAGGGGGGATCTGAATCATACTCTAAGCTAACTGATTTCCTGCAAAATTACCTGTCCTTCACCTACTTCCAGCCGATGGGTTAATCCGCATTTCAGGGCAAAATTATTTTTCTGATGTCCTACCGGAAAATCAAAACAAACCGGATAACTGAACTGGTCTGTATGCTCCTTTACAATGGTATAAATATCCCTGCCAAAAGGAGCGTCGGGATTGTCTGGTTTTATATTGGTAAAACCGCCCACAATCAGTCCCTTTAGTTTAGATAAACGTCCGGACCGCTGCAGATTCAAGAACATGCGATCAATGTTGTACAAAGGCTCTCCCACATCCTCTACGAACAAAATTTTTCCGTCGGTCTGTATGGAGGAAACAGAGCCGCTCATATTCTCCAGTATTTTCAGGTTGCCTCCGACCAGTTGCGCTTCGGCAATGCCCGGGCGGTTCTGCGGCACAGGCAGTACCGGATAAGTTACCGACTGTCCTTCTATGGCTTGTTTAATCGACAGAATACTGTTGACCTGCACTTCATCGGCTGTAGCCCAATCTTTGGGAAAAGATCCACACATTTTGGAATGGATGGTGGCCACCCTGCATACCTGGTGCAGGTGACTGTGAAAAACAGTGATATCACTGAAGCCAATTACCCATTTAGGGTGTTTACTGAAATCATGAAAATTAAGCCGGTCAATGATTCTTCCTGCTCCATATCCCCCGGTTGCACATAAAATAGCTTTCACTTCCGGATCATCGATCATGGCCTGAAAATCGGCTGTTCTTTCTTCATCTTTTCCACCAAACGTAAAATCGCGTTTACCCACTGTTGCACCAATCTTTACGTTATATCCCCAGCCTTGTATCAGGTCTACTGCAGGCTGTATGGTTTCGGGCAGGGAGAATCCGGAAGGACAGGTAATACCAATGGTATCTCCCGGTTTCAGATAAGGCGGCACTTTTATGTGCCGAACCCTCGCAGCTGCTTCCGGTGCAGCAAAACCAGACAGCGGCAGCATGCCTAAACCCAGTAATTGTAAAAATGATTTTCGTTGCATGTGCGTTAAGATAGGTAAAATCAGGACTGCTTTTTGGTCTTTGGTTTGGACGGACCGGCTACCGCATCTTTTTTTCTTCCTGCTTCCCGAAGGGCTTTGTCGATGAGCATTTCAATTTGTCCGTTCACACTTCTGAAATCATCGGCAGCCCATTTCTCCAATGAAGCATAGGTTTGCTGATCTATTCTCAATACAAATGATTTCTTACTCAAAACAACAGATTGTCTACAAAGTTATTGATAAAGCGTTCCGGTATTAACAACAGGAGCGGCAGATTTATCACCACAGAGTACCACCAGCAGATTACTTACCATCGCTGCCTTTTTTTCATCATCCAGTTCTACGATTTCTCTCTTAGACAGCGTATCCAATGCCATTTCTACCATGCCCACTGCGCCTTCTACTATTTTACTGCGCGCAGCTACAATGGCAGTTGCCTGCTGGCGTTGCAACATGGCTCCGGCAATTTCAGGTGAATAGGCCAGGTGACTGATCCGGGCTTCCTTGATCACAATACCGGCCTTGATCATCCGTTCATTCAGTTCCGATTCCAGCAGCTCAATTACTTTATCTCCTCCGTCCCGCAGGGTGATGGCTGCAGACTCGTCTTCGATGCTGTCGTAAGGGCAGGTAGATGCCAGGTGACGGATAGCCGCTTCGCTCTGGTTGGTCATATAGGATGAAAAATTCACCACATCAAAAACCACTTTATAGGTATCCTGGATCTGCCAGAGAATAACTGCGGCAATTTCAATGGGATTGCCCAGTTTATCGTTCACTTTTAAACGGGTACTTTCCAGGCTTTGCAAACGAAGCGAAACCTTTTGCTTTGTAAACAGCGGATTCACAAACTGCAGTCCGTTGTCTTTTACCGTACCTACATATTTACCAAAGAAAGTGAGTACCACACTGGTATTGGGCTGTACCACCATGAATCCGGGCAGCAGAAAAAATGCAGTCAGGAAACTCAGGACACTTAACCAGAAATACAACAGCTTTTCATTATCGGCAGTTGCGGCAGCACGACTGGCAAAAACGCCTCCTGCTATCAGTAAAATCAGTACCAGCAAGAGTATATTGAAACCCGGGGCCGCTTTTTTAATTTTTTCCATTGTAGTTATTTTGATATTAATTTGATATCAAATATAGGAAAACTTCCTTTATCCCGAAATTTTTCCTCCGGGCCGGCAGTTTGCACCCTGCACTCCATTCCGTACCTTTGCTGCCGGCTTAAAACCCGTTGAAAAAGAACATGAAACAACCTAAGCGATATTTGATTACAGCTGCCCTCCCTTATGCCAATGGATTAAAACACATCGGCCACCTGGCGGGAGCTTATTTACCGGCAGACATCTACGTAAGGTACCTGAGAGCCCAGAAGCGGGATGTGGTGTTTGTATGCGGCAGCGATGAACATGGAACCGCCATTCCGATCCAGGCCACCAAGGAAGGCACTACCGCTCAGGCCATCATCGACAAATACCATCCCATCATTGCGCAGAATTTCAGCGACCTGGGTATTTCTTTTGATATCTATCATCGTACCAGCTCGCCCCTGCACCATGAAACAGCCCGTGAGTTCTTCAAAAAACTGAACAACAAGGGCGATCTGATTACCAAAGAATCCGAACAATACTATGATGAACAGGCCGGCAGTTTCCTGGCCGACCGCTACATCAAAGGTACCTGCCCCAACTGTTCCTATCCAGGTGCCTATGGCGACCAGTGCGAGAACTGCGGCAAGAGCCTGAGCCCCGATGAACTCATCAACCCGGTGAGTACACTGAGCGGCAATGCTCCCGTAAAGAAAAGCACCAAACACTGGTACCTGCCTTTGGACCGGCATGAAGCCTTTCTGAGAAAATGGATCCTGGAAGAACATGCGAACGACTGGAGACCCACCGTAGTAGGTCAGTGCAAGAGCTGGATCGACGGCGGCCTCCTGCCTAGAGCCGTAACCCGCGATTTGGACTGGGGCGTTACCCTTCCGGAAGATCTTGCGGATGGAAAAGGAAAGGTACTCTATGTATGGTTCGATGCCCCAATCGGTTATATCAGCGCCACCAAACAATGGGCAAAAGACAACGACAAAGACTGGAAGCCTTACTGGGAAGACAAAGACACCAAGCTGGTACACTTCATTGGCAAAGACAATATTGTTTTCCACTGCATCATTTTCCCCGTCATGCTGCAACTGCATGGCAACATTTTACCGGAGAATGTTCCCGCCAATGAATTCATGAACCTGGAGGGCGACAAAATGAGCACCAGCAGGAACTGGAAGCTCGAGATGGAAGACTACATCAATGATTTTGTGAAGCCCGAAAACGGTGGCAGCCAGATGGCAGATGTACTTCGTTACTACCTTACCCTGATTGCACCCGAAAGCAAGGACAGTGAGTTTACATGGAAAGGTTTTCAGGATGCCAACAACAGCGAACTGGTGAGCATATTTGGCAACTTTGTAAACCGGGCACTGGTGCTGATGCACAAACTCTGCAAGGGAAAAGTTCCTCCACTGCATGCTGCAGTAATGGACGAGCTGGACCACGAAGCCATCGACAACATCAAAGCTACCAAAGAAAAAGTAGAGAAACTGCTGGAAGAATATAAGTTCAGGGATGCTTTGTTCGAAGTGATTAACCTGGCAAGGATCGGCAACCAATACATGCAGAAAAAAGAACCATGGATCATTGCCAAAACACTCAACACCAATCCGGAAGCACAACAACTGATTGATAACTGTTTGCACATCTGCTTACAGCTTACTGCCAACCTGGCCATCCTGATCAATCCCTTCCTGCCCTTTACCGCAAAAAAAATCTGCTACCTGCTGAAAGTGGTAGACAGAATACTCGACTGGGAAAATGCAGGCAGCATGAAACTGCTGAGCGTTGGCTATACCCTGCGTGCCCCTGAATTGCTGTTCCGTAAAATTGAAGATGAGGAGATTGCCAAACAGGTTGAGAAATTAAAAGCTGCTGCCATTCACAAAGAACCGGTAGCTGCTCCTGCGGCACCTTCGGTTGCACCTGCAACGGTAAAGCCCGAGATAGTATTTGATGATTTCGCCAAGATAGACCTCAAAATAGGAACCATTATTGCTGCCGAAAAAGTGGAGAAAGCAGATAAGCTCTTAAAACTTCAGGTAGACCTCGGCTTCGAAACCAGAACCATTGTATCGGGCATTGCCATGCATTTTAAGCCGGAAGAGATCGTGGGTAAGCAGGTAACGGTTGTGGTAAATCTGGCTCCCAGAAAAATGCGCGGCATCGAAAGCAATGGCATGATCCTCATGGCAGAAGATGCTACCGGCAAGCTGCACTTTGTGCATCCTGAAACCTCCATCAATAACGGAAGCGGCGTTAGCTAAGCTGTCTGATCAACCTGTTTTTTTAGGCCGGCTGCTGTAATAGGTTGTCAGCCATACTACACTGAACACATAAAATCTCAGTGCCTTGTGCCAGGTAATGGATGCGTCATCTGTAATCAGCAGATAAGTAACCAATGCTACAAGTACATATACTACGTAGGTGAATATCCTTGCCCACCTTCGTTCATACAAGGGCGGCTTGGGTTTTTCGGTATTTGTCATTTGCTTTGCTTTCTGTATTTACGATAAAGGAACCAGGCAAGAAGGCCGCCCAGTATCAAGGACCAAAGTTGGATGAGCAACAGGAAAAGCCATTCCACCAAGGACCAGCCATCTACCACGGCATTCATAAACTTACGGCCAAAACCGGGCTGGTATTTTTGGGTATTGTTGTCGTTGGCTATAACCTGGTGCTTCACCATAGGCCGTTGTGTAAATTTCAGCCGGATATCACTGTACTTCATTCGATCGGCCAGCGAGAGATTGTCTACTTTGGCCCGATCTGCTTCTTCCTGCTGGTAGCCGGAAAGTTCACCGGATCCGCGGCCTGGCTTTTTTGTTCCGGATGCCACTCTGCGAATAGTCATATGATTGCTCAGTACCTGAAAAGACACATCATCCGACTGAATAACCTGATCGTTGAGAAACTCGGCCAGCTGCGTGATCTGCCGAAGTACTGTATCGAAGTTTGCTGCAGGCACCCGGACGGTAATCTCATTAAGCACGGTATATTGAATGGTTTCCAGTGAAGAATCGCGACTCAGCGCTGTTACCGACTGCTGATTCACCTGGTTGCTGAGATGCTGATATACCAGAAAGCCCGAAGCGCTATGTACCATTCCTTCAATCCTTGCAGCTACCTGCTGCACATCGTTTACCCTGAAGTTTACTTCTGCAGTACGAATAAATTTTCTGTTGGCGGGTTTGCCATCCGACAGTGCTGCTATTTGTGTTTCCACCGAATCGGCGGCGGCTGCATTTTCGATAGAGGCTGTTCCGGATTCTGCTGCCGCATTTTTTCCACCAGCCTCTTTACAGGCAGTAAACATCCATAATACAGCGGCTACTATTATACAATGCTTCATCATGTCTCTTAATACTGAATCAATACTTTACCTTTCTGATCAATAACTTCGGTTGTTCCGTTGCGTTCTACCCTGGCATAACCATTGTAGAACAACCCCGCCTGATCGTACACCAGATCAATCACCGTTTTTCCGGATGTATCGATATAACCCCATTTCCCGTTCTTCTTTACCTTGGCCAGCCCGTCCTGAAAAGAATAAGCATCCTCGTATTGCAGAGGAATACGTTCTTTTCCGTTTAAGTCCACATAACCAAAGCGGAGGGCTTTGTTGCGTATGGCTGCATTTACCGGATCCAGCCTTTTGTACACCATGGCGAGTCCATCATGCGAACTGCTGCAATCGTTGTAACGTCCATAAGGCACTACAATGCGACCTGCTGTATCTGCCAGTGCCATCAATGTACCATTTGGTGTATTCCATTTATTCAAGAGGATCAATCCCCCTGTATACAGGATCCCATCGCAATCGTAAGCATGCAATAATTTTCCTGTAGAATCGTAAATACCCCAGCGTTCGTTTTCTTTTGCGAACATTTTAGCATCAGGTGTAAAAGCATC
The DNA here is from genome assembly GCA_016786865.1 of Sediminibacterium sp. Classification (GTDB taxonomy): domain Bacteria; phylum Bacteroidota; class Bacteroidia; order Chitinophagales; family Chitinophagaceae; genus Sediminibacterium. The sequence goes on along the minus strand of JAEUVE010000021.1, from coordinate 150,810 downwards.
AATATCATCGAACCGCGCAGCTACCACCCATTTTCCGCTACGATCTGCAATACCGGTTTTAAAATCCTTTGTAATTATAAATCGGTTGTACGACAAGGGATAGATGTATTCGTATTTCAGCGGAAATACCAGCCGGAAAGCGGTATCGAGCAATCCCCTGTTTCCTTTTTGATCGGTCACAAATGAATACCCGTAAGCATCAATAGGGTCCATGTATACCAATCCGTTTTCCCATGCGTTAAAAACCACTTTCCCCTGCCGGTTTACAAACGAGCGTCGTTCTTCTGCGTGCTTATGCGTAAGTACGGCCAACCCATGGCTGAAAGGGCTTAGCGCTGTTGCGTTTTTGAACTCCAGGATAAATTTTCCCGAACTGTCGATGGCCCCCACCGAACTATCCGTTTCAAAGCAGGCCAGCCCCTCAGAAAATTCATAGAGCATCCGGAACCCATATCGTTGCTCCAGCAACAGCCTTTTGGCTTCGTATTCCTGCCTGATCTTCCGTTCCCCGGATATTACAGGAGCATCCGATTCTTCCTTGCAGGAAAAAACGGCGAGTATAAAAAAAACAAGAAGAAACCTGTTCAAAAACAAATGCATAACATCCAATCTGAATCCGAAAATAGTTTACCCCGTTTTTTTTCATATACCGTTGAGAAGGTATATGCCGTTTTACAGTCCTGGATAGTTTTACAGCATGATCTTCAAAACAATCACCAGTTGCAGCCTGCTGCTCTTAAGTCTGGCAGGAACAACGCAGAATAAACCTTTGGTAAAACCAATCGTACAAAAAGATCTGCGGCATACAATCAGCTTTGCCTGCAATTTCTTTGGCAGCACTGCCGATTACCAACCGGTTTCAGCTGCATCCGTTACAGATGAGCATGCTGAAAAATGGATGTCGGACCTGGTTAGCCGCATCACTTCTGTTGTAGGATTGCGCAACCGGTTCCGGCTGGTGGCCCTACAAAATTTCAACAACTGTGCAGCGGTTTGCTTCAACAATGAAACCGGACAGGACCGGTTTATACAATTCGACCGGCAGTTCCTCGAGAACTTCCAGAAGAAAACCAACAACAAATGGTTTGTTACGGGAGTACTGGCCCATGAACTGGGACATCACTTTAACGGCCACTCGTTAGATGGCATTGGCAGCCGGCCAGACAAGGAAATTGAAGCGGATGAATTTGCCGGATTTATTATGCAGAAGCTGGGAGCAAAGGAAAACGAAGCCGCATCCATATTCAGTTTTTTAAACGAAACCGATGGACCACCTACCCACCCGGTTAAGTCTAAAAGATATGCTGCTGTATCTAGGGGATGGAATAGTGCGGCAGGAAACAATATATGGGTATCGCTGTTGCTGGAAAATGATGCGGATAAAAAAGAGATTGCTTATGAAGCGCTGATGGCTGCGAGAAATACAAACAACTCAGACGAGAAACTGGCCCTGATCAATAAAGCCCTGAATAAGGTTCCGGGCTATGCAGAGGCCATCAGCGAAAAAGGACTGGTTTACCTGCAGCTGCAGCAATACCAGCAAGCGGAACAATACTGTTCGGAAGCCTTGATCCTGGAACCCTATATTGGGATACTTCGTTTGAACCTTGCCAAAGTGCTGATGAAGCGGCAACAATACGACTCTGCGCTTAGTTTAATACAGGATGCCATTTATCTAAGGCCGGTATTTCCCGAAGCCTATCACCAGCGGGCACTTTTATTCCTCGGTAAAAAAAGTTATGCGCTGGCTGCGAATGATTGCGGGATATCCTTATTGATGAATCCCGACAATGCTGCTATCAGGGCCGACATCCTGATTACAAAGGGAATTGCACACAGTGAACTAAAGCAGGAGGATACAGCTGCAGCCTGTTTTGACGAGGCTGAAAAACTGGACCCCTACAACAAAAGACTGGCTGCATACCGTTCTGCAAAACGATAAGTTTTGCTATGCTTCCTTATCGAAGCTGACGCATTCCTTCAATTCCTTTTCTGTATAGGCCAGGTTGTATTGTTTCAATACATCATCGGGAACCCCATTCCACTGGTTGGGCGTATTGCCCATATATCCCAGGTCCTTTACGCCAATCTCGGCGGTATAAAAACCGGTAACCACCAGATCGCGCATGAGGTTGAAGAAAGCTACTCCCTGTTTTACTTCGGGCTTTGCTTTTTCCGGGTAGGCAATTTCGTCTACAATGGCAATCTGCTGCTTTGGATCACAGTTTATAAATGCTTTTTCAAAACGCTTATAGCTGTGGAGATCCAGCCAACGCAGTCCGCCCCGCAGCGGGGTTTGGTGTGATGGCATGTCTTTTACAATAAAGGCAATGAACTCAGGCACTTTGGCATCGCTGGCGCTTCCACTCACTTCATCCTTGGGAATAATAATATCTCCCAATACCGTGATGGTAGCCATTTCGTGCGCGTCAAAGAAGGGCTCTTCTTTAGCCAGTTTGGCCAGGTAATCTTTTTCTTCCTGCATCCGGTCTTCGAGGGTTACGTCTGCAGAAGCTGCGATGGCTTTCTTATCGGCACTTTTACAGGCTTCCACCATTACACCGGCGCCAACTGCGCCGATCATCAGTGCCTTGATTGATTTTCTCCTGTCCATCTTATAAGTTTTGTTTTTTCATTTGATCTATGATGTACTCGCTGGCGCGCATGCTGAGTGCCAGAATGGTCCAGGTAATATTCTTATCGGCCTGTGAAGTAAACTGGCTTCCGTCTACACAAAACAGGGTTTTACAATCGTGTGCCTGACTCCATTTGTTGAGGGCAGATGTTTTTTTATCGTTACCCATTCTTACCGTACCTGCTTCATGAATGATGTTGCCCGGATTGGATAAACCATAATTGTTGGATGCATCGTCATCACCCCATGTAATGATGGCGCCCATATTGTGCATGATTTCCTTAAAGGTTTCCTTCATGTGCTTAGCCTGCTTGATTTCATAGTCGGAATTCTTGGTATGAAAACGCAATACTGGAATACCATATTTATCCACCACATTCGGATCGATCTCGCAATAGTTGTTGATGTTCGGAACAGACTCTCCCCTGCCGGCCATACCAACGCCAGCACCGTAGAAGAAACGTACATCTTCTTTCAATGAGGCTCCATATCCTCCGGCATCCTTGGTTTTACCGTTTACCTGGAACTTGCCGTTCTGTCCTTGTATACCCATTCCAAAACCATAGGCGGGCTGGCCCATACCACCCCAGTATTCTATGTGATATCCGCGGGGGAAATCCAGTTTTTTATTGTCGAGCCACCAGGGAGTATACACGTGCATACCACCTACACCATCTTCGTTGTAGCGCTTTCTGCCAAACAGCTCTGGCAGTACACCACCCATGGCTGCCCCGGTAGAATCGTGCAGGTACTTTCCTACTACATTGCTTTCATTGGCCAGTCCGTTCGGATGTCTTCTGGACTTGGAATTAAGGAGCAAACGTGCTGTTTCACAGGTACTTGCTGCCAGGATCACTACGCGGCCACTCACCTGGTATTCCAGCATGTCGCGCTTGTTTACATAGGATACACCAGTTGCCAGTCCTTCGTCGTTGGTGATTACTTCCCGGGCCATGGCCTGGGTAATCACATCTACATTTCCGGTTTTGAGCGCAGGCTTTACCAGCACGGATCCGGATGAAAAATCTCCGTATACTTTACAACTTCTGCCGCACTGTGCACAGAAAAAACAGGCGCCCCGGTCGTCGTTGATTTTTTTGGTAAGGATAGACAGGCGCGATGGAATTACCGGAATGCCGAGACCGGTAGCAGATTTCTTAATCATCAGTTCGTGCAAACGCGGCTTGGGAGGCGGAAGAAAAATTCCGTCGGGATCATTCTCCAATCCTTCGTTGCTGCCAAATACACCAATCAACCGATCAATTTTATCGTAATAAGGTTTTACATCTTCGTAACCAATTGGCCAGTCGTCTCCCAAACCATCAATGCTTCTCCTCTTGAAATCTTTGGGACCAAATCGCAGCGATATCCTGCCCCAGTGATTGGTACGGCCACCCATCATGCGCGCTCTCCACCATTCAAATTTTTCACTGCCAGGAGCCTGTGTGTAAGGCTCTCCGTCTATCTCCCATCCCCAGTAACATCCGTCGAAATCACCAAAGGGCCTAAACTTGGTACTGGCGCCTCTTCTGGGAGAATCCCATGGATTTTTTAACTGAGAAGAATTGATGGCCGGATCATAATCTGCGCCTGCTTCCAGCAGACAAACTTTCAATCCTGCATTGGCCAGTGTGTATGCGGCCATGCCTCCGCCCGCGCCGGAACCCACAATGATGGCATCGTATTTTTTGGTTTGTTTCTTGATCTGAAAATCTCCCATATGGCATCTGTTTTCTAAATAGATTTCAATATAAGCATTAACTGAATGCACAAAAAAAATATCCTCCGGTGTACTGGAGGATATTTTATCAGTGGCAAGGATTATTAACTATAAACACTAACTGCATCCCATGCTGGTGCCGCAGTTCAAACATTTATAACAGGTTCCGCTGCGGATGGTCAGGTGACCACAGGTGCTGCACGCAGGTGCATCACTCTGCATTCCTTTAGCGTGTGCGTTTACCGCATCCATTCCGGTATCGGCCTTCACCGTTGCTGCACGCTGCAACTTGGTAGATGCAGGAGCCGCTGCAGGCGTAGCGTTGGCAGATGGAGCAGTAACGCGAATACTGCTCAGCTCAGGCTTTCCCAGGAAAGTAGCCTCCTCATCATCGTCGCCCAGGTTGTCTACCTGTGGTCTGTCGAGCACGTGAACCAGGTCGGTTCTGTCGAGGTATTCGTATGCCAGAGCGCGGAACACGAAGTCTACCAGTGAGGTGGTTGTTTTGATATTCGGATGATCTACCATACCGGATGGCTCAAACTTGGTGAATACAAACTTCTCTACAAACTCTTCGAGCGGCACACCGTATTGCAGGCCAACGGAAATGGCAATGGCAAAACAGTTCATGAAGCTGCGGAGGGTAGAACCTTCCTTCGCCAGATCAATGAAGATTTCTCCCAATGTACCATCTGCATATTCTCCGGTGCGCAGGAAGATCACCTGACCACCGATCTTGGCTTTTTGGGTAAACCCGCGACGCTTGGAAGGAAGCGATTTCTTCTCCACAATACGGGAGAGCTGGCGCTTCAGTTTGGTATCGGTAGACGCAGTCATGCGCTTCTGTACTTCTTCGAGCAGTTCATCTACGGTCAGCTTGCTGAGATCAACAATATTTGATCCAATGGCTTCTGCTTCCGGAGTAAGTTCTGCTGCTGTGGTTTCTTCTGCTTCTTCGGTCTTTTTCTTCTTCTCAGACTTATTGCTCAACGGCTGGCTGAGTTTAGATCCGTCGCGATAAAGTGCATTGGCTTTCAGACCCAGCTTCCAGCTCAGCATATAGCAATCTGCAATTTCTTCTACAGTAGCTTCGTGCGGCAGGTTGATGGTTTTGGAGATCGCACCGCTCAGGAATGGCTGACAGGCAGCCATCATGCGGATATGACCATATGCATGAATGTATCGCTCTCCTTTTTTACCACATTTATTGGCGCAATCAAATACAGACAGATGCGCTTCTTTCAGGTATGGTGCACCTTCTACCGTCATGGTTCCGCATACATAGTCGTTGGCGGCATCAATCTGTTCTTCGGTAAAGCCCAGGGCTTCGAGCAGGTTGAAGCTCCAGTCGGAATATTCCGGTTCGGTGAAGCCCAAACGCTGCATACATTCATCTCCCAATGTAAAGCGGTTGAAGATGAACCCGATTTCAAAAGCAGAACGGGCAGCGCCATTCAGTTTTTCAATTTCTGCTGCGGTAAAGCCTAAGGCAGCCAGGCTGGCGTTGTTGATGAACGGTGCATTTTCGAAGCTGGCAGCACCCACGGCATATTGCTCGATCGCCGTTGCTTCCTGCTCGCTGTATCCCAGGTTTTTCAGCGCCTGTGGCACAGACTGGTTGATGATTTTGAAGTAACCACCACCGCTCAGTTTCTTGAACTTCACCAGGGCAAAATCCGGTTCAACACCAGTGGTATCGCAATCCATTACCAGACCAATGGTACCGGTAGGAGCAATTACGGTAGTTTGTGCGTTGCGGTAACCATATTGTTCACCCAGTTGAACGGCATCATCCCATGCTTTGGTTGCTGCTTTCAGCAGGTAATCCGGACAATATTGCGCCTTGATCCCCTGTGGCTTGATTTCCAGGCCAACATAGGCATCTGTTGCATCGTATGCAGCAGCACGGTGGTTGCGCATTACGCGAAGCATATCTTCCTTATTCTCTTCGTACTTATCGAAAGCACCGAGGAAGGAAGCCATTTCTGCAGATGTTTTGTATGCGATACCGGTCATGATTGCAGAGATCGCTCCTGCAATACCACGGGCTTCTTCACTATCGTAAGAAATACCACTTACCATCAGCATGGAACCAAGGTTCGCAAAGCCAAGACCCAGGGTTCTGTAATCGTAAGACAACTGTGCTACTTCTTTGGATGGGAACTGTGCCATCAGTACGGAAATTTCCAGTACTGTGGTCCACAAACGGGTTGTGTATTCAAAACCTTCTACATCAAATACGTTGGTTTCATCGTTGTGAAACTTACGGAGGTTGATGGATGCCAGGTTACAGGCCGTATTGTCTAAGAACATGTATTCGGAACATGGGTTAGACGCATTGATGCGGCCACCTTTAGGACAGGTATGCCACTCGTTGATGGTGGTATCGTATTGTGTACCGGGATCCGCACAGCGCCATGCTGCATAGGAAATTTGTTCCCATACTTTGGACGCAGGAATTTTCTTCATCACACGGCCATCGGTTCTGGCTTTCAGTTCCCAGTCTCCGCCAGCTTCCAGTACCCTGAAAAACTCATTCGGAATACGAACAGAGTTGTTGGAATTCTGTCCGGACACAGTTGCATAAGCTTCGCCTTCGTATCCGCTGTCGTAACCTGCCTGTACAAGCGCAGCTACTTTCTTTTCTTCTTCTACTTTCCAGTTGATGAATTCCATGATCTCCGGGTGATCCAGGTCGAGGCAAACCATTTTGGCAGCTCTTCTGGTTGTACCACCACTTTTAATGGCGCCGGCAGCACGGTCACCAATTTTCAGGAAACTCATCAACCCGCTGGAGGTACCACCTCCGCTCAGTTTCTCACCACCGCCACGGATCTGGGAAAAATTGGTTCCCACGCCGGAACCATATTTAAAGATCCGTGCCTCACGGGTCCAGAGATCCATGATACCGCCTTCGTTCACCAGGTCGTCGTTTACACTGAGGATAAAGCAGGCATGCGGCTGTGGACGCTCGTATGCATTGGTGGATTTTTTCAGCTTACCATCTTTGGGATCTACATAATAGTGACCCTGTGGTTTACCGGTAATGCCATACACTTCGTGCAGGCCGGTATTGAACCATTGAGGTGAGTTGGGTACGCATGCCTGATTCAGGATGCTGTAGGTTAACTCATCGTAAAATATCTGTGCATCTTTTTTAGAAGCGAAATAGCCATAACGCTCGCCCCATACTCTCCAGCAATGTGCCATACGGTGAGCAACCTGCTTAACGCTGGTTTCTCTGCCGAGTGAACCATCCGGTTGTGGAACACCTGCTTTACGGAAATACTTCTGAGCTAGAATATCTGTAGCAATCTGGCTCCACTGTTTGGGAACCTCTACATTATTCATTTCGAATACTTTTTCCCCGTTGGGGTTTTTGATTACGCTGTCGCGATAATCGTACTCGAACATATCGAAGGGGCTTACACCATCTTTGGTGAAGCGGCGGCTGAACTGCAAGCCTTTGTTGGCGCGTGGGTTAGACATAGATTAAACTTTTTATAAATCCCGGCGTAACGATTTTTTGTTGAGGCGGTAGACGAAAATATTCTTCCGTTTTCACAATTCAAGGTCGGAAATATGCACAGGTTGTGGAAAAGGATCGTGGATAATTCCGCACCTCAAATCCCGATTGAATTTGGTTGATTATACACACTGTGTACACAACTATCTTGAAAAATAATCAGCACATATTAGTAGATTATTCAGCTTGTTTTTACTATACAAACGGAAGAATCCGGTTTAAAATCCGCCAATAGCACATTTTAGTGGCTATATTACTACAAAGGAGCTTTATTCCTGAAAGACCGGGGCAAAAAACTGAAATACTGCTTTAAACGAAAACTTTTCTGCATTTTTGCAGGACCAGAATCAATCCCTGATGGAGCATACCATATATCAACAATTTACAGAGCGTAAAAAGCTGGGCAAAAAGTCCTTTGCTGTATTGATTGATCCTGACAAAGTAGATCCGGACACCATTCACGAATTGGTTCGGCTGGGCCGGGAAGCCGGCGTAGACTACTTCTTTGTCGGGGGCAGTCTGGTAATATCCAGCCACCTCGACGAATGCATCCGGCAAATCAAAACCACCTGCGATATACCCGTAGTGTTGTTTCCCGGATCTCCTTCGCAGGTAAGCCGGTATGCGGATGCCCTTCTGTACCTTTCACTGATCTCCGGAAGAAACCCTGAATTGCTGATCGGACAACATGTGATCAGCGCACCCTTTGTAAAGCACAGTGGCCTGGAAATCATGCCAACAGGGTATATGGTCATTGATGGTGGTGCACCTACCACGGTTTCCTATATTTCCAATGCAACCCCAATTCCTGCCGACAAAAATGAAATTGCCATGTGTACCGCCATGGCCGGCGAAATGCTGGGCATGAAACTGATCTACATGGATGCGGGAAGCGGCGCAAGGCGCCCGATTACAGAACAAATGATCGAAAAAGTAGCCCGAAACATAGATGTTCCCCTGATCATTGGCGGCGGCATTACCGAGCCGGAAAAAGCTTATCTTAACTGCAAAGCCGGTGCCGATGTAATTGTAGTGGGCAACGCTATTGAAAAAAATCCTGGTCTGATTAAGGAAATCAGCGACGCCGTTCACAGTGTTGCCAGTGTAAAAATGGATTAGTTGCCGCAATCACCTGCAAGTATTACTTAATATTTTCCAGCTGCCGGAGTACCGCAATCAGCTGTTGGCCCGTTTCCGTAATATGGTATTCGATGTGAAGCGGTTTTTCCCTGATCACCAGTTTCTGCAACAGGCCTACTTCCTCCAGCTCCCGCAATGCCACCGAAAGCGACTGTTTATTTGCGCCTTCAATGGTGCGCAATAATTGACTGAAACGCAGCGGACCATCTGCCGCCAGCCGGAAAATTTCCGGTTTCCATTTGCCGGAGAGCAGCTTTAACAGCGACTGTGCCGGGCAGGTTTCTTTTTCTGCTGCATTGGTTGGAGTGGTCATAAAAATCTGACTTATTGCTGAACCTGTTTTTCGTTCGGAGCTTTGTACAAAATTAAACGAAAAGAACATGCAGCAGCAAGCTAATCCACTTTTGTGCAACACCGAAACCGGTATTTGTGAAATACCCGCAACTCCTGCTGAAACAGCTTCAAACAGCAGTCCATTTCAGGGACCCAAACCTGTTCAAATCATCTATTATACCGATCCCATTTGCTCTTCCTGTTGGGGAATAGAGCCTCAGCTCAGAAAGCTTAAACTCGAATATGGCCACTACCTTACAATCTCCTACAAAATGGGAGGTTTATTACCCAATTGGTCGTATAACAGCGGTGGCATCAGCCAACCGGCGGACGTGGCCAAACATTGGGATGAAGCCGGTCTGCATTATGAAATGCCGATCAACGGAGATGTTTGGCTGGAAGATCCCCTGGATTCCTCCTACCCGCCTTCCCTTGCTTTTAAAGCAGCACAGATGCAGGACGAAGACAAAGCGGTTGCATTTCTTCGCAACATCCGGGAAATGCTCTTTCTGCACAAAAAGAACATCACCCGATGGGAGTTTCTTGAATCTGCAGCAAGCGCATCAGGTTTAGATGTAGCTCAATTCAAAAAGGATTATGAAGGCCCGGCAGCAACCCTGTTCAACGAGGATCTCCGGCTGGGGAAGTCGCTGGGCGTAAGGGGATTCCCCACCCTGTTTTTTTCGGACCGGGCCGGCAGAACAGAAATGGTCTATGGATCAAAACCCTACGCCGCCTATGAAAACGCTATACTGCAACTGCATCCATCTGCTGTGAAGAACCAATACAGCCGGGCTGAAGCGCCCCTGTTCGCCGTATATCCTACCCTCACAGTAAAAGAATTTGCTGTACTTACAGATCGTTCTGTTGATGAATCACAAAATATACTGGATGCCATGACTCAGGAAAACAAGCTCGTGATAACAACTACTTCCAGGGGTGCTATCTGGAAATGGAAGCAGTAAATAATATGTATCTTCACATGTATTTAAAACATGCAGTGCATATAGTCCGGGATGAGTGTAATCTCCAACAAAAAAGCAATTGCCCGCAAGGAATTAAGCGCCGTTTTTAAGCTCAATCCGACCAGCAGGCATTGGTCTATTCCGGTGCTGGCCGCCCTATGTGTCGGGATTCCACTTTTAATCGGCTATCACTTCAACCAGTTCGCTTCGGCACTCACCGCGAGTTTTGCCGGGCTTGTTATATTGTACATGCCCGTCCATTCAAATCTGGTTAGCACCATGGCTAAATTACTGGTCTGTTCGTTCGGTTTTTTGGTATCTTATGGCGTAGGCATTACTTTCAGCTTTAATCCAATCATTTCCTGCATTGCTTTTGGCATTTACAGCGCCCTTATCCATTGGTCTGTTCTGGTAACCAGGATGAAGCCTCCGGGTAACTTCTTTTTTATCATGCTGGCAGCTATGGCAAGCGGCATACCGTTTCGGGCGGAAGAGATTCCGGAAAGAATCGGCTTGTTAACCATCGGCGCTATATTAACCTGTTTTCTGGCGTTAACATTCAGTTTATTCCTTCAAAAGCCGGATATCATTAAAGAGACCAGGAGCATGCTCAATCAGGTTCAGTTCAGGAAAGATGCTGATTATCTTGAATCCTTCATCGTTGGCTTCTTTATGTTTACAGCCTTATTGGTAGGCTATATATCGGAAATGGAGAAACCTTACTGGATACCGATTTCCTGCCTGGCTGTGATGCAGGGAAGCTCCACCCTGCACATCTGGAGAAGGGGTTTATACAGAATCATTGGTACTGTTTTAGGCATGGGCTTGTGCTGGATTTTTTTATCCGTATTCAAAGACCCGCTCGAAATTTGCATTACCATTATTGCACTTCAGTTCATTATTGAAGCGATCATCACCAGAAACTATACCATTGCTGTAATTTTTATTACCCCTATGACCATCCTGCTCTCCGAAGCAGCCAGCCCCATTGCACAAAATCCTACAACATTGATAACGAGTCGTTTAATTGATGTACTCATCGGAAGTCTGCTGGGCGCGTTGGGTGGATGGATGCTCTATCACGAACAGTTGAGGTACCGCGTGGTGAAAAGAATCCGGATCACGAGGCTTGCAATGAAAAAAAGAAACTAAATTGATCAGGAAACTGATCGTTCTGAAAACGCATGATCCGTGCATCTGGCTAACCAACCAATCACAAACATATGCATACAGATATTCAGGCCTACCACAACAGGCAACTGCCGGAAGAAAAAGCAGTTTGCGATGTACTTTACCGGGTAATTTGTCAAGAGCTTCCTGAAGCCCTGCATAAAATATGGCATGCGCATCCTGTCTGGTTTTTAGAAGACAACCCGATTGTAGGTTACAGCAAACAAAAACAAGGCATCCGACTCATGTTCTGGAGCGGCGCCGATTTTGAAGAAGATGCGCTCCATATCAGGGGAGGAAAATTTAAAGACGCTTCCATTTTTTATCAATCAGTTACTGAAATCAGCCCTGCTGATTTAAAACGCTGGCTGGAAAAATCGGAGAACCTTCAATGGGATTATAAAAATATTGTAAAAAGAAAGGGGCAATTGCTGCGATTAAAATGAAACTGGAAAACAGAAGGCAAAAAGTAACCCCATTACCCCATTTCCTCTTCAGGCTTGGACGCTACAGCCTGTTTGCACTGGGGCTCATCACTTTTTCTGTTCTGTTGGGAACAGCAGGGTATCATTATTTCGGGAATATCTCCTGGTTAAACAGCTTCCATATGGCTTGCATGATTTTAACCGGCATGGGCCCTGTTGTGGAAATGGAATCTTCCTCTGCGAAAATATTTTCCTCCCTGTACGCCCTGTACAGCGGGGTAGCGTTTCTGAGCATTACGGCTGTTTTTTTTGCGCCCATCATTCACCGGCTCCTGCACATACTGCACGTGGAAGAAGAGAATGACGAAAACAAAAACAGTAAATAAACCTTTCTAAATAAAATCAGATAAATCGGCCTTCCACCGGAAGCTGATCTATTGCATAAAAAAGGGTGGCACATCGGCCACCCTTTTATTATATCAGTTGAAAGCAATTATGCGAGATCAAAACGATCCAGGTTCATCACTTTGGTCCAGGCTGCTATGAAGTCTGCAACAAACTTATCGCGGGAATCTTCACAACCATAAACCTCTGCCAGTGCCCTCAGCTCGGAATTGGAACCGAAGATGAGATCTACGCGGCTTCCGGTCCATTTGCGTTCTCCTGTTTTACGGTCTGTACCTTCAAACACATCCTGTGAATCTCCGGCTGCATTCCATTTGGTATTCAGATCGAGCAGGTTCACAAAGAAGTCGTTGGTAAGCGCTTCCGGACGATTGGTAAATACGCCCAGCTGAGACTGATCAAAATTGGTATTGAGTACACGCATACCTCCGATCAGCACGGTCATTTCAGGTGCTGTGAGTGTAAGCAGCTGTGCTTTATCGATCAGGATCTCTTCTGCGGAAACAGGATACTTGGTTTTCTTGTAATTGCGGAAACCATCTCCAACAGGTTCCAGCACAGCAAAAGAGGCAACATCTGTTTGCTCCTGTGAGGCATCGGTACGGCCAGGGGTAAATGGCACAGTTACGGTAATACCTGCGTTTCTGGCTGCCTGCTCAATTCCTGCAGATCCACCCAGTACAATCAGGTCTGCAATAGAAACCTGTTTACCACCGGTTTGAGCGCTGTTGAACGCTTTCTGAATGGCTTCGTATGTGTCGATAATTTTAGACAGCTGGGTAGGGTTGTTCACTGCCCAATATTTCTGCGGAGCCAGTCGGATTCTGGCGCCATTGGCACCACCACGCTTGTCTGAACCGCGGAAAGTAGAAGCTGAAGCCCATGCTGTGGAAACCAGTTGAGCAACCGTTAATCCGGATGCCAGTATTTTGGTTTTCAGCGCAGCAATATCCTGCTCATCAATTTGCTTGTAATTGGCTGCCGGAACAGGATCCTGCCATACCAGCTCTTCTGCAGGCACTTCCTTGCCCAGGTAACGGGAACGTGGTCCCATATCGCGGTGGGTCAGTTTAAACCATGCTTTTGCAAATGCATCTGCAAACTCATCCGGATTTTCGAAGAATCTTCTGGAGATCTTTTCGTAAGCCGGATCCATTTTCAAAGCAATATCTGTAGTAAACATCATTGGCGCATGACGCTTGGAAGGATCGTGCGCATCAGGTACGGTATCTGCACCCATACCATGCTTGGGTCTCCACTGGTTGGCTCCGGCAGGACTTTTGGTGAGTTCCCATTCATAACCAAACAGATTCCAGAAATAGTTGTTGCTCCACTTGGTTGGCGTGGTGGTCCATGCACCTTCCAGACCACTGGTAATGGTATCTCCGGCATTTCCGGTACCATAGGTATTTTTCCAGCCGAGGTTTTGTTCTTCAATACCTGCTGCTGCCGGCTCCTTACCTACATATTTACCAGGATCAGCCGCCCCGTGCGCCTTACCAAAAGTATGCCCGCCGGCAATCAGGGCTACGGTTTCATAATCGTCCATGGCCATACGTCCAAAGGTTTCCCGGATATCACGGGCTGCTGCCAGTGGATCAGGATTTCCGTTAGGACCTTCCGGATTTACATAGATCAGTCCCATCTGAACCGCTGCAAGCGGGTTCTCCAGATCGCGGTCTCCGGTATAACGGTTGTCTGCCAGCCATTCTTTTTCAGAACCCCAGTAGATATCTTCTTCAGGGTGCCAGATGTCTTCGCGTCCGCCGGCAAAACCAAAGGTTTTGAAGCCCATGGATTCCAGTGCGCAGTTACCGGTAAGGATCATCAGGTCTGCCCAGGAAATTTTGCTTCCGTATTTCTGTTTGATTGGCCAGAGCAATAAACGTGCTTTATCGAGATTCACGTTATCGGGCCAGCTGTTCAATGGTGCAAAACGCTGGTTACCAGTTCCTGCACCACCACGTCCGTCGTGAATCCGGTAGGTACCGGCGCTGTGCCAGGCCATACGGATGAAGAAAGGACCGTAATGGCCATAATCTGCAGGCCACCAGTCCTGAGAAGTGGTCATCAACTCATAGATATCTTTTTTAACGGCATCCAGGTCCAATGTTTTGAATGCTTCTGCATAATTGAACGCCTCTCCCATAGGATTGGAATTGGAACCATGCTGACGAAGCACATTCAACTTTAATTGATTGGGCCACCAGTCGCGGTTTCCTGTGCCGCTTCCTGCAGTTTGCTTTAACATACCGCCGGAAAAAGGACACTTACTTTCAGCTGTTTTATTTTCCATATTTATATTTTTTTAAATGGTTTTTTAACCGCCCGGGTTCATTCAAGAGCGAATAGCAAAATTACTAAAAAAAGAGGGTGGCCGACCTTAAAAATAAGGACTTTTCCCCCTGTAATACAATTGTAACAATGAATGGTTCAACAGGCAGCAATTTCCTTTCCGGTAGCTGGTAATCCAAAATAAAACCTGCCGGGCAGACATTTTATTTGATAAACGGGGTGCAGGAGAACAAACAAAAACGGAACTTTGAACGTATGGATTCAGCCAGTTTCAACAACCGGATATTCAACAGGGAAGACTTTACAACCAACCCGCTGGCAGAAGGCGAATACGAAGACTGCCGGTTCATGAATTGCAGCTTTTCAAATACGGATCTTTCCGGCTACCGGTTCAATGATTGCCTTTTTTCGGGTTGTAATCTGAGCCTGGTCAGGCTTCATAAAACTGCTTTCCGGAACATCCGGTTCAAAGACTGCAAACTAACCGGTTTACATGTAGAAGATTGCAACGAGTTCGGGCTTTGTTTTTCTTTCGACAACTGCACGCTGAATCACAGTTCCTTTTCCGGATTAAAACTCAGAAAAACCGTTTTCCGGAATTCTGAACTAAAGGAAGCCGATTTCAGCAACTGCGATCTGAAGGAGTCCGTTTTTGATCAATGTGATTTAAGCAGAACTACTTTCAACAATACGAACCTGGAAAAAGCAGATTTCCGTACCGCTTACAACTATTCCATTGATCCGGAATCCAACCGGCTTCAGAAAGCTGTATTTTCCTACCCCGGAGTGTTGGAATTACTGAGCAGATACCAGGTTATTGTAAAAGATTAAGCGGGCATAATTCAGCAAGTTTTGGGTTGTATGGCGCCGGCGCCCGAACAATCTTTGCTTCCTAATACAACCAAAGATGACACAGCAGCACATTAATTATTCCAGAATTGCCGAAGCAATTGCCTACATCAAAAGCAATTTCAAAAAACAACCTAATCTGAACGAAGTGGCCAGGATGGTTCACCTGAGTCCTTTTCATTTTCAACGGCTTTTCGCCGATTGGGCCGGAACAACCCCAAAAAAATTTTTGCAGTACACCAGCATTGAATATGCCAAAAAACTATTGACCGAAAATGGGGCAACCGTGTTCGACGCTGCATTTGAAACCGGACTCTCCGGTACAGGCAGACTGCATGACCTCTTTATTCATATTGAAGGAATGACTCCGGCCGAATACAAGCATGGAGGCAAAAACCTGGAGATTCATTACAGTTTTGCGGAAAGCCCCTTTGGCAATATACTGGTTGCTTCCACGTTCAGGGGTATCTGCCACATGGCATTTGCCGATGATGAACCCGCTGCGCTGGCATTGCTGAAAACACAGTTTCCGCATGCTGCTTTCCGGCAAATCACAGATTTGATACAACAAAACGCACTCCATATTTTCAACAGCGACTGGTCTGAACTCCGGCAGATTAAACTCCATCTAAAAGGAACAGCTTTTCAGTTGAAAGTTTGGGAAACCCTTTTAAAGATTCCGTCCGGACAACTCACCACTTACGGAACCATCGCAGCCAAAATAAACCAACCCAATGCATCCAGGGCAGTAGGGACAGCTGTAGGAAGCAATCCTGTTGCATTCCTTATACCCTGTCACCGGGTAATTCAGTCTACCGGGGCACTGGGAGGATACATGTGGGGCGAAACCAGAAAAACCGCCATCATTGGCTGGGAAGGAGCTAAAGCACAGCTACAGGGAACAGATACAGCTGAATTTTAGAAAATTCCGGTACTTTGAAATGCCAATCCGGCAACAGCAAACATGGATTTATTCAACAACACCTATTCTTTTGCAAACTTATTGCCCTACGACGGCACAGTGAATTATTTTGGTACAATCCTGACTCCAAAAGAAGCGGGATTGTACCTCAACCATTTGTTACAAAACATCCGGTGGGAAAATGACCGGGCAATCATCTTTGGTAAATTGATTACCACCAAACGCAAGGTTGCCTGGTACGGTTCTCAGGAATTTGAATACACTTATTCCGGCATCAGCAGAAAGGCGCTCCCATGGACCAGTGCCTTGCTCGAATTGAAGCAACTTGTTGAAGCAAAAACAGGTGAACAATTCAATTCCTGTTTATTGAATCTGTATCACAACGGGGATGAAGGTATGGCCTGGCATAGCGACGCAGAAAAGGATCTGAAGAAACACGGTGCTATTGCTTCTCTGAGTTTCGGAGCCCCAAGAAAATTTGCTTTTAAGCACAAGGTTTCCAAAGCTACGATTTCGATGGTGCTGGAACCCGGAAGCCTGCTCGTGATGAAAGGTGCCACGCAAGACAACTGGCTCCACCGCCTGCCTCCTTCCAAAAGAATCAGCGAACCAAGGATCAACCTCACATTCCGGACCATTGTATCATCTGCAAAAGCGTTCAATCAGCTCATTGAGCCCTGAAATATTCCACTACTCCTGAATATACAATCCTGAACCTACAATATAAGTTTCCCCCTTGTGCTGCACTTTACGAACATAAGTCCGCTTTAATGCAGGGCGGTTGTCGCCCGGTGTGTACCAGTAAAAATCCAGCCAGCCCGAACCTTTCTCCATTGCCAGCTGTATCTGGTCGCGAACCACTTTTCTTCCTTTCAGGTCTTTCAGATCAATCAGGTGTTTCCCTTCAAAAGTGGGTTGCGCAGCATTTACCAGCTCTGTTCCATCTGTACTCTGCACAAAAACATAGGTATCCATGAATACAAATGCACCCAGCGGATCTCTCAAAGCAGGAAATGCATAAGCGCCTTTTGCCTCAATCATTTGAGAAGCCCGGTCTACCACGTCTTCTATAAAAGCCTTATCCATCTGCATGTTGTAGATGCCGGATCCTATCATGTATTGTATACCAGATGGAAAAGTAACCCGCTTTACATAAGTAGATTTCCAGGTTGGGAATATATCGCCGGGCTCCGGATACATGTAATGAATCCATCCCTCGCCGGTTGGCTCCGAAGCTATTTCGAGCAGCATTTTACCCATGGGGCGTCCCAGCGCATCTTTCAGGTTGCTCACGTTAATACCTTCATGTGCAGGATCTGCTGCATGAAACAAGCGGACACCATCCATGGTCCACACAAAATAATAGGTGTCGTCGTGAAACCATTTAGATCCTTTTGTTCTGAATTCAGGAAATGCTTTTTCGCCTTTTGCAGTAAAAATGGCAGCAGCTTCCCTTACATTGGCTTTTAATTCCGCTGCAGTCATTTTCTTTACGCCTGCAACGGCAGCTTTGGGAGCATCCGCCAAATGAACACCACAGCCTACCAGTACCCAACTGTTCCCGAGTTTGGCTTTGGCTACATAAGTTGTTTTCTGGGTAGGAACACTTTCACCTGGTTTAGGCCACATATAATTTACCCATCCGGAGTTTGCAGATTTTAATTCCAGCAGCATTTCCCTAACCAGGTACTTACCCTGTGCATCTTTCAAATCGATCAGAGAACGACCCTCCAGATTCGGAAAAATCGGGTTCACCAATTCCACACCGGTGGTATCTGTTACAAATACATAAGCATCCTTTGCGATAAACGGCCCTTTGGGATCGTGCAATATGGGAAAAGCGTCCTTGCCATTCTTTTCAATTTCTGCAACGGCATTCTCTACTATATCCACCACAAATGATTTTTCCATCCGGTCGTTATAAATACCGGAACCAACAATGTAGGTATTGCCGGAAGGCGCCTGCACCTGTTTCACAAAA
Source organism: Sediminibacterium sp. (assembly GCA_016786865.1). Classification (GTDB taxonomy): domain Bacteria; phylum Bacteroidota; class Bacteroidia; order Chitinophagales; family Chitinophagaceae; genus Sediminibacterium. Next base: position 132,444 of record JAEUVE010000021.1, on the reverse strand, counting down.
CTACTTTTCCATCTTGGCAACATCCCGCCCGGAACTGGCCACTGATAATGGTACCAGCCTTCTTTTTTATTCGGGAAGCTATACACTGTATTGATCAGTCCCTGAATGATGAGCTTACCTTTAATGTCGGTCAGATACAGCTGATTATCCCCTTCCATATCCGGATCTGGATGCACCAGCATATTCCCTTCCTTATCCAAAACAAAAACATAGGTTTCGCCCTGGCGCCATTTACTACCGGGCATTCTGAACTGTTTAAATGCCGCTTCTCCCTTTTGTTGCACCTGTGCCGAAGCCTGCTTTACCAACTGTGCAAGTGCAGGCATGGGGTCCTGACTGGTTTGAGCGTATCCTGAAAAAAGAAGAAAACCGGAAATAAGGATCAACAGAGTTTGCTTTTTCATAAACTACATTTTAGTATAAGCTGGATGATCGGCGGGGGGCGTCTGTAAGTTACGAATTTCAGCTACGATAAACAAGAATAATCCGGTTGCTGAGATTGGTTGAACGGTAAACAGATTTTTACAGGAGTAAATATCTTTGCGTACTTGCCTACATTACACGCAGTTGTTTCTTCAACTTAAAATTTAGAGAAATGAGTTCCATTCCTTTTCAAACCATCAATTGGGATGCAGTAGAAAAAACCGAACACCCGGGAAGTGCCGGTATGGCTTATTGGCAAACCATTCAACTCGGCGGACTTAGAATCCGGCTGGTTGAATATTCGGAAAAATACATCGCTGACCACTGGTGCCAGAAAGGACATATCGTTCACTGCCTGGAAGGAGAATTCATCAGCGAAATGGAAAACGGCGGACATGTGCGGCTATCCAAGGGCATGAGCTATGTGGTTTCCGACAACCTGAGCTCGCACCGATCTGTTTCCAAAGAGGGTACCAGACTCCTGATTATAGATGGTGATTTTTTAAAAAACAACAATGATGAATACAACAGGTAACAAGATGAAAGAGAAAATTGAAACAATTAAAACCACCCGACTGTTTTTACTAAATACAATTGATGGATTAAGCGAGGAACAATTCAACAGGATTCCGGAAGGCTTCAACAACAACATCATCTGGAACCTCGGACATATGATTGCTGCACAACAGGGCATCTGCTATCTGCGCTCCGGGCTTGCATTACAGGTACCAGAAAATATTTTCCACGAATTCAAACCAGGATCAAAGCCCGAAAAAAGTTATAACCAGCAAGAGATCAATAAAATCTGCAGGCTGATGACCGATACGCTGGATCAACTGATAACAGATATTGAAAAAGAAATTTTTATAAACTATACCAATATCACTACCCGCTACAATGTAGAATTGAAAAACATTGCAGACGCCATTGCCTTCTTACCTTTTCACGAAGGGCTGCACAGCGGTTATATTATGTCTTTAAGGAAACTGGTATAAAACGAACAACATGAGTTATTGCAATGCAATTGAACAAATGCCCGAAGACAGAAAAAAACTGCACCAGGCTTATCACGACCATCTCTACGGGTTCCCGATTCATGATGACAATGAATTATTCTGTCGGTTAATCCTCGAAATCAACCAGGCCGGCCTGAGCTGGGAAACGATTCTAAAAAAAGAAAAGGGATTCAGAAAGGCGTATCACAACTTCAATATCAAAAAAATTGCCGGTTATACCCCTGCAGACAGAGAAAGACTTTTAAACGATGCCGGCATTATCCGTAACCGGTTAAAGATAAATGCCGCTATTGAAAATGCAAGAACCGTACTGCTGCTTCAACAGGAGTTCGGTTCTTTTAAAAACTGGCTGGAACATCATCATCCCAAAAAGAAAGAAGAATGGGTTCGCCTTTTCAAAAAAACGTTCAAATTTACCGGGGGAGAAATAGTCAATGAATTTTTAATGAGCATCGGATACCTGCAGGGAGCCCATCATCCGGATTGTAAGATCCACCGGAAAATACTAAAGGCAAAACCGATGTGGTTAATGGCAAAGTAGGTACCTTTATTGGATAGAACTCTTCCCCTGGCTTGCCGAACCAGCCCCTTACTCCTGCACCCACTTCAAGAGCCAGCGCCTGGATATAATGTTGTTGTTTAAAACTCATTGTATGAAAAAGATTCTGATGCTCAGTCTTACGATTGCAACCATGGTGCTTTTCTCCGCATGCTCCAAGAATGCAACTCCTGTTCCTCCAGACGACCCTGTTCTGCTGGATATGTATTACAACGAAGCCATTCGGGATGCCATCATTGCCGACTCTTCTGAAATCTGCGACACACTGCTACCCATCAGCAGCAACAACCCAAAACTGGAGTGGCGAACAATCAATAACGAGCAATATGTATTGGTTGGAAACTACAATCGTTTTCCGGGAAGCTATTCGGATACCGTAGTTGTGAATTATTGGGGGGTGATCTGGGTTTTTATACCTGAGCAATACAAATACAGGATGCGTTCGGCAACAATTCAAAACAAAGATACGCTGCTCCGCATACGTCAGCTGATTGGTTTGCCACCCGGTAATACCAATTCGTATATGGTAGAACTCTGGGTAAAACCAAGGGACTTATTCAGACCGGCAACCAACCCGGCAGTGGATACCAAAACAAGTGGTTTGTATTTTCCTGCCGGATCCGACAGCAGCCACGTAAAGTGGTTCAACCAAAATATTTACGACGCCTATTTTGGGATGCAGACACATTTACCCTGGACCAGGTTGGGCTACTCCTACGATTGGGCAAGAAATGTTCCGGAAGTAGGACTGAGCGAATACTGCATCAGGCCCAACTCAAAATTGTATGTGAAAAAACTGGTTCCCGCAACAAGGTATCTGGATAATTAACCGGCTAACCAAACATAACACCACCTGTATATAGCGCTGCGGGCGTGGTACTTATTTTTTTAGTTTTATGCTTTCAGGTTCAATGAGGATCATATTGTTCACCCTTCCCGAACCGGAGGTTCAGCACCTGATTAAACCTGTACCATGAAAAAAAACATCCTGGCCATTATCGGCAGCGCAAGCAGTAATTCTTCCAACCTAAGGCTGGTGGAGCAGATTGCCCTGCTTTCGGGAAACAGCCTGAACATAGAAATTTATGAGGGCTTGCAAGACCTGCCCCATTTCAATCCGGCACTTTCGGTGGATCAGCCCCCCGAAGCCGTTCAACTGATCAGACAAAAAATTGAACAGGCAGACGGTATCCTTATCTGTACCCCGGAATATATTTTCAGCATTCCCAGTGGTCTGAAAAACCTGCTTGAATGGTGTGTAGCCACTACCATTTTTGCTCAAAAACCAACTGGCCTGATTACCGCTTCCTCCAACGGAGCAGAAGGGCATCGGGAACTTACACGAATCATGCAAACCATCGATGCAAAATTTACAGCAGATACTTCCTTACTGATCAATGGAATTAAAAGTAAAATTGATCTGAACGGGAACCTCCGGGAAGCACTGAAAAACCAATTGATCCAATTCATCAACAACCTGAAAAAAATGGTAGATGAAGCTACCCGCCACAAGACATTTTAAACATACATTCATGAGTAATAAGAAAGATTTAAAAGCCAGCTATAAGCTAATGAAGTTTCGGATTGGCGTATTTCTGATCAGAAACACTGTTAACAATAAAGTACTGATCGAAGGCAGTATCAACCTCGACTCCATCATCAAAAGACACCAGTTCGAATTAAAAAGCGGCGTACACAAGAATGAGGATTTACAGAAGGATTGGATTCAATGGGGCGCTGATCATTTTCAATTTGAGATCCTCAGCGAAATAAAGCAGGACGATGCGGATAAGACCGATTATAAAAAAGAGGTGAAGCAACTTGAATCCATGTTTATTGAGGAATATCAGCCATTTGGAGCAAAGGGATATCATTCCGGAGTTGCAAAACGCCCATAGAACATATACTCTGCTGTTTTATTCGTAAATTTACCTGCAGGATTTTCCTAACCTCCCTACGAAAAAGCAGCTCATGAAAAACAGCAGTCTCCAAACAGAAATTGACGCAGGTTATCTTTATCTGAAACTGGCCGAAAACGAGCCGGATCCGGTGATTGCAGATGTTTTCCGGCAAATGAGTGATATTGAAAAAGGGCATGCTGTTGCCTTTGCGCAAAAGGCGGGCATTCCTGCTGAACAACTGATGAAGCCTTCCTGGAGGGCAAAAACCCTGAACGCCATTGGCAAGGTATTTGGCTACGACTATGTGTTGGGCAGCCTGATGGATACAGAAAAAAATCTTTCTTCTGCCATCATTCAAACCAAGAAAAGACACAATCAGCCAATTACCGGAACGGAAACCATGCACGTTAATATCCTGCGTTCCATACTCGAGCAACAACAAACAGTTACGGGCGAGCAACTCTCGAAATTTGAAAAGAAACACCGTTCTGTTGGCGGCAATGCGATTCGTGCAGCTGTATTGGGCGGCAACGACGGACTCGTATCCAATTTCAGTCTGATCATGGGTATGGCCGGAGCCACCGCAGGACAGAGTGGTGTATTACTTGCAGGATTGGCAGGGCTGCTGGCCGGGGCTTTGTCCATGTCGCTGGGTGAATGGATTTCCGTGAAAAGTTCCCAGGAATTATACGAAAACCAGATGCAGATTGAAATGGAGGAACTGGAAGCCAATCCCGAGGGTGAAATGAAAGAACTGGCACTAATTTATATTTCTAAAGGGGTTTCCAAAGAAGAAGCCTACGCCATGGCCGAAGAAATCATCAAGGACAAAGACAAGGCGCACGAAGTACTTGTAAGAGAAGAGCTGGGCATTAATCCGGAAGAATTAAAGGGTTCCGCCGTTGAAGCTGCCGTATATTCCTTTATTCTTTTTGCCATCGGAGCCATTATTCCAGTTATTCCTTTCTTCTTTATGTCTGGAACCAACGCCATCATATTAAGTGTTGTGCTGAGCACGATCGGATTATTCCTGATAGGCGCAGCCATTACCCTGTTCACCGGAAAAAATGTTTGGTATTCCGGTATCCGTCAGGTATTGTTCGGACTGGCTGCTGCAGCGATCACATTTGGTATTGGCAAACTGATTGGCGTTTCTGTTGCAGGTTAAGTAAAGAGGCTACACCATTTATCCGAAAATGCGTCCGCTGAAAAAATGCAAGCATCAACCGGCTGCCTGAATCCGTAGCTTGTGGAGGAACTATTTTGAATTCACCCTTCATAAAGCATTATATGATTGCACCAACTCCACAGCCTCCTTACTATGCGGTCATCTTCACTTCTGTAAGAACAGAAGGCGATCACGGATACGATAAAATGGCCCGTGAAATGGTAGCGCTCGGCAGCACCATGAAAGGTTTCCTGGGCATTGAATCTGCCAGGGAAGAAATCGGCATTTCTGTTTCCTACTGGGACAGTCTCGAAAGCATCAAAGCCTGGAAAGCTGTAGCTGCACATCAGGTTGCACAGGAAAAAGGGCGTACTACATGGTATGCCGCCTACAAAACCCGCATTTGTTTTGTAGAGCGTGATTATGGATTTGAGCAATAAAATGTTGCAATGTCTTTTTGCTTTATATTTGGCAAAACCCATCTATGAATCGCCTGAAGAATGCAGAGAAATATGTTTTTTATTTGCTCATTTATTTCCTCTACACGTTTATTGCACTGGAAATCATAGAACTTTTATACGCATTTATAAAAGCCCTGATCGACGTTTCGGACGAAGACCGGCTGTTTCTGGATTCTCATCAGACTGCAGCCGTTATTCCGGTATTTTTCATGATTCTTATTGCGCTCGAAATGATCGATACCCTGCGCATGTACATGAAAGATCATACACTGCAGGCCCAGGGGATTCTGGTGATCGGACTCATTGCAGTTGCCCGTAAAGTGCTGATTGCGGATCTTGCCCATGGAGACCCGATGATTAGTTTCGGACTAAGCTCCCTGGTTTTAACACTGGCTATTGCCTATTACCTGGTAAGAAAAGCAGGTCAGCAGAAAGCCTCATCGGAATAATTGGCTAAATTACAGCATGATTCAAACACTTGCAGGACTGGCGCTTTTGCTGGCCCTTCCCTTCTGGTCTCCTGCTCAAAGTAGGAGCAGTGCACGCGACTTTGGTATACGGATCGGGGTAATGCAACCCGGTAAATTAAACAGTATTACCGATGTGCCAGGCGTGAAAGTGGGGCATACTACCCTGATCAGAAACCAGGATATCCGTACCGGTGTTACGGCCATCATTCCTGCTCTAGGCAATCTCTTTCAACAAAAAATTCCGGCTGCTGTATATACCGGCAATGGATTTGGCAAGCTGGCCGGCAGCACACAGGTGAACGAACTGGGTAACCTGGAAACCCCTATTGTACTCACCAATACCCTGAATGTGTCTACCGCTATGGACGCGCTGATCGAATACACATTAAACGAAAAAGGCAATGAAAAAGTCGCTTCCGTTAATGCTTTTGTGGGTGAAACCAACGATGGTTTTCTGAATGATATCCGCGGACAACATGTTACCAAAGCAGATGTACTGCAGGCCCTGGCCAATGCCAGCTCCGACAAAGTGGAACAAGGTGCAGTAGGCGCCGGAACCGGAACCGTTTGTTTCGGATTCAAAGGGGGCATCGGGAGCGCTTCGCGCAAGCTGCCTGCCAGCCTGGGTGGGTATACCATTGGTGTGCTGGTACAGTCTAATTTTGGCGGTGTGCTGCAAATCAACGGCGTGCCGGTTGGTGAAAATCTGGGGAAATTTAGTTTCAGCAATCAGTTGCTGAACAACGTAGACGGCTCCTGCATGATCGTGGTTGCCACTGATGCACCGATTGATCACCGCAACCTGATGCGTGTTGCCAAACGGGCTATGCTGGGTTTGGGAAAAACAGGAGGAATTGCTTCCAACGGAAGCGGCGACTATGTGATTGCATTTTCTACCGCTCCGGAATTGCGTGTTCCGCACGACGGACCGGAAAAAATCATGCAAACGCCCGTTTTGCTGAACGATGAAATGTCTCCGCTGTTCATGGCTGCCATTGAAGCTACCGAAGAAGCCATCATCAATTCCCTGTTCGCTGCAAAGACCACTACAGGCAGGAGTGGAAATACCGCTGAAGCCCTGCCATTGAACAAAGTACTTCCGCTTTTTAATAAGTAATAAAATATGGAACAGATGAACAACTTATTTTCCATCATCAACGGCACATTTGTTCGTGCAGATGAGGCCAATATTCACATTGCAGATCTTTCCATTCAGCGTGGTTACGGAATATTCGATTTTTTCAGGTTCATACATAACCGACCGGTATTTCTGGATGATCACCTGAACCGGTTTTATCATTCCGCTAAAGTAATGCACCTTCCTGTTGAACAAGACCGTGCAACACTAACCAACCTGATCCTGGAGCTACAGGAAAAAAACAAACTTCCCGATTCGGGTATCCGTATTACCCTTACGGGGGGGTATTCGCCCGATGGCTATCAGATTGCTGCACCCAACTTACTGATTACACAATCTCCTTTTTCTTACAACCCTGCCGTTTTCGAAAAGGGCATCAGAATCATTACATACGAACACCAGCGTCAGTTACCACAGGTTAAAACCATCGATTACCTGAAAGCCATTTACCTGCAGCCGCATATCAAAGCTCATCAGGCAGACGATGTACTGTACCACAACCAGGGACTGGTAACGGAATGCCCCAGGGCCAATTTTTTCATTGTAAACAACCGGGAGGAAGTGATTACTCCGGGTAACCATGTGCTACGGGGCATTACCAGGGAAAAACTCATGGGAATGGAGGGCTTCCGTGTGAAAGAAGGCAATATTCAGATTTCAGATCTTGCCAATGCCCGGGAAGCGTTTATTACCAGCACCACCAAAAATATTCTTCCCGTACTGGAAATCAACGGAAAGCCCGTTGGCAACGGACAGCCCGGACCCGTTAGCACAGCACTCTTCCGGCAACTCCTGGCAATGAAAGAATCTGATTCATCCATCTCATGAGCCGGGTGCCCAGAACAGTATGGATCCTTTCGCTGGTAAGCCTGCTCACCGACACTGCCAGTGAAATGCTGTATCCGGTAATGCCTGTTTATCTCCGTTCAATCGGCTTTTCTGTTTTACTGATCGGAGTACTTGAAGGGATTGCCGAAGCCACTGCAGGATTGAGTAAGGGCTATTTCGGAAAGCAGTCCGATCTCAGCGGCAAAAGAATTCCCTTTGTGCAATGGGGCTATGCGCTCAGCAGTATTTCCAAACCCATGATGGCTTTGTTCACCTATCCGCTCTGGATTTTTCTGGCACGTACCACCGACCGTATTGGCAAAGGATTAAGAACCGGTGCAAGGGATGCCATGCTCTCCGATGCTGCCACACCGGAAACCAAGGGAAGGATTTTTGGATTCCACAGATCCATGGATACCATAGGTGCTGCACTGGGTCCTTCTATTGCATTGGTGTATCTGTACTATTTTCCGGAGAATTATATTACCCTGTTCCTGATTGCGTTTATTCCCGGTTCGCTGGCTGTGGCAACATCGCTGTTGTTGAAAGAACAAAAAAAATTCCGGGTTACCCCAGTTAAACAAAGCGCTTTCTTCTCTTTTTTAGGATACTGGAAACAAAGCCCTGCGGCATACCGGAAACTGGCAACCGGCTTACTGCTGTTTACCCTTGTAAACAGTTCCGATGTATTCTTACTCATGAAAGCAAAAGAAGCCGGACTGAGCAATACCATGGTAATTGGTGTGTATATTTTTTACAACCTGGTCTATGCGCTTTTTGCATTTCCTGTAGGAATCATTGCCGACAAACTGGGATTAAAAAAAATATTCCTGGCCGGACTGATTTTATTTTCGGTTGTTTACCTGGGTATGTCTATCAACACCAGCCTGCCCGGATTTCTTTTACTGTTTCTGCTTTACGGAATCTATGCAGCTGCAACAGAAGGCATTTCAAAAGCGTGGATCTCGAACATCAGCCAGAAAAAAGATATTGCCACTGCCATCGGAACCTATACCGGTCTTCAAAGCATTTGTACCATGTTGGCCAGTTCAATCACCGGTTTATTGTGGTACAAACTGGGGAATTCAGCTGCATTTGTCCTTACCGGCCTTGCAACAATCGGCATCTTTATATATATGCTTCAGGTGCCTGACCCAAAACATCACGAACCCGATGAAACACCTGGTATTACTGACCGTTAGGCCATGTGAGTTTTTTTTACTAACTTCATCGAAACCGGTAACCCGGATGTATAACGGTCTACGCCAATCGCCCTGGGCTGTGCGGGCAATGTAGCGCCATCTGAAACAATCATCTTTCCGGTTTACCATTCCGCATTGGCGGAGCAGCCCTTTCGGCCTCAGTATATAGCAGGTTGATGTTTATTCTTAATTACATAAAACAAAACGCGTATGAATTCATTCTGGTCAAGAATTATTATCAGCACTACACTGCAGAACAAAAAGAAAGCGCATGCACCTGATTCTTATTCTGACTATGAATTGGCAAGGGGATACCGGGAACTCAAAATCAACCTGACTCGTTATTTAAAAGATTTTTTCCTGATTACCCTGGGTATATTTTCTGCATCATTCGGTTTTAAAGGTTTTTTATTAACCAATCATTTTATCGACGGTGGAGCTACCGGTATTTCATTGCTGATTTCAGCATTAACATCCATCCCGCTTTACCTGCTGATCATTTGTGTAAATATTCCCTTTGTGATACTGGCATACAATATTCTGGGAAGGAACTTTGCCATCAAAACCACCCTGGCTATAACCGGACTGGCGCTCTGCCTTGCCAATGTTCATTTTCCGGATATCACCCAGGACAACCTGCTGGTGGCTGTATTTGGCGGTTTTTTTCTTGGAGCCGGTATTGGCCTTGCCGTTCGTGGCGGCGCTGTGATCGACGGTACAGAAGTACTGGCTATTTACCTGAGTAGAAAATTCGGAACCACAATCGGAGATATCATCATCATCATCAATGTCCTTATCTTTTCCTCTGCAGCCTATCTCCTTTCGGTTGAGATTGCACTATATTCGATGATTACTTATCTGGCAGCATCTAAAACCCTCGACTTCATCATTGAGGGTATTGAAGAGTATACCGGCGTTACCATTGTATCTTCACACAATGATGAGATCAGACAAATGATCATCGACAACATGGGCAGGGGAGTAACCGTATACAACGGAAAAAGAGGATATGGCAAGAAAGGAGAAGTAAAAGAAATTGATATTGTTTATACCGTAGTTACCCGACTTGAGCTGAACAAACTGAATACTGAAATTGAAAAAATTGATCCAAATGCCTTTGTTGTTATGAGCAGCATCAAAGAAACAAAGGGAGGGATGATTAAAAAACGGCCCCTAAAACATTAATTTTCGCCATGTTCGCAAACTGGCACCAATTAAGTACAAAAGCTGTACTGGATCAACTCAACAGTTCCAGAAACGGGCTCAGCGAAAGTACTGCTGCAGAACGAATCCTGCATTATGGCCATAACGAACTGTCGGAAGGAAAAAGTAAGCGCATTGGTCATATTTTTTTAGCCCAGTTTAAAGATGTAATGATCCTGATCTTGCTGGCTGCTGCTGTTGTGTCCGGATTCATTGGAGACTTTACCGATACCATTGTAATCCTGTGCATTGTATTCTTCAATGCCCTGGTTGGTTTCTTTCAGGAATACCATGCTGAAAAAGCCATACAGGCCCTGAAAAAAATGGCCATAACCCAAGCGCGGACTTTTCGAAACGGAGTCGTAACAACCATTCCCGCCAGTGATCTGGTACCCGGAGACCTGGTATTGCTGGAAGCTGGCAATGCAGTTCCTGCAGACCTGCGTCTGGCGAAAGTCGTTCAGCTGAAAATGGATGAATCTGCACTTACCGGAGAATCACAATCGGTAGAAAAAATCAGCGAGCCTTTGCTGGCTGCATCCCTTCCGGTTAGTGATCAACGCAACATGGCGTTTAAAGGAACTTTTGTGAGCTATGGCCGCGGCACAGGCATTGTGGTTGCTACCGGCATGCAAACAGAGCTGGGACGCATCGCTGCCATGTTACAGGAAAAAGAAACCCGAACCCCTCTGCAGGAAAGAATGTCTGCTTTCGGAAAAAAATTATCCTTTGTGGTATTGGTGCTCTGCATCCTGTTCTTTCTGACCGGCTGGTGGAGAGGCGAAGATCCTGTTACTATTTTACTGACCAGTATTTCCATGGCTGTTGCAGCCATACCGGAAGCACTTCCGGCAGTGATCACCATTTCACTGGCACTTGCTGCAAAAAGAATGATCCGATTCAACAGCCTGATCAGAAAACTTCCGGCAGTGGAAACCCTGGGGTCTGTTTCCTATATCTGCACCGATAAAACAGGTACCCTTACCAAAAATAAAATGTTTCTGGAACAGGTATTTGTAAACGGCCGGCGTTACCAGCGAAAAGAACTGGAGAGCATTCAGCAAAGTGGCGATCTTCCCCTGCTGCTGCTGGCGATTGCCCTGAACAACGACACCATTATAACGGAGGATGACACGCTAATAGGAGACAGTACGGAAATTGCATTGATGGAGCTGACGCTGGAACTGAATACCAACAGATCCGAGTGGCCGCGCATATCAGAAATAGCCTTCGATGCAGACCGGAAACTGATGACTACTTTTCATCGGCATGGAAATGATATTATTTCATTCACCAAGGGCGCTCCGGATATTTTACTGCAACAATGCACTGAAAAAAACAAAGCAACTATTTTGGAGCAGGTAAATCAAATGGCTACCGAAGGCTTTCGTGTATTGGGTTTCGCTTATCGTCGTTGGCAGGATCCTCCACAAAATCCCGAGGCGGCAGTTCATGAAAGTGAATTAATTTTCCTGGGATTGACCGGAATGATCGACCCTCCGCGCGAAGAAGTATTCGAGGCGGTTACCCAATGCAAATCTGCCGGAATTGTTCCGGTCATGATAACCGGAGACCATGCCCTTACTGCAAAAAATATTGCACAAAGAATCGGGATCCTGACCAATGATCAGGAACTGGTCGTTACAGGCCAGGAGCTGACCGCCTTGGATGCTGCTCAATTTGAAGCCGCTGTGGAAAGGATCCGGGTATATGCAAGGGTATCTCCGGAACAAAAGCTGCAAATTATAAAAGCTTTGCAGCAAAAAGGGCATTATGTTGCCATGACCGGCGACGGCGTAAACGATGCGCCTTCGCTCAGAAGAGCAAATATTGGCATCGCCATGGGCATCAGCGGAACGGATGTTTCGAAAGAAGCTGCACACATGATTTTGCTCGACGACAATTTCTCTACCATCATCAAAGCGGTAAAGGAAGGAAGAAGAATTTACGACAATATCCTCAAGTTCATCAAGTTCCTCATGACCTCCAACCTGGGAGAACTGCTGACCCTTCTGATTGGCCCCTTAATTGGACTTCCGGTTGCCCTGCTGCCGATTCATATTTTATGGATCAACCTGGTATCGGACGGATTACCCGCCATCTCGCTTTCCTATGAAAAAGCAGAAAAGAATATCATGACAAGGCCTCCCCGTCCGGTAACCCAGGGAATCTTTTCAGGTGGTATCGGATGGCATATGCTTTGGGTAGGCATACTCATGACTGCAATAACACTTGGCGCACAGGCATGGTGTATACGGAACCAGATGCACTGGCAAACCATTGTATTTAATATTCTGTGCATTTCGCAGTTGGGGCATGTACTGGCCATCCGATCACAAAAACCTTTTCTGCCGCTCCGGAATTTTTTCTCCAATCGCTTATTGATCGGTTCTGTACTGCTGACCCTGCTACTTCAGTTTCTTGTTACCTACAGCCCGCTGTTACAGCCCATATTTAAAACCGAATCCCTGACCTTCTACGAGTTTATTTTTGTGGGAGCGGTTTCCTCCATCGTATTTATTGTGGTGGAATTGGAAAAAGCCCTGTTTAGAAAAAGGAAATCCACTGAGACTAACGTACCTTTAAAGAGGTCATGAGCAACAGCGATCAACATGAGTCAGTCGAAAAAGCCAAGTAGTAAAATAATTAAGTTTTGGAAAAAACTGGGCCCCGGCCTCGTTACCGGATCCAGTGATGATGATCCTTCCGGCATTGCCACTTATTCGCAGGCAGGCGCTGCTTTCGGGCTGTCTACTTTATGGACTGCACTGATTACATTTCCATTAATGGCTTCCATACAGGAAATGTGCGGAAGAATTGGCCTGGTAACCAACCAGGGACTTACCGGAACACTTAAACTGTACTATCCCAAGTCCGTACTCTACCTGATGCTTATTTTCAGCTTCCCGGCCATTGTGATGAATATTGGCGCCGACATTGCCGGTATGGGTGCAGTGGGCAATCTGCTGTTTCCTTCGGTACATCCCATGTATTTCAGCGTTTTCTTTACCATTATCCTGCTGATCTCCATGATCTACTTTTCTTACCAGAAAATTGCTGCCATTCTCAAATACCTCTGTGTGGTTTTACTGGTTTATCTCTGTATTCCTTTTTTGTACAGGCAAGACTGGATGCAGATCATGAAATCCACCATCGTACCCCAGGTGCAATTCAACAAAGAATTTCTTGCTATACTGGTGGCCATACTGGGCACTACCATTTCTCCCTACCTGTTTTTCTGGCAGGCCACCATGGAAGTTGAAGAAATGAAGCACCGCAAAAAACACCTGATCGTTAACAGAAGGGTCATCAACGAGATGAAAAAAGATGTGGATGTTGGTATGCTGTTTTCTAATGTAGTGATGTTCTTCATTATTCTCACCACCGGAACCGTATTATTCAACGGTGGCATTCACCAGATTGAAACAGTGGAACAGGCGGCTGAAGCACTCAGGCCACTTGCGGGTGATGCCAGTTATTTCTTATTTGCAATTGGTGTAATTGGTACGGGCCTCCTCGCAATTCCAGTGCTCAGTGGTTCTCTTTCCCATATCTTTTGTGAAACCTTTGGATGGAATGAAGGGCTCGACAACAAATTTCATGAAGCAAGACCCTTCTATACCATTATCGCCATTTCACTGCTGGTGGGATTGTCATTAAACTATATTGGCATCAGTCCGGTCAAAGCCCTGATTTATTCTGCCATTTTATACGGAATTACTGCACCCGTTCTGATCGCCATTATCCTGCACATCAGCAATAATAAAAATGTAATGGGCAAATTCACCAACAACAAAAGATCCAATATTCTTGGTGGAGCTGCACTTGTACTGATGAGCATCAGCGCCATACTGCTGATCTGGTTTCAATTAACCTGACAACACCAAAATGACAAAGATTGACCATTTTAATATTACCGGGCTAACCACCGAAGAAGTGGAAGAATCGAGAAAACTCCATGGCCAGAACGTCCTGTTCTTTAAAAGGGAAAATGGTGTGATTGATGCCATCAAAAGCCTGGCGAAGGAACCGATGGTGATCCTGCTACTGGTAGCAGCAGCCATCTACCTGATCAGCGGCGATACAGGAGATGCTGTTTTCATGGCAGTTGCCATTATACTGGTGGCTGCAATTTCCCTGTACCAGGATTCCAGGAGCAGGAATGCTTTGGAAAAACTGAAAAACTATACCCAACCCAATTGCAAAGTGATCCGGAATGGCGTTACGCAGGAAATTCTTTCTGAAGAGCTCGTAATTGGCGACTGTTTGATGGTAGAAGAAGGCGCGCTGATTGCAGCAGACGGCACCATTATTCATTCCAATGATTTCTCGGTTAATGAATCCCTGCTCACCGGTGAATCGCTGACTGTATACAAAACGGCTACTGCCAGCGACAACTGCGTTTACAAAGGAACCACCGTAGGCAGTGGTTTGGCTATTGCCCGAATTACCGCCATTGGAAATGAAACCAAACTGGGTCAGATCGGGAAAAGCCTGGAAAGTATTGCAGAGGAACTTACTCCCCTGGAGATCCAGATTCATCATTTTGTAAAAAAAATGGTCACCATCGGCGTGGTGGTTTTCCTAATTGTCTGGCTCATCAACTATACCATTAGCAAGAGTGTACTGGACAGCTTACTTCAAGGCACTCACCCTGGCCATGAGTATCTTACCCGAAGAAATTCCGGTTGCATTTACCACATTCATGGCACTGGGTGCCTGGCGCCTCATGAAAATGGGGATTGTGGTAAAACAAATGAAGACCGTTGAAACCCTGGGCAGCGCTACGGTAATCTGCACCGACAAAACGGGAACGCTTACCGAAAACAAAATGGACCTGGCCAGAATTTTTACCCTCGAAGCCAACCAGATTACCGATACCCGCAATTCACTTTCCGAACAGGAGAAAGCATTGATTCGCCTGGCCATGTTTGCCAGCGAGCCCATTCCTTTTGATCCAATGGAAGTAGCCCTTCACGAACACTATGCGCAATTGGCCAACACAGATGAACGGCCGCATTACCAACTCATCCACGAATATCCGCTCAGTGGTATTCCTCCGATGATGACCCATATTTTCGAAAACAGCAGCGGCAACAGGATCATTGCTACCAAGGGTGCACCCGAAGCATTGCTGCAGGTTTGTAATCTGAGTGCGAAAGACATTGAACAGGTGCATATGGCTATTGAAGCACTTGCCCGTGAGGGTTACCGGATTTTAGGGGTAGGCTCTGTGGTGTTCAACGGAGATGATTTTCCGGCCGAACAACAAAATTTCAATTTTATTTTCAGAGGACTGCTTGCGTTTTACGATCCGCCAAAGGAAAATATCCGCTCCGTACTGGAAGGATTTTATGCCGCAGGCATCTCAGTAAAAATTGTAACCGGCGACAACGAAACCACTACCGCTTCCATTGCCCGGCAAATCGGCTTCAAAAATGCAGACCTGTCTTTGAGCGGTCACCAGCTGATGGGCCTGCCCGATGAAGAACTGAAAGCGCAGGTTATGCGAACACAACTATTCACCCGGATGTTTCCGGAAGCCAAACTGAAGATCATCAATGCGCTGAAAGCAGGCAATGAAATTGTTGCCATGACCGGCGATGGTGTAAACGATGGCCCTGCACTCAAAGCAGCACATATTGGTATTGCTATGGGTAAAAAAGGAACTGAGATTGCCAGGCAGGCTGCCTCTCTGGTACTGATGGAAGACGATCTATCCAAAATGCTGGAAGCCGTGGCTGCAGGAAGAAAAATTTATGCCAACCTGAAAAAAGCCATTCAGTACATCATATCCATCCATATTCCGATTATTCTCACAGTCTTTATCCCATTGGCCCTGGGCTGGGTATACCCAAATATTTTTACGCCGGTGCATGTAATTTTCCTGGAACTGATCATGGGTCCTACCTGCTCCATCATTTATGAAAATGAGCCGATGGAAAAAAATACCATGCAGCTTCCTCCGCGTCCGCTAAGCACCACTTTCTTCAGCTGGCACGAACTGACCACCAGTGTAATACAGGGTCTGGCCATTACCGGAGGAACATTGAGTGTTTACCTGTACAGTGTGGGAAAAGGATGGGACGAAGCACATACCAGAACACTTGTATTCATTGTGCTGATTTCGGCCAATATTTTCCTGACCCTGGTGAACCGTTCCTTTTATTATTCCCTGCTGACCACCATCCGGTATAAAAACAACCTGGTTCCGCTGATCATCGGAATCACGCTTATTATTACGGGTACACTGTTGTATGTTCCAGCACTCGCCGGCTTCTTTAAATTTGTTCCATTGAGTATGTCGGAACTGGCACTCGGAAGTGCTGTTGGTTTTGTAGTAGTGATCTGGTACGAAATGGTGAAATGGATGAAGCGCAGATCCGGCTAACGCAGGGATCCCGCATCCACTCTCGAAGGAGTTTCTTTTCCACCCACGATACCCCTTGCACTCAGTGCAATGGACTGAATAATTCTGGTCATATTGGGTATGTTCAGGGTACTGATTTCGTCGCTCACTTTATGATAATTGGGCTCGCTGTCCATTTTGGAAGTAGAGATGGTATGCGCAGGTACCCCCAGTCTGGCAAGTGTTGCATTATCTGAACGATAAAACAACTGCTGATCGGGATAAGGATCCGGATAAAAATCAAAGCCCGTTCCCTTCAGATTGTTCTGCAGTATCTTACCCATATCTGTTTTTTCGAAACCGGTAATGTAAGCGCTGTTGGGGCCCCATTTGCTTTCTGTACCAATCATTTCGATATTGAACATGGCCATCACTTTAGATGGATCCAGCTGGCGGGAAAAATAGGTAGCACCGAATCCGCCGATTTCCTCTGCAGTAAATGCAGCAAAAATCAGGGTTCTTTCATTGTTGTTGGCCCTGGCATAGTACTTGGCCAGCATGATCATAGCAGTGGTTCCTGCTGCATCATCGTTGGCGCCGTTAAAAATAGAATCGTTGTTCACAGCTTTACTGCTGTTGATGCCCAGATGATCGTAGTGACCTGAAAAAATCACATATTCATGCGCCAGGCTTTTTCCCGGCAACACGCCTACCACATTCGACAGCGGCTGCTCCTGAATCTGATGCTTTGCTTCGATGTTGTATTTGGCAGGCACCTGGTTGCTCAGAATAAATACAACCGATTTATCGGACTGAAACAGCTGGGATTTAAGCTGGGTAAGGCGACCGAAACTGCCGGAGAAAGAGGTATCTACCAGTACTACTGCATTTCTGGTTAAACCGGTGTACTTTCTTGCCTCCGCAAAAAAATTGGCGCCTTTTTCAATTTTCACCAACTCGTATCCGGAGTTTTCACTGATTTGCAATTCGGGCTTGCAGGTAATGGCAATCACCTGCCGGTCGTTCAGCGGCACGCCATCAAAACTGGCGCTCAGTCCCTGAAATTTTGCCCGGATCATTTTGAACGACTGTAAATAGTTGCCATCCTTATTCAGCGTTTGCAGTCCGCTTTGTTTGAACTCTTCTGCAATAAAAGCCGCCGCTTTTTCGATGCCGCGCGTAAACGTTCTTCTTCCCTCCATATCATCCGCAGACAAAATACGCTCAATGCGCTCTACTTCGGCAGCATTGATAATGGATTCTATTTTTTGTGCAGCTACGCCACTGACAGTGAGGACTGCCGCAAGAATGAATACAACTATTTTCATGATTGTTTTTTTAAAGGCTCATCATTTCTTTGAACTTAACGGTTTGTCTGCGGCTTACTTCAATTTTTTCGCCACCTTTCAGATCCAGCAGCAGGCCACCATTAAAATAAGGTTCTATTTTTTCGATCCAGCGAAGGTTGATGATGTGCTTTCTGTTGGCCCGGAAAAACATCCGTTCGTCCAGCCTTTCTTCCAATGCATTCAGCGATTTCAGGATCAGGGGTTTATTATTGCCAAAAAATACTTTGGCGTAATTGCCCACGCTTTCGAAGAGGCGTATTTCGCCCAGCTTTACAAACCAGCAACGCTCTCCGTCCTTTACAAATACCTGATCATGTTCGGTGAGCGGGCCCCGGTTTACCCCAGTTAATCCAATGCTCTCCTTAAAAATCTCTGCCTGCAGTTTCTGTATGGCTTCAGACAAACGCTTTGGTTCTATGGGTTTCAGCAAATAATCCAGTGCATTCACTTCAAAAGCCTTGATGGCATATTCGTCGTACGCTGTCGTAAATATAACTTTAGGGGCTTTTTCTACTTCAGCCAGCAAATCAAATCCTGTTTTACCCGGCATCTGTATATCCAGAAAAATCAGATCCGGATTAAGGGTTTCAATTTTCTCTATGCCATCATCTACATTGGCTGCTTCCTCGATCACTTCAATATCACCATGGTCCTGCAGCAGCTTTTTCAATTCATTGCGAGCCAGTCGCTCATCATCAATAATAATTGCTTTGATTGCCATAAGAAATCTGTATTTAAGCTGAAGCCCGTACTTCCTGCACAGGCAATATAATTGTTGCTTCCACCATTTGATTGCCCTTGTCTACAATACTGAACTGGGCTTTTGCTCCAAAAAGCAGTTTCAACCTGTTCCGTGTACTGCTGATGCCAAACCCCTCTGCAGCATCTTCCCTGCTCAGGGTTCCCGTATTCTGCACAATCAACTCGTGGTGATCATTTCTGAAATCTGAAATGATTTTGATCTTTCCACCATCCTTTTGTTTGCTGATGCCATGCTTAATGGCATTTTCGACCAGGGTTTGAAGCATCATGGGTGGTATCGGCTGATCCAGGGTATCGTCGTCGATATCGTATTCCACAATCAACCGGTCTTCGAAACGGATGTACTCCAAGGCAAGATAATCTTTTACAATATTTAATTCTCGCTCAAATGGCACGGTAGTCATTTTTTCTGCCTGCATGCTGCTGCGCAGGATATTGCTCAGCTCGGTAATGGCGGTGCGGGCCCGTTCGGGATTTTCATCTACCAGCGCCCGGATGCTGTTCAGTGCGTTAAAAATGAAATGGGGGTTGATATGTGATTTGATGGTATTCAGTTCCAGTTCTTTTACCAGGCTCTCCAGCTTCACTTTCTGAATCTCATTCTTGGTACCCAGTTCAATATAATGCCAGAGATAATAAATAGATACCCAAACCAGGATCAGCGGAGAATCGGAAACCAGATTTACCAGGAAACGCTTTTCTACGGAAACCTTGGTTCTGGGGTTGTACAAGTGCATCCACTCTGCCAGTGCACTATTGGTCAGGTTGAACAGGACCACGATGCCAAAAAGGACTACTGTAAACAGCCACCATTTTTTATAGAGGGTCGGGGGAAGTAAGCCCAGGGTTTTGATCAGGGCCCGGAGCATATGGGTGTAAAACAAGCCGGAAAGAATGATTACCAACAGTTTAGGATAAAAAATACTGTTGATCTTGCTGTCGAACACAAATGCAAAGAATACCATCGTCAGGCCATACAGGAACCAGCCGCCCAGATGGCACCACCAATACAGTATTCGCTTGTTTCTCATGCTACCAAAGATAAAAAAAGCTGACCCGCCCAAACCAGGTTTTGGGATTAATGGCAAATTCAGCCCCTATTCGGCACAAAATAATGTTTTAAACTGCTGAACCATCTTTTTTATCGTATGTTCTACAGTTAAAGGGGTGATTTTCAGTCCCCAAAACCGTATTTTTACAGTCTAAACCAGCATGCATGGAGTTTATTCCAGGACCCTTGTTAAAAAAAATTAATAACCCCGACGACCTCAAAAAACTGAATCGGGAACAATTGCACCAGGTTTGCGATGAACTGCGTCAGTACATTATTGATGTTGTAAGCGTTCATGGCGGCCATTTTGCCGCCAGCCTCGGAGTGGTTGAACTGAGCGTAGCCCTGCATTATGTATACAATACCCCTTACGACCAGCTGGTATGGGACGTTGGCCACCAGGCTTACGGACATAAAATCCTGACCGGAAGAAGGGATGTGTTTTTCACCAACAGAAAGTACAAAGGCATCAGTGGCTTTCCGAAAAGATCGGAGAGTGAGTACGATACTTTTGGCGTGGGACATTCTTCCACCTCCATTTCTGCCGCATTGGGCATGGCCATGGCCGCCAAATACCGGGGTGAAAACAGAAAATCCGTAGCCGTGATCGGAGATGGTTCCATGACAGCCGGTATGGCTTTTGAAGCCATGAACCATGCAGGCGTTGCCGACAGTGATATCCTGATCATTCTCAACGACAACCAGATCAGCATCGACCAGAACGTTGGCGCTCTGAAAGAATACCTGACCGATATCAGCACCTCTCCTGCATACAACAAACTGCGAGATGAAGTTTGGAACCTGATGGGCAAACTGCCGATTGGTAAAACCTTTAGCCGCGAAATGGCCAGCAAGCTGGAAGCGGGAATGAAAGGGATGGTCAGCAAGAGCAGCAACCTGTTTGAAGCGCTCAAACTGCGTTATTTTGGTCCGATCGATGGTCATAATATTACCAACCTGGTAGATACACTGAAGGACCTGAAAGAAATGCCGGGTCCGAAAATTCTGCATATTGTTACGGTAAAAGGAAAAGGTTATGCCCTGGCGGAAAAAGACCAGACCAAGTGGCATGCCCCCGGTTTATTTGATAAAGTGACTGGTGAAATTCTGAAGAAAAAATCCGATCTACCCCAGCCGCCCAAATACCAGGATGTATTTGGACATACCATGATTGAACTGGCCGAAGCCAACGACAAGATCATGGGTGTTACTCCTGCTATGCCAAGCGGTTCCTCCCTGAAATTCATGATGGATAAAATGCCACATCGCGCGTTTGATGTAGGCATCTGCGAACAGCATGCCGTTACGGTGAGTGCGGGTATGGCCACACAAGGCTTACGCGTTTTCTGTAATATTTACTCCTCTTTCATGCAACGTGCCTACGACCAGGTGGTGCATGATGTGGCTATACAAAAATTACCGGTGGTATTCTGCCTCGACCGGGCAGGGCTGGTAGGAGAAGACGGACCTACACACCATGGTTGTTACGACATTGCTTATATGCGCTGTATTCCCAACCTGGTCATCAGTGCCCCGATGAACGAGAAGGAACTGAGGAACCTGATGTACACCGCACAACTCGATAAAAACAATTATCCTTTTGTAATCCGTTACCCAAGAGGAGAAGGCATGATGCCCGAGTGGAGAACACCTTTCGAGGAACTGCCCATTGGTAAAGGAAGAAAATTAAAAGATGGAAAAGAGGTAGCCATCCTAAGCTTTGGACATCCGGGCAATTTTGCACAGGCCGCCATCCGCGAACTGAGAACGGAAGGCATTGATCCGGCGCACTACGATTTGCGTTTTGTAAAACCCATCGACGAAGACCTGTTGCACGAAGCTTTCAGCAATTACAGCAAAATTGTAACAGTTGAAGATGGTACCGTTACCGGTGGTTTTGGATCTGCCGTGCTCGAATTCATGAATGCCAACAAGTACAACGCCGAAGTGAAAATATTGGGTATCCCCGACCGTTTGGTAGAACACGGAACCCCGAAAGAGCTGCACAGAGAGTGTGCCTATGATGCCCAGGGTATTGCCGATGCAGTGCGGGAGCTCATGAAAGAAACCGTAAAAGTTAGTTCCGGTGTACTAGGTTAACCGGAATTTGTACCAACCAAAAGCCCCGGCAATTTACCGGGGCTTTTTTATGATTCGTTGTTATCTGCAGTATCGTCTTCTTCCAAAAATCCACCTTCTTCTGTTGATTCACCCGATTCCGGAGCCGCTTCAAAATTGATTTCATCCGGAATACCTTCTTCCGCAATTTCCGCCTCACGGTTTTCATTCCACTCTACAATGAAATTGTTCATACCCTGGCCTACCAGCAGCTTCATGTAGCGTTGCTGAGACAGTTCCAGCAGGGAAAGAAAGAAGAACAGGGCGTGGATGCGGTCTTCACACTGTTCAAATATTTTTTCGAACGGCACTGTTTTTTCCTTCGAAATAAAGTCGAGCATATAATCCCGGCTTCCTTCCATCGTATAGTTGTACCGCACTACAGTATGTACCGGCTTGTTTTGACGGTCGTGTACCCGCTGCATCACTTTTTCGAAAGCCTTCATCAGCTTGAACAAAGTGATGTTCTGTATTTCTGTTCCTTCCGAAGCTTCCTCTCCAATTTCCGCGATTTCCTTCTGCAGGTTGCCCCGCTTCACCATCAGCATCCGCATGGCTTCCATTTCGGCCATCTGTACCGCTGCTTCCTTGAATTTTTTGTACTCCAGGATTTTATCGATCAGTTCCTGTCTTGGATCTATTTCATTACCGGCTGCATCTACTTCCTTGCGCGGCAGCAACAACCTTGCCTTGATGCGCATCAGGGTAGAAACAAAAAGAATGAACTCACTGCTGAGCTCAATATTCAGCTTTTCCGAACTATGAATAAAATCCAGAAAATCGTTGATGATTTTGGTGATTGGAATATTGTAAATATCCAGCTCGTCCCTTTCAATAAAGAACAGCAGGAGGTCGAATGGCCCCTCAAACTGCTCGAGTTTAATCTGATAGTTAACTGTACTCACTGCACTGCTCGTTGATTGCTACAAAGAAACAGAAACAGGCTCTAAAAAAGCCTGTTTCAGGAAATAGTTATCCACGCCGGGGCTGGCCGGCGCAGCAAACCCCGCAGGATTTATTTTTTAAGGGCATCCCTGATTTCCATCAGCAGGGCATCCGTACTGGAAGGTCCCTTAGGCTCCGGAGCCGGTTCCTCGGCTTTTTTAAGCTTATTGATGGCCTTGATGACCAGAAAAACGGCAAATGCCACAATAATGAAATCGATCAGGTTGGTAACAAATGTGCCGTATTTCACAGATACTTCGGTGATTTCCTGGGTAACCACCGCACCAGAAGCATCTTTTACAGCAGCAACCGCTTCCTGCAAAACCAGCTTTTTATCGTTAAAATCCACTCCGCCGGTAAGCATTCCTACCAGTGGCATCACCATGCCGTCTACAAAAGAGGAAACAATTTTCCCAAAAGATACCCCCATTACAAAAGCTACGGCGGTGTCTACCAGGTTTCCCCGAACGGCAAAGGCCTTGAATTCTTTTAACATTCCCATATGTTGAATTTTTGGTGAAAAATAGACTTATTTCTTTAAACCCGGATAGCGCATGTTCAGACTGGTCAGTACCTCGTGCAACTGCGCAGCAACCAGGTACTCCTTGTACCAGTTCTGATCGGATGGCACAATGGTCCAGGGTTGCTGACTGCATTTATTGAAACAGTCGGTATAGGCTTTCATATAATCCTTCCAAAGCCTCGCCTCTTCAAAGTCTTTTTCATTGTACTTCCACTGCTTGCCCGGCATCTTGATTCGTTCTTCCAGCCGCTGTCGCTGTTCTTCAGGAGATACATGCAGGTAAAATTTCAGGATCCGGGTATTGTTGTGTTTCACCAGCAGGTCCTCGAAATCGTTGATGGCTTTCATTCTTGCAACTGCCAGCTTATCGTCGCACCATTTGTGTACCCGGGTTACCACAATATCCTCGTAATGCGACCGGTTGAACAGCTGGATCATTCCCCGGGCAGGGGTATGCTGATGAATTCTCCACAAAAAATCGTGCGAACTTTCTTCGGGTGTTGGCACTTTGAAGGATTCCACCTGCACGCCCTGTGGATTCAGCTTGCCAAACACATTTCTGATCAGGCCGTCTTTTCCGCTGGCATCCATTCCCTGTATCACCACCAGCACGGCATGTTTTGCTTCTGCAAAGAGGAGATTCTGCAACTCTCCCAGTTCCTCCAGCAATACGGCTGTTTTGGCCCTGGTTTTTTCCTTGTTCCATCCTCCGGGAGCTCGGGTGCTGATTTTATTCAGGTTAACAACAGGCATGGCAGCGGGTTTACCTAAAAGTATTCATTTACCCGCTTAAAAAAATGCATCTTTGGAGAAATATTTCCTGTGGGTGGTAAATTCGTGAACTGGCTTATTTTCTTAAGCCTTTGTTTGATTTGGGGCAGTTCTTTTATTCTGATGAAGAGTGGAATGGAAACCCTTAGTCCTTATCAGGTTGCTTCAATCCGACTGATCAGCTCCGGTGTTGTATTGTTGCCTTTTGCACTGAAAGCCTACCAACGCATTCCTGCTTCCAAAAGAATACTTGTGATCTTATCGGGATTGCTCGGCAGTTTTTTTCCTGCCTATCTGTTTTGTATTGCCGAAACCAAAATAGACAGTGCACTTGCAGGTATTCTCAATGCACTCACCCCTCTGTTTGTGATCATTACCGGGATTGCATTTTTTCAACTCAGAATCAACATGCAGCAGTTTTTGGGCATGCTCATCGGATTCATCGGACTTTGTTTGCTGGTGGCCGCAGGAAGCAATATCAGTCTGGCTTACTTTGGTTATGCTTTGCTAGTATTACTGGCTACGCTGTTTTATGGCATCAATGTGAACGTAGTGGGCAGATATCTGCACGGCGTTGGCTCTCTGGAAATTGCTTCCATGGCCTTTGTATTCCTGATCATTCCCTGTTTGCTGATCCTTTATTTCACCGGCTATTTTCACCTGCCACTGGGCAATACAGCATATATCCGTTCTACCATCGCCGCTTCGGTGCTGGGTATTTTCGGAACAGCGGCAGCCTCTACCCTGTTTTACATGTTGGTAAAACGGGCAGGTACCCTGTTTGCTTCTACGGTAACTTATGGAATACCCTTTGTAGCGATCGGTTGGGGCATATGGCATGGTGAACAGGTAAATGTTCAGCAGGTTTTATGCCTTACCGTAATACTGGGAGGGGTGTATCTGGTGAATAAGAAATAATTACACCGACATCATTTCCTTTTCCTTGGCAGCCAGGTGCTTGTCTACCAGCAGAATGAATTTATCGGTTACCTCCTGAATCTCTTTCTCTGCATCTTTTGCAGCATCTTCGCTCAGGCCATCTTTCTGAAGTTTCTTCACCTGCTCAATTGCATCTCTGCGGATATTTCTGATGGCAATTTTGGAATGCTCGCCCTCACCGCTTGCTTTTTTAACCAGCTCTCTTCTGCGTTCTTCGGTGAGTGGTGGCATGAATAAGCGAATCTGTACACCATCGTTCTGCGGTGTAACACCTATATTAGCGGCCATGATAGAACGTTCTATGGCCTGTACCATATTTTTTTCCCAGGGCTGAATGCTGATGGTTCTTGCATCCAGTACAGTGATATTTGCTACCTGACTGATGGGTGTTGGCGCTCCGTAATATTCCACAGTTAGTCCTTCCAGCATGGATGGACTTGCTTTTCCTGCACGGATTTTCACCAATTCGGCTTCCAGATGCTGAATACCTTTCTGCATACTGTCTTTAGCATCTTCTAATATCAAATTCAAATCTTCGGTCATATTACCCCTATTAAAGTGCCGCTAAATTAGTAAATCATTTGAAAATTCTGCCACAAACAAATTGCAGCAGTCCGGCGAGTGCGCAGGACTCCCTAATCGTGATCCGCAGCTTTGGCCTGGCTGGAACGGTAGGGTTTGAACTGATAAAATCCTTTCTGTAACATATTGAAACGTTCCTCTTCCAAACGCTCACCCTTGATTACTTTGAAGGACTGTATTTTGGGCCGGCTCATCTTCAGCAGCGATACCACGGCAAAAAAAGTAATCATCTGTAAAAAGATCACTTTGGTAGTACCCAGTGGAAGGCAGAGATAAGATAATACCAGAAATACAATGGATGCAATGGAAATGGCAATGGTTACCTGCATGTGACTCAGCCCCTTATCGAGCAACAGGTGATGTACGTGATTCCGGTCGGGAGAAAAAGGGGAACGGCCGTGGAGAATTCTTATGGCAAAGACCCGAAGGGTATCCATCAAAGGAAATCAGCAATACCCCAAAGCCCATGGCAGGAGAAGCCAGTACCGGCAGAATACCAGTATTTTCTGCCGTATTAATAAAATGGATTACCAGAATGGCATTCACCACCCCAATGAGCATGGCACCGGTATCTCCCATAAAAATCCGGGCCGGTGAATAATTATAAATCAGGAAAGCTGCCAGGGCAGCGGAAAAAGTAAAGCCGAACAGGGCATAATAATGATCTCCGCTCATCAGGGCAAAAAAAGCAAAGAAGGAAGCTGTTACAATCCCCACACTTCCTGCCAGACCATCAATACCGTCGATCAGGTTAAATGCATTTACAATAACGGTAATGGTAAAGAAAGAAAGACATACCCCCATAGTGTGGTCGATCTGCCCGATCCCCAGAAACCCCTGCATATCCGTGATTACCAGGTTCGCTTTAAAAATAAGAATGGCAGCTACGGCCATCTGGCCCAGCAATTTCTTAAATGGCGTCAGAATAAGTATATCATCTTTTATACCAAAGAAAAATATCACCAGAAAAGAAGTAAGGTAAAACTGAAATGTATTGGTTGCTTCCGGGTCTTTCAGGTTTACCATTAGCAATAATCCCACCGTAAAGCCGGCAAAAATGCCCAATCCCCCAAGTGATGGAATCGGATTGGCATGAATTTTACGCGCTTCCGGCAGGTCGAACAGTTTCTTCATATTGGAAACCTGAATGATGACCGGGATGGCATAAAAAGTGATCGTAAATGCTATAATAGCCCCAAGTAGAATGTTCTCCATTCGTTTGTTTTAGAATACCTGGTCTTTATAGGAAATGGGACTGTAAAGGATTGGGGGAGCTGCAAAATAGGTTTTTTTATTGAAATGGATGCCTGAAGTGTGTTACCTTAATTTTAAGTGGTCATGCAACCTTAAGTTTCCTCTGTTTTCTGCGCTTTTGCTTTTATCTTCGCAGCACATTTTAGAAATCATCCGAATTATGGCAAGCATTACCGATCTGAAAAACATATCCAGTCAAGTCCGCAGAGACATCGTTAGAATGGTTCACGCAGTACAAAGTGGCCACCCGGGCGGTTCTCTGGGCTGCGCAGACTATGTTACTGCATTGTATTTTCATGCAATGAAGCACAATACCGATTTTTCCATGGACGGTAAACAGGAAGACCTGTTTTTCTTATCCAACGGACATGTTTCGCCATTGTTGTACTCCGTTTTGGCTCGTGCAGGTTATTTTGATGTAAAAGAACTGGCTACTTTCAGAAAGCTGAATACCCGTCTTCAGGGACACCCTACCACCCACGAACACCTTCCCGGCGTAAGAATTGCCAGCGGCTCTCTTGGCCAGGGACTGAGCGTTGCGGTTGGTGCAGCCCTTACCAAAAAACTCAACAACGATCCGCACCTGTCTTTCTCGCTGCACGGAGATGGAGAACTGCAGGAAGGTCAGATATGGGAAGCGGTGCTTTTTGCTGCACACAATAAAGTAGACAACCTGATTGCCGCCATAGATGTGAACGGTCAGCAAATTGACGGTCCTACCAGCAAAGTACTGAACCTGAACAGCCTTCGCGCCAAATTCGAAGCCTTTAACTGGGCCGTTCTGGAAATGGACGGAAACGATATGGAACAGATTGTTGCCACACTGGACAAAGCCAAGTCTATGACCGGTCAGGGCAAACCCATCTGCATTCTGATGAAAACAGAAATGGGCAAGGGCGTGGATTTCATGGAAGGCAGCCACGAATGGCATGGCATTGCTCCGAACGACGAGCAACTGGCCAAAGCGCTGGCTCAATTGCCTGAAACCCTCGGCGACTATTAATTCATTTCTCCTAACTTCTTAAGGAATAGGTTTTTGCCGCCGCTCTGCGGGAGGTAACCCATGCTGCTCCATAGGCAATCAGCGCCACTGTTGAAACCACCAACAGGTAGTCTGTAAATGCCGATTTTACCGGATAGTAATCAATGATAAATGTGGAGCCGCCCAGCTTGATGAGGTGAAACCTGTCCTGCAGCCAGCAGATCGTGCCTGCCAGCAACAAGCCGATGCTGGTTCCGATTGCAGCCAGCAGCATGCCTTCGAGCAGGAAAATGCGATGGATCCGTAGATCATCTGCCCCCATGGCCATCAATACGGCAATGTCTTTTTGCTTTTCCAGTACCAGCATGGAGAGCGCCCCGATCATATTAAATGCCGCTACCACCAGTATCAGAGAAAGAATGCCGTAAATCACCCATTTCTCTACCTGCATGACCGCATAGAGCGATTGGTTCTGCTCATACCGGGTAAGAACTTTGCAGTTGGCACCCATAATTTGCTGAAGCGCTTTTTGTACCGATTTTTCTGCAGCAGCCGTTGTATTCAGCTCAATGGCGCTGAACTCACCGGGTTGCATATTGAGCATATATTTCAGGAATTCCAGGTTGGTAAACACATATTTATTGTCGAAATCCTGTTGAATTACAAAAGATCCTGCCGGATGGACCGGAAAGGAATTCAGCCCGTCTGTGGATTGAAAGGAACCGGCTTCTCGGTTGGGAACATACAATACCAGTGGTACCGCAGCCCTTGTTACATCTACCCCTGCTGCATTTTCGATGCCTGCACCCACCACTACTGCGGGCTCATCTTTTGTGCCCAGTTCAAACCTGCCCCGCACCACATACTGCCCTACCGGATTCACCAGGTTGTAATGCGATTCCACCCCTTTTACGGTAACGATGGCTTGATAATTGCCCATCAGCAGGGCCTTTTCTTCTGCGATAAAACTGAAGGCCTTCACTCCCTGCAAGGCCCTGATCTGCTTTACCTGGGCATCGCTGATCTGAAAAGTCTTGGCCTTTGCGGGCATAACTTTCACGGAAGCGTAAAAATCGCCGTACATGCTCTTGACCAGCTCTTCGAACCCATTGAACACACTCAATATAATGATCAGGGCTGCTGTTCCCACCGCAATAGCGGTAACCGCAATCCATGCAATAATATTGATGGCGTTGGTAGACTTTTTTGAACGGAAATATCGCCAGGCGAATAAAAGGTTCATGTATGAATTTAAGAATAAAGCACTAATCCTCCTGCTCCTTACGAGGTTCCTCCGGCGTGGTGTGCAGGTTCTTCAGGATTTCTTCCATTTTAAATACATAATCGAGGGTATCATCATTATAAAAATGAATCACCGGAATACGGCGCAGCTGGTGCTTCATTCTGTCGGCCAGTTCTTTCTTGATTTCCCAGGCCCTGGATTCGATGAGTTTCATCGTGGCCTTGGGATCCTTTACCTGGAACAAACTCAGGTATACCCTGGCTTCCAGCAGGTCTGGTGTAACTTTTACATTGGATATAGATACCATTCCGCCGTCGATCATGGTCAGATTGAGGTGGCGAAATACTTCATTGAATTGTTCCTGTAATGCTCCGGCGACCTGGCGCTGGCGTTTTCCTTCCTCCATATTCTCCCTTTTATTGGGTGTAAAATTAGTTACTTTGTGCTGTTTTCATCATTTAATTCCATTATGAAGCGATTTGAGCGGATTTTGTTCTACCTGAGCAACCAGAAAAGGAATATTGTACTGTATTTTATTTTCAACCTGCTGTCTATCCTGTTTTCTCTGGTTTCTTTGGCCATGTTGTCTCCCATCCTCAAATTGCTGTTCACAGAATCAAGGGAAGAAATAGCCCGCCCGGAAATGAGCCTTTCGGTGGAGGGCCTGAAAAACCTGACGGTTTACTTCAAATATTATTTCAACAACCTGATTGCGGAAAAAGGGGCCATCTATGCACTGGGAACGATTTGTGTGGTAATTATCATTTCGATATTTCTCAAGAACCTGTTTACCTATTTATCTTACCGGGTACTGGCTCCCATGCGGAACTATGTAATGACCAAACTCCGCTCGGACCTCTACGCGAAAATCCTGGAACTGCCGATTGGTTTTTTTACAGAGCAGAAAAAAGGCGATATCATCAGCCGGATGAGCAACGATGCCAATGAAATTGAATGGAGCGTCATGAGCACGCTGGAAGGCCTCATCAAAGACCCGATGCAGATCCTGATTATTTTAGGGGTACTCATTTATATCAGCCCGCTGCTGTCTTTATTCCTGCTGGTTTTACTGCCCCTCACCGGTTTTATCATTGGCAGGATCAGCCGTTCCCTCAAAAAGCAATCCACCGAATCAGCGGAGGAACTGGGCAGCCTGATGTCTATCCTGGACGAAACACTGGGGGGGCTGCGGGTCATCAAGGCCTTCAATGCAGAAACCATTTTACGCAACCGTTTCTTCAACACCAATGATAAGCTGAACCATATCCGCAACAAAATGACCTTCCGCAGAGATCTGGCATCTCCCATGTCTGAATTCATGGGGGTGATGGTATTGAGCTGTATTCTCTGGTTTGGCGGGCGTTTGGTGCTGGGGCATGAAGCCGGATTACAAGGCGACAGCTTTATCAGTTATATCCTGATCTTTACCCAGATCATCAACCCGGCAAAATCCCTGTCCACAGCATTCTACAACTCGCAGCGGGGAACCGCCGCCATTAAACGGATTGAAGAAATTCTGCAGGCGCCATTGACCGTAACCGATTTGCCCGATGCAAAACAAATTACCCGTTTTGAAAATAGAATTGAGTTCAGGAATGTTTGTTTCTCGTACGATGATGTACCCATCCTGAAAAATATTAACCTGACCATTGAGAAAGGAAAAACCATTGCATTGGTTGGCTCCTCCGGGGCCGGCAAGAGCAGCCTGGCCGACCTGATTCCCCGTTTTCACGATGTGAGCTCCGGTGAAATCCTGATCGACGGCGTAAATATCAAAGCATACCAGCTGAACAGTGTACGCGCTCTGATGGGCATTGTAACACAGGAGCCCATTCTCTTCAATGATACCATCGCCAACAATATTGCATTGGGCAGCGACCACCGGGATATAGCCTCCATTGAAAAAGCGGCAACGGTAGCCAATGCGCTCCACTTTATCCGCCAAAAGGACGATGGTTTCGATACCAATATCGGCGACCGCGGATCCAAACTCAGCGGCGGTGAACGCCAGCGCCTCACCATTGCAAGGGCTGTGTTTAAAAACCCGCCCATCCTGATCCTGGACGAAGCCACTTCTTCCCTCGATACCGAAAGTGAAAGACTGGTTCAGGATGCCATCAACAATATGATGCAGAACCGTACCTCCATTGTAATTGCGCACCGCCTGAGCACCATCCGCCATGCAGATGAAATCATTGTACTACAGAAAGGGGAAATTGCCGAACGGGGTACACACGACAGCCTGCTTGCCCAAAACGGTATCTACCGAAAACTCGTGGAGATGCAGGAAGTGAAATAGGCATGAAAATAATACCGAAAACAGAAAGAGGCCATACAAATTGTATGGCCTCTTTCATATAGTGCATCCGGAATGTTCCGGGATTATTCTGCGGATGGCTTCACCAGGCCCAGCTTGGCTTCCAGGCTAAGTGTTGCATGCGGCACTGCGCGAAGGCGGGCCTTATCGATTAACTTACCGGTTACCCTGCAAATGCCATAGGTTTTGTTTTCAATACGCATCAGGGCTTTTTCCAGGTGATCGATATAGGTAATCTGGCGGCTGGCCATCTGGCTCAACTGTTCTTTTTCCATGCTCATGGTTCCATCTTCCATGGTCATGTAGCGGGAATCATCGTTATCCCCACCCATTTCATCCTTACGGGTAATCAATCCCTGCAGGTAGGCCAGCTCTTTTTTAGCGGCTTCCAGTTTTTTATTGATCAACTCCCGGAACTCGGCCAGGTCTGCATCACTGTATTTTACCAGCGGACCTTGTGGTTTTGCCACTTCGGCTCTTTTTTCCAGTGGGGTATAACCAGGATTGTATGGAACACTGGTTTTAGCATTAATCTTTGGAACCTTTACATCTTTTATTGGACCAGGGTCTTTCTTCACGGGCTTCACGGGTGGTGCAGGAGGTGCTTTCACTGCAGGTTTAACAGGAACTGGTGGGGGTGTTGGCTTAGCCGGCGCTGCTGCAACGGGTTTGGCAGCTGGTTTCACTGCTGCTTTCGCTGGTGCTGCTGGTTTGGCTACTGCCTTTGGGGCCGCAACGGGCTTTGCTACTGGCTTGGCGGCTGGTTTAGCTACTGCCTTTGGGGCCGGTTTTACCGTTGCCTTTGCTACAGGTTTTGCTGGTGCAGCTTTCTTAGGGGCCGGTTTCGCAGCCGGTTTACTTACCGCTTTCTTTACCGGAGCCGCTTTTTTGGGAGCAGCTTTGGCTGGCGCAGCTTTCTTTGGAGCTGGTTTTGCAGGTGCAGCTTTCTTAGCGGCAGGTTTAGCTGCCGGCTTGCTTACCGTTTTCTTTGCCGGAGCCGCTTTTTTAGGGGCCGGTTTAACTGCTTTTTTGGCTGGTGCCGCCTTTTTAGGGGCTGGTTTCTTCGTAGCCATAGGGTTTATCCTTTTTTGTTTACTACCACTTTCATCGCAATGTCATTGACTTCTATTACGGTTCCATCAGTTAATTCAGGTACCCAATCAATTCCATCTGCCAGAATTTCGCGGCAAATATAGTCGTTAAATTTAATAATAGAGTGCTGGATTGCTTCAGCAGCCTGCACCTGTACGAATATACGGTCTGTAAGCTCAAAACCGTTCTCTTTTCTGATATTTTGTACACGGTTTACGAACTCCCGGGCATCTCCCTCCTGTTTCAGCTCCTCAGATAAGGTAATATCCAGGGCTACGGTCAGTGCGCCCTTGCTGGCCACACTCCATCCAGGTATATCTTCCGCCACAATTTCCACATCGGCCAGGTCTATCCGGAAACTGCCGGTGCTGAGCACAAGCTCAATATGTCCGTTTTGTTCTATATTACTGATCTGCTGCTGATCAAAAGCACCAATGGCCGCAGCTGCTTCTTTCATGGATGCGCCCAGTTTGGCGCCCAGGGTCTTGAAATTGGCTTTGATTTTTTTGCTGATCACGCCCGCAGTTTCGGTGATGTACTCCACTTCCTTCACGTTCACCTCAGCCTTAATCAGCTCCTCCATTTTTTCCAGCTGCAGTTTCATCTGTGGATTCAGCACCGGAATCATGATTTTTTGCAGGGGCTGACGCACTTTGATGTTTACTTTCTTGCGCAAAGACAATACCAGCGAGCAGGTTTCCTGTGCCAGTTGCATGCGCTCTTCCAGCATCGGATCTACGGCTGCTGCCTGGTAGGAAGGGAAGCCGATATGGTGAACGGATGGTGCATCAAAACGACCGGTAACCGCGTTCAGGTTGGCAAACACCGCATCACTGAAGAAGGGAGAAATAGGTGCAATCAGGCGCACAATGGTTTCCAGGCACTCATACAAAGTCTGGTAGGCACTGATCTTATCGGTTTCATATTCTCCTTTCCAGAACCGCCTTCTGCACAAACGAACATACCAGTTACTGAGCTGGGCATCCACAAATTCCTCCACAGCTCTTCCGGCCATGGTTGGTTCGTAATCATCCATGCTATCGGTTACTTTTTTCACAAGTGTGTTCAGTGAAGAAAGAATCCAGCGATCAATCTCCGGTCTTTGCTCCAGTGGTATATAGGCTTCTTTAAATGCAAATCCGTCTACATTGGCGTAGAGTGCAAAAAACTGGTAGGTATTGTATAAAGTACCAAAGAATTTACGCTGTACTTCCTGTATACCTGCCAGGTCGAACTTAAGGTTGTCCCATGGTGAGGCATTGGTAATCAGGTACCACCTGGTGGCGTCTGCCCCATATTTTTCAATGGTTTCAAAAGGATTCACCACATTGCCCAGGCGTTTACTCATTTTATTGCCATTCTTATCGAGGACCAATCCGTTGCTCACTACTGCCTTATAGGCAACATTGTCGAACAGCATTACACCCAGTGCGTGCAGGGTATAGAACCAACCCCTGGTCTGGTCTACACCTTCACAAATAAAGTCGGCAGGGAAAGCTTCTCCCTTATCAATAAGGTCTTTGTTCTCGAACGGATAGTGCCATTGTGCATAAGGCATAGCACCACTATCGAACCATACATCAATCAGATCCGGCACCCGCTTCATGGGTTTTCCGCTAGCGCTTACCAAAACAATATCATCTACATAAGGCTTGTGCAAATCCAGGATACCTTCGTGCAGGTAATTCTTATTTACATCTCCGCCCAACACTTCATTGGCTTTGCGGATACCTTCGTTCAGTTCTGCAATAGAGCCAATACAAACCTCCTCTGTTCCGTCTTCTGTTCTCCATACCGGAAGTGGCGTACCCCAGTAGCGGCTGCGGCTCAGGTTCCAGTCTACCATGTTTTCCAGCCAGTTGCCAAAACGGCCTTCGCCGGTAGATTTGGGCTTCCAGTTGATGGTTTTATTCAGTTCTACCATCCGGTCTTTCACTGCCGTGGTTTTGATAAACCATGCATCCAGCGGATAATAAAGAATGGGCTTATCTGTTCTCCAGCAATGCGGATAACTGTGTTCGTATTTCTCTACTTTAAATGCTCTGTTTTCTTTCTTCAGTTTAACGCAGATGTCTACGTTTACATCCTGGTAGTCGGCTTCGTCTTTGTAATTTTTTACATAGCGGTTGCTGAACTCTCCCAGACCATCTACAAACTTACCCATCCGGTCTACCATGGTGAGTATACCAATGTTGTATTTCTTTCCTACCCTGAAGTCGTCTGCACCAAATGCAGGCGCTGTATGCACAATACCGGTACCGTCTTCGGTGGTTACAAAATCGCCGCAGATGATGCGGAAGGGTTTTGCATCAGGTGTAATGTCCTGTATGGCTTTTAAACTATTGGCTTCATAAGGCAACAGCTGTTCATATTCAGCACCTTCAATGACCGATCCCTTAAAAGTGGCCAATATGCTCCAGGGAAGCAGCTTCGATTTCTCGTTGTATCCTTCAAAATCGCCATTCTCACCCTCTGGTTTAAAATATTTGCCCAGCAATGCCTGTGCAAGTACCACATAAACCGGCAGATGGGTATAGGGATTAAAGGTTTTCACCAGCACATATTCGATGTTCGGGCCAACGGTCAGGCCGAGGTTAGAAGGCAGTGTCCATGGTGTGGTGGTCCATGCCATAAAGAATACTTCCTCCGATTTTGCCGCATCAAACAAAAACTGCGACCGCTCATTTTTCACTGCCTTAAACATGGCCACCGCAGAAGTGTCTTTTACATCCTTGTAGGTACCCGGCTGGTTCAGTTCGTGAGAGCTCAGACCGGTTCCTGCTGCAGGCGAATAAGGTTGTATGCTCACGCTTTCGTACAGGAACCCCTTTTTATAGAGTTCACTCAGGATCCACCAGAGTGTTTCTATATAATCGTTTTCAAAAGTTACATAAGGATGATCCAGGTCTACCCAGTAGCCCATTTTCTGGGTAATGGTATCCCACTCCTTCTTGTAGCGCAATACTGCTTCGCGGCATTTCTTATTGTAGTCTTCTATGGAAATTTTTTTGCCGATATCTTCCTTGGTAATTCCGAGTTCTTTCTCCACACCCAGTTCAATCGGCAAACCATGGGTATCCCATCCGCCCTTGCGCTTTACCTGGAAGCCCTGCATGGTTTTATATCGGCAAACCATATCTTTCAGGGTACGGGAAATAACATGGTGAATGCCCGGCATACCGTTGGCGCTGGGTGGTCCTTCATAAAAAACAAAGGGCTTGCTTCCCGCTCTCAGAGATACACTTTTTTCAAAGGCCTGCTCTGCAGTCCATTTGGCTAAAATTTCCTTTTCAATACCCGGGAGATTCAATCCCGAAAACTCAGCATACTTCGCACTCATACATTTGGATTGGCTTTACCAATACAGTCAAGGGTTAAAAAATAGTGGCAAAGGTACGGATCAATCGGAAAGCAGCATTATATTTAGCCTATGAAGATCGTTTTCTTTTCCGCGCAACCTTACGACCGGGAGTTTTTTACCCGCCTTAATACCCTCCGGTTTGAATTGAATTTCCAGGAAGCCCGCCTGAACGAAGAAACCGCCGAACTGGCCGAGGGGGCCGATGCCGTTTGTGTATTTGTAAACGATAAGGTTACAGGAGCCGTAATAGAGCGGCTGGCCGAAAAGAAGATTCGGATCATTGCCCTGCGTTGTGCAGGTTTCAATAATGTAGACCTGGAAGCTGCCAGGGCCCGCGGGATAAGGGTTTGCCGGGTGCCTGCCTATTCGCCGGAAGCAGTGGCGGAGCACACGGTCGCCATGCTGCTGGCGCTGAACCGGAAAATCCACAAAGCCTACAACCGGGTAAGAGAACAAAATTTTTCACTGAACGGACTGCTGGGTTCCAACCTGCATGGAAAAACCGTTGGGGTGATTGGAACCGGTAATATCGGTAAGGTCTTTGCCAAAATCATGCTCGGATTTGGCTGCAGGGTGTTGGCTTTTGACCTGATTGCCAACAGGGATATGGAAGTGCTCGGCGTGGAATTCCATCCTTTAATGGAAGTACTCAGGGCCGATATCGTTTCGCTTCACTGCCCGCTCAATGAACAGACCCGTCACCTGATCAATACGGAAACCCTGGGCATGATGAAAAAAGGAGCCGTGCTGATCAACACCAGCAGGGGCGGACTGATTGATACCAACGCGGTTATCGAAGCCCTGAAAACCAAACAGTTGGGAGGACTGGGAATCGATGTATATGAGCAGGAAGAAAAACTCTTCTTCCGGGATCTTTCCGAACACATCATCAAAGACGATACCATACAGCGACTGATGAGTTTCCCGAATGTACTGATTACGGCCCACCAGGCTTTCTTTACAGAGGAGGCCCTGAGTCAGATTGCCATTACGACCTTCAGGAGCATTGACCAGCTTGGTCAAAACGGAAATTTAACCGATCAGGCAGCACTATTGGTATAAAAATTATCTGATATTCGAACCATCAACTACCCGATTCATGAAGTGTTTTGCCAGCTACTGTTTTTTATTGCTTGCCCTGAGCATGGGTGTGTTCAGTTGCAGTAAGGAAATCAGTGTGGAAACCGGTGGCACGGGTACCGCTGTGGGCACTCTGTCCGACAGCCTCGGCAATTGCAAAAATTCGGTGGTGAAGGGCGAGTACCAGATCAATACCCAACTAAACGACAGCAACTATGTAAAGGTAAATGTGATCTTTTCTTCCATTGGCAAATACAAAATTTATACAGATACCGTGAACGGAATGTGGTTTGCCGATTCCGGTTTTAACCAGTCTACCGGCCCCGCTGTTATTCAACTAAAGGGTAAAGGCATGCCGCTTACTCCCGGCACGGCCGATTTTGTGCTCCGCTACGGTACCAGCAAATGCAGTTTTAGTGTAACTGCAGGTGGCCCTAATAACGGCAGCAACAGTACAGATTATTTACCCACCACCGAAAATGGCTGGATCAGGTATGGCCTGGACCCTGCCCTTTCCCTGAACAATGGCGGAACCCTGGATACTTTCCGGACCACCATTACCAATATCACCACGCCGTTCAACGGAAACCTTTACCGACTGTACGAAACAACACCTACCTACGAAGCCCTTTTCTTCAGCAAATCCAATGGCAAATACCTTGCGAAAGGCACTCCTGAGTTCGACCTGATTTATGTATACGATACCATTGTAAACAATGAAACCATCGAATACGAATACCTCAGAACCAATGCAGCAGCAGGTGAAACATGGGAATCCCCTGCCCTCAGGGCCGGTGCCGCCAATGGCACAGGTATTTTGTACGGACAGGCCAAACTGAAGTTCACTATCCTGGCCAACAACGAAACTGCGGCCTACCTGGGACTGAGCTTCAGCAATGTGATCCGGTTAAAGCGGGAAATCTGGTTCCAACCCGACAATGGCAATAACCAGTTATTGCTCTATGCAGAAATAAGCTATGCAAAGGGAATCGGCATGCTGGAACAAAAAATTTATGCTCCGCAGAACGGACAGAATATCCTTGTACAAAGGATGTTCATCAAGGGCTACAAAGGCCTTTAAGTATCAGAAAATTTACTTCAGCAATTCACAAGGCTTCAGTCCTGTATGCTTTTTGAAAGCAGCAGAAAAATGGGAGATGGAAGAATATCCCAACAATGCTGATACGTCTGTAACGCTCAGGCTTTTTTCGTAGAGCAGGTATTTGGCATGCTCCATTCTTTGTTGCTGGTAAAAATCAAAAATAGTAGTACCGAACACTTCCTTGAATCCTTTTTTCAGGTAACATTCGTTCATGGCCACTTTGCGGCTGAGTTCCTTAATGGTAATGGGATCGCCGATGTGTTGCAGGAGGATTTCTCTTGCCTGATATATCCGGTCCCTGCCGCTTTCATCGGCCAGGAACTTGCAGGTAAATCCTTCTTCTTTTTCATCTACCAGGCACTCAATGCTGTACAGCAGCAGTTCATGCACTTTGGCGTTTACAAAAATATTTTCCAGCGAACCGGAATAGCTGTGATTCAGGAGTGCATCCAGGGCATTTCTTTTTCTGTTGCGCAAGGGAAATACCTTGGTAAAAGGATGCGGATGCTTGAATGCCAGCACTTCGTCTTTGCGGTTACTCAGTTTTACATTGTGTACAAACTGGTACAGAAAAGTGGCGGTAAAATGGAAGGTAAACACATCTACGGTCTGGTGTTTACCATTGCAGTTCAAGGTTGGAGATTCATTGCATTCAGAACAGCTTCTTTCGGCACAATACCGGTTTCCGGTGGTGCAAAAACGGAGTTCCAGGTAATTCTCCCTGGGTTTGTTTTCGTTGAAGTGGTATACCATCATACCCGTGTCTTCTGCCACCCAGGCATGGTGGGCATAATAACGGCGGATGCTGTACTGTATAGACCCGGGAATATCCTGTTCTTTCTGGTACAACACAGACATGTCGGTTTCAATTCCGTTCCGCTGCGCCAATTTTAATATGTCCATCACCTGACTCATCAATATGCAAATTTAATGTATAAACATTCAATTGGCAAATATCCCTTCCAAGGGAACTGTTAAAATGGGGAAAACTAAGCCGATTTTAACCGGTTTTAAGCCCTTATTTTCAGTACATTTGCCAGCTTGCTAATTTGAACTAAAACGCAAGACAGATCAGCATTATGAGCGAAGAATTAGATCCACAACAAGAAGCGGAAAACAAGAATTACGGAGCGGATAGTATTCAGGTTCTGGAGGGGTTGGAAGCGGTTCGGAAAAGACCGGCCATGTATATCGGAGACGTAGGTGTAAAAGGACTCCACCACCTCGTATACGAAGTGGTAGATAACTCTATCGATGAGGCCCTGGCCGGATGGTGTAAAAACATTCATGTAACCATTCATGAAGACAATTCCATCAGTGTGCAGGACGATGGCAGGGGTATTCCCACCGCCATGCACAGCAAGGAAAAGAAAAGCGCCCTGGAAGTGGTAATGACCGTGCTTCATGCCGGTGGTAAGTTCGACAAAAACACTTACAAGGTATCCGGTGGTCTGCACGGTGTGGGAGTAAGCTGCGTAAACGCACTCAGTACCAAACTCCATGTAACCGTTCAGCGGGATGGAAAAATATTTGAACAGGAATACCATATCGGTATCCCCAACTACCCTGTAAGAGAAATCGGTACCAGCGATATCACAGGCACCCGGGTTCATTTCTGGCCCGATCTGAGCATTTTTCAGGAATCTGTTTACAGAAGGGATATCCTGGAAGGAAGGCTGAGAGAACTGGCATACCTGAATAGAAAAATCAACATCACCCTCACCGATCTGCGCGAAAAAGATGAGAATGGGGAGCATTACAGCAAAAACTTCTACAGCGAGGGCGGAATCGTGGAATTTGTACAGATGCTGGACAAAAACGGCAACCGGGTTCCCATCATTGCCCAGCCACTTTATGTGGAAGGACTGGATGAGAGCACCAATGTTGCGGTTGAAGTGGCGCTGACCTACAACGACGATTTCAAAGAGCATATCTTCTCTTACGTAAACAACATCAATACCATCGAAGGCGGTACCCATGTTACCGGTTTCAGACAGGCACTGACCCGTGTGTTCAAAGCATATGGAGACAAGGAAGGCCTGTTCGAAAAAGCCAAGGTAACCGTTGAAGGGGACGACTTCCGGGAGGGCCTCAGCGCCATCATTTCCGTGAAGGTTCCCGAGCCACAGTTTGAGGGTCAGACCAAAACCAAACTGGGTAACAGCGAAGTAAGCGGTGTGGTACAAACCACCGTTGCCCGCGTACTGGAAGCCTACCTCGAAGAGAACCCCAGAGAATCCAAGCAGGTGATCTCCAAAATCATCCTGGCCGCACAGGCCCGGGTGGCTGCTAAAAAAGCCCGTGACATGGTACAGCGTAAAACCGTACTTAGCGGTGGAGGCTTGCCCGGTAAACTGGCAGATTGCAGTGAAAGAGATCCGGCAAAATGTGAGCTCTACCTGGTGGAGGGAGATTCCGCAGGTGGTACGGCCAAGCAGGGTCGCGACAGGAGTTACCAGGCAATCCTGCCTTTGCGCGGTAAGATCCTGAACGTGGAAAAAGCCATGGAACACAAGATCTACGAAAACGAAGAGATCCGCAACATGTATACTGCCCTGGGGGTAACCGTTGGAACAGAAGACGATCCCAAAGCACTGAATACTTCCAAACTACGCTACCACAAGCTGATCATCATGACCGATGCCGATGTGGATGGTTCGCATATCGCCACCCTGATTCTGACCTTTATTTTCAGGTACATGAAGGAACTGGTAGAACAGGGAAGTGTATACATTGCCCAGCCACCGTTGTACCTGGTTAAAAAAGGCAAGGAGCATGAATATGCCTACAGCGAGGAGCAGCGTAAAGCCCTTATTGAAAAACTGGGTGCCGGTAAGGAAGACAGCGTGACCATTCAGCGATACAAAGGTTTGGGTGAAATGAACGCTGAACAGTTGTGGGAAACCACCATGGATCCTGCCCGCAGAACCCTGAAAAGGGTTACGATCGACAGCGCTGCCGAAGCAGACCGCATCTTCAGCATGCTGATGGGTGATGATGTGGCACCAAGACGCGACTTCATTGAAAGTCACGCCAAATATGCCAAAATAGACGTATAATCTAAAAAAACATTATCTTGTACGGGATTCAACAGGTTCCTATTTACTAATACAATAAATTCTTACAACATGGACACTTCAAAAATGATCAAAGCATACTGCCTGAAAACAAAGGAAAAAAATGTTCCCATGCAGGATGCAGTAATTACCAAAACTGCCAAAGGTGGTTATATGGCTGCCGGCCATGATGGCAAAGGCAATAAAATGGCCGCTATCATGAGCGAAGCGAAAGCATTACAGGCAATTGCCGATGGCGTTGCTAAAAAGGGATTCTAAGCAATTCAACATACTTAAGAGACCGGCAACAATCTGTTTTGCCGGTTTTTTTGTGCCCGGAACTTATTCCTGGGTGGCCTTATCGCCTACCACTGCTTTGTGCATCAGGCTCAGGAACCGCTGCATTTCGCTCATATCCCGCACAGAATCCACCACCAGCAGGAACATTTTTCCGGTTTGTTTCAAACGGGCCTTATTGGTTCCGGTCTGCAGATACGCCAGTAGCTGCTTAAACAGGTCGGATTCAAAATAGGGCGAATCCGGACGATTGATAAAATAACAGCGAAGCGTCTGGTCTTTCAGGGTCATTTTTTCAAAACCAAGGTCTACTGCCAGCCAGCGGCAACGGACGGTGGTGAACAGGTCTTCCACCGGAGCCGGCATGGGGCCAAAGCGATCCGTCATTTCGTGGTGGAACTCCTGCAGGGTTTCTTCTTTTTCACAGTTGTCTAACCGGGTATAGAGTGATAGTCGTTCCGTGATGCTCTCTACATAATCATCGGGAATCAGGATTTCGAGATCTGTATCGATCGTACAATCGCTCACAAAATCGTCCTGTCGACTGATTTCTTCTTTAAACAGGTCTTTAAAGGAGGTACGCTTCAATTCGCGGATCGCTTCTTCGAGGATCTTCTGGTACATTTCGAACCCGATCTCTGCCATGAAGCCACTCTGTTCACCTCCCAACATATTTCCGGCACCCCTTATATCCAGATCGCGCATGGCAATCTGGAATCCGCTGCCCAGATCACTGAATTGCTCCAGCGTTTGCAATCGCTTCCGCGAATCGGTAGGCAGGGTACTCATGGGCGGAGCCAGCAGGTAACAAAAAGCTTTTTTGTTGCTGCGGCCTACCCTTCCCCGCAACTGGTGCAGATCACTGAGACCAAAATGATGGGCATTATTGACAATGATGGTGTTTACATTTGGAATATCTACCCCGCTCTCCACAATATTGGTACAAACAAGTACATCGTATTTCTTATCGATGAAGTCGAGGATTTTTTCTTCCAGCTCGTGCCCTTCCAGCTGACCGTGCGCATAGCCAATGCTCAGGTCCGGACAAAGCCCCTGTATCAGGCCGCTCATTTCTGCCAATCCCTGCACCCGGTTGTGGATGAAAAATACCTGACCACCTCTTTCTGTTTCAAAATAAATGGCATCCCGGATAAAATCGTCGTTGAACACATGCACTTCCGTTTGGATGGGCTGCCGGTTGGGTGGTGGCGTATTGATGATACTCAGGTCCCTCGCCCCCATTAAACTGAACTGAAGAGTTCTCGGGATTGGTGTTGCCGTAAGGGTTAAACAATCCACATTGGTCTTCAGGGTTTTTAGTTTCTCCTTGTGTCCTACACCAAATTTTTGTTCTTCATCAATCACCATCAGGCCCAGGTCTTTGAACTTCACTTCCTTGCCCAGCAATCCGTGTGTACCAATGATGATATCTATTTTACCCTCTGCCAGTTTCTGGAGGGTTTCCTTTTTTTCTTTGGAAGATTTAAAGCGGTTGATGAAATCTACCGTAACCGGAAAATCCTTCAAACGTTCTTTGAATGTTTTGTAATGCTGGAAAGCAAGTATGGTAGTAGGTACGAGCACTGCTGCCTGTTTTCCGTCGACCACCGATTTAAAAGCCGCCCGGATGGCAATTTCCGTTTTACCAAATCCTACATCTCCACATACCAGCCGGTCCATTGGCGCTTCGCTCTCCATATCTTTCTTTACATCGGCGGTTGCCTTACTCTGATCGGGCGTGTCTTCGTAAATAAAAGAAGCTTCCAGTTCTGTTTGCAGGTAATTGTCGGGAGCGTGTGCAAAGCCGTGCTGAGCCTTTCTTTGAGCATACAGCTTGATGAGATCGAATGC
Source organism: Sediminibacterium sp. (assembly GCA_016786865.1). GTDB lineage: Bacteria > Bacteroidota > Bacteroidia > Chitinophagales > Chitinophagaceae > Sediminibacterium. The sequence continues at coordinate 89,051 of JAEUVE010000021.1, read as the reverse complement.
AATTTCCTTTACGCGGATCTTGGTCTTTTCCTTCAGCCTGTTCCAAACATCACTGCCCAGCTTATTCACTTTCGGAACCGTTCCCTCCTTACCTGTATACTTGGAAATTTTATGCAGTGAATTAATGTTCACATACAGGATATCACTGTCTTTATAAATAATCCGTACTGCTTCCTGTATTTTTCCGTTCACTTCCAGTTTCTGTAACCCACTGTAGGTTCCAACACCGTGGTCGATATGGGTTACGTAATCACCCGGCTGCAGATCCCGAAGGGTCTTCAGCGTAAGCGCCTTGTTCTTGTTGTACGCCTGCTTTACCTTGTACTTATGATAACGCTGAAAAATCTGGTGATCTGTATAACAAACCAGTTTCAGCGCATGGTCAATGAATCCTTCATGAATGCCCCTGGCAACCGGTGTAAACTGTATCTCTGTATTCAGATCTGTAAAAATACTGTTGAGCCTTTCCAGTTGTTTCACCTGCTCGGCAAACAGAAAAATCTGGTAACCCGCAGCCTCATGGGCTTTCAGGTCTTTGATCAATAAATCGAATTGCCGGTTGAATGCCGGCTGCGGCCGGGTATTCAACTCCATCTCTTCCTTAGCGAGCAAGGGCTGATAACCAAACTCTACCAGGGATTTCTGCTGAAGCAGTTCCTTCAGTGCAGGCGCTTTGGTAAAATCGGTCCATTGAATATCCTTTAATATATATTGTCCGTCCTCCTCCTCGTTGTTCTGCTGAAAATGTCCGTTGCGCAAGAGATCCATAAAGCCCACGAGGTCCTCTTCCTGTACCCGGATTTTTTCCTCAATCACATCCCAGTCTTTCAACCACACAACGGTATTCTCCGGCAGAAATTCCAGCAGGGAAATTTTATCTCCCACCCCATCTCCGAAAGTTTCCGGCAACTGATCTACATTGGGAATGATGTTTACCTGCAGCAACTTGCGCTCACTCAACTGTGTTTCGGGATCAAAGACCCGGATGCTGTCTACCTCATTGCCAAACAGTTCTACCCGGTAAGGTTTCTCATTTCCAAACGAATAAATATCCAGGATACCTCCCCGAAGGGCAAACTGTCCGGGCTCGTACACAAAATCCGTACGCTCAAATCCGTACATCACAAACAGCTCCATCAGACTTTCGGGCTGGATGGTATCATTGGTTTTAATGCTGATGATATTGCTGCTGATGGTAGAAGGCTGTATTACTTTCTCGAAAATGGCTTCGGGATACGTCACCACAATTTTCTTGTTTCCTCCCGTGGATAAACGCGTAAGCGCTTCGGTGCGCAACATCAGGTGCGAACTGTTCAGCAGCCTGAAGTTTTTCCTGTTTTTAAAGGAAGAAGGAAAATAAAAAAGATCCAGCGCGCTGGTCAGGTTCTCGATGGTGTTGTGAAAATAAGCAGCCTCCTCGGCATCATTGAGTACAATCAGGTGGTTAAGCCCAGCTGCTTCAGGATGCTGAAAAACGGCGCTAACCAGAAATTCGGCACTGCTACCCTGAACGTTTTTTAAGTACATTTTTTGAGGGTCGGCATAAAAGAGCCTGTTCACCAACTGAAGAACCAGGGGTGATTGCTGATAGAGATCCAAAATCGTCTGCAAATTCATATACGCTCACCGCAAAGATACGACAAGCCTAATATGCAGCAGCATGATTCACCACAATCTTGATATCGGTGAGTTTGCCGGTTTCCACGGTAACGAGTGAAATATTATTGCGGATGTCGAACTGATTGGCAAAAAAATGCTGCCCAACCTGAACAAAAACGGAATACGTACCCACAGGCAACGACTGCGTGAATACACCGGCACTATCCGTTTGTACCGTGGCAACCAGCCTGGTATAGATGGCGTTGAACAAGGGAGCGCTTTCCACCTGGCTGGCCTGGCGGATATTGGTAGGTTCGTAGAAAAATACGGTAGTAGGATAAGGCACTGGTTCGGGTGGGGCCTGTCCTACCCTGGGCATCTGGTTGCCCACTGCTTCAGCTACCCTTCCGGAAATTCCCTGTTTAGCCTGATTTACAGCGCTTTTTTGCGGTGCTTTGCAGGAAAGACTCGCTATCCCTCCAACTATTGCCAAAAAAAGAATCAATCGCATACTACATTTTAAAGTGGGAAAGTATCTAATTTAGAGCAGACTAAAGCAAGGTTCAGCCCACACGCTGAAAAAATATTCCCTTATGACGAAAAAAGTTTTTGCGCTCTTTTTACCCACGTTGTTTACTGTAAATATACTGAATGCACAGGTCAGAACCAATGAAAACCTGCTGAGGGTATCTGCAGGCAAACTGGGCATGGAACAGGTAAGCAACTATGCACGGGCTATGGCACTTGCCAAAGAAAAAAAATGGGAGCTGTCCATTTTACTCAGTAACGGCAATCATGCACGTTTAACCGGCGTGGATGAATTTGGTTTCCCGGTATATACCCGTTCTTACAACAATACCATTGCAGCAGCAACCACCAGAGCCAATCAATTGTGGCCCGGAGGAAGTAGCGGATTCAATTTGTCGGGCAGTACACCCGCTATGCAAAACAAACTCGGCATCTGGGAATACGACGGCGCTCCGCTCAAAGACCATGTGGAGTTCAGTGGCCGCATTGTACAAAAAGATGCTCCGGCTGGTAGAGGAAGCGACTTTCATGCAACGCATGTTGCGGGAACCATGATTGCCAAAGGCATCAATCCGATTGCCAAAGGGATGGCATTTGATATCCCCAACCTGATTTCCTACGACAACAACAGCGACTTATCCGAAATGACTTCCGAAGCAGCTTCCGGCATGTTGCTGTCTAATCACTCTTACGGATTGTTAACCGGATGGAACTATAACACCTCCAATACCCGCTGGGAATTTTACGGAAGGGTTGGAGAAAACGAGGATTACCGCTACGGCTATTACAGCAGGGAAGCTTCCCTGGTAGATTCAATTTTATACAACGCTCCTTATTACCTGATGGTACAGTCGGCCGGGAACGACCGGAACAACAATGGTCCGGATGTTGGGCAGCCCTACTACAGATATGATGCTTCCAATACCATGATCAGCGCAGGCAACAGACCGGCAGGGATCAGCAGCAACGACGGCTACGATATTATTGCCGGCAAAGCCATTGCCAAAAACAATATTACCATTGGAGCAGTACGCGGTATTGCTGCGGGATATAACAAACCTTCGGATGTAGTAATGAGTGCATTCAGTGCCTGGGGACCTACCGACGATGGCAGGATCAAACCCGATTTTGTAGCAGATGGTGTTAACGTTACTTCTACCACCAGTACTGGCAACAGCGCCTATGCTACACTAAGCGGCACGTCTATGGCAGCCCCCAATACCACCGGATCGCTGCTGCTGCTGCAGGAATTATACACCAAACTGAAGCCGGGAAGCTTCATGCGTTCCGCCACCTTAAAAGGCCTGGCCATTCATACCACCGACGAAGCCGGCCTCAGCGAGGGACCCGATTATCAGTATGGATGGGGCCTGCTGAATGTTGGTCGGGCTGCGGCCGTATTAAACAATGCCATCTCCTTGAACAATGCGACTACCAGCAACGACCTGGTATACGAAAACGTACTTACCAGCGGTACCAGCTTTACCAAAACTGTGGTAGCAAGCGGAAAGGGACCACTTAAAGCCACCATTGCCTGGACCGATCCGGTTGGTTCGGTGAATACAAATGCATCTACCAATCTGAACGACAGAACCAAGAAACTGGTACATGATCTGGATATCCGGATTACGCGTGCAACCCAAACTTTTTCTCCCTGGACACTAAGCCCGCTAAGTCCTGCATCAGACGCGGTAAGGGGCGATAACATCACCGACAATGTAGAGCGCATTGATGTAGACAGCACCATTCCGGGAGAGGTTTATACCATCACTGTTTCCAACAAAGGTGCGCTGGTTAGAGGAACCCAGGCCTATTCACTGATCATCAGCGGTGCAGGTGGAACCGCTTATTGCGATTCCAAATCCACTCCGGGCGGAGGCCCTAAAATAGACAGTGTACGATTTTCCAATATTCAGTTTGGAAGCACTGCAGGGTGCAAATCTTATACCAACAACACCAATATCACAGGGGATATTCAGGCAAGGCAAACCGTTCCTTTCAGCATCAAAGTGAGTACCTGTGACGGAACCACCAACAGCAGGATGGTGAAAATATTTATTGATTACAACAACGACGGTGATTTTCTGGATGCAGGAGAGCTGGCAGCTACAAGCGGGGTTCTCAGCAGTGCCACGGTAAACTATACGGACAATATTGTAGTACCGGACAATGTTATTACCGGTAACCTTACCAGGATGCGGGTGATTGTACAGGAAACGCTCAATGCCAGTGATATCAGCCCCTGCAACGATTTTGCAAAAGGTGAAACGCAGGATTTTAATATTCGGATTGTAGCTCCGTCTAATGATATGGCGCTGAGCAATATCGTATCTCCGGATGCCAATGGCTGTGCCAATGATGCGCAATATTTAACGGTAAGCATCACCAACAACGGTTCTGTTGCCCAGAGTAATATTCCGCTTACAGCAACCATTAAAAATGGTGCTACCACCGTTGCAACGCTTACTGCAACGTATCCCGGAACCATTGCGCCGCTGTCTTCCGTGAACTATACATTTCAACAGCCCTTCAACAGTGTGGCCGGAACTACTTACACCATTACAGCTGTTGTATCATTAACCACAGACCAGAACAGCAGCAATAATCAGTTCACTGCCACAGTTCCTATTGCGGCAAAACCTGCTGCCCCTGCTGGCCAGGGCGTGGTTTGCGGCAACAATGTTCTGTTGTCTGCCCTGAACCCCGGCACTGCTAATTACTATTGGTATACCGGCAGTACAGGTGGTTCACCCATTGGTTATGGTGCGAGCATTCAAACAAGCAATATAACTTCGGATCGTACCTATTACCTGGCTACAGATACCAGGGCCTCTATAGGGGCTGTTTCCAAACTCACCTATCCCTCCGGAGGCTATAATAATTTTGCAGGCAATTTCATGACCTTCCAGGCTTCTGTTCCCCTGACCATCGAAACGGTCCGTTTGTACATCGGCAATCCCGGACAAATTCGTTTCACCGTGGGCAATAACCTTACCACGTCCGGCAACACCGGCAGTTATACTTACAGGCCACTGGCCAGCACCACCATTGATGTATATGCAACCAAACCCAACCCCGCACCAGGTTCTGTATCGGGAAACAGCCCTGCCGATTCCGGTGCTGTATTTGCCCTGAATTTACCTGTGCCTGTGAGTGGCGAAGGTTTCCTGATGGTAGAATGTTTGAACGATGCAACCATCTTCAGAAACAATGGCATTTCCGGTACCATTTATCCAACCATGGTATCGAACCTGTTTTCTTTTACCGGTAACAGCGCTTCACTGGATGGAACCACCAATGCCAACGGATTTTATTATTTCTTTTACGACACAAGGGTATCTACCGGATGCGCCAGCGACCGGGTTCCGGTGATCGCAGCGGCCAACTCCAATGTAACGCTTAGCCAGGTGGGCGATTCGCTGGTGAGCAGTATCCGGAACGGCTTCTTCCAGTGGGTATACAATGATACTGCTTCGGTAAGTGGCGCCAACGGATCTTCTATCAAACCAACCAAATCCGGAAATTATAAAGTAATTGTAACCGATGCGCTGGGTTGTGCCAAAACATCGGCCAATATCAATTATACCGTAACCGGTATTGTCACTGCCTCACCGGAAGAAATTAAACTGAACGTGAGCCCCAATCCGAATAATGGGGTGTTCCAGCTTTCTTTTGAGGTGAGCAACAGAAGCGATCTTTCTATTGAAATTCTAAATGCATCTGGCCAACGCGTATATGTTCAGTCGCAATCCGGATTCATTGGCCGGTATTCCAAACAGATCAACCTGCCCCGAAGCAGCAGTGAATTTTACCTGCTGAAGATTCAGCACCATAAAAAAACCTACCTGCAGAAAATCCTTATTATGCGCTAGCAGTAAGCGTTTCAAAAGGCCCCGGACTAAAGCCGGGGCCTTTTTATATGGAATTATGTACCTTCCGAAAAAAATTGAGCATGCTTTTACCCTGGCATAGAGCGGTTGTTACTAAAGTGGAGGATGCCACTGCCACTACCCGAAGATTTTGGATTCAGGTTCCTGAACTGACTAAGTTCGACTTTCAACCTGGTCAGTTTGTAACCCTGGATCTTCCGATTCACGAACAAAAGAACAAGCGCTGGAGGAGTTATTCCATTGCTTCAGCGCCCGATGGTACCAATACAATTGAACTGGTGATCGTACTCAATGAGCATGGCAAAGGAACCCCCTTTCTGTTCAATGAAATAGAGGAAGAATCTGAACTTTCCCTACGCGGACCGCAGGGTAAGTTTACCATGCCCGATCCCCTCGACCAGGATCTTTACCTGATCTGCACCGGCACAGGGATTGCCCCTTTTCGGTCCATGGTTCAGTACATAGAAAATTTTAAAGTACCCCACAAGCAGGTGCACCTCATTTTTGGTTGCAGAAAACTGGGAGATGCCTTGTATGAGGCCGAAATGAGGGAGCTTGAAAAAGCATGTCCGGGCTTTCATTTTCATCCTTGTTTTTCCAGAGAGACCGAAGTAGGCCCAGGCCAATACACGGGCTATGTTCACGATGTGTACGAAAAACTGATCAACGAAAGCCGCCTGCCCGATGGCACTGTTGCACCGGCACATTTTTATTTATGCGGCTGGAAAAATATGGTGGATCATGCCAAACAAAAACTCCAGGATTTAGGCTTCGATAAAAAAGCCATCCACCTGGAGTTGTATGGATAATAGCGTTGGCGGTTATTAGCTGATGGCGTTCAGCACCAGTTGCTTCACTTCACTTAATGGAATTCTTTCCTGCTTCATAGAATCTCTGTAGCGGATCGTTACCATATTATCTTCCTTGGTCTGGTGATCGATGGTTACACAGAATGGTGTACCAATCGCATCCTGACGACGGTAGCGCTTTCCTATCGCATCCTTCTCTTCGTAGAAGCACTTGAAGGAAGATTTACATTCGTCCATCAGTTGTCTGGCAATTTCGGGCAACCCATCTTTTTTTACCAGCGGAAGAATGGCCAGTTTGTTGGGAGCAATTTTAGCAGGAATTCGCATCACCACCCTGCTGTCTGTTGTGCCATCTTCTTTAGGAATCACTTCTTCTTCATAGGCATTGCTCAGGATCAGCAGGAACATTCTGTCGAGACCGATGGAGGTTTCCACTACATACGGAATGTAGTTGCCATAAGGCTTACCGGTAGCTTCATCGATATCGTTGTCGAAGTACTGCTGCTTCTTTTTACTGAACTCCTGGTGACTCTTCAGGTCAAAGTCGGTGCGACTGTGAATGCCTTCTACTTCTTTAAAGCCAAATGGAAATTCAAATTCAATATCCAGTGCGGCATCGGCATAATGCGCCAGCTTTACGTGATCGTGGTAACGGTATTTTTCTCTGGGCAAACCCAGGCTCAGATGCCAGTTCAATCTTTCTTCTTTCCAGTAATTATACCACTGCATTTGTGTGCCGGGGCGAACAAAGAACTGCATTTCCATCTGCTCAAACTCCCGCATGCGGAAAATAAACTGACGGGCTACAATTTCATTACGGAATGCTTTTCCGGTTTGTGCAATACCAAATGGAATTTTCATTCTGGCTGTTTTCTGCACATTCAGGAAGTTAACGAAAATACCCTGTGCTGTTTCCGGACGCAGGTAAATGGTATCCGCATCCTCTGCTACAGAACCCAACTGGGTAGAGAACATCAGGTTGAACTGACGGATATCTGTCCAGTTGCCTGTACCACTCACCGCACAAACAATCTTATGATCTTCGATCATTTTTTTCAATCCTGCATAATCATCGGCAGACAGCAGTACATCCATTTGTGCTACCAGGGCATCCGCTGCCGCTTCCTGTCCCTGTTCGCGCAACTGATCTGCCTTGGCTTCGATCAGGTGATCTACACGATATCTTTTTTTGCTGTCTTTGTTGTCGATCATCGGATCGCTGAAATTATCAACGTGTCCGCTGGCTTTCCAGGTAGTAGGATGCATAAAAATAGCCGCGTCGATGCCCACGATATTATCGTGCATCTGCGTCATACTTTTCCACCAGTAATCGCGAATGTTTTTCTTCAATTCAGATCCGTTAGGACCATAGTCGTACACGGCGCTCAGACCGTCGTAGATTTCACTACTGGGGAATACAAAGCCATATTCTTTGGCGTGCGAAATAATTGCCTGAAAATTATTGTCTGATATTGTGCTCATAGAGCGGCAAAAATAGGTCTTTCGGCCTTCTTTTGGAAACCCTATTGCAACTTCTCGTTCTGCTGGTGGCGTTCCTTATCCCGCAGGGTCTTTTTGGCCATATTTTTTTCCAGTGCAGCGGTTAAATCTACCCCGGTCTGGTTGGCCAGGCAAATCAGCACAAAAAGCACATCGGCCATTTCATCTGCCATATCATGTTGCTTATCGGATTCCTTGAAAGACTGTTCTCCGTATTTGCGTACCATGATCCTGCTGAGTTCGCCCACTTCCTCCATTAAAATACCCAGGTTGGTCAGCTCATTGAAATAGCGTACCCCAATGGTTTTGATCCATTCATCTACCTGTTGCTGTGCTGCTGAAATTGTCATTATTCGCGGTTTTTAGAGTCTATCACAATGGTTACAGGACCGTCGTTCAGGAGCCGGACCTTCATATCCGCCCCAAAAATACCCGTAGCTACCGGCTTGCCCAGGTCTGCGGCAAGCTGCCGGATCAATGCCTCGTACAGCGGAATGGATATATCCGGTTTTGCTGCCTTGATATAGGAAGGCCGGTTCCCTTTTTTGGTACTCGCGTGTAAGGTAAACTGACTGATAAGCAGGATTTCCCCGTCAATATCTTTTACAGAACAGTTCATCACACCGGCCTCATCATCAAATATTCTGAGGTTCACCATTTTATTGGTGAGCCAGCTGATGTCTTCGTCCCCATCGGCTTCTTCGATACCAACCAATACCAGCAAACCCCGGTTAATGGCCCCGTTTACAACCCCGTTGATGGTCACATCCGCAGATGCTACCCGTTGAATAACTACACGCATGGAATCTTCTTTTATCCGAAATTTGATGGAATGAAGATAGATATAAGCAGTGAAATTCAGTTTCAAACGGCACGCAGCGGTGGAAAGGGGGGCCAGAACGTCAACAAGGTGGAAACCATGGTGGAAGGACGCTGGGATGTACAGGGTACTGCACTGCTGGATGCAACGCAAAAAGCCCTGCTAACCGAACGGCTGCAGAACCGGATCACTTCCGAAGGCTTCCTGCTGGTAAAATCCCAAACCGAAAGATCCCAGTTGGGTAACAAGCAGGAAGTGATTCAAAAAATGAACCGGCTGGTGGCATCGGCTCTGGAAAAAGCAAGACCCAGAAAAGCCACCCAGCCTACCCGCGCATCAAAGGAAGAAAGGATAGCCTCTAAAAAGAAACATGCTTTTACAAAAATTTTCAGAAAGAAAATTGATACCCGCAACCTGTAACAGAACCATTATTTTTACAGGCGCCGGAAAGGCAAATGGGGCAGCACCCCGGAAAGTATAAACCAGCATCACTTGAGTGAAATAAAGAAATTAGCGGGGCAAACAATGTGGTACGGGGTACCGACCATTGCAAGCAGGTTCCTTGGATACCTGATGAATCTTTCCCTGCCGCTCTTCTTTGCACAACCGGCGGTAACGGCAGATCTCACACAGATCTATGCCATGATCCCTTTTTTAAACGTACTGTTTACCTATGGACTGGAAACCGCTTATTTCCGGTTCAGTAAAGAAACCGATTCCAACAAACTCTACAGCACCCTTTCGCTTTCCCTTTTGGGTTCTACCATTTTGCTCACTGCCTGCATTCTGCTGTTTCAGCACCAGCTGGTAAAATGGGCCAACCTGGAAGCACACCCGGAATACATTACCTGGATGATCGCCATCCTGTTCTTCGATACCATCAGCACCCTTGCTTTTGCCAGACTGCGATTAGAAAACAGGCCGCGGAAATATGCGGTAGTAAGGCTTTCCAGCGTACTGGTTAACTTTTTAACAGTCTTATTTTTTTTAGGACTGATCCCCGCTTATATCCTGAAGCACCCTGAGAGCAGCCTGGCCTTTTTTGCAAACAACGGCATCGGAATCGGCTATTACCTCCTGGGAAACCTGGCCGGCAGCATCCTCACTTTTGTGTTGCTCTGGAAAGAGTTTAAGCAAATCCAATTCCTGTTTAACCTGGAGCTCTGGAAAAAGGTCATGCAATACAGTTATCCTTTGATTATTGTAGGCATGGGCGGCATGGTGAATGATATGCTGAGTCGGCTGATCTACCAGCATGTGGTAGACCTCCCGGAAGAAGCGGCCAAACACGAACTCGGCATTTTTGGTAACATCTACCGCCTTGCAGTACTCATCACCATTATGATTCAGGCATTTCGGATGGCTGCAGAGCCCTTCTTTTTTAAACAGCGTGGTGAAGAAAATGCACAGAAAGTATATGCCAGGGTCATGAAGTTCTTTGTGATTGCCTGCTGTTATATGTTTTTGTTCATCAGTTTATTCATTGAACTCTTTGCCTGGTTCTTCAATGCCATCGATAAACCTTTGTGGACAGAAGGCCTCTACATTGTTCCCCTGCTGGCACTGGGCAATATCTTTCTGGGCATTTATTACAATCTGAGTATCTGGTACAAGCTGACCGATAAAAATAATATGGGTGCCGTCATTACGGTTGCAGGTGCTCTCATCACCATTGGTCTGAATATTGTACTCATCCCTAAACTGCATTATCTGGGCGCTGCACTGGCCACATTTACCTGTTATCTCTTTATGATGGTCACCAGTTATATACTGGGACAACGCCATTATCCGGTTCCCTATGCAGTAAAAAAAATTACTGCATACCTGGTAATTGTATGCCTGTTCTATGCCATCCATAAACTGGTATTACATTTCTTTCCGTTGTTGTGGCTCGGCATATTGCTGGGAATCTTTTTCATTGGATTGTTCAGCTGGCTTATTGTATGGGCAGAGAAAAAAGAACTGCAGAAAATCCCATTTTTGCAGAAATTCATTTCCTGAGGAGGAAACAAACAAAACATCATGGCAGAAGACTTACAAATTATCCAAGGCAGTAAAGCCGAACAATACGAAGCCCTGATTCCGCAGATCAAAGGGTTGCTGGAAGGAGAAACCGATCTGGTGGCCAACCTGGCCAATACCGCTGCCGCACTGAAGGAGCAGTTCGGGTGGTTCTGGGTAGGATTTTACCTGGTAAAACAGGATGAACTGGTATTGGGGCCTTTTCAGGGACCGGTAGCCTGTACAAGGATTCGCAAAGGCAGGGGTGTTTGCGGAAGTAGCTGGTCAGGTGCAACTACATTAATTGTTCCCGATGTAGAAAAATTCCCGGGACATATTGCCTGCAGTAGTTTATCCAAATCTGAGATTGTGGTACCCCTGTTCAAAGCAGGAGAAGTGGTTGGTGTACTGGATGTGGACAGCGATACATACAACAGTTTTGATGAAACCGACCAACATTACCTGGAACAGATTGTAGCGTTGCTGAATTGTTAATTGTACCAGCCTAAACCCTCCATAATTGGCAGTTTAGCCTATTTTACCTACTTTTACATCATTCATATACTCTCTCGGTTCGACTGGAATCTACTTCAGTGACAAGGTAATCCCATCAAAAGTTAGGTTATATAGCATCTGAAAAATCGGATGTTCATTTTAAAATACATATTGTGTTATTCAAAGAATTACAACTCATCGAGCCCATTTTAAAGGCGCTCGAAACCGAAGGCTATACAACGCCTACCCCCATTCAACAACAGGCTATTCCGTTGGCGCTGGAGCGCAGGGATGTACTGGGTTGTGCCCAGACCGGAACAGGAAAAACAGCGGCATTTGCCATTCCTATTCTGCAATTAACGTATCAGGCCATACAAAATGGCAACAGATCAAAAAGCATTAAGGCGCTTATTCTCACACCAACCAGGGAACTGGCTATTCAGATTGACGAAAGTTTTGCCGCTTACGGCAGAAACCTCTACCTGAAACACCAGGTGATTTTTGGGGGTGTTTCACAGGTGCCACAGGTAAACGCACTCAGAAACGGAGTAGACATTCTTGTTGCTACACCAGGCAGGCTGCTCGACCTGATGCAACAAGGTTATATTCACCTGAACGATATTCATTTCTTTGTGCTGGATGAAGCAGACCGTATGCTCGATATGGGCTTCATCAACGATGTTAAAAAAATTGTTGCCAAATTGCCCGAGAAAAAGCAGACCCTGTTTTTCTCCGCAACCATGCCTACAGAAATTGAAAAACTCTCTTCAACCCTGTTAAAGCATCCTGCAAAAGTGGAAGTGACCCCGGTTTCCTCCACTGCCGAAAAAATTCAGCAGGCGGTGTATTATGTAGAAAAAGAGCAGAAAAAACATTTGCTGATTCACCTGTTGAAAGACCATACTATTGAAACGGCACTGGTATTTACCAGAACCAAACATGGTGCAGACAAAGTGGTGAAAGAGCTGTTGAAAGCCGGCATTACTGCCGAAGCCATCCACGGCAATAAATCGCAGAATGCCCGTCAGCGTGCCCTTACCAATTTTAAAGCAGGCACCACCCGCATTCTGGTTGCAACAGATATTGCAGCAAGGGGGATTGATGTAGACCAGTTATCGCATGTTTACAATTACGAACTGCCCAATGTGCCGGAAACCTATGTACACCGGATCGGAAGAACCGGACGGGCAGGTGCCAGCGGTATGGCAGTTTCTTTCTGCGATACAGAAGAAAGGGAATATCTGAAAGATATTCAGAAACTCATCCGCATCAACCTTCCGGTGGTACAAGGTCATGAATATGAATCAACCGTTCCGCTTCATGCAGCCATGCCACTGAAAGTAAAGCAACCCAAGCCTGCTCCGAGGGGTAGGTACAGGGAACAGCGCAGCAGCTACAACAGAAGTTCAAGAACCAGATAAAGGATTTGATCCGGCTAAACAATATTGTTTAATTTAGAATCTATGATTAAGCAATATTGTTTTCTTTTTATAGCAATGCTCCATATGGGGATTGCATCTGCACAACAAAAAGCAAAGAACCCTTCCGCTCCCGCGCCCTATTATCCCTCTGCAGAGGTTTGGGAACACAGAACAGCAGAAAGCCTTGGGCTCAAGGCAGACCAGCTCCGGAAAGCAATCGATACCGCAGTGTATTATGAGAGCAAGAATCCCAGGAGTATGGAGCAGAACCATTACCAGACTTTTGGTAAGGAGCCCTTCGGAGACGGCATTGGCCCGTTCGATGATCGGGGCAGCCAGACCGGGATCATTGTTTATAAAGGGTACATCGTTGCTGCATGGGGGGATACCCTCAAATGCGATATGACCCATAGCGTTACCAAAAGTTTTCTGTCTACCGTGATCGGACTTGCGGTAGATAAGGGCCTGATCCATTCCGTTCAGGACAAAGTGGCATCCTATGTTCCTCCTATAGAAGTATATGATCCCGCAAAACCAGTAACCAGGCAGGCTGAGCTTTTTGGCCAAACTGAATTACTGCATCCTTTTCAAACTCCACACAACAGAACCATTACATGGGAAACCATGCTGCGACAAACCAGCGACTGGGAAGGCACATTGTGGGGTAAGCCCGATTGGGCAGACCGCCCGGATGCAGATCCTGCTACCTGGCAGAACCGCAGGAGAAATACGCCCGGCGCTGTATATGAATACAATGATGTACGCGTAAATGCACTTGCACTGGCAACCACCAGCGTTTGGAGAAGACCATTGCCGCAGGTATTGAAAGAACAAATCATGGATCCGATCGGCGCCTCCAATACCTGGAGATGGACCGGCTACAGAAACTCCTGGATTGTACTCGACGGCAGTCCGGTTCAGAGTGTGAGCGGCGGCGGTCATTGGGGCGGAGGCATGTTTATTCATGCTGCAGATATGGCAAGATTCGGGCTACTGACCCTCCGGAATGGGAAATGGAAAGATCGTCAATTGCTGTCGGAACAATGGATCCGTCAGGCCCTTACACCCACCAGTGTAAAAAAAGACTATGGATACATGAACTGGTTCCTGAATACAGACAGGATGTTTTTACCTAATGCTCCGGAAACTGCATTTGTACATGTCGGAAATGGCAATAACATCATATATGTAGACCGGAAAAACGACCTGGTAGTGGTACTTCGCTGGATAGATGGAAAAGGCATGGACAAAACAATCCGGGAGATTCTTTCTGCTTTATAATGATTGATCCGTATTACTTAAATGCCTAATTTTAGGATCCCCCTGATGCCTTACTGAAAACAAGCCAGGATGCTGTATGAGTACAGATTTGTTTAACGAACATTTCAAGGATAATTATTTTCTCCAATCAGTAATCGATTCGATTGAGGAAGGTGTTGTTGTACAGAACAAGGAAGGCACCATCATTGGATTCAACACCAAGGCACTGGAAATTTTGTTGCTCAACGAGAAAGAACTTTTTGGCAAAACCTCCTACGACGAAATGTGGAATGCCATTCTGGAAGACGGAAGTGTAGCCAGCGGAGAACAACACCCCATTTCTGTTACACTGAAAACCGGCCAGCCGCAAACCAATGTGCTCATGCAGGTGAACATGTTCAACAGGGGTGCCAGGTGGCTCAATATCAACTCCAGGCTGATTCATATCGGAGACGATGTATTTGCCTTTGCTAACTTTTCGGATGTAACGGATATGGTACAAACCAATCAGTCCCTTACTCTCGAAAAGCAACAAAGGAAGATCAGTGAAAAGAAATTTTCGAATGTTTTCAAATACTCGAGCATCGGCAAAGCCATCCTTTCTCCAGAAGGAGAGATCATGGATGTGAACGACTCGCTCTGTAATATGCTGGGGTACAGCAGGGAGGAACTGTTTCAGAACGGGTTAAAGAATATCTGCGATGAAGCAGACTACGCAGAAAATGCGGCTTTAACCAGACAGATGCTCACCAGTGAGCTGAAAAAAGTGGAAAAAGAAATTCGGTTTACCAAAAAAGACGGCAACCGATGCTGGGCAACGGTTACCACTTCTCTCGTAAGAGACGATGCCCGAAATCCGCAGTTCTTTATTTCACAGATACAGGAAATCACAGAACTCAAGCAACTGAATAAAGATCTTGAAATACAGAACAGGGAACTTTTAAAAACACAGATGGCCCTGGAAAAAAAAGTAAGCCAGCTGAAAGAGTTTGCCGGCATCATTACCCACGACGTACGCGGACCGGCTCACAACATCCGCAAAATGCTGGAAATGTATGAGGTAACAGAAGATCCTGAATTAAAGCAGGCTTCGCTGGATTATCTGAAAAAAGTAAGCGCCGACCTTACCAATAACCTGAACGAACTGGTACAGATTCTGCAGATTCAGATGGAAAAGGATATTCCTAAATCCGAATGCAGTTTTGAGGAGATCATTAACAGTGTATGCTTACAGTTACAGGAAACCATCAACCAGAAAAAAGCAGTTATCCACACCGATCTCCAGGCAGGCACCCTCTTATACCCAAGGGTATTTCTTCAGAGTATCATTTACAATTTACTGAGCAACAGTCTTAAGTATGTTCAGCCCGACCAACCACCGGTGATTGAAATAAAAACATTCAGAGACATTACTGGCATTTGCCTTACCGTGAAAGATTACGGTTTGGGAATAGACATGAAGCGATTCGGGCATATGCTCTTCAGATTCCAGAAAAGCTTTCATAGCGGATTCGACAGCAAAGGCATTGGCCTGTACCTGATCAAGAACCAGATTGAAGATCAGGGAGGCACTATTTCCGCAGAAAGTGAGCCCAACAAAGGAATTACTTTTACTGTACGATTTTAGCAAAAACCCCTATTTTTGCCGCCTTAACAGCGGATGTGGCGAAATTGGCAGACGCACTAGACTTAGGATCTAGCGCCGCGAGGCGTGTGGGTTCGACCCCCTCCATCCGCACTTCACAAAAGGCAAGAAAAGCAAATGGCATTTCTTGCCTTTTCATTTATCATCATCCGGTGGATATATCTGAAAAAGGAATTGCTGCAGGATGCATCAAAAGCCAATAAGAAATGCTGTAGTAGCAAAGAAGTTGCTCCCTTGTGATGGCCCGCTTTCCTTTGGAAAAATTGGATCCCTGGAACTGAAATTACGTGCCTCTGTTCGCCAGATTATATTTTCGGTAAAATGGACATCGAAATTAGCAGACAAACCCCACACCTGAAATCCATTGGCCGTTCCGGTAGCAATAATAATGCCCTGTTTGTCTGAGTAGTATTCTACTCTGGCCGCTACAGTCGTTTTCCTCGAAGTAGCCAGCCGCAGTATCAATACAGGACTATACCATGTATTCATCCTGGTTGAGCCTTTGGACACCTGCTCCATACCAGCATCAAGCCCTGCAGTAGCTGTTAGCAAACTGCTTAACGGAAATATTCCATAGAAACTATGAAAATACCGCATTCGTTTAAGGCTGTCGGGCCGGTCATTTCCTATGAAAGTACTACTATTAAAACTAACTCCCGGAGTGGGTTTCCAGGTAACTTGAGTGCCAAAAGAAATAGACTTACTGCCATCCAGCCGGCGAATGCGTTGCCAGCCATTGAGAACCAGTCCGGCAAAATACCATTTGCTGTCTGCACTACTAAAAGATACCCTGATGCCCGTTTCATAATATGGAGAATTTTCTGCCATCAAACTCCGCGTTAAGGTCCAACAATCTTTTCCGGCTGCACTTTCAAAACCAATATGAGAAGAGAGCACACCTGCATCTACCCACAATTCTTTTTTTCTTAAAATCTTGATACCGGCATTTGCTTCATATATATTTTTACCAATACCCTTCTCCGCTGCAAAATTATCCTGCATGTACGTTCCTGCAGCCAAAGCCAGATTGGTTCTTAGCCTGGCACCTGTATAAGCAGCTTTCAGATAAATAAGGTTCAATGCCGGTTCTCCCGATCTGTTGTGGTTGTATAAAAAACCCGCTCTTTTTTTCCCTTCAGGATTATTGAAGTCTTTTACATAATAGGTTTCGGCATAACCACTCATTTGCAAAGGTCTCTTTCTGGCGGAATCCTGCGCATCCATGCGCATGAAAAAAGACAAGAGCAACAGAGTCAGGTAGTTTTTCATTTCATAATCAAAGTTGACTGCATGCAGTATCATGCAAATATCCGGGATATTTGGCAGCCGCCCCATTTTACTGCCAGTAATTCAGTAAATTCATGTTAAGAACCGACCGCATTGTATGAGTAACGCCGCAGTTAAAACTGTAAAAAACAATCGACCCCTTCCCGATACTGTACTGGCAGGATATTCCGGCCAAAACAAAGTTACCCTGGTCCGTGGCGGCAAAGATTATTTCGACCTGGTACTGAAAATGATCAACCAGGCAACTCATACCATACACCTGCAAACCTATATTTACGACGATGATGAAACAGGCAAAATGGTGGGCGCTGCATTAATAGCAGCAGCGAAAAGAAATGTATCGGTTTTTCTTATGGTAGATGGCTATGCATCTCAAACACTTTCCTCTGCATTTATTGATGAACTTAAAACTGCTGGAATTCGTTTTCGTTTTTTTGAGCCCTTGTTTAAAAGCAGGAACTTCTATTTCGGCAGAAGGATGCATCACAAAATACTGGTAACAGATGCCCGTTACGCCATTACCGGCGGCAGTAATATTGCCGACCGTTACAACGATCTGCCCCAAAGTCCGGCATGGCTGGATTATATGGTTTATGTAGAAGGAGAAGCAGCCAGAGAACTTTGCATACTCTGCCGGCGAACCTGGAAAGGAGTTCCCGTTGAATCCAGTTTCAATGCCTGCGAGTTTGATCCTCCCGAATTGATTTTTTCTCCCCGGGAAACCAGCAATGTGCGGGTGCGTCGTAATGACTGGGTAAAGCGAAAAAATGAAATCTCCAATACCTATATTGAGATGCTGGCATTTGCGCAAAAGCGCATTACCATTCTTTGCAGTTATTTCCTACCTGGGAGAGCCATTACCCGCTTATTAAAAAATGCAGCCAAACGAGGTATTGAAATCAGGGTGATCACGGCAGGCAAATCCGATATCATGATCTCCAAACATGCTGAACGCTGGTTGTACGACATGCTGCTCAGAAACCGAATAAAAATATACGAATACCAGCCGGCCATCCTACACGCCAAACTAGCCTCCTGCGATGGAGAATGGGTTACCATCGGATCTTACAATGTAAACAATATCAGCGCCTACGCAAGTGTAGAGCTCAATCTCGATGTTCGAAACAAACCCTTTGCAACACAGGTAGAGGAAGAATTGAACCGGTTGATCCAAAACAACTGTATTCCGATAACCGAAGAACTTCATTCTGATAAAACCAATTTCCTGATCCAGTTTTTCCGCTGGCTCTGCTACCATACCATCAGCCTGATCTTTACCATGGTTACCTTCTATTATAAAAGAATTGACCCTTCCGTTGTGCGGAAAACTGACAAATCACATACAGAACAATGAGATCCCTCATTGTTTCTGATCAGATAAAGCTGTACCTTTTCGTTGAAATTTTTTAATCCAAAACAAAGGAGGCTTTATGGCAAACCATGCACCGGCAAAGGTAACCGATCGCATCCCTTCTGTTTTCGATGATTTTTTCAAACCATGGAACGAATGGTTTAATAATGGAGATGGATTCTGGAACCGGATGAAAAATCTGCCTGCAGTAAATATTGCAGAAGGGAAAGATGCTTATCTGGTTTCACTGGTAGCACCCGGATTTAAGAAAGACGATTTTAATGTACAGGCAAATGGAAACATGTTGACCATCCGTTGCGTAAGAGAAGAAAACAAAGAAAATAAGGAAGAGAAATTTACGAGGAAGGAATATCATTTCTCCTCATTCAGCAGATCCTTTACCCTCCCCGAAGATGTAAACCGCGACAAGATTGAGGCCAAATACGAAGATGGCCTGCTCAACATCAGCTTACCCTATAACAAGGGAGCAAAAAAAGATGCCGCCAAAAAAATTGCGGTGAAATAATCCGTCGCAAAACGAATGCAGCCGCCGGCAAAACCGGCGGTTTTTTATGTAGCGCCCAATAATTTTTCAAACTGCCTGGCCAGCTCTCGTTTCTGTTTATTTTTTTGCATGATAAAAGTTGCACGCAACAGTTGCAGTTCCCCTTGTGCTTCGGCTGGCAATCCTTTCAGCTGAGATGGGCCCAGCATACGAATTTCTGTGGTAAGATCCTGGAACTTTCCGAGCTGCCCCATCAGTGCACTGAACAGCTGCAGAGAAACAAAGCGTTGCTGTTTTCCGGCCTTCACC
The DNA here is from genome assembly GCA_016786865.1 of Sediminibacterium sp. Lineage (GTDB taxonomy): Bacteria > Bacteroidota > Bacteroidia > Chitinophagales > Chitinophagaceae > Sediminibacterium. The sequence continues at coordinate 69,631 of JAEUVE010000021.1, read as the reverse complement.
ACAAAGCGGGCTTCATCCAGTATAGTCATATTATAATACAGGTCTTTCAGTATTTTCCGGATCAGGTGCATATTGGCATCCGTAATATGTTTGGTAGCGACCAGTTGTGCTACCTGTTCCCACTGTTTATTGGTGTAATGGTACAGGGCTTTTTTTGAAAAAGATTCCGGAAGCGCCTGTATGATTTTTTCTGTTCCTCCTTTCAGGTTGGTTTCAGAAAAATAATCACGCAATGCTTTTTTACTATTTGCAATTTCCTGCTTTACCTTCAACAGGTAGGATTCCGGCTTTTTTTGTTTGTTGTGAAATATATACTGCACCTGCTGTTTGTGCAATTGCAGGTCTCTTATGGAACCGGCAAGGCCATAAACCGTTTTCAGCTGCTTTGGTAAACGTAAATATCCGGATGCAGTTGATCCGGTCCGGAGCATCCGCAGAAAGGCCCGCAGCTTTTTGTATTGTACCCTGTACCGATGCACCGCACCAATACTAAAACCCGGAAGCAGTTTTTCCGAAGAAAGCATCAACTCCAGGCAATACCCTTTGGCGATCCGTGCCAGCTGCTTTTTTTTCATAAGGCAATATGTCTTAAATTTAAGACATATTATCCTGATGCCCTATTCTACCCAAATTCCTGCCAGAAACCGAGCGCTCTCGGTCATTTTCGGCCAGATGGCAGATTGCTACCGTTATCTGGGAACGGAAGAACGATTCAGGGCCATTGCCTACGATAATGTTGCCAAAACATTATTAAACATGAAAGAGGATATCATCGTTTACAACGATAACCTTTCTGCATTGGACAATATCAGGGGTATCGGAGAAAGCATTGCCGAAAAAATCATTGAGTTTTTGCACACCGGGCAGGTACATGGTTTTGAGGAACTGAAAAAAAAGGTTCCGTTTGAGTTATTGGAACTCATGCACGTAAACGGAATCGGTGCAGCCACACTCAGGGTACTGCACGACGCACTCAGTATCCGGAATAAAGAAGAACTGATTACCGCCCTGCAAACAGGGCGGCTGGAAAAAATAAAAGGATTTGGGCAGAAGAAAATAGAAAACCTTCAACGCGCACTTAAGTTATACAAGGAAGAAAAGCGGATGTTGCTGAAGGATGCACTCAAAATCGGAAACGATATCATCACCAGCATCCAGAAAATTCCCGGTGTTGATCGGGCTGCCCTGGCTGGAAGCTTACGCAGAAAAAAAGAAACGATCGGTGATATTGATATTGTTATTGAAGCCGAACCCAAAAAGCGCAGGCGGATCGTTGAACAATTCATTCAGTTGCCGGGTATTAAGAGCGTGCTGGTAAAAGGCCCCACCAAAGTAAGTGTATTGCTGAACAAAGCCAATGTGCAGGTAGATTGCAGACTCGTAAGCAAAGATGAATTTGGTGCTGCCCTCCTCTATTTCACCGGCAACAAGGAACACAATATCCGGCTTAGGACTATTGCCAGAGAACGAGGATACAAAATCAACGAATACGGCATCTTTCACCTCAAGACCCATCGCAAAATGGCAGGGGCTACTGAGGAAGAGATGTATGCTTTTTTACAAATGAAATTTATTCCTCCGGAACAGCGACTCAACAAAGGCGAAATTGAAAAAGCCATGATCCGTAAATAAGCTGCCCTATATTTCGGAGACCCGATCAATTTCCGCGGATTCTTTCTATCAGCGACTCGGCTGTTTCCAACTTCCATCCCTTGAATCTTCCCCGCTGCACCACCAGCCTGTTATCGTTCCTGTGATTCAGGAAGAAATGAAATACAAATCTTCCCCGTTTCGATTCCCATCCCAGCATTTGTCCAAAGCGCAGGTCGTTGAAGACCAGGGTATCGCTCCATTTTTCCACTGTATAAAATTGTTGTGAGAAACGGATCAGGTTATCGATGTCGCGATGGTCCTGCACTTGGCGCAGTAAGGAATCATTTCTCGGAAAATATTCCAGGTCCATTTGCTTACTGGTATCAAATACGGAGCGAAATCCCACATAGTAGCCGGTATCGGTTCCGGCTACCACATACCAGAGCCAGTTTTGCAAAGGAGCGGGCGTACTCATATAACGGGTATAGGCAATTTTTTCTGTTGCAAAAGCCTGCCTGATTTTCTGATCGGTCTGGTATTTGTTGAATACACAGTATATAAGGTATACGGCGCTCATTCCCAATCCAAAGCGCGACCAGTTTTTTCGGAGCGAAGACCTGCTTCCCAGGTACAGCAGCACCAGACAGGCAATCAGCGACCAGATGGAGAAAAAGGGATCCGCCACATAAATGGCATTGAAAGATACCCGGTAATGGCTGAAAGGTTCGAACCAGCCTACACCGTAATTATTGAATGCATCAATGATGATATGAAGGAAGATGGCGATGCCAAAGAAACCCATCCAGGACCTCAGCCGGATATTATGGGGCCGGTGCAGCTTTTCTGCCAGCATGGCCAGCAATACCGTTATGATGGCACAAAAAAGAAAGGAGTGCGTAAAGCCCCGGTGTGCCAGCAGGTTATCGGAGGTTTCCATCCAGAAAGCCGACACGAAATCAATGTCAGGAATACTTTGTGCCATCGCCCCCCAGAGCATGGCTTTTTTGCCCAGCTTTTTTCCTGCAAAGACTTCGCCCATGCAGGCGCCCAGGGCTAAATGGGTAAAAGAATCCATAGCTCAGCACCAGTTTTATCCCGTTCAAGTTACTTTAAATGCCACAAAATCATTGCCTTAACAATAAAAAAACCGGCTTTTTAGCTGCTTCCCCGCTCACCTGAAATAAAAACCTGACTAGAATAGGGGCTCAAAAATCATAAAAATATGATTATCAATCATTTAATTCAAAAACAAACCCTCAACAACGCAACAGTACCTGCCAGTAAAACCCGCATGAGGAACGGTTCTTATGCTCTAATCCCTTACCTTTGCAGCCCGAAAATCAAGTTTTAAAAAATCGTTATGGCTACTATTACCAGAGAAAACATAGGCTTATTGAACGATAAGCTTTCCGTTACCCTTACCAAAGAAGACTATTATGCAGGTTTTGAAAAAAGCCTGAAGAGATATGCGAAAACAGCCAATATCCCCGGATTCAGAAAGGGAATGGTTCCTGCCGGACTGGTAAAGAAAATGTACGGACAGAGCGTATTTACCGATGAGGTACTGCGCACCGTTGAAACCGAACTGAACCAGTACATGACCCGGGAAGCCATCGATATTTTCGCACAGCCTTTGCCACTGAACAATGATGCAACAGGCCTTGACATGAACAACCCGGCAGAATATACTTTCTCTTTTGAAATTGGCCTGAAGCCTTCTTTTGACCTCGACGTTAAAAACGTGAAAGTAACCCGCTATGTAATTGAGGTTACTGATGCGATGGTGAACGATGAAATTGCGCGCCTGCAAACCAGGTTTGGAAAAATGACCGAACCGGAAGCCGTAAATTCAGAAGAGAACGTACTGAACGTAACTTTCACTGAAACCGATGCCAAGGGCAACGTTGTGGAGAACGGCATTACCAAAGACAATTCTTTGCTGGTGAAGTACTTTACAGAGAAGTTCAGAAAGAACCTGATGGGCAAGAAAGTGAACGATGTGGTAAACCTGCAGATCAGCAAGGCTTTCGACGATAAAGAGGCGGAAACCATCCTGGCAGATCTGGGATTAACCAAAGAAGACGGCAACCGTTACTTCAATATCCTGATTACCAAGGTAGGCCTGGTTGAAAAAGCAGAACTGAACGAAGAGTTCTTCCTGGCTGCTTTCCCGAACAACGACGCTATTAAAACTGAAGCTGATCTCAGAAATGAAATCAGAACTGAAATTGAAAAATACTACGAGCAGTCTGCAAAAAATCAGATTCACGACCAGATTTACCACCAACTGGTAGACCATGTAAAAATGGATTTACCGGAGAGCTTCCTGAAGCGTTGGTTACAAACCGGTGGTGAAAAACCAAAAACCGAAGAGGAAGCTGCCAAAGAGTATCCAAGCTTTGCCAACCAGCTGAAATGGACTTTGATCAGCAGCAAACTGAGCACCGACAACAAGATTGAAGTGCTTCCGGAAGATATCCGCAACTTTGCTAAAATGCAACTCTTCAGTTACATGGGCGGCCAGTTGGGCGCCATGGGCGACAACCAGCAGTGGATCGAAGACTATGCCAACAGAATGATGCAGGATAAGAAATTCGTAGAAGACAGCTACCACCGCATCAATGCCGAGAAATTATTCGGCACACTGGAAACGCAGGTAACTGCCAAAGACCAGCCAATCAGCGTGGAAGAATTCACCAAAATTGTAGAAAGCCACCACCACCACTAATGGTGGTTAATTAAATACAGGAACCAGCTCTCAGGAGCTGGTTTTTTTATGCCTGCTGCTCTCTGATGGGTGCAACGGATTCTGTTGCTGATGTTGTGGTTGTAACCAGGCCGTGTTTGTACAAAGAGGACAGCATCAGTTTGATGATTTTTTGTGTAATGGCTTTGTTAAACAACACCTGGCAACCGATGTACAGCAGGAATCTCCTGAAACGGCTCATTGGAACTGCATTCATGATAACACCCTCCACCCGCTTTCGGATGGCACCGGTATACCGCTGTACCATTCCTTCCTCTACCATGGGCCACTGGGTCCCCGAACCAAATACCGGCATGGGATAATATCCCTGTTCATAGGTGCTAAAAATGGGAATGATCTGATAAGCATCTTTTCGGAAAGACCTGAACCGATCTCTGTCTGCAAGCGCATAGCCTTCGCCAAAAACCGGATGCGCATCCAGGTGCGCTGCAGGTATGGTAAAGTGATTCCGAAGAAACATTTCGCAGTTGTACCTGCCCAGGTAATAATCGTGTATCCTGAATTCCTTGTGCATGAATCCGCTGAATCCGTCCATGGCGCCGCAGGCAATGGCCTTACTTCCGTCAATTTTTGTACCCGCAGCCGATCCCGAACGAACAGGTCGGGTTGGGGCAATCAGGTACTGTCCTGCTTTTTCACCAGACATGGCATCTATCAGTGCTGATGGCTTTGCCCGCAACTGTTGAGTAATGGCATAGAACAGGTACTGAAGGGTGGGCACCAGCTCCTGGTTAACCCTGAAGGTACGGGGCGCTTCTCCCGGAAACGGATCGATCATCAGCACCGCCGTTCTAAACCTGCGATAATCTTCCTGTTCTTCTCCCAAAAATTGTTGCGCTTCCTCATTCAACAATTGTTTTACTTTTTCAAATGGCTCATTGTTCATCAGGCCGCCGTCTACATTCTGTGTAGTATAAGCCGTTTGATCGGTTTCATCTGGTGCCGTATCTGTATAGTTAATCCAGGAATTTTGCATCACAACCGCCTTGGTCCGATTCAATATCCGCGATTTCAGCCCAATTGGGAAAGCGCCGGTTGCGATGGCCGCATCCCGGGCCAGAGACACATTGAGCCCGGTTTTGAAATGCAGGGGCATCCAACCCTTCTGCCCATATTGTGTTTCATTTAAATGAAAGCAGGCAAAATCGCTGTGCATGGTCATATTGTGACGGCTTTCCAGCAATTCACTTCTGAAAGCAATATTGTACCGAATACCCTCCAGGTTGGTCAGGGTAGTAAACAGCTTCAGTGGTTCGGCAAAATAAGGGGGAGCAGGTACCCAGTTGGAAGGATTGCTGCGAATCGTTCTTGCTGCAATGGCATCGATGAAATCTGAATTCAACACAGATGTTACTTTGCCCTCCCGCCGGATATCGGACAAATCCAGCATCTGACGAAACATATCCTCACCCAACAGATCTACCCAACTGTGGTAAAACGGATTCTCAGGATGTTCTTTCAGCAATGCTTTGGGTTCGGGTACGGGTACCGGCACAAATGGCCGGTTAATAGCCCCGGCTGTTATGATTCCTGTCATGCCTCCTGCAGAAGCACCGCCGATTACCGAAATCTGCACCCTGTGGGTGGGCACTCCGGGTTGCCCCCTTCGCTTCTCCCATTCCGCCAGCGCTTCCATCAGATAATCCATTACACCGGCAGTATAGGCACCTGCAGATACCGCACCGGCCATACAAAGACCTATATGAAAGCTTTTTTGACTCATATAGCAATGTTTTAACAAGCTAAGAGACCTGCTGTATTTCCTGTAATATACGGTATCCGGACAACCTGTTGTGACGGGATTGGATCACCGGTATGCCCTTTTGTCGGAATTAACGAACTTTGCACAGAATTTGACGGTGTTTCCGTTACCGATATGGCAAAACACTTATCTTCAAAGCGAAAAATCAACATATGAATATTGGAAAAGAATTTGAAAAATATGCAGTAAAACACCAGGGCATCAGCAGTGCGGTTTTACACAATTACAAGAATTACGGACAGGTAACCAACCTGACGCCCTATATTATTGAGGAACGTCCTTTGAACGTGGCCAGCATGGACGTGTTCAGCCGTTTGATGATGGACCGAATCATCTTCCTGGGCGAGGGCATCAACGACTACGTTGCCAACATTGTTACGGCACAGCTCCTGTTCCTGGAAAGTACAGACCGCAGCAGGGATATCCAGATGTACATCAACAGTCCGGGCGGAAGCGTTTATGCGGGCCTGGGCATCTATGATACCATGCAGTTCATCGGACCGGATGTGGCTACCATTTGTACCGGTATTGCAGCAAGCATGGGGCAGATCCTGCTTTGTGCCGGTGTACAGGGTAAAAGAACTGCCCTGAAGCACAGCCGGATCATGATGCACCAGCCCAGTGGCGGCATTGGCGGACAGGCCACCGACATCGAAATCACTGCAAGGGAAATCAAGAAGCTGAAGCATGAACTCTATACCATTACGGCCAGCCATACCGGAAAAGACGTAGAAACCATTGCCAAAGACAGCGACCGTGATTTCTGGATGACCGCACTCGAAGCCAAGGAATATGGTCTGGTAGACGAGGTATTGCTCACCAACCCAAGAAAGGAAAAGAAAGCTTAAATAACGGATAAAAGAAAAATATGACAGCATCTAAATACAACCTGAACCCTTTCCGTTTCAATGAAGAAGACGAACCGGAAGAAAAAGAACTGAAGCCTGAACCAATGGGCAGTTTCATGACCAAGAAGATGGAGAAAATGTTCTTTGAAAAAAGAACCGTATACCTGTGGGGGGTAGTAGACGATAAGTCTGCCCGCGATGTGGTCAGCAAATTACTGGTACTGGATGCAGACAAACCCGGACAAGAAATCAAGTTGTTTATCAACAGCCCCGGTGGTGTGGTTACCAGCGGTATGGTGATCTATGATACCATGAGAATGATTCAAAGCCCTGTAAGTACCATTTGCATGGGTCTTGCTGCGAGTATGGGTTCTATCCTCCTGAGTGCAGGTACAAAAGGAAAGCGATTTGTATATCCGCATGGAGAAATCATGATACACCAGCCCAGCCTGGGAGGTTATTTTCAGGCCACCAGCGCCGATATTGAAATTCAGGCCAATCAGATCAGAAAAACCAAGGAACTTGGCGCCAAAATCCTGGCAGACAATTGCGGAAAATCCATCGACCAGATTATGCAGGATTTTGACCGTGACTACTGGATGAATGCACAAGAAGCTGTGGCTTATGGAATTGTAGATGATATTTTAAAAGAGCTTTAATTGTATGGCAAAAACATCAAATTTACACTGTTCATTCTGCGGACGCAGCCGTGATGAGGTCAAGATCCTCATTGCAGGACAGGAGGGTCATATCTGTGAGAACTGTGTAGAACATGCAGAAGAGATTATAGAGCAGGAGCTGAATACCAAAAAAGACAGCAACGGATCCGGCTCATCCAATTACAAGCTTACAGTTCGCAAGCCGGCTGAGATCAAAAAGTTCTTAGATGAATATGTGATTGGTCAGGATGATGCCAAAAAGGTGTTGAGTGTTGCCGTGTACAATCACTTTAAGCGGATCAATTTCAAACAGGTATCCGAAGAAGTGGAAATTGAAAAAAGCAATATCATCATGGTGGGCGAAACCGGCACTGGAAAAACCTTACTGGCCAAGACCATTGCCCGATTACTGAATGTGCCTTTTGCCATTGTAGACGCAACTGTATTTACAGAAGCCGGCTACGTGGGTGAAGATGTGGAGAGCATGCTCACCCGTTTACTGCAGAACTGTGATTATGATGTGGCTGCTGCAGAAAGAGGTATTGTATATGTAGACGAACTCGATAAAATTGCCCGCAAGGGAGACAATCCTTCCATTACCAGAGATGTAAGCGGCGAAGGGGTTCAGCAGGGATTGCTGAAAATGCTGGAGGGCACAGAAGTACTGGTTCCCCCACAGGGAGGCAGAAAACATCCTGAGCAGAAAATGATTAAGGTAGACACTAAAAATATCCTGTTCATCTGCGGCGGTGCTTTTGATGGCATCGATAAAGTCATTGCCAGGAGGGTTAATACCAATGCCATTGGCTTCAGCGTAAATAAAGAAGAACAGGAACACCAGCGGAAAAACCTGTTGCAATTCATCAATGCACAGGACCTGAAAAGTTTTGGACTGATTCCGGAACTGTTGGGAAGGCTGCCTGTGGTAACCCACCTGAATCCACTGGATGCAGATACGCTCCGCAGTATCCTCACCGAGCCCAAAAATTCACTGATGAAGCAGTATACCCGACTCTTCGAAATGGAAGGCATCGACCTGATCATGGACAAGGAAGTACTGGACTTCATGGTTAGTAAAGCGCTCGAATACAAACTGGGTGCGCGTGGCTTAAGAAGCATTTGCGAGAGTATCCTCACAGATGCCATGTTTGAGTTACCGGGAACCAATACCACTCAACTGCATGTAACCCTGGAATATGCAGAAAAAATGTTCAACAAGAGCAAACTGAGCGCACTGAAAGTAGCCTGATTGTTTTGATAACCATCCTTAATATTAAGCACGTATGAACGAATTAGTAGAAAAACTCATGAAAGAAGCACAACTGGATGCAACGCAGGCGCAGAAAGCCATTGAAACCATTGCAGCTTTTGTAAAAGAAAAATTTCCCATGCTGGGCGGTGCTGTAGACCAGATTTTTGCAGCCGGCACTTCCGGTAAAAACGAAGAATAAAATGTTGCTACGCAGGCAGTGTGATTGTAAACACACTGCCTTTGCGTGGTTCACTTTCAATGATGAGCTTCCCTCCGTGGCGGTTAACCAGATCGCTGCAAAGCATTAATCCGAATCCGCTTCCCTTCTCCATCGCTGTACCTGCTGTAGTATAATATTGTTTGGCGCTGATGCGCTCTATTGTTTCTGCACTCATACCGATTCCCGAATCCTGTATACTGATTTTGGTTTCCAGCTCATCAGATGTTGCATATACACGGATCAGGCCATTTTCGGGTGTAAACTTGATGGCATTACTGATCAGGTTTCTCAATACGATGCGAATCATTTCCTTATCAGCCAGTACGGTCAAGGAAGGATCCACCTGGTTAAAGAAGGAAATATTTTTTCGTTCCAGCAACATGCGATGCTCGTCTTCCAGCCCTTTTACAATCGGGAATACAGCCATCTGAACCTTGTCGAGGTTTTTACCAGACATCTGCCCCTTCAGCCAGAACAGAAGATTGTCGAGCAGCGATGTTGTACCCATGTATTGTGTTTCCAGCTGAATCAGCAGTTGCTTCGCCTGATCTTCCGGAACCATTCCCTGGTTCACCAGGTTCAGGATGCCTTTGGTATTCACCAGTGGATTCCGCAGATCGTGGGAAATGATCGACAGGAGCTTGTCCTTGGTTTTATTATCTGCCTCCAGCAAAATATTCTGTTGAGAAATTTCCTTATTCAGCGTACCCAACTCTGTTACCTGTGCTTCAATAACCACATTCTTTGCCCGAAGTTCCCGGCTGAATTGTTTCTGTTTTTGGAAATTGATGAAAACCATGATTACCAGTACCGCCAGTATGATCAGGATAAAAGTACCTACCGTAATAATCAGAAACTGTTCATTAGACACCCGCTCTGCACGCATAATGGCGTTCTCCGTTTCCATCCGGGAATCGTGCTGGCTCTTGATGATATCGATGAAACTGGAAGCGTATTCATTTTCTTTTACGCGCTGTTTATTCAGCACTTCCAGCGCAGAATCCTGCCATTGAATCACTCCTTCTTTGTTGTTGCTTAGCTTGTTGAGCGTGATCATCTGACTTACAATGGAATCGAGCAGATCAAACGCATCAATAGACTTGGCAATGGAAAAAGCGCTCAGGCCAAGGGTCTCTGCTTCTGCAAGCCTTTTCTGAGGCAGGTATAAGGCAACAAGGCTGATTTTTTTCAGCACTGCTCCGTATTTATCATTCATTTCTTCATCTATCGCCAGCGACGCTTTAAAATATTGTTCTGCCTTTGCAGCATGTGCAAGCTTCAGCTCAGCCAGTCCCAGATTGTGCAGGGCCTTCTTTTCTCCATAGCGGTATCCGATTTTTTTACTCAGCTCCAGGGCCTCCTGAAACAGCCGGACGGCAGCATTCGTCTGGAACAATTCCAGCCTGATCAGTCCCAGGTTATTTTTAATGTTGATGATGTCTTCGTTCTTGCTGTATTTTTCGTACACCAGCAACGACTTATTGAATACGGCAATGGCGGAATCGTATTTTTTGTCGGACACCAGTGATGCAGCCAGTTGCTGATTAATCCTGGCGATGTTAAATGTATCCTTGATAGACCGGAAGATTTCCAGCGCCTGATAAGAATCCACGATGGCTCGCTTTAAAAAACCCTGTTGCTGGTAGATGCCGGCCTCATACATATAGGATATGGCCTCCCCTCTTTTATAGCCCAATTGTATGGCCAGGTTCTGCGCTCTGTATAAATCAATTAAGGCATCGGAAATATTGGTGCGTTTTTTTTCGAACGCGGATTTGTTCAGTGAATCAACTGTTTCAGGTGTTCCCTTTATTTGCTGCGCATTACCAGCAGCTACCGCACCCAGCATCAGAAGGCATTGGAGAAAAAAACGAAACAGATATTTAGATTTTATTTTCAATTTCTACTAACAGATCGGGATTTCAAGGTACAAAGAATTCAGCATAAAAAAAGGCCCTTATTCAGGGCCCTTTGATTATGAGCAAGCAATCGAAAAAACTATTTCTGAAGAACTTCCCGGGAGATGACCAGCTTCTGAATTTCAGAAGTTCCTTCTCCAATAGTACACAATTTTGCGTCACGATAGTACTTTTCTACAGGAAAATCTTTTGTATACCCGTAGCCGCCAAAGATCTGTATGGCCTCGGTGGCCGTTTTTACAGCTACTTCACTGGCATAATACTTGGCCATTGCGCCCTCCTTCGTTACTTTTTCGCCCCTGTTTTTCAGGTCACAGGCCTGCCAGATCAACAATTCTGCGGCCATGATTTCGGTGGCCATATCCGCCAGTTTAAAGCTGATTCCCTGAAAAGAAGAAATCGGCTGGTCGAACTGTTGACGTTCCTGAGAATATTTTAAAGCCGCTTCATAAGCGCCTTTGGCAATTCCCAGCGACAAAGCGGCAATGGAAATCCTTCCACCGTCGAGTATTTTCATGGCCTGCCGGAAACCGTCGCCCACTTCACCCAAACGATTTGCGTCGGGTATTTTGCAATTGTCGAAGATCATTTCGGCTGTTTCGCTGGCACGCATGCCCAGTTTATTCTCTTTCTTACCTGCTATAAAACCTGGTGTACCCCGTTCCACTATAAAAGCAGTTGAATTACCACTGGTTCTGGGCGCGCCTGTTCTGCAGATGACTACGGCAATATCCCCGGACTTACCATGGGTAATCCAGCTTTTGGTGCCATTCAGAATCCAGGAATCGCCTTCTTTTACAGCAGTGGTTTGCATATTTCCGGCATCGCTTCCGGTATTGGGTTCTGTAAGACCCCATGCGCCAATCCATTCTCCCCTGGCCAGCTGTGGCAACCAGGCATTTTTCTGTTCTTCATTGCCAAAACTGAGCAGGTGATTGGTGCAAAGAGAATTATGGGCTGCCAGGCTGAGTCCGATGGATCCGCATACTTTTGCAATTTCCTGTATAACGGCATTGTATTCAAAATACCCCATTTCTGAGCCACCGTATGCATGGGGAACCAATATCCCCATCAGGCCCAGCTTACCCATTTCCCGGAAAATATGGACCGGAAACTCCTGAGATTCGTCCCATTTCATCAATTCCGGACGAATATATTGCGTTGCAAAATGCCTGGCCGTAGCGGCAACCTGGCTGGTTAATTCGGACTGTTCAAAATGCATACCTGTTGTTTGATATAGATAGAGTTCAAATAGACGGGGGCCAATCTAATCAAGCAATCGTTAGAGGCCCCCCTTGAAAACAAACTAACATTAGTTTGTTTTCAAGGCAAATATACCCCCATTTCATTCATGACCAAATCTTTTCAGAAAATCCTGTTTCACTCATTATTCAACCCGCAGTTTACCGGAAATCACTTCGTAAAGCGAATCGTTGATCAGTACAATTTTCCGTAGATCTGCAGTGTTTTTGAACAGTCCGTACCTGCTCCTGTATACAACAATGGATCTGGCAATTTGCTCCGGAATGCCTGCTGCCTGCAGCTCAGCACCGGTAGCCGTATTGGCATTGGGAAGTTGATGAACAACCGGCGTATTGTACTGTACATTGGCTGTAGTCATTTTCAGAAAAGGCAGCAGGGCCCGGTGCAGACTGTCTGAAATACCGTAGGTCTGCCCTACTTGTTCAATTCCGGAAAAGCCACCCAGCTTTTCGCGGTATTTCAGAATGCGGGCCGCCAGCACGGGGCCGATTCCGGGCAGGGCCTCCCATTCCGCAATTCCGGCTGTATTGATATCCACCACGGGTATGGACCGCGGTGAATAAGTTCTGCGATCGGGATAGGAGTTGCGATACCATGATTGTTTGCCGTAGGATTGATTCGGGTAGGCTTGCTTTGAATAGTACTGTCCGTACTGTTGCCGGTACCCGCCCTTCCTGCTGAATTTGTGCTGACTTTCAGACCAACGGTCTGACGACAGGCTGGCTTCCATCAGCCTGATCATTGCTGTATCCGGCTGAACCCGAACCGGCTTTGTTTTGTACCATTCCGGCAACCAGAAAAAAAAGGTCATGACGATCAGCAGCATGCTTAGTCCGATCCGCTCTTTCTTCGAAAAGCGGAAGTACTGTTGGAGGAATATTTTCATCCCTTTAAAAGTTTAAAGGGCTACAAACGGATGGTCAGGCCATCATAGGCCAGTTGAATATGGCCGGGCAGCTCTGCGTTAATAGCTGCATGCTTACCCAATTGGTGACTGATATGGGTCAGGTATACTTCAGGAACCTCCAGTTCAAGTGCCAGCGCCACGGCTTCACCCAGGGTGAAATGGGAAAGGTGCTTTTCTTTCCGAAGCGCATTCAGCACAAGCACACGGGAGCCTTTTATTTTTTCCTTTTCTTCTTCTTCTATGCGGTTTGCATCTGTAATATAGGTAAAATCGCCAAAGCGAAATCCCAACACCGGCATTTTATGGTGCATGACCTGTATGGGAGTCACCGGTATATTGCCCACTACAAAAGGTTCACCGTTGATAGTCATCAGGTTGATATCGGGAACGCCGGGATACTTGGTATCGGAAAAAGCATAATAAAAATCCCTTCGTATGGCTTCCTCTGTAAGTGAATTGGCATACACTTTCATCGGCACTTCCGAAAAGAAATTAAACGCACGGATATCATCCAGCCCTGCCAGGTGATCCTTGTGCGGATGAGTAAACACCACCGCATCCAGCTTTCTTGTTTTGCTGCGCAACATCTGGTAACGAAAATCGGGTGTAGTGTCTACCACCAGGGTGGTTGCTTCCGATTGAATCAGTACACTGGTCCTTAAACGGTTGTCCCTTGCATCATCCGAAGTACACACGGCACAACTGCAACCAATCATCGGAATACCTGTGCTGGTACCTGTGCCTAAAAATTGAATGGTTAAGGATGAATGGGTCAAAATAAATGCTATGCTTCTGTAACGGATTTTTTTACAACTTCTTCATACAGATTCTGAGACTCGTGGGTCAGTTTGTCGAATTCGATCGGCACCTGCGGAATCAATTCCATCAACGTGTTGATCCTTCCTTCAATGTTGAGGAATTTATTCAGTACCACCACTTTTCTGGCTTCCAGCAAACACCAGCCACTCTGAAACGTACCTCTTTCGTACCGGACTACGTAACCGGACTCCCCTAAAATATCTTCCAGTTTATCCAATGATGATTGCGTGTATTTCATAGTACAAATTTAACCTTACTACTGCTGATCCCGGCCCCCTTTTATCCACATCAGGAACGGCTTTCCATCTTAATGAGGGGTACAATCATCTCTTCCAGGCTGATTCCCCCGTGCTGAAAACTGTTTTTGTAGTAATTCACATAGTGATTATAGTTATTGGGATAGCAGAGAAAATCATTTTCCCTGGCAAAAATGAAGCTGGAATTGATACTGGGTACCGGCAATCCCGCTTTCCGGGGATCCCTGAAAGCCAGAACCTCTTTCTCCTCAAAATTCAGGTTCCGGCCATGTTTGTAGCGCAGGTTGGTGGTGGTCTGTTTGTCTCCGATCACTTTGAGCGGATTTTTCACTCGAACACTGCCATGATCGGTTGCCAGGACGATCCTGATTTTTTTATCCGCCAGTTTTTTCAATGCCTGGTGAAGCGGACTGTGCTCAAACCAACTTCTGGTCAGGCTCCGGTAACTGGCTTCGTCGCTGGCCAGCTCTTTCAGCACTTCCATCTCTGTGCGTGCATGACTCAGCATGTCTACAAAATTGTATACAATTACATTAAGGTCGTTCTGCAGCAGGTTGTGTATATTTCCCACCAGTTGCTGACCGTCGCTGTGGTTCAGAATTTTATGATAACTGACCCGAACCTGGTCTTTTTTCAGACGCTTCAGCTGCGCACGCAGGAATTCTTCCTCATATAAATTTTTACCGCCCTCTTCTTCATCGTTCTTCCATTGCTGCGGAAACTGTTTCTCGATATCTGCCGGAAGCAATCCCGCAAAAATCGCATTTCGGCAATATTGCGTTGCAGTAGGGAGGATGGAATAAAAGGTATCTTCCTCGGTGATCCGGAAACTCTCTGCAAAAATGGGTTGTATAGCACGCCACTGATCGTACCGGAGGTTGTCGATCAGTACAAAAAAGAGTGGAACATTTTCTTCGAGGTGCGGAAGCACTTTGAACTGCATCAGCTGATGACTCATGATGGGCGACTCACCAGACCGGGGATCGACCCAATCGGTATAATGGCGGCTCACAAAACGGGCGAATACCGCATTGGCTTCGCGCTTCTGGTTGTAAAAAATCTCCCGCATTTCGGGGCTGTCGCTTTTTTCCATTTCCAGCTCCCAGTATACCAGTTTTTTATACAGATCCGTCCACTCCTGGTAGCCCGGATTGTCTTGCAATGCCATGAACAACTCTGTAAATTGCTGTTGGTACGAAGTAGTGGTTTTTTCTGCCACCAGCCGTTTGTTGTCGATGATTTTTTTCAGGCTCAGCAATACCTGGTTGGGATTCACCGGCTTGATCAGGTAATCGCTGATCTGACTACCGATGGCTTCGTCCATCAGGTTTTCCGTTTCATTTTTGGTAATGAGTACAATCGGCAGCTGATGCCGGATGGCTTTCATCCGCGTGAGGGTTTCCAGCCCTGTGATACCGGGCATCGTTTCGTCCATCAGCACCACATCCACTTCCGCAGACTGTATATATTCCAATGCATCGTACCCATTGGTCAGGGTATGCACGTGGTACCCCTTGCTTTCCAGAAATATTTTCTGCGACTGCAGACGCTCGATCTCATCATCTACCCAAAGAATATTTGCTATTGCCATTGCAATAAAGCTATTAATAATTTTCATTGCTCCACTAAATTGTACCTTTACCGGCTGGCTTTACAGCCGATTTAACAATTCATCAACAGCATGGCAAACAGCAAACAAAAAATCATCAATGATCCGGTATATGGTTTTATCACCATCAATCATCCGCTGATCTTCTCGATCATTGAACATCCTTTTTACCAGCGGTTGCGCAGAATCCAGCAGATGGCCATGGCGCAACTGGTTTATCCCGGAGCCGTTCATACCCGGCTGCACCACTCACTGGGAGCCTATCACCTGATGTGCAATGCTGTAACCGAACTCCGCAACAAAGGCGTAGCAATTACTCCTGAAGAAGAGATTGCTGTAAAATCGGCCATCCTCCTGCATGATATCGGGCACGGCCCTTTTTCGCACGCACTGGAGCATGTACTGATTCCGGGTATCAACCACGAACACCTGTCGCTGCAGATCATGCAGGCCCTCAATACCGAACTGAATGGTCAGCTGGACCTGACCATCCGTATCTTTACCAACAATTACCAGAAGCCATTTCTGCACCAGCTGATCAGCGGACAACTGGATGTGGACCGCATGGACTACCTCAGTCGCGACAGTTTTTTCTCCGGGGTAAGCGAGGGCGTCATCGGATACGACCGCATTTTAAAAATGCTTACAGTAAAGGATGGACAGCTGATGGTAGAAGAGAAAGCCATTTACAGCGTAGAAAAATTTTTGGTGGCCAGGCGACAGATGTACTGGCAGGTGTATCTGCATAAAACCGTTTTATCTGCAGAAAAAATGCTGGTTAAAATTCTGGAAAGGGTACGAGCCATCTACAATAAAAATGATGAGGCACTGGCTACAAGGTCCTCCCTGGATTATTTCCTGGGAAGCTTTACGGGGTCCATGGACGAGTATGCCCTCTCACAGTTTTGCCTGCTCGACGACTTTGATGTTATCAGCGGCGTGAAGCGATGGAGCCGGCATCCCGACAAAGTATTGTCGTTGCTATGCAACAGTTTTCTGAACCGACGGTTATACAAATCGCGCATCCAGGGAGAACCTTTTTCTGCTGAATTTATTCAGGAAAAACAAGCCCAGGCCGTTGGCCGTTTTGGCATTGACCCGGAAGACGCACATTATCTCTGTTTCACCGGTATTGCCACCAATACCACATACCAGCCCAGGGAAGAAAAAATCAATATTCTGTATAAGGATGGAACGGTAAAAGACATCACGGAGGTAGACAATACGCTGATTCAGCAAAATCTTTCTTCGCAGGTAAAAAAATTCTACATTTGTCTGTTAACTTAACACCTGTATATGCAATTTATCGCCTCCCAGATTGCCCTGATGGTTCAGGGAAAAGTTGAAGGAGATGCTGCTGCTGCTGTAACTTCTTTTGGTAAAATAGAGGAGGCGGTTCCCGGACAGCTTTCATTTTTGGCTAACCCCAAATACGAAGAATACCTTTATACAACCAAGGCTTCAATAGTCATTATCAATGAAAGCCTGCAACTGAAAAATCCGGTAACCGCTACCCTGGTCCGGGTTCCCGATGCCTATTCGGCTTTTGCAACGCTGATGACCAAATACCAGGAGCTGGCTGCCAGCCAATTAACCGGCATTCAGCAACCCAGCCATATTGCCGACTCTGCAAAATTGGGAGATCAGGTATTTGTAGGTGCATTTGCCTTCCTTGGCAACAACGTAGAAGTGGGCAATCATACCAAGATTCATTCCGGGGCTGTATTGGGCGACCGGGTTAAGGTTGGCAATCATACGGTGATCCATGCTGGCGTTAAAATCTACAACGACTGTATCATCGGCGATCATGTAACCCTACATGCCGGCACAGTGATCGGAAGCGATGGATTTGGATTTGCACCGCAGGGAAATGGAACTTATCAAAAAGTACCTCAACTGGGAAATGTGGTGATTGAGGATTTTGTGGAAATCGGAGCCAATTCCACCATCGACCGGGCAACCATGGGTTCTACCATTATTCGCAAAGGGGTAAAACTGGATAACCTGGTACAGATCGCCCACAATGTGGAAGTAGGCAACAATACCGTTATTGCAGCCCTAACCGGTGTAAGTGGAAGCACCAAGATCGGTAAAAACGTAATGATGGGCGGTCAGGTAGGAATTGCCGGGCATATTTCCATTGCCGACGGTACCCGGATCAATGGCCAAAGCGGTGTTACCAAAACCATCAAAGAACCCAATAAAGCCTTCAACGGAACCCCGGCCTTTGATTTTTCTGCATCCATGCGGGTACAAGCAGCCTCCAGGTCGCTTCCTGAACTGGAAAAAAGGGTCAAAGAACTGGAAAAACTGGTACAACAATTGATTTCTGAGCGTGTTAATGCCTAAATAGGGGAAAAACCACCCTTTAAGCTTATTTTTGCGCGATTTCATATTTCAGGATCAGGGGGTCAGCAGGCTATCTGATCCGGCCAAAACAGATTTAAAGCATGGACATTCATTTCAATCCCGATAAGCAGCATACATTAGGCAAACCCATCAGCATCAGTGGCACCGGTTTACATACCGGTATACTGGTAGATATGGTCCTAAAGCCTGCCAATCCCGGCTTCGGAATACAGTTTCAGCGTACAGACCTCCCTAACCAGCCGGTGATCAAGGCCGACTGTGACCTGGTCACTGATACCAGCCGGGGTACCACTTTACAGGTGGGAGATGCCAAGGTAAGCACCGTGGAGCATGTGCTGGCGGCCCTGGTGGGCATGGGTGTAGACAATGTGCTGATTGAGCTGAACGGCCCTGAGATCCCCATCATGGACGGAAGCTCCACCCCTTTCATCAACCTGATCGAAGAAGGTGGCGTAGTAGAACAGGAAGCAACCAAAGCATGGTACAGCCTCGACGAAAATATTTATCACTACGACGATGCCAAGCGTGTAGAAATGGTGGCCCTGCCTTCGATGGACTACCAGATTACCACCCTGATCGATTTCAACAGCCCCGTACTGGGAACCCAGCACGCCGGATTAAAAACCATCCGGGATTTTAAAACAGAAATTGCTCCCTGTCGTACCTTCTGTTTCCTGCATGAGCTGGAAATGCTGCTCGACAACGATCTGATCAAGGGCGGAGACATCAACAATGCCATTGTTGTGGTAGACAAGCCGGTTACCGATGCCGAAATGAGCAGACTGGCCAAAGTGTTCAAGCGCGATAAAGTGGAAGTGAAGAGTGAAGGATACCTGAACAACCTGGAACTGCGGTTCCCCAATGAACCTGCCAGACACAAACTGCTGGATGTGGTTGGCGATCTTGCCCTGATTGGTTACCCAATCAAAGCCCGCATCATTGCCAACAGACCTGGTCATAGTTCCAATGTGGAGTTTGCCAAAAAGTTCAAACAATACATCAAAAAGAACAAGCATGTTAAAGATGTTCCGGTGTATGACCCAACCATACCGCCGGTATTTTCCCTGGAAAAGATCGAAAAAACATTGCCGCACAGGCATCCTTTTTTGCTGGTAGACAAAGTGATTGAACTCACCGATACCACCATTGTGGGCATCAAAAATGTAACCTACAACGAATGGTTCTTTCCGGGTCACTTTCCAGGTAACCCTGTAATGCCAGGTGTACTGCAAATTGAAGCCATGGCGCAGACAGGAGGAATACTCTGCATCAATTCGATGCCCGAAGGACAATACGATACTTATTTCCTGAAAATAGACAACTGCAAATTCAAACAAATGGTCAGACCCGGAGACACCATGGTGTTGAAAATGGAATTTACCGGACCGATCCGACGTGGGATCTGTGAAATGCATGGTACCGTTTATGTTGGAGGCAAAGTGGCTACCGAAGGGGACTTTGTTGCACAAGTGGTAAAACGGGCAGACAGCTAAACCTAAACCATCTATTTACAGACGCTAAAACAACCTATGACACACCCTTATACCTACATTGACCCCAATGCACGTGTTGCGCCAAACGTGAAGATTGATCCGTTTACGGTAATTCATGGCGATGTTCAGATTGGCGAAGGCACCTGGATTGGCAGCAATGTTACCATCATGGACGGTACCAGGATTGGCAAAAACTGCCGTGTATTTCCAGGCGCAGTTCTGGGTGCGGTTCCACAAGACCTGAAATTTGCCGGAGAAAAAACTACGGTGGAAATCGGAGACAACGTAACCATCCGGGAATTTGTAACCATCAACCGGGGAACAGAGGACCGCGGCAAAACCATCATTGGCAATCATTGTCTGATCATGGCTTACAGCCATGTTGCCCACGACTGTATTATTGGCAATCATGTGATCATGAGCAACAGTGTACAAGTAGCAGGACATGTAACCGTCGGAGACTGGGCGGTGATCGGTGGCGTAAGCGCCGTTCACCAGTTTGTAAATATCGGACAGCATACTTTTATTGCAGGAGGAAGCCTGGTAAGCAAAGATGTTCCACCTTATATCAAAGCCGTTCGCAACCCACTGAGCTATGGTGGTGTGAACAGCGTGGGACTGAAGCGAAGAGGGTTTCCGCTGGAACAGATCAATCACATACTGGATGTATACAGAACCATTTACAACAAAGGGTTCAACATTACACAGGCACTGGAATACATTGAGGAAGAACTGCCTGCAACCGATGAACGCGATGAAATAGTAACATTCATTCGCGAAAGCGGAAGAGGCATCATCAAGCGTTTCACCAAGGGTGCCAATGACGATGAATAATACAACGGTTATACTCAGCAATGCCGGCAAACGATTCAACCGCGAATGGATTTTCCGCAAACTGAGCTATACTTTTAGCAACGGCGAAGCTTA
This sequence comes from Sediminibacterium sp., assembly GCA_016786865.1. Classification (GTDB taxonomy): domain Bacteria; phylum Bacteroidota; class Bacteroidia; order Chitinophagales; family Chitinophagaceae; genus Sediminibacterium. The sequence goes on along the minus strand of JAEUVE010000021.1, from coordinate 48,966 downwards.
TGCCATCACCGGTCATAACGGAAGTGGTAAGAGTACCTTGCTCCAATGCATTGCAGGCAGCATGGGACTGAATGAAGGCAACATGCAGGTGCAGCTTTCCGGCAAGGACATAGCTCCCGAAGCCCTTTATCAGCAGGTGGCCATCTGTGCTCCCTACCTGGAATTAATAGAAGAAATGACTGCAACAGAATTTCTGGAATTCCACCGTAAATTCAAACCCCTGCTCAACCAGATTTCCATTTCAGACATACTGAAAATCATTGGCCTGGAGAAAGCTGCCGGAAAACAGATTCGTCATTACAGCAGCGGAATGAAACAACGGATCAAACTGGCGCAGGCCATCTTCTCCGAATCACCGGTACTGCTATTAGACGAGCCCTGTACCAATCTGGATCAGGAGGGATATCGGCTGTATCACGAACTCATCCGCAACTATTGCAACAATAAATTATTAATTATCTGCAGCAACGAAGAATCTGAGATTGATTTTTGCAATAAGCGGCTTAACATTGTTGATTATAAATAACGCTTATGCGCCGCTTACTGATCCTCCTGTTGTGCAGCTTCCAGCTCCACAGCTTTTCCCAAAAAGCAGAATACCTGATTATTGTTACCACCGACGGCCTGCGCTGGCAGGAAGTATTCAACGGAATTGATACTACACTGGCCAACAACAGCAAATACAATGAAGGCGACAGCAGCAGGCTCTACAAAACATTCTATGCTGCTGACCTGCAGGAACGCAGAAAAAAACTCATGCCCTTTTTGTGGAATGTCGTCGGAGAAAAAGGACAATTGTACGGCAATCGCAAAGCGGGCAATTGGGTCAACAACAAAAACCCATACTGGTTCAGCTATCCGGGTTACAGTGAAATTTTTACCGGCTATGCCGACACCGCTGTAAACTCCAACGAATTTCCACCGAACCCCAACACCACCGTGCTGGATTTTTTTCAGCAACAATCCCGTTTCAAAAATAAAGTGGCTGCCTTTGGTGCATGGGATGCTTTTGACCGGATCCTAAACGAACAAAGAGCAGGATTTCCGGTAATTTCGGCATTTGATACCACCGCAGGTTTCAATCCCAGTGCACAACAGCGCCTGATCGATCAGATGTTGACCAGCAGTTACCGTCCCTGGGGCAGTGCAGAATGCCTGGATGTATTTACCCATGCTGCTGCGATGAATTACCTGAAAGAAAAGCAACCGGCGGTTCTATACATTGCTTACGGAGAAACCGACGAATGGGCGCATGCAGGAAAATACAGATCTTACCTGGATGCCGCGCATCAGGTAGACCGCTGGATAGAACAACTCTGGAACTATGTTCAGCAGCATCCCAAATACAGAAACAAAACAGCTTTGCTCATAACCACCGATCACGGACGTGGGGATGCAGTAAAATCGGAATGGACCAGCCATGGCAGCAAAATCAATGGTGCAAGTGAAATCTGGATGGCCCTGCTGGGGCCAGGCGTTGCACCCAAAGGAGAAGTTACCACGCCGCAACAACTCTATCAGCAACAGGCAGCTCAAACCATGGCCCTTTTGCTGGGATTGCAGTTTGGCGCAAAGCATCCGGTAGCAGCAGCCATTCCGTTCAAAGATTAATGGAACAAGAAAGCAGCTTATCTCCTGCTGGCAATCAATAAATTCAGGTCGGTGAATTTGAGGTCGAATTTCTGACTGATGTAGAAATCGGTTAATGCGCCCTTGAAAAGATAAACACCTTCGCGCAGATTGAACTTGTGCCAGATCATTTCTTCCAGCCCACCCTCATCACTAATTTCCAGCAGCAGCGGCATCAAAACATTGCTGATGGCCTGACTGGCCGTTCTGGCAAAACTACTGGGTATATTGGGAACACAGTAATGGATTACATCGTGCTTCAAAAAAGTAGGATGCTCATAACTGGTCAACTCGCTGGTTTCAAAACAACCACCGCGGTCGATGGCTACATCAATGATGATGCTTCCGGGCCGCATGGCTGCAACCATTTCTTCCGTAACCACTACCGGAGCCCTGCCGGATTCATTGCTCAGTGCACCAACAGCCACTTCACAGGTTTTCAGTTGTTTGGCCAGTATGCGTGGTTCCAGTACACTGGTCCAGACCCGCTGTCCCAAATTATTCTGCAATTGTTTGAGGCGGTAAACGTCGTTATCGAATACTTTTACGGAAGCCCCCAGCGCCAGTGCATTCCGGGTAGCAAACTCACCCACAATACCTGCTCCAATGATCACCACCTTTGTGGGCGGAATACCGCTGATTCCTCCCAGCAATACACCCTTGCCCTTGTTAAAACTACTGAGATACTGACCTGCAATCAGCATCACGGCGCTTCCCCCAATTTCACTCATGCTTCGGACAATCGGATAAGTGCCACTGTCGTCCTTGAAATTTTCGAAGCTGAGTGCAGTGATGCGCTTTTCCATCATTTTTTCGATGTACTCTTTTCGGAGTGCAGAAAGATGTATGGGCGAAATAATGGTCTGATTCATTTGCAGCAGCGGCATATCCTCTTCCACCGGTGGTGCACTCTTGACGAGGATCGGGCATTTAAAAACAGCCTCACGGTCGTATACAATCTGTGCACCGGCTTCCGCGTAATCCTGGTCTTTGTAATGGCTGGCCTCTCCTGCATTGTGTTCCACCGTTACCTGGTTCCCGTTTGCTACCAGTACCCCAACTGCATCGGGGGTTAGTGCAATGCGATTTTCCTGAAAAGCAATCTCTTTGGGAATACCTATTTGTAATTTTGCGCCCGGTGTTTTGATATCCAACACTTCTTCCAGTGTTTCATATAATAAAGACGGACTGATGCTGGGTCTGCTCGTTGCCATGTATTCGGTTGAAGCTTCAAGTTAGGAAATTTGACGGAGAGTTTATGCATCCAGGTCAATGGTGCCGGCGGAATCCTCGTCGTCTGTATCTGCCATAAGCTGCTTTGGCTTAAACGTGGAGATCCTGCGCGTTTGCTCATCCAGAATCTCCAGACGGATGTGCAGGGTATTATCGGGAAGCAACCCTTCTGCCTGTTCGGGCCATTCCACCAGGCAAAGTCCTTCGCCGTTTAGCAGATCTTCCACGCCTGCCTGAATGGCTTCTTCTTCATCTTTCAGCCGGTACCAGTCCATATGATGAATCAGCCCCGCATCCCTGCTCTGGTAATCGTTAATAATGGCAAAAGTGGGGCTGCTAACGGCAGCTTCCACGCCCAATACCTCGCAGAGTGCATGAATAAAAGTGGTTTTACCTGAGCCCATCGCCGCATGAAACGCCCATACCGGATATTGCTTACCTTCTTTCCAGAGAGCTGCAGCAACGGACTTGATCTGTGCCAGGCCAAAAATTGCATCCATGAGGCAAAGATAATCCCGCAATGGTGAATATTATTCCAATATCGAAAATTGAGAGCAGTCCGGCTTTTGTAAATTTGTAAGGCTGTGCCAATACAGCATTATACACCATGGAAAAAGTGAACTGGAAAGTGGAGGGTATGAGTTGTACCAACTGTGCCCTTACCATCGATAAATACCTGCAAGGAAAAGGACTGGAAGATGTTCGGGTGAATTTTATAGGAGGAGACGTGAGTTTTACCCTTCCGGAGGGCATTACCAAAACAGAAATTCAAAAAGGAATAGACGGCCTGGGCTATCACGTAAAAAACGATGATCCTGCAGCTGCAAAAAAGAAAGTATTGTTCAAATCGCATTTTGAGCGATTCCTGTTTTGCGCAGTATTTACCCTGCCACTGATGCTGCACATGATTCCCGGACTGCATATTCACTGGCTGATGAATCCCTACGTACAGATCGCGTTCACCATTCCTGTATTTGTGGTAGGAATGGATTTCTTTGGCAGAAGCGCGGTTCACAGCATAATGAAGGGCATTCCGAATATGAATGTACTGATTACGATCGGCGCCATTGCCTCCTTTGTGTACAGCCTTTACGGCACTTTCACCGGACAGGCTGCCGAATACATGTTTTACGAAACAACTGCCACCATCCTTACCCTTGTTTTTCTGGGTAACTGGCTGGAGGATAAATCCGTTGAAACCACACAGGCTTCATTAAAAAAACTGGTGCATTCGCAAAAGACCATGGCCAACATGATTGCCTACGACGATCAACACCAGGAACATATTTTTCCGGTAGAGAGCAGTGCATTAAAAACCGGTGATCTGATCCTCATTAAATCGGGAGAAGCCGTTCCGATGGACTGCAAGATTTTATCTGGAGAAATTGCTGTAGACGAATCCATTGTTACAGGAGAATCTATTCCCGTAAACAAATCCATCAAGGACCAGTTGATTGGCGGAAGTATTGCCGTGAACGGATCTGCAAAAACATATGTTACTGCCGTTGGCGCAGACAGTGTATTGGGTAATATTCTGCAGATGGTTAAAAATGCGCAAACGGAAAAACCACCGGTACAGCAACTGGCAGATAAAATCAGCGCTGTTTTTGTTCCGGTGGTAGTAGGCATTGCCCTGCTGACCCTCCTGTTAAACTATACCCTTGCCAACCAGGATTTTACCCATAGCCTGATGCGGGCCATTGCGGTACTGGTGATTGCCTGTCCCTGTGCAATGGGACTTGCCACTCCTGCTGCTATTGCTGTAGGATTGGGCAGAGCAGCAAGAAGCGGGGTCTTGTTTAAAAATACCAGAAGCCTTGAATTATTTAAAGACATCAAACAAGTGGTTTTTGATAAAACCGGCACATTAACCACCGGGCAGTTTACCGTTGCTTCCGCAGGACTTACTGCAGAAGGAGAAGCCCTTGGGATGGATGAAATAAAACGCATTGGTTATTCATTGGAAAAATATTCCAATCACCCGCTGGCCAAAGCCATTGCGAGAGAATGGAAAAGCAGTAACGATATCCGTTTCAGCGCAGTGGAAGAAGTGAAAGGTTTTGGCATGAAGGGAACAGACCGCGATGGAAATGAATACATCGTGGGTTCTTACAAAGCCGGGGGAGCAACCATCCTGAACGGCGCCCACAATATATATATCTTAAAGAACAATATATTACTGGGTTGGGCAGACCTTTCCGACCAGGTAAGACCCGAAGCGGCCACCCTGATACAGTACCTCAATAGCAAAGGCATCCGTACCATCCTGCTGAGTGGAGACAGAAAGGAAAGCTGTGAACAACTTGCCCGTAAGCTTCAGATTACCGAAGTGTATGCCGAGCAGTCTCCGGCAGAAAAAATGGAATGCGTGGCAAGACTCTCTGCAGCACAACCTACTGCAATGGTAGGCGACGGCATCAACGATGCACCCGCACTGGCCAAGGCTACCGTGGGCATTTCGCTGAGCGAGGCTTCGCAGGTTGCCATGCAAAGCGCAGAAGTGGTATTGATGAACCACGGTCTCAAACAGCTTCCGCTGGCATTGGGACTGGGCAAACACACTTACCTAACCATTCAGCAGAATTTATTCTGGGCATTGTTCTACAATGTGCTGGCTATACCTGTTGCAGCAATGGGTATGCTAAGCCCGGCCTTCAGCGCGCTTGCAATGGGATTGAGTGATGTGGTGTTGGCCATCAACTCGGTAAGGCTTAATTTCAAGAAAGTTGCTTAAGCCCTTGCCTACACCAAAAGAAATATTAAAAAAATACTGGAAATACGATGCATTCCGGCCCATGCAGGAGGAAATCATTGCGTCGGTAGTTGCGGGTAACGACACGCTGGCCCTGTTGCCTACCGGTGGCGGAAAATCTATTTGCTTTCAGGTACCCGGCATTCTGCTGGACGGACTTTGCCTGGTCATCAGTCCACTGATTGCGCTGATGCGAGACCAGGTGGATTCGCTGAACAACAAGGGAATTCCAGCCGCCGCCCTGCACAGCGGTCTCAGTTATTATGAGGTAAAGAAACTTTTAAAGGAAGCGGCAGACGGCGCTTTTCGTTTTTTGTACTGCTCACCCGAAAGACTCGAAAGCAAACTCTTTACAGATTATTTGCCCGTATTGCCAGTGAGCTTACTTGTAATAGACGAAGCGCATTGCATTTCGCAATGGGGATACGATTTCAGGCCGCCTTATTTACGCATAGCCGCTACCCGGAAACAGCTCCCGGATATACCGTTGATTGCACTTACGGCTTCTGCCACACCCATAGTGCAGGAAGACATTGTTCAGAAATTGGAATTAAAAAAAACGGCTGTATTCCGACAATCTTTTGAGCGACCCAATTTATCCTACAGTGTTTTTCCGGTAGAAAGTAAACTAAATAAAATCATCGATATACTGCAGAAAGTGCCGGGCAGCAGTATCGTGTATTGCAACAACAGAAGACAAACCAAAAAAGTTGCTGAAGCGCTGTTGTTACAGGGCATTGCAGCAGACTACTACCATGCCGGCCTTGCACAGCCGGTTCGAGAAATGAAGCAGCAGGCATGGATTCAGAATAAGGTCCGCACCATGGTATGCACCAATGCATTTGGCATGGGCATCGACAAACCGGACGTTCGCGTAGTAATCCATCACGATGTGCCCGAATGCCTGGAGAACTATTACCAGGAAGCCGGAAGGGCCGGAAGGGATGGTAAAAAAGCCTATGCTGTTTTATTGTACCGGCAGAAAGATCTGAACGATTTGCTGGCCAATGCTGCCAAAAAATTTCCTTCGATCAAGGTAATCCGGCAGGTGTACCAGGCCATTGCGGATTATCTCCAGATTCCTGTAGGAAACGGAGAAGGTATTTACTACGATTTTGACCTGGCTGCCTTCACGCAGCATTTCAAACTGGAAAGCATGCTGGTGATCCATGTGCTGAAAGTACTGGAACAGGAAGACCATATCAGCTTTGCTGAAAATATTTTTCTACCCACACAGATCTGCTTTACTGCCAACAGAGAAGGCCTGGATCTGTTCGAGAAAACCTATCCGCATCTGGAACCGGTTATCAAAGCCTTACTCAGAACTTATGAAGGCATTATCGACAACCGGGTTTCGGTATATGAACAGCAGATTGGAAAAATTTGCAGGCTGAAGGCCGATGAGGTTACTGCGGCATTCAAAGAATTGTCTAAACATGGCATCATTGAATACCTTCCTAAGAAAGAAACACCGCAGATCCAGTTTCTGATGAACCGTGCGCCGGCAGCTTACCTGTCTATACAACAGGATGCCTATCTGCAACGAAAAAAATTATACGAAGAACGGGTCAATACCATGATCCGTTATACCCGTGAACTGACCGGTTGCAGAAGTCGTTTCATTGCAACTTATTTTGGAGACGATTCAGATAAACCTTGCGGCATCTGTAACAATTGCCTGAACGATAAAAAGAAACACTTAACACCGCAAGAACTGGGCAGGCTTCAGTCTGTATTAATCCAATACGGAACAACACCCATCCGGATCGGGCAATTAGAAGAGGTATTGGGGCAACTAACTGAAGCAAAAATATGGACCGCACTGAATTTTCTTCAGTCGGAAGAAAAAATCAGGATTACGGAAACCGGTGAAATCTGGTGGATCGGATCAACCAGCCCTGCAGATCAATAAGAATTTCTTCTCTTGCGCGTGGTGCTGCCGCCCAGTCCGAGCGCTCCCAACAAACTGCGTGTTATGATGGCTGCAGCAGTTCTGCCCGCCTGCTTTACAACAGGATTATCAAAAAAGCTTTCTACTTTTTCTGCCATAGGTGCAGCTGTTTCTTTTTCTGTTGTTGCCGAAGCACCCGCTGCATTCAGTTTTGCGGAAAGTATTTCATACGCACTTTGCTTGTCTACCACCTGATTGTATTTGGTAGCAAGTTTACTCTTCGACACGATGGCGTTGATTTCTATATCCGATAAAATATCCATTCTGCTACGGGGAGAACAAAGCAGGGTATGCACCAACGGTGTAGGTATGCCCTTTTCGTTGAGCATGGTTACGAGGGCTTCCCCAATACCCAGTTGGGTGAGCAGTTCATCTATATCATAATAGGGCGATTCCGGAAAATTCTCAGCAGCCTGTTTGATGGATTTTCTGTCTGCAGCAGTAAACGCACGCAGGGCATGCTGAATCTTCATACCCAGTTGGCCCAATATCGACGCGGGTATATCCTGCGGATTCTGCGTGCAAAAGAAGATGCCGATCCCTTTTGAACGGATCAGCTTAATTACTGTTTCCAGCTGTTGCAGCAGGGCATCTGAAGCTTCCTGAAAAATCAGGTGTGCTTCATCAATAAATAGTACCAGCTTGGGCTGATCCAGGTCTCCTTCCTCCGGACTGGCTGCGTAGAGTTCTGCCAGCAACTGCAACATAAATGTAGAAAACAGCTTAGGCTTATCCTGCATATCGGTAACCCGGAGTATACTGATCATTCCTTTACCATCGTCGCTGATACGCATCAGATCGTCTATTTCAAAACTTTTCTCTCCAAAAAAAAGATCGGCCCCCTGCTGCTGCAACTCAATTACTTTTCGCAGAATGGTACCGGTTGATGTGGTGGAAATTTTACCATAGACTTTTTCAATCTCCGCCTTTCCTTCCGCACCTATATATTGCAGTACTTTGATAAAGTCTTTCAGGTCGAGCAACGGAAGCATCTGATCGTCGCAATATTTAAAAATCAGGGAAACCAGTCCGCCCTGTGTGTCATTGAGGCCAAGGATCTTACTCAGTAATACCGGCCCGAATTCACTAACCGTTGCCCGCAGCTGTACTCCTTTTCCGCCATTAAGGGTCATCAGTTCTACCGGATACGCTTCCGGGCTCCACTGCACACCTGTTGCTGCTGCACGTTCACTGATTCTTTCATTGATAACCCCGGCTGCGGCAATACCACTCAGGTCGCCCTTGATATCCATCAGCAATACAGGCACACTGTTGCTGCTGAGACATTCACTGAGCAGTTGCAGCGTTTTGGTTTTACCTGTTCCGGTGGCACCGGCAATCAGCCCGTGCCGGTTCATGGTTTTCAATGGCAGGTAAACGGCGGCATCCGGTACGGCTGCTCCGTTGAGCATCCCTACACCGATCTTCACCTTTTCTCCCTTAAAACTGTAGCCGGAATGGATGGCCTCTGCAAATGCGGACGGTTTGGTCATATAAACAGATTTACTGCAAAATACCAATGATTTACGAATCATGTTCGTTAAAATGACCTGCCCGCACAGAGCAGGAATTGCTGCAATCGGGTTAACTTTATAGCATGAAAAAATGGCTCATCCTTGGTTCGCTTGCTGCTGTTGTAGCGGGGGCGGTTTCGTTTACCACCGTTCCTCCCGTGAACACCAAAGCAGCTCTTGGAGAAAAGCTCTTCAACGAAAAAATATTGTCGAAAGATTCTTCTGTAAGCTGTGCCAGCTGTCATATTCCATCGATGGGCTTTGCAGATAGCACGGCTTTCAGTATCGGTATTGGCGAAACGCCCACTACACGAAATACACCTTCGGTACTGAATATGAAACACCGGCCCTATTTTTTCTGGGACGGAAGGGCTGCTTCACTGGAACAACAGGCCCTGATGCCGATTGCCAATAAAGACGAAATGGGATTACCTGTTGCAGAAGCGGTACAACGTTTGCGTGCAAATAAAACCTACCGCAATCTGTTTCTAAAAATATTCGGAAGCCTGCCCACTGCAAAAAATTTATCCGCAGCCCTGGCTGCCTATGAAAAAACACTGGAGACCGACGACAGTAAATTTGACCTTTCTTTCGACGAAGAGTTTCCGCTCACTGATTCCGAAGAAAGGGGACGACTCCTGTTTGTGGGAGACAAAGCCAAATGCTTCGACTGCCATATGGGCCCCGATTTTACCAACGATGATTTCAAGAATATCGGACTCTACAATGGTACAACACTCAATGATGCCGGCCGTTTCAAAATCACCGGAAAAAAAGAAGACCTGGGCAAATTCAAAACACCGGGATTGAGAAATGTTGCCATCACTGCACCTTACATGCACAATGGCATGTTTAAAACACTGGAAGAAGTGGTGGATTATTACAATAACCCCCGGGCTGTTGTAAAGGATCCGGTTAACATAGACGAAAGCCTGCGGGAACCACTGGAACTTACCGCCGATGAAAGGACCGACCTGATCAATTTCCTGAAAACTTTAACCGACAAGCGTTTTAACAAAAATCCCTACTGATTATTTTAACAAAAGATTGGAAAGGGTTGGTTGTAAATTGCGGTTAGTTTATCTTTAATACAAACACCGAATAATGGAAGACAAAAAACAATACAAAATTCTGCTTTGCGAAGACGATGCCAATCTGGGCATGGTTTTAAAAAATTACCTGGAGCTGAATGACTACGATATTACCCTCGAAAGAGACGGCAAACTGGGCCTGGCAGCTTTTCAGCGTGAGAAATTCGACATCTGCCTGCTCGACGTTATGATGCCCAACATGGACGGTTTTACCCTGGCGGAAGAAATCAGGGACATCGACCCGGATGTGCCATTGTTCTTCCTGAGCGCCAAAACCATGAAGGAAGACATCATTCAGGGATACAAGCTCGGTGCGGACGACTACATTACCAAACCTTTCGACAGTGAAGTGCTGTTGCTCAAAATAAAAGCCATCCTCAAAAGAAATGAAGAAGAAAACAGAATCAACGACACCGTTGAATTTGATCTGGCATCTTATCATTTCAACCCCAAACTACGCGAACTGAAAAAAGGAGAGGTTGTTCAAACCCTTTCTCCCAAAGAGAATGAGCTGCTGAAAATGCTTGCTGAACACAAAAACGATCTTCTGCCGCGCGAAAGAGCATTAAAGAAAATCTGGGGCAGTGATACCTATTTTAATGGAAGAAGCATGGACGTATACATAGCCAAGCTCCGTAAATACCTGAAAGAAGATCCCGCCATTGAAATCGTAAACATTCATGGCAACGGATTCCGGCTGGTCGCTCCTTAGTATTTAACTGAATAATTCTCCTGCAGAACCTTTCTGCATTACGACCCCAAGGTGATTGTAGGCTTTCAAAGTAGCCTCCCTTCCTCTTGGGGTTCTTTGTAAGAATCCTTCCTGTATCAGAAAAGGTTCATATACCTCTTCAATGGTTCCCGGCTCTTCCCCTACTGCGGTAGCAATGGTCGTAATTCCTACCGGACCACCCTTGAACTTATTGATGATGGTTGCGAGAATACGGTTGTCCATCTCGTCCAGGCCATGCGCATCCACATTCAATGCTTTCAACGCGTGCTGTGTAATGCCCAGATCAATTTGCCCATCGTTCAGCACCTGTGCAAAATCGCGCACCCTGCGCAACAATCCATTGGCAATTCTGGGCGTCCCCCTGCTTCTGCGGGCAATTTCTGCAGCAGCATCTGCCGTAATGGTGGTTTGAAGAATGGCAGCACTCCGTTCAATAATTTTCTGCAATACAACGGCATTGTAATATTCCAGCCTCGATTTAATGCCGAACCTCGACAACAGGGGGGCTGTGAGCAATCCGCTTCGGGTGGTTGCACCCACAAGGGTAAAGGGATTCAGGTTGATCTGAACACTCCTTGCATTGGGCCCGGAATCGATCATGATATCGATTTTAAAATCCTCCATGGCTGCATAGAGGTATTCTTCCACCACCGTACTCAACCGGTGAATTTCATCTATAAACAATACATCGTTGGGCTGCAGATTGGTCAGCAAACCCGCAAGGTCTCCCGGTTTTTCAATCACCGGACCGGAGGTTTCTTTGATATTTACCCCGAGTTCATTCGCCACAATGCGGCTCAGGGTGGTTTTACCCAATCCCGGAGGTCCGTGAAACAAAATATGATCCAGGGCTTCCCCCCGTATTTTAGCTGCTTTGATGAAGATCACCAGGTTCTCGATGAGCTGGGGCTGACCGGAAAATTCATCAATTTCTTTGGGACGTATGCTGTTCTCAAACTCCTTATCGGCCGGATTGAGGTTGCTGCTATCACTATTCAGGTTGTTGTTCGGCATAACGAACCGAAATTACAAAAAATGCAGTGCCTATCTTTATATAAATTTATACCATGCAGCAGAGAAAAGCCTTATTACTGGGGGCTACCGGCTTAACCGGCAGCCTTTTACTTACCCGCCTGCTGGAAACTGAGTTGTACAGCAGTGTAACCATATATGTAAGAAAGCCCACCGGCCTCAGCCACCCCCGGCTGATTGAGGAGGTCATTGACTACGATACCATCAATACTGCTGCGGATGTGGAGGACGTATATTGCTGTCTGGGCACCACCATACGTATTGCCAAAACCAGGGAGGCTTTTACGAAAGTAGACCTGCACTACCCGGTTAAAATCGCCAGGCTGCAGCGGGAAGCGGGGAGCAAACGCTTTATGGTCATCAGTTCCATGGGAGCCAATCCGCATTCCATGATTTTTTACAGCAGAACCAAGGGGCTAATGGAAGAGGCGCTGCAACGAATGGAGTATCCATCACTGTATATTTTCAGGCCCTCATTTATTGCAGGCAACAGAACGGAAAAAAGAGCGGGAGAAAAAATCGCCATTCGGATTGCGGGTTGGATCAATCCCCTGCTGGCAGGTCCGCTCAGGAACTATGCTTCTGTAAAAGCTACGGCCATCGCTGATGCCATGCTTCACTATGCAACCCATGGAGAATCCGGCAACCACTGTATTCTTTCAGGAAGCATCAAAAACTTTGAATAATCATTGCGCGTATTGCATGAGTTGCAATACCAGGTCTGGGTTCGGACAATTTTGTAAATAGTGCTCCTGATCGGCCAGAGAACAAACGCCCGGATAATCGCCTTTCTTTCCCTCCATATCGAGAATCAGTTGAAAATGCAGGTGCGGTGGCCAATGACCGTTTTCACCAGGCGCGCCAAAATGCGCAAATAACTGACCGGATTCTATTACCCGTCCTTCTTCCAGCGATTCAATATCCCGCAGGGATAAATGGCCATACAGGCTGTAAAATTGCTGCGGACCGGCTGCATGTTGAAGTACAATGGTGGCACCATAGTCGCCCAAACGGTTATTGAAAGCAAAACTGTGCACCGTTCCCCTGAACGGGGCAAAAACGGCTGTTCCTGCCTTTCCCCAGATATCAATACCCAGGTGCAACCTGCGGGGCATGGAGCCCGGCTCGCCGTCGAATACCCTGCTCCTGCTGTACACTGTACGGTTCTCAGCATAACCGCCTATCCCAAATTCGGCTTCATGCCGGGCAAGCAGGCCGGATACAAATGCAGAGAAAGCGTCCGTATCTTCAATTACTTCCGCAGTCAATCCTGTATTGGCTTCCGTAAAATCCATTTTCACCATTCGCTGGCGTTGGGGATTGAAGGAGACCACGGGATGGATGGCAGCTGCAGGCAGTGAGTGTAACCATTCTTTGAATATTGTTGTGTTCATCGGGCAGGCGTTCTATCTTTAAGGTGATACAAAATTAACTATATGAACAGAATTCTATTCACAATTGTAATGCTCAGTTGCAGCTTAGTGTCCTCTGCGCAAAGCACGCCGCTTTGGATGCGGTATCCGGCAATTTCCCCGGACGGACAAACCATTGTATTTAGTTATAAAGGAGACCTGTATACGGTACCTGCCTCGGGAGGTACCGCTGTTCCGCTGACCATGCACGAAGCACAGGACTATTATCCGGTATGGAGTCACGATGGAAAAACCATTGCTTTTGCTTCTGACCGGTATGGCAACTTTGATGTGTTTACCATTCCTGCAACCGGTGGAACACCAACCAGGCTCACCTACCACAGTGCAGCAGACTATCCGTACGATTTTTCTCCCGACAACCAACAGGTCATATTTGGCAGTGGCAGGCAGATCAGTAAAAACAATGTACGGTTTTACAGCCCGCGCTTATTCATGAATCTCTACACCGTTTCCGTAAAAGGCGGCAAACCATTGCTGATGACAGAAACAGGGGTTGAATATGCACGATACAACAGCAAGGGAACACAGATTGTATACCAGGACCGGAAAGGATTTGAAGATGCGTTGAGAAAGCACCACAAGTCTTCGGTAACCCGGGATATCTGGATCATGGATGTAAAAGCCGGTAGTTATAAAAAAATATCCGGATTTGAAGGAGAAGACCGGGAGCCGGTTTTTGCCAACGATGATCAGACCGTATTTTATCTGAGCGAAAAAAATGGCGACCAGAATCTGTATAAGCAAACTGCTGATGGAAAAATGACCCAGTTAACCAGCTTTAAACACCATCCGGTAAGACATCTCTCGATTAGCCAGAAAAACGAATTGTGCTTTAGCTGGAACGGAGAAATTTATACTTTGAAGGAAGGAGGTGAAGCCAGGAAAGTCAACATCGGCATTTATGCAGATGCCCGCAACAACGCGGAGAAGATTATTCCCATCAACAGCGGCGCAACAGAATTTGCCCTGGCCCCCAACGGAAAAGAAATTGCATTCGTATTTCGAGGAGAGGTATTTGTTACCAGCGTGGATGGTGGCATTACCAAAAGAATCACCAACACACCACAACAGGAGCGCATGATCAGCTGGAGCCCCGACAGCAAAAAAATAATTTATTCAGCTGAGCGCAACAACAACTGGGATATTTACCAAACCAGTATTGTGAGAAAGGAAGAGCCCTATTTCTTCGCCTCCACCGTTTTAAAAGAAGAAGTATTGATTGCTACTCCCGAAGAGGAGTTTAATGCCAAGTACTCGCCCGATGGAAAACAGGTAGCTTACATTGCAGAACGCAACATGCTGAAAGTATTTACGCCGGCCGATAAAAAAACAAAGACCCTTTTGCCGGAAGGAAGAAACTACAGCTATGCAGACGGCGACTGGGATTACCAGTGGAGCCCCGACAGCAAATGGCTGATTTCCATTGACCAGGAAGGAACCTGGCAATATGGCAACCTGGCCATGATCAAAGCAGATGGAACAGGTGGTTTACAGAAACCCATTGAATCGGGATTTGGTCAGTTCAACATCAAATGGGGAGCAGATGGAAAAGCCATTACCTGGGTAAACCCGCGTGAAGGAAGAAAATCCATTGCATTACAGGGAGATGTGGAGCTCGACATTTATGCAGGATTCCTCGACAAAGATTTGTATGATCGCATGCGCCTGAACAAGGAAGATTTTGCATTGCTGAAAGAAAAAGAAGAAAAGGAGAAAAAAGCAGATACCACCAAGGGTAAAAAAGATTCACTTGCCAAAGCCAATTTTGTACCCGAACTGAAAGGATTTGAAGACCGTGTGATCCGACTTACCATCAACAGCTCTTCCATCGCTGATTACTATATCAACAGCGATATGAGCAAAGTATATTACCTGACTTCCTTCGAAAAAGGATATGATTTGTGGGTAACAGAGCCCCGTTCGAGGGAAACCAAAATACTGGCCAAACTGAGTGGTTCTCCGAGTGGAATTGAGCCAAGCAAGGATGGCAAGTTCCTGTTACTGGTGAACAACGGAAGCCTTATTAAAGTAGATGCAGAAAGTGGCAAAATAACACCGGTAGGCATCAGCGGCGAAATGGTATTGAATGCTCCTGCAGAAAGAGCTTATATATTTGAACATGCATGGAGACAGGTAAAGAAAAAATTCTATGACCCTGCTATCCATGGCATCGATTGGGAAATGTATAAAAACAATTATGCCCGCTTCCTGCCGCACATCAACAACAATTATGATTTCCAGGAATTACTGAGTGAATTACTGGGAGAGCTGAATGCTTCCCATACCGGTGGCAGATACAACCCCAATGTTCAGGGTGGCGACGTTACAGCTGCATTGGGGCTGCTGTACGATGAAACCTTCGGCGGAAACGGCTTGAAAATTACAGAAGTAATTGCCGGAGGACCTTTCGATAAAGCAGGCAGCAACGTAAAAGCAGGCCAGATCATCGAAAAAATAGACGGGGAGACCATTGGCAGCGATATAGACTGGGCCAGCCTGCTCAACAGAAAAACCGGCAAAAATGTATTGCTGAGTCTTTTTGACCCTGCGGCAGGTACACGCCTGGAGGAAACCGTTAAACCAATTTCTATTGGAGCAGAATCGAACCTGATGTACAAACGCTGGGTGAATAAAATGAGAAAACTCACCGATGAACTCAGTGGCGGAAAAGTAGGTTATGTGCATGTTCGTTCCATGGACGATGGAAGCTTCAGAACTGTACTGGATGAAGTAATGGGCAAGAACCTGAAGAAGGAAGCACTGATTGTAGACACCCGTTTCAATGGTGGTGGATGGTTACACGACGACCTCAATACCTTCCTCAGCGGTAAGCGTTACCTCGACTTTGCACCACAGGGCAACCGGGTATCCGAAGGAGAACCCGTAAACAGATGGCAGAAGCCAAGTATTGTACTGATGAGCGAAAGCAATTACAGCGATGCTTTTATCTTTCCTTATATCTATAAGCAAAATGGCATCGGCAAACTGGTAGGCATGCCTGTTCCAGGCACTGGTACTGCTGTATGGTGGGAAGGTCAGATTGACCCGAGCATTGTTTTCGGTATTCCGATGATTGCGACCATTGGCAAAGAGAACCGGCCTACAGAAAACCTGCAGGTAGAACCAGATATTAAGGTAACGCTGCCTTACGAGGCACTGATTAATGGCAAAGACACCCAACTGGAGGCAGCTGTAAAAGAAATGCTGAAGACAATTAAAAAATAAACAGGGGAATACACCCACAGCAGCTTTTCCAATCAATTCAATAAAAAAACCGGTCATGATGATGACCGGTTTTTTTATATAGGAGATTCTGCAGAAATTCTTTTCTCTGCTACGCTTACCTCAAAATACCTTTGGGAGCTTCTTTTCCCAACAGGTATTTGTAAATAAATTTGGTTTTTAAATTTTCAAAGTGATTGCTGCGCTCACGCAGGTTTCTCCATCCATGTCTTCCGCCCGGATAAAGCATGAACTCAAAATCCTTTCCTTTATCCTGCAATGCACCGATCAGCTGAATACTATTCTGCATATGCACATTGTCGTCCATGGTACCGTGTACAATCTGCAACATGCCTTTGTATTTGTCTACATAGCTCAGCACACTGCTGGTTTTATATCCTTCCGGATTTTCTGCAGGGGTATCCATGAATTTTTCTGTGTAATGACTATCGTATAAATGCCAGTCTACTACAGAACCTCCTGCCATACCATGTGTAAATACGGAAGATCCGTAAGTTAAGGCATAGGCACTCATGTATCCTCCATAGCTGAATCCGGTAATTGCAATTCTGGCAGGATCTGCATATCCTTTTTCGATAAACCATTTGGCCATGGTCATGTAATCTTTCATTTCCCAGTAACCCAGGTTGCGGTGCATATAATTAACACCTTCTTTTCCAAAATGTCCGCTGGCCCTGTGATCAAATGCAACCTGAATCAGTCCTTCTTCTGCATAAAACTGTCTGTTGGCATTCCAGGCCCATCCATCCCATACGGTTCCTGCATTAGGTCCGCCATAGATGCTCACCAGCATCGGATATTTTTTATTCGGATCCATATTCGCCGGCCAGGTTACTACTGCAGGCAGTTCGAACAATCCATCTTCACTTTTGATGCGGATCAATTCTGTTTTGGCCAGCGCGTACTGATCCATATCTGTGCCTTTGGCATCGCCCAATTGACGGATCAGTTTTCCCCTGGTGTCGAGTAAACTCATTTTTGCCGGGGTGCCGGTATTGCTGTAGGTTGTAATAAAATACTTTCCATTGGGTGATAGGCTTACAGAATTATGATTGAATTCACCAAAGCTGAGGCGTTTCATATCCGTACCATTAAGCTTAACACTGTAAAGATCTATACGCGCAGTATTTTCTTTTCCCCTTGCAGTAAAATACACCACGCTGTTTTTTTCGTCGATTAGCAGCGTGCTCAACACAGTGAAATTACCGGAGGTGATGGGATTGATCAGGGTGCCATCGTTGTTGTGCAGGTACAGATGATTCCATCCGGTCTTATCACTTTCCAAAATAAACGCAGGTCTGGTTTGCAGGAAAGTAAACCTTCCGCCGGCCTTGTCTTCCAGGTCTACCCAGGTTTTCTGCTGTTCTTCGTACATGATTTTTTTAGCGCCGGTTGCCGGATTCACATCAAATATTTTCAGATGATCCTGTCCGCGGTTGATCCACTGTACCAGTAAAGTACTGCCGTCGTTGCGCCACACAGGCCAGCCAAAATACTGATCGTCCTTTTCGTTGAAATCGGACCAGACCGTATTGCCGCCATCCGGAGAAACAAATCCCAGTTTTACTTCAGGATTCCGGTCGCCGGATTTAGGGTAACGGGTTTCTTCTACAAATCCATGCTGGCCATCGCTGTTGTAAATGGGGAACATAGGAACCATGCTCTCATCAAAGTGCATATAAGCCAGCTGTTTGCTGTTTGGGTTCCACCAGAACGCGCGAAAGCGGGTAGCGCGACCGAATATTTCTTCCCAATACACCCAGCTTGCATAACCATTCAACGTAGTACTGCTGCCGTCGCTGGTTAAACGGGTTTCCTTTTGGGTTAAGAGGTTATAGGTATAAAGATCATTGTTTTTAGTATAAGCAATGTACGCGCTGTCCGGAGAAAAAGTAGGGTTCATTTCCACCGCCTTGTCGAAGGTAATCTGCTTTTCTACTGAACCGTTTTTATAAAACAAATCGTTGTTTTTTACCGAAACCGATTTGGCAGGAGGAACTGCGCCCTTCATCTGATCTGCAGTTGCTTCGGTCAGCTTTCCGGACTTCACCTCCATTACATAATTCTTTGCAGCAGAATCCGGATGAATCTTTTGCTTCAGGATCACTTTTTCATCGTCGAGCCATTTGAGTACCACCGGTAATTCATTCCTGAAATGAGCCGGAAGCCTGTTGGTCAGCAGGTCGGCAGTAGCTATTTTTTTAGTCTGCGCCTGTACACCCGATACTGCAGACAGCATCGCAATACCTAAGAGGAATTTATTCATACACAAAATTTTGGAGCATGAATATACCAATTAACCGATCACAAACCGGTTTCCGCGCAGATCATTTACATCAATGGAAATCTTAGAAGGCTTCGTGCAGCCGCAGGTAATAAGCCCCCCCTGAAGTGCTGTTACGCGCGTAGTCCACCCGAACAAACATCCGGTTCTTTTTATTCACCAGAAAACGAAGGCCCAGTCCGCCAGCATAACGCGTTTGATCTAACTGGTAATGCCCAATGGACTGGTCCACCACTCCGGCAGAAGCAAACGCTGCACCATAAAGCCATCTCCAGATGTGATACCGGAACTCTGCCTGTGCAGCGGTGTAAGACTGGTCGCGGTAGCGGCCGGTAAAATAGCCCCGCATCAGTAAAGCGCCGCCCATCCGGGGCATTTCTCGAAGAGGTATATTTCCTGTACTGTTTTGGGAAGCTAGTTGAAAAGCCAGGGTATTCTCCTTGCCCAACGGATAGTACTTACGTAAATCCAAAAACCAGGTATCAAAACGATACTGGTCTCCACTCACCGGAAAACTGTGTGTAAAATAAACTTCTGCAAAACTTCCCTTGCGGGCACTGAACGGATAATCCCGGCCTTCGTATAAAACTGCCGGTCCCATACCAAGCGATTTGCTGCCCATAATGCCAGGAACAGCTGCACTTACCGGATCCAGTGGTTTACTCAGGTTCACATTGTATACATCGCTGTAATCCAACTTCAGGCCAACATACCACTGATTGCGCAGCAGACGGTAGGTTCTGCTTTCCAGAAAAATCCGGCTGTAGTCCTGCGCATAGTAATCGTTTTCGGAAATGGTTTGGTTACCCAGTCCCCAAAACCGGTCGGAGAAGGTTGTATAGCCCGCTGATCCCCTGAATACATATCGTTCCCCCTTGGTAAACACCTGCCAGGAACCCTTTATTTCAAACTGTCCCTTGGTACTGTATGTAAGCTGTCCGTGCATGTAGGAGCCGCGTGCCTCAGACTGATCGTGTTTCTCTTTGGCGTTGAAAAAATATTCCAGCGCTCCGCCAAAACGCACTCCGGTTTCGGGAGAAGAAGTCAGGATCGGAATCGGAACAATCTTCAGGTTCATCAACGGAAGCGAATCCGGATTAATAAAATTGCGGAGTACCATCCTTGGCGGACGGGGAATACTGTCTCCGGCATAGGTTGTCAACGACAATCCCAGCGCAACAACAAGGGCAGATTTATATAACGACATTGATCATTTTTCCTTTTACGAAAATGAGTTTTTTCATTGGTTTGCCTTCCATCCATTTCTGTACAAGTTCATTGGCCAGTACGGTTTCCTGTACAAATTCCTGTGTGGCATCGAGCGGCAGGTTGATATTGGTTCTTACCTTACCGTTGATGCTTACCGGATATTCCTTGGAAGACTCTGCAACACAAGCCGCATCGAATTCAGGGAAAGGTGCATCCAATATGGATCCCGGATTGCCCATGGCATGCCAAAGTTCTTCGCTGATATGCGGTGCATAAGGGGTAAGCAGGACCAGCAATTGTTCCAGGATTACTTTCTTATGGCATTTCAGATCGCTCAGCTCATTCACACAAATCATGAATCCGCTCACCGCTGTGTTAAAGCTGTAGCGTTCGGTATCGTCTTCAATTTTTTTAATGGTACGGTGTAATATTTTCAGTTCCGCAGCGCTTGGCTCTTCCAATGTCCACTGTTGTCCTTTTACTTCATCGTAAAACAGGCGCCAGAGTTTTTTGAGAAAACGATGTACCCCCTCTATCCCCTTGGTATCCCAGGGTTTGCTTTGCTCAACAGGACCCAGGAACATTTCGTACATGCGGAAGGTATCGGCTCCGAATTTCTCTACCAGGGTATCCGGATTCACTGTATTGAACTTGGACTTCGACATTTTTTCTACCTCGGCACCGCAGATGTATTTGCCATTTTCCAGTATAAATTCTGCCTGGGCATATTCACCGTTTCGCCATTGCTTAAACGCTTCTATATCCAGTTCATAACCATCTACAAAATTAACATCCACATGAATCGGATGGGTATCATACTGATCCAGAAGACCTGCCGAAATAAACAGGTTGGTATTGTGCTTATCGCGGTATACAAAACGGCTGCTGCCCTGGATCATTCCCTGGTTCAGCAGTTTACGAAATGGCTCATCAAAACCAATATGCCCGAGATCGTAGAGTACTTTGGTCCACATCCTGCTGTACAGCAGGTGACCCACTGCATGTTCCGTTCCTCCGATATAGAGATCCACCTGATTCCAGTAGTCGCTTACTTTTCTGTCGCAGAACGTTTCGTTGTTGTGAGGATCCATGTATCGCAGGAAATACCAGCTGCTGCCTGCATAGCCAGGCATGGTATTGGTTTCCAGGTTACGGCTGGTCCAGTCGGGGATATTGGCGAGCGGCCCCTCTCCTTCCGGTCCGGGACTGTAGCTATCCACTTCTGGCAGGAGCAAAGGCAATTCATTTTCCGAAAGCGGGTACGCAATGCCGTTCTTCCAGGTAATCGGAAACGGCTCCCCCCAGTAGCGCTGTCTGCTGAATGCCGCATCACGCATTTTGTAATTCACTTTCTTTTTGCCAATTCCCATGGTCGAAAGCTGATTGATCACCATTTCAATGGCGTCACGCATAATCACCCCATTCAGAAAATCGCTGTTGGTCAGGGGTACATCTTTGGTAGCATTGGCTTCGTTGCCATCAAAATACTCGCCGATGATATTGGTGATGGGAATATTGAAATGTCTGGCAAATTTAAAGTCGCGCTCATCACCACAGGGCACTGCCATGATGGCCCCGGTACCATAACCAGCCAATACATATTCTGAAATCCAGATTGGAATCTGTTTTCCATTGAAAGGATTCAGTGCATAGGCACCGGTGAAACAGCCGGTGATTTTTTTCTCCGCCTGACGCTCCCGGTCACTTCTGCTGTTTACATATGCAATGTACTCTGCCACTGCGGCTTGCTGTTCCGCGGAAGTGATTTGTGCTATCAGTTCATGCTCAGGCGCCACCACCATAAAATCTACCCCGAAAATGGTATCGGGTCTGGTCGTATATACCGTGAGTTTCCGGTCTGGATACCCCTGAATGGCAAAATCAATTTCTGCTCCATAGCTCTTTCCGATCCAGTTGGTTTGCATTTCGCGCATGGCTTCACTGAACTCAATCTGATCCAGTCCGCTAATCAGCCGATCTGCATATTCCGTAATCCGGAGATACCATTGGCGAAGTTTTTTCTTTACCACTGGATGGCCGCCACGTTCACTTACCCCATTCACTACTTCATCGTTGGCCAATACGGTTCCCAATGCCTCACACCAGTTCACTTCTCCGTGGCCACAAAATGCCAGACGGTAATTCATTAAAATATCCTGCTGCTCTCTTTCGGAAAATTGCTTCCAGGCTTCGGCAGTAAATTGTACTTTATCATTGCCCGGACAGGCATGCACCGCATTTCCTTCCTTTTCAAAACTTTGAATCAGTACTTCAATAGGCGCTGCTTTTTGAGTATGCCGGTTAAAGAAGGCACCAAACAGTTGCAGGAAAATCCATTGTGTCCATTTATAATACCCCGGTTCACAGGTCCGTACTTCGCGTTCCCAGTCGAAGCAAAAGCCAATATTGTCGAGCTGTTTCCTAAAATTATCAATATTCTGCACCGTACTTACAGCCGGATGAACTCCATGCTCAATTGCATACTGTTCGGCAGGTAACCCGAACGCATCGTATCCCATTGGATGCAATACATTGAATCCTTTGAGTCTTTTAAAGCGGCTGAAAATATCAGAAGCAATATAACCCAGGGGATGCCCTACATGCAACCCTGCCCCACTGGGATAAGGGAACATATCCAGCACATAAAATTTAGGCTTGTTGCTGTTGTTGCTTACGCGATAGGCATTCGTTGTTTTCCAGTGCTCCTGCCATTTTTGTTCAATTGATCTGAATTGATAGTCCATATTAGCGGTCTCCGAAGAAATTTATGTTTAACCTGGGATAAATACAATTTACATTTCCTTAACGCCCTGCCCCAGTGAATCTCCTAATTTCATTGGATAAATAAGCGTTTTAGTGGCTGCAAATGTAAGTCATTAGCCATCAAAACCCTACATTTGTGAACAGGCCGGTGTTAACCCTTGGTTACCCCCGGCAGGACCTAAAACAGTTATCAACCCATGGCCGGAACAGGAAAATCTACATTAAAAAGAAGCAAGCCCAATTATATTTATACCATCGTGGGGGTTTCCCTGGTATTGCTGATTATGGGCATTATGGGCTGGTTCTTCCTTAACCTGAATGCTGTAGGAAATGCCTTTAAGGAGGATATCCGTCTCAGCGCTTACCTCCGAACCCTCAATAAAGATACCATCGGACAAATTCAGCAGTTTATCGCCTCCAGGCCATATGCAAAAGACGTTGTATATGTAGACAAGGCCAATGCCCAACAAATCTGGAACAAGGAAAACAACGAAGACTGGGCTAAAATCCTGGATGTAAACCCCCTTCCGGAGAGCATCGACTTTTATGCAAAGGCCGAATATGTAAACAAAGACAGCCTTACCAAAATTTCCGACGATCTGATGGCCGCCTACGGCAACCAGATTACGGACCTCCAGTATCCGCAGTCGCTGGTGAACAACCTCAACGAAAGGGCCTCCAAAATAGGGCTGATTTTCCTGGTTGTGGCCATCGTGCTGAGCATCATCGTCATTTTCAGCATCGACAATACCATTCGCCTTGCCATGTTCAGCAACCGCTTTCTTATTAAAACCATGCAGATGGTAGGGGCCACCAGGGGCTTCATTGCCAAACCCCTGAATATCCGCGCCCTGATCAACGGGCTGATCAGTTCGGGTATTGCCATTGTGCTGCTGTTTACCCTGATCGGCTGGGCCGAAAGCCAGTTCCCGCAGTTAAAAGCCATCCGGAATCTGGAACATACCCTGCTGCTTTTTGGCGGTTTGGTGGTACTGGGCGTAGGAATTTCGGTGCTGAGTACCTACCGCAGCGTACTGAAGTACCTTAAAATGAAACTCGACGAACTCTATTAACCTGTTATATTTACATTCAAATATTATAAACTATACAACCATGAGCAATCAACCTCATAAAGCCAATACCCTTTTTGCAAAAGAAAATTATACCTGGATGATCATTGGCGCCGTAATCATTGCATTGGGCATGGTCTTGATGAGTGGCGGAAAAAGTGCTGACCCGAATGTTTTTGATACCAATGAAGTATATGGCGCTGTCCGCATCACCGTTGCCCCTATCCTGATTGTACTGGGCCTGCTGGTGGAGGTATACGCCATTTTCAAAAAAAGCAATAAAACTGCCTGATTCCGATTTGCAACACCCTCAACCTTATTAAAAAGCGGCACTAACAGACCGCTTTTTTTGTTCCGGGTATTCCGCCACAAACTTTATATTTAATCCCAAATTGTTCTTAACCCATTGCTGATATGACCATTTTTGAAGCTGTTGTTATTGCCATTATTGAAGGCATCACCGAATTTCTTCCGATCTCTTCCACAGGGCATATGATTATTGCCAGTTCTTTCATGGGAATTGCCAAAGACGACTTTACCAAATTATTCGAAATAGCCATCCAGTTGGGAGCCATCCTTTCTGTGATTGTGTTGTACTTTAAAAAATTCTTTCCGTTGAACCACTGGAAGTTTTATGTAAAACTGCTGATTGCAGTTGTACCGGCATTGGTACTGGGGTACATCTTCGACGATAAAATTGATGCTCTGCTGGAAAGCCCGCTAACAGTTTCCATCTCCATGCTGGTGGGTGGTATCATCCTGATCTTCATCGACCCCCTGTTTAAAACACATACCATTGAGAAAGAAGAAGACATCAGTTATACCAGGGCTTTTGTAATTGGTATCTGGCAGTGCATTGCCATGATTCCGGGCATCAGCAGAAGCGCCTCCAGCATCATCGGCGGAATGCAGCAGAAACTCACGAGGAGCCTGGCAGCAGAATTCTCTTTTTTCCTTGCAGTTCCTACCATGGCAGCCGCCACCGGCTATAAATTACTGAAAGCATTCAAGAACAGTCCCGAACTGATCACTACCAAATCGAACCTGATCCTGCTGGGTGTGGGCAACCTTGTTGCATTCGTTGTTGCGATGCTGGCAATCCGTTTCTTTATCGGCTTCCTGCAAAAGCACGGATTCCGCCTGTTCGGCTGGTATAGAATTGTGGTGGGCCTTATTCTGCTTGTCTTAATTTATACCGGACATTTAAACTAATCTCCGATGATAAAAACCGCCAGCAAAAAAGTCATTAACGGATGGGCCATGTACGACTGGGCCAACAGCGCCTACAACCTGGTCATAACTTCTACTATTTTTCCGGCTTATTACGAAGCAGTTACCGGCGATGGAAATGAAAACACCCAGGTAGATTCCGTGATGCTTTTCGGCAGGTCGTTTGTGAATACCGCTTTATACAATTATGCACTGTCCGTTGCTTTTATACTGGTAGCCATCAGCTCTCCCATTTTATCTTCCATTGCCGACTACAAGGGCAACAAGAAAAATTTTCTTTTCTTCTTCTGTACTGTGGGAAGCATTGCCTGCGCTTCGATGTATTTTTTCGACGCGCACAATCTCTGGTTTGGTTTACTCTGCCTGATTCTGGCCTGTATCGGATTCTGGAACAGTCTGGTTTTCTACAATTCATTTCTCCCCGAAATTGCCGCACCTGCAGACCAGGACAGGATAAGTGCGAGGGGATTTGCCATGGGGTATACCGGCAGTATGATTTTACAAATCATCTGCTTTGTATTTGTGTTGTCCCCGGATAGTTTTGGCATTACTGTGGGCAAGGCTTCCCAGATTTCTTTTCTGCTGGTAGGCATCTGGTGGTGGGGATTTGGCCAGTTTGCGCTTAGAAGATTACCCGCCAGTACTCCTATTGGCAACGGCAGCAATACCGATATTTTTACCAAGGGATACAAGGAACTGAATAAAGTATGGCAACAGGTAAAACACCTGCCCGTACTTAAACGTTACCTGTTTTCCTTTTTCTTTTACAACATGGGCGTACAAACCGTTATGCTGGTAGCCACCCTGTATGGAAAGAGCGAACTGAATATCCCTACCACCAACCTCATCATTGCCATCCTGATTATTCAACTGATTGCGATCCCCGGAGCATATACAATTGCCCTGCTTTCCAAAAAACTGGGCAATTTCAGGGCATTGATGATTACCGTACTCGTTTGGATTGTGCTTTGTGTAATCGGTTACTATCTGCCCAGAAACGGTATCCTGCCTTTCTATGGGCTGGCCACCATGGTGGGTTTTGTAATGGGAGGCATTCAGGCGCTGAGCAGGAGTACCTATGCCAAACTAATGCCCGAAACCAAAGACACTACTTCGTTTTTCAGTTTTTATGATGTAACAGAAAAAATATCCATTGTAATAGGCATGCTCAGCTTTGGCTATATCAACGAGTTTACCGGCACACAAAGAAATTCTGTACTGGCACTGGTTGTGTTTTTTGTGGTAGGTCTTGTTATTTTGTATACCGCAGCCGTTCTTCAAAAGAAAATTCACAAGCATGAAACTTTATAGCATCAATACCGGTTATTTTAAACTGGATGGCGGCGCCATGTTTGGCGTGGTTCCCAAGAGTATCTGGAACAAACTGAATCCTGCAGATGAAAATAATCTCTGCAACTGGGCTTTAAGAAGTTTACTGATTCAAACGAACGACCGGCTGATCCTGGTAGATACAGGCATGGGCAATAAGCAGGATGCAAAATTCTTCGGACACTATTACCTGAACGGAAACGACAGCCTCGACGGTTCGCTGGCAGCACATGGCTTCAGCAGAAAAGACATTACCGATGTATTTCATACCCATCTCCATTTTGATCATTGCGGAGGAACCATCGAAAAAGCAGGAGACCAATTGGTTCCGGCCTTTCCCAATGCTCGTTTCTGGAGCAATCCCCAACACTGGAACTGGGCTATCCAACCTAATGACAGAGAAAAAGCTTCTTTCCTGAAAGAAAACATATTGCCCATACAGGAGAGTGGCCGTTTGCACATGGTCGATCTTCCTGCGGCTCCTTTCGACAGCAATGGTTTACTGGGATCTGTTCCTTTTGCAGACGGAATCTCCATCCGATTTGTGAATGGTCATACCGGAGAAATGATGCTGCCGCAGATTTCCTATAAAGGAAAAACGATTGTATACATGGCCGACCTGCTTCCGTCTACAGCACATATTCCACTGCCTTACATCATGGGATACGATATGTTTCCGCTGACAACGCTGAAAGAAAAAAAATCGTTCCTGCAGGAAGCAGCCGACAAAAAATACATCCTGTTTTTTGAGCACGACCCGGTAAATGAATGCTGCACAGTACATGAAACAGAAAAAGGTATCCGTGTGAAGGATACCTTTAAGCTGAATAGCATTTAATATGTTGAACTAGCGGAAGGAAATCAGGGAACTCATGGGATAGCGGAGGTTCTTGTACCCCATCATATCTACTTTTATGCTCCCAATCACAATTGGGCTTTCGATCCGCAACGGCACGTGGTTGGCATCATCGGTAACCCATACAGTCATTTTTTCTCCACCCGAAAAGATGGTTCCTTTTACCAGCAGCGGCTTGAATTTAATAGCCCTGAATTTTCCATACTTGGTTTTAATTTCTTCCTTACCCAGGTACTTGATGTAAAGATTGTACACTTCGTTGTCGAGAAACATGGTGAAAGGAATCTTATCGTCTACTTTGTATTTGGAGAAATCGATATTTCTTGCATAGTAAATCGAGCTCAGCACATCCTGTATACAGGCCGGAACTTTAAAAACACCCTTGGTGGTTACGGCAATATTCTGGTCTTTATTGAAAGTAACATTCTCATTGATCTTGTAGCCGCCCTCTTCCACATTCCGCAGGAACTTGAGGGGTTGCATGGTGCTGGTATCAATAAAGGTTTCGTACTTGTCCCGTACCTTAAATATCCAATCGTAGCTGCTGTTGGAAGTACCCACCCCAGTTACATGGTATACCGGCTTATGACCAAACTTTTCCAGCCCAACCGAAAAATTGGCCGTGCCCGCATTCACATACAGGCCAATCACAGAATAGAAAACATTGTAGCTCACACTTTCACCTTCCTGGAAAGCATTGTTCCGGATGCCACAAAAATCATCCCCTGCAGAAAGAGAAATAGCTCCGGATAAAATCAGCAACAGCAGTAATATTTTTTTCACTGTTCGATCATTTATTGTTTCTGAAAATTCTTACACCTAATATAAACAAACTACCTGCAATTGCAGGCAGGATTAAGTTAATTAACCAGATACCCGCAGCAGTGGCAATAATGCCAATGGTATTATTGCTTACCACACCAAACAACAACAAACTCACTTTTCCCCTGAACCCCAATTCGGCTAATGCAATGGTGGGCACAATTGCCAGCACCAGAAACATAACACCTACCAGGGCTGCAGCATCAGGCCATGCCACCTGTACATGAAATACATCCAGCAAAAGAACATACTGTACAATAAATACCAGGTAACGTGCAAAGGAAAGCAGCAGTATATGGGTCAGTTCCTTCCAGTGAAAATCCTCCAGCTTCTCTACAAAAAAACGATTCTTTGCAACAAGGGGAATTTTTTCGAGCAACTCGATCAGACCAGCCAGCCTGAAATAAGCAAGGGTAAACAAAAGGATCCCAATAGCAATAACATAAATTAGTCCATCCAGCCAAAATGCAGACAGTCCCTGCAATTGCTGCTGACCGCTCAGGATATACACCCGCATATACCAAAGCGCAATGGCTCCCATCATGAAAGTAACAATGATCTGGGCCATGCTGCCTACAAAAGACAATACTACTCCCCTGATACGGTTCCCATCTTCAAGAAAGGCCGCTCTGCCTGCAGATTCTCCGACCCTGTTCACGGTATTGAACCCCAGTGCCTGACCCGCCAGGATAGCGCGGAATGCATTCATGAACGAAATGGATTCAATTCCTTTAACCTGCAATTGCCATTTCCTGGCTTCAATACCCCAGTTCACCAGCATCAGCCCGATAACCAGGTACAGTTTCCAGCCATCGTGCTCATACAAGGCAGCCAGAATCATGTCCCATGACTGCTGAACATCGCTCTGGTGTTCGATCTGTTTATAAATGGAATAAGACAGCCACAGAAATAAAACCGGTCCTACAACATAGTTCAGTATATTTTTTTGACGCTTATTCAAGAGAAGGATTTATGCAAAGATAGGTCAGTATCCACTAGGGGCTTTACAGAGTTTATAAATGCTTATTTTCACCCCGCAAATGAAATACGATTCTGTCATAATGGGCATCGACCCGGGCACCCAGCTGATGGGCTATGCCTTACTGGGCGTAAGCAAGGGCAAGCTCTCCGTACTGGCCATGGATGTACTGAAACTCACCAAAGAAAAGGACATCTATGCCCGGCTGGAAATGATTCACACCCGGGTTAGTGAATTGATCAAAACCTACCAACCCGGCTATTTTGCCATCGAAGCGCCTTTCTTTGGAAAAAACGTACAAAGTATGCTGAAGCTGGGGAGGGCGCAGGGCGTGGCCATTGCTGCCGCCATGCAGGCCGGGGTTCCCGTAACGGAATATGCTCCCCGGAAAGTAAAACAATCCATCACCGGAAATGGCAATGCCGACAAAGACCAGGTATGGAAAATGCTCCAGACTATTTTACAGATCAGCGAAAAACCAGTGCATTACGATGCCACAGATGCCTTGTCTGTAGCGCTTTGCCATCATTATCAGCTTGTTGCGCCCGTGCCAAAAACGACGGTCAAACCCAGTAAAAAAACAGCAAAAAAATCGGAGGGTTGGGGGGCATTTATATCCCGGAATCCTTCCAGGGTAAAAGGATAAGACAGGTTACTGTCTCATCCTTTCCCGGAAACAATTATGCCAGCTCTTTCAGAATGGCCTGCTGAACTTCCTGGAGTTCTACGGCAGAAAGACTGAGCTTGGGTCTGTTGAAATTCAAATCGTCTGCACTATTGATCGGAACCAGGTGCAGGTGTGCATGCGGCACTTCCAGTCCTACCACACTCAATCCACAGCGGTTACAGGGGAATGCCCTTTCAATGGCTTTAGCAATTGGTTGTGCAAATACCAGAATCTCGGAAAGCTCATTGGCGCTGAGGTCAAAAAAACAATCCGTTTCTGCTTTAGGAACCACCAACACATGCCCTTTTACCAGTGGAAATATGTCGAGGAAAGCAAAGAAATGATCATTCTCTGCTATCTTATAAGCAGGTATTTCGCCGGCAATGATTTTTGAAAAAATGGTCATAGATTATACCGTTATGTCTTCTACTTTAAATTTCATAATCCCATTGGGTGCCTGTATCTCGGCTACTTCCCCTTTAACCTTACCCATCAGGCCTTTTCCGATAGGAGATCCCACGGAAATTTTTCCTGCTTTCAGATCGGCTTCCTTCTCTCCCACAATCTGGTAGGTTACGGTTTTTTTGGTAGCCATATTGGTAATGGTTACCCTGGTTAATATGGTTACTTTACTTGTATCGATGGCACTGGTATCCACAATTTTAGCATTTGCAATAGCGCCCTCCAGCTGCTTGATTTTGGCCTCAAGCATGCCCTGAGCCTCTTTGGCCGCATCGTATTCGGCGTTTTCCTTCAAGTCTCCCTTTTCCCTCGCTTCCGCAATAGCTCTTGAGGCAGCAGGGCGGTCCACGGACTTCATGCGATGCAGGTCTTCACGCATTTTTTCAAATGTCTCTTTCGTAACATACATAATGTTCTCGCTCATACTCATGCTTTATGGGTGATAAAAAAAATACAACGCCACATTTGACTGCGGCGTTGCATATACACAAAGATACTGAAAATAAGGCTACGGAGCTTAAATACCTAATTTTTCGGCCAAAATCTGAGCCATTTTAAGGTAAGCCTCCTGGCTGTAGCCGGCAATATGCGGCGTAACAATTACCTGAGGAAATGCGATTAATCGGTTCAATTGCGCCTGCTCTTCCATAGCATAGGTGGTCGGTTTTTCATTTTCCAGCACATCCAGTCCTGCAGCCCGGATCTTTCCCTGCTCCAGGGCATTCAGCAGGGCATTGGTATCGGTTACCTTGCCCCTGCAGGTAGTCAGGAAGTAGGGCTTTTTTTCGAAGGAATTAAAGAAGGCCTCATTGGCATAATGATGGGTTTCTGCAGTAAGTGGCAGGTGAAGGCTCACCACATCGGCATAGCGGAAAATCTGGTCCGGAGCTGCTTCCCGAACGTGATCCTGCGCAAAACCGGATTTGTATTTATCATGTGCCAGCACCATCACACCAAACGAACCCAGTAAGCGGGCAAATGCGCTGCCGGTATGGCCGTAACCGATGATACCAACTGTTTTGCCACTTAATTCATCGCCTCTGTTTTCGTTGCGCAGCCACAAACCCTGTTTCACTTCTTCATAACTGGTATGGATGCGGTTCATCAGGTTCAGCAACAAGCCCAACGCATGTTCTGCCACGGCATTTCGGTTTCCCTCGGGGCTGCTTTCACATCGGATGCCTTTTGCAACCGCATAGTCTACATTGATCAGTTCCATTCCACTGCCCAGCCTGCCGATCCATTTCAGTTGTTTTGCAGCGTCTATCATGACGGTATCAATTTTCAACCGGGTGGTTACTATCAGGCCGGTGGCGTCTGTGATCCGTACCAGTAATTCCTCATAGGAAACAGCCGGAGCATAAATCACTTCATATCCTTGCTGCTGCAGGCGCTCCTGCAACCAGGGATGTGCCGGTGCCGTAATGATTACTTTCTGCTTCATAAACTGTTATTCTGTTTCTATTAATCCATCTGCTCCTGATTCAGGAGGGTTTTGCTGCTGTTGTCCCATCCTGAAAGTGAGCGCGGCAAAGTCTTCTACGGTCAGCTGTTCAGCCCTTTTTGTAAAAATGGTTTCCTGTAAAACTGCCGCATCAAAAAAAGGCTTGAGCGGATTCCGCAACATTTTCCGGCGTTGATTAAACGCCGCTTTAACCAGGGTAAAGAGGGCTCGTTCCGATTTCATGTGTACCGGCTCCGGTTTTCTTTTCAGGCGAATCACTCCACTGGTCACTTTGGGAGGGGGATTGAAACTGCCGGGAGGCACATCGAACAGGTATTCCACTTCATAAAAAGCCTGAACCAGTACACTCAGAATTCCATACACTTTGGTGTTTGGCTGAGATACAATGCGCTCCGCTACTTCTTTCTGAAACATGCCAATCATTACCGGCACCTGGTTTTTCCATTCCAGTAACCGGAAAACAATCTGGGTGGAAATATTATAGGGAAAATTACCTACCAGGGTAAACGGCCCTTCAAAGGGAACCGGAATGTCCAGTATACTGCCTTCGATGAGCTTATCCTCCAATATCGGGTAGGTATGTTTCAGATACAGGATTTTCTCAGTATCCAGTTCAACGGCTTTAAAACGGACGCCTTCCAGCGGAAACAGGAACCGGGTAAGTGCCCCGCCACCGGGACCAACTTCCAGCAGTTGCTCAAAAGGGTCTTCCTTCAGTGCAGACAGAATTTTGGTACAAACCTTTTCGTCGGTGAGGAAATGCTGACCCAGCGATTTTTTGAGCGTATATTGCATGCCTGCAAAATTAGTATTTTAGCATCCTAAATAAAGACCAATGAGTAACGAATTGCAAAAACCGGTAATTGGCTTCAGTTGCGGCGACCTGAACGGGATCGGAATGGAACTGATTATCAAAACGCTGTCGGACCAGCGATTGCTGGATATATGTACCCCGGTTGTATTTGCAAGCAACAAAACACTCAATTTCTACAGAAAAAGTTTGCCGGATTCCAATTTCAACTATACCAGTATCCGGGAATACAGTCGCATCAACCCCAAACAGGTCAATATTTTCAATGTTTGGGAAGAAGAAGTGGCCATTACTCCCGGACAACTCAACGAAACCGGCGGAAAATATGCACTGCTTTCGCTTCAGGAAGCCACAAAGGCCCTGAAGGAAGGACAGATCCAGGGATTGGTTACTGCTCCGATTCACAAAAAAAACATCCAGTCCGAAAATTTCAATTACAGTGGCCACACCCCTTATTTCAAGGCTTACTTTAATGTTCCGGATGTACTGATGCTGCTGGTGGCAGAGAATATGCGTGTAGGCCTGGTAACCGAACATGTAACAGTAGCAGATATATCCAAGTACATCACCCGCGAAAATATCCTGAGCAAGTTAAAGATCATGCACAACAGTTTACAAAAGGATTTTGGAATTGATAAACCGAGGATTGCCGTATTGGGTTTAAACCCCCATGCAGGTGATGAGGGACTGATTGGCAAACAGGAAGAAGAAATCATCCGGCCTACAATCAAAGAAGCCAGAAATACCATGCTGGCATTTGGGCCCTATAGCGCCGATGCATTTTTTGCGAGAGGCCAATACGAAAAATTTGATGCAGTACTCGCCATGTACCACGACCAGGGGCTGATTCCCTTTAAATCACTGGCTATTGGAGAGGGCGTAAACTATACCGCAGGTCTTCCTGTGGTAAGAACAAGCCCCGACCACGGAACAGCATTTGATATAGCCGGAAAGGGAAAAGCAGAGCACAGCTCGTTTCTGGCAGCCACATTCGAATGCCTCGAAATTATCCGAAAGCGCTATGGATATGCCGAAATGAGGCAGAACCCGCTGAAAAAAATCAGCGCCCGGATGCTGGCCAATGCAGTTGATGAACGAATTGAAGAAACAGAAGGATAGCGTATACTATGATGCAACTAGAAAACAGCCAGCTCCAAATCCGTGTAGCCCAAAAAGGAGCTGAACTGCAAAGTATTTTCAACAAGTCCAATCAACTGGAATATCTCTGGAGCGGTGATCCTGCATTCTGGGGAAAGAAAAGCCCGGTGTTGTTTCCCATTGTAGGAGGCCTTAAAAACAACAGCTATACTTACAACGGCAGTTCTTACCAGCTTGGCAGGCACGGGTTTGCAAGGGATCTTATATTTTCACTTACTGCACACACACAGGATAGCCTCAGCTTTACGCTGGATGCAAATGAACGTACACAGGAGCAGTATCCGTTTTTATTCCGCTTTACCATTACCTATACCATTGACCGGAATGTACTGACTTGTCATTATCAGGTAACCAATATCGACATCAAACCCATTTTCTTTTCGGTGGGTGCACATCCTGCCTTTAAAGTGCCCCTGGTAGAAGGAACCAATTTCAATGACTATTACCTGCAATTCAGCAACAAGGAAACAACCGGGCAATGGCCATTATCACCGGACGGTTTAATTGAAACAGCGCCGGTACCTTTTTTTCACAACAACGACCGGATCGAGCTCTCCAAATCGTTGTTTTACGGAGATGCCCTGGTATTCAAAGGACTGAATTCAACAGCTATATCACTGCGCCACAGTAAAACAGCACATGGATTTACATTTTCCTACCAGCAGTTTCCTTATATGGGTATCTGGAGTGCTAAAGATGCAGACTTTGTATGCATTGAGCCCTGGTGTGGCATTGCAGATCATGTAAACAGCACAGGAAACATCAAAAAGAAAGAGGGGATACAACTGCTTTTACCGGGAGAACAATTCAACAGAAGCTGGTCGGTGGAATTATTCTGATCGGATTCAACGCGCTTATTTAAAGAATGCGGCAGCAATGCCTTTGTTGATTTCGTATGCGGCATAGGTAATTTCCACTCTTCCTTTTTTACCTTTCATTTTTTCCTTTACCGCTGCATCTGTATCGTCAAATTCCATAGTAATACCCTTAGGCAATTTGTAGTCTTTTGTATTAAAACTGAAACTTACTTTATCGGGCAATCCGAATGAAGCAAATTTTCCATAATTCATTTCCATTTCATAAGTACCGTTTTCTCGGGTAGTGGTAACCGATTTCAGGATCAGCAAATTGGCCTCATCAATATAGAGCGTAGACAGAATCACATCATTGTTGTCGCCTGCAGGCAACAGCTTTACAATTCTTGCCTTGATTTTGCCTATCATTCCCGTTCCGGCATCCAGCGCGGTAAATCCGTCGGATACAATCATATTGCCCATATTAACACTCACCCCGCCCTTGGGCAACACGGAAATACCCCCATTGCGTTGCAGGCGGAATAAATTGGGTTTTCTGTAAAATACCTTAATGGAGCCTACCGGCGCTTTAATGAAAGCAACATCGGTTTTCATTTTACCCGTGGCGGTATAGTCGTTTACCTGATCCAGCTTAGCTTTTACTTTCATCACCAGTTCCGTTACATCCTGAGCATATGCAGCTGTTGCAGAACCAATGAAGAGCAATAAGAAAAAGCAGGCAATTTTTGTGATATGGACAATTTGTTTCATCATGTTATCAGCTTAAAATATCTTTTTTGCGGAACACCAGCACAGCTGCGCCCACAAAAGCAATGATGTGTGCTACCAGCACCAATGAAGACCGGATGATTTTATCCGGGTTCTGTATGGAACCAATAATGGCTTCATTCGCATCATTCACTTTAAAATCAAAAAACTCTTTCCAGGTAATCATATGCGTGGTAAAAAGGAAAGGCTTGATGGTATTAAAAATGGGAATATTCATGGTACTGAGTATGGTAGCAACAATAATCACACTCATGGTAGCAACAATGGGGCCGATGGAATTCTCTGCAAAAAAAGACAGGAAAAAGCCAAGGGCAGCAACCGTAACCATGGAAAGTGCCGCAAAGCAAAAGGCTCCGGCATATCGCCAGAAAACGTCGGACTCTTTTACAATCACCACATAACTGCTTTTCATCAGAAAAAGATCGTCTGTTCCAAACACCCACATACTTACGAAAAGTCCGAGTACGGCAATCCAGATCAGTAGCAACAGGGTATACACTACGGAAGCCATAAACTTAGCCAGCACAATGGCTGAACGCGAGTGCGGCTTGGTAAGCAAGACCCGCAAAGTTCCCATATTGGCCTCTCCGGAAATCATGTCTGCGGCAATCAGGGCAATCAACAACGGCACATGTAC
Source organism: Sediminibacterium sp. (assembly GCA_016786865.1). Lineage (GTDB taxonomy): Bacteria > Bacteroidota > Bacteroidia > Chitinophagales > Chitinophagaceae > Sediminibacterium. Next base: position 13,030 of record JAEUVE010000021.1, on the reverse strand, counting down.
AAGCAGCAACTGAAGTATCACATAGCAAATGAAATAGCCGTTCAGGATTTTACCATCTACCGAAAAAGACCCTTCAAAATCGGCCATTACAAATTCGGTGTATTCCTTTCCATCCATGAATAAGCCAACCTGAATCACTGCAATTAAAGCGGTGATGGCTGCAAACGCAAGATAGGTTCTTGGCCGGCGGAATATTTTATAAAGCTCAATTTGTAAATGCGTCCACATGCTGCTTCCCTGCTGTTATTTGTAAAAAATAGTCTTCGAGATTATTTCTCGGCTGCAACAGGAGTACTTCTACCTGCATGCCCACCAGGAAACGGTTTAATTCCGGAATCTCATTCCGGTTTAATCCAAGAATAAGCTGTCCGTCGCGCATGGGTTTCAGCCGATCTGCCCAACTGCTACCCTGCAATATTTTCAGGGTCTGTGAATTGTTTGCTGTATTCAACTGAAGTACCACCTGTGTACTGTTGAGTAATTCGGAAGTAGCGCCTTCAACCAGTTTACAGCCTTTATCGATGATGAGCATCCGGGTAGCAATCTGCTCAATCTCGTTGAGCAGGTGAGAAGAAACAATAATGGTTTTCTTCTTTTCCCTGCTTAAGAAAAGAATCAGGTTACGGATGTCTGCAATACCCTGCGGATCGAGACCGTTGGTGGGTTCATCCAGCACAATCAAACCCGGATTGTGTACCAGGGCAATGGCAATGCCCAATCGCTGTTTCATCCCCTGAGAAAAGGTTTTTACTGGATCATTGGCCCTGCCTGCCAGACCCACCATTTCCAGCTGGTTCATAAGTACGGCCCGGGAAGGGTGCATACCGCTGAGCCGGGCAAAGAGCTTGAGGTTGTCGTATGCAGACAGATACTTGTATACATCGGGTTTTTCGATCACGGCACCTACCTGCTGCAGAATTTCTTTCCGGTGCCGGTTAAGCGACATTCCGAAGAATTCAATATCGCCTTCCGTAGGCGTAATCAGGGTCAGGAGCATCCGTATGCTGGTGCTTTTCCCGGCCCCATTCTGTCCCAGGAAACCATAAACATCACCCGACCTTACTGTAAAGGAAAGATCGTTTACAGCAGTCAGTTGATTAAACCGCTTGGTAAGATGAGCAACTTTTACAATGTCCTGCATTGCTTTGTATAACGCAAAACTCAGGAAGATGTTTAACCTGTTTTCAGGTATTCCTGCAGGGCTTTAACATATTCTTCAAATGCCTGAATGCCCTTTGGGGTAATCTTACAGGTGGTTTGCGGATAATTGTCTTTGAACTGCTTCACCACCTCTATATACCCGGCATCCCGCAGTTTCTGCACCTGCACGCTGAGGTTTCCGGCAGTAGCATTTGTTTTTTCACGGATAAAGGTGAAATCTGCCTCTTTTACACCAATGAGCAGGCTCATTACCGCCAAACGCAACTGGGAATGTAATATGGGATCTAATTCTTTAAACATTGGCAGCAGCCCTTCCAGCCAGGTATTTTCGTCTTAAGATGATTCCGGGAATAAACCAGCATACAATTGCCGCAATTCCACCCAGCAACATATCCTGATTTGCCGGCGTAAAACAAGATATAACAAAGAGCACATAGGTCAGCAATGCACCCAGGGTCATGGGACGGAATTTTTTTACAATTCCCGTTACAAGCGTGGGAAATGCATAGAGCAGAAGATAGATCGAATAAAAGCTTGGGGCAAATGGCCGGAGTGCCTCATCGGGCTTAGAACCATCAGTATATCTTTTAATCAACTCCACTCCCTGCCCCTGCATCAGGCGGATAGTAGCGTCCGGAATCACCATCTGATAAAAGCTCAAACTGAATATGCAGATTCCGAAAACCAGCCATACTGCATCCACAGTATCATCGTCGTATTGCTTGGCCCGGGTTTGCTTTTTTTCCTGAACAGATATCCATATCTGCGGAATAATGGCCGCTACTACAATCAGCCAGATGTCAAAGCCAATACTGAATTTATAAATGCTTTGCAAATAGGTCATAAAAGAAGCAATGCCTACAACACTGCCCCATAAAAGCGAGCCTATCCCGGTATCGTGATAGCTTCCCTTTGCTTTTTTGATCATGTCTGCAATCAGTTGCAGACTTTCTTTTTCGGTTAGTTTTTTTTCTTCACTCATGCAATTACGGATTTTTGCCTTTCCTTCAACCCTCTATTCCGGAATGCAGCAGAAGCGTTGGGTACCGGAACTAAAAAATGATTCTACAAGATAAAGATAGCCCCGCTATGATCAGCGGGGCAAAATCAGATACACAAATTACTGACAGGCCGCCAGGGTTTTCTCAGCCAGTTCTTTTCCCCAGTCCGGATAAAGAGGAGAAGCCGGTTTATAGGAACCGAACAGCGCCAGCGATTTTTCCAATAACTTTTTAGCAACAGCCTTTCCGCCACCAAATGCTTCCGGCACGTTCAACAGGTACTGCCCTTCCAGCAAATAAGGTCTGGGGTTTTGGGGATCAGCAGCCTTCGCTTTGGCAATTGCTTCAGCGGCAACTGCACCATAGGTTTGCCAGCGACTCATGGCATCCACGGTTAACTGTTGAACGGCCACCTGCTGCTTTAGGCAAAAAATTTCTGAATTGTTGGGCTCCAGTGATTCAGCTTTTGCAATCAGTTCTTTTGATTTTTCAGCAGATTGATCCTTATCGGCTTTGGGATCCATCCAGCCACCGAGAATATTGGTTCGGGCAGCATAATAATAAGGTAGCCATTTGTCTTTCTCCGCATCGGCCACCCGTTCAAAGAAAGCAGATACCGCCAGCATTTCCGCCGGAGTTTTGGCATCCTTTAATTGAGCCAGTCCTTTTTCCATGGCTCCCTCATACCTGCTTTGTGCATTCGCAAATCCTGCAACCAGCAAGACTGCAATCAGAAATAGTTTTTTCATAATGATTGATGGTGGTTTTGAATGATTATAAATTGGAATTTATCTGTTGTTGTGTTCTGTCTACTCCCCAGCTTAGGAATAAACCCAAAAAGAACGTACGCGGTGCCGGGGGAACCACAGCAGCGCTGATCAGTTTCCCGTTTCCATCTTTTACCCGGCTGCTGTAATTATATCCGAAAATCTGCAGTTCGTTGAATACATTATTGATACCCACCACTACCACCGAATTGGCTTTGCCTATTTTAGGAAGCCAGTTCAGGCTGAAATTATTGCTGCTGTATGCGATGGTTCTGTTGCTCAAAAATTCAGATGCCGGCAAATTGGGATTGTAGTAAGGTCTTCCGGTACTCCAGTTCCAGCTCCAGTTCATGCCAAACATTTGCTTCACCCAGAATTTTTTAAGTACTACGCTCCCGCTGTGTGTTGCCGCAAAAGTTGGCATAGCAGACATTGGATAATTGTTGTAATTGCGTTTGGTATCGAGGTAGGAATAAGATATCCAGTAGTCGAAGCCTTTGAATGTTTTTTTATCTCTCCAGAAAAACTCTAATCCCTGCGCATATCCGCTTCCATTAGTTCCTGTTGCATTGCGAAGGGCATCATCGGTTTTAAGTAAACTCCGGTAGTCTTTATAGAAAGCCTGGATCCGGAAAGTATAACCGGGAGAAATATGCTGATAGGTAAGTATATAGTGATCGGCCCTGAGAAAATCGAAATTGGTATTGTTCATCAGGAACCTTCTGTCGGGTGTTTGCCGGAATATACCATAATCGGCAGTCAGCTGGTTGTTGGGCCCCAGCTTGTAAGACAAAGCTGCACGGGGAGCCAGGTTCCATTTATTCAGCAATCCGCTGTGTTCCGCCCTCAGTCCCGGACGAAAAGCCAGGTCGTTGGTAATGTAAAGATCCATTTCCGCAAAGCCGGCAGTATAAAAATCAAGAACGGCGGAAGGGAATATACCATCCTGGTTGCTGTAGCGGAAGCTGTCGGCGTTGTTCCAGATTTCTGTGCCAAAACGCAATGTATTGATTGCACCAAAGCGTTTATCCGCAACAGCACGAGCCTGTATCATCCACTGGTGGTTGTTCAGCCGGTAATGATTGTAGTCTATTTCCGGAATATGGGTAACCGGGGTTGTTTGATTATCTGCATTTTGCACCTCGTTCCTTATCTGATCCTTGTTGTAGCTGATACTGGCCACGGTATTGAGTTTCCAGCCATTTCCCAGTGATTGACGGAAGCTGATATTGGTAAAAAAGTTTTTATTATTCAGGCTGAAAGCATTCTTCAATCCAATGCTGTCGAGCGAAGGATTTCGGATACCTAAATCAGCTGTGTTGAAGTACGCATACATTTTAATCATGCCATTGCCCTTTGTTTTAAAACGAAAGTTGGCATCGACCGTGTGTAAATCCGGCGCTTTGAAATAATCCGGCGCCTGGGGAACCAGCTTTTGGTACAGACTGAGATTAATCCAGTTGTAACTGAACCCATAGCTGGATTTTTTGTTTTTAGTAACCTCCTGAAAACCCGCGCTTCCAAAAATGGGCGACAGACCAATCTGCACTTCGCTTCGTTCAGGTATATCAACACTTTCCAGGCTCAATACACTGCTCAGCGCCTGGCCATAAACAGCTGAATAGCCACCCGTACTAAACACGGTACCACTGAACAGAAAAGGAGAGAAACGACCTCTTTGTGCAATACCCGGAACAGCGCTGTAAAAGAAATTATTTACTACTGCCCCATCAATCATAATTTTGGCTTCCTCGGCACTTCCACCCCGAATGAACAATCCATCCTGCTCCCCCACCCGCTGTGCACCCGGAAGGGTTTGAAGCGTAGCAGCAATATCGGCAACGGCTCCGGCAGTGGTGGCAATATCCAGCGGTTTCAACACCGTTCCTTTTCTCTTATCACTGGCAACAAAAGAGCCGGCGGTAATCACTACAGCCTTCAGTTCATCGAATGCTTCCTTCAGCGAAAAATTTACCTGAACTGGCTCACCAGACAGCAGAACCGGAATCTCAACCGTATTGTAACCCATGTTGGCCGCCACCAGCATAAAACTACCTTTCTCCACTGTCTTGAAGCTGAATCTTCCGGTAGAATCGGCGTTGCCTCCATCATATGTACCCTTGAGTGTAACAGATGCACCAGCCAGTATCCTGCCCTTGTTGTCGCGAACCGAACCGGTCACCAATACCTGCGCAGTAAGGCAATAGGAGCATAAAAACGTCAAAACAATAATAATAGCCAGTTTCATCGGATCAATTTGAGACGACAAACATAGACTAGTTTATGTTATAAACTATATTATTAAATGAATTTAATTTGTTTTTAATACTCGCCGTCTTTGCAACGTTTTGAATGCCAGCATTAAAAAATCCCGTCCGGCAGAACCGAACGGGATTGAATATCAGGAATAGTATGTGCTTATTTGTACTGAGGAATCAGGCCGGCAGCCAGATCGGTCATCTTCTTCAGGCCATCTTCAGGAAGATTGCCTTTTTTGAACTCGGCCAGTACATCTGGTAATTTGTTTTCCATTTCTGTGAGGAAGTGTGCTTCAAAATCCTTCACCTTTCTAACAGCAACATCGCGCAGCAGCCCCTGTGTACCAAGGTAGATGATCGCAACCTGCTTTTCTACGGTAAATGGAGTGTATTGAGCCTGCTTCAGGATTTCCACATTTCTTGCACCTTTGTCAATTACAGACTTGGTTGCAGCATCGAGGTCTCCACCAAATTTAGAGAAGGCTTCGAGCTCACGGTACAGGGCCTGATCAAGTTTCAGGGTACCGGCTACTTTCTTCATGGATTTGATCTGAGCATTACCACCCACACGGCTTACAGAGATACCTACGTTGATCGCCGGACGGATACCTGCGTTGAAGAGGTTACCTTCCAGGAAGATCTGACCATCGGTAATGGAGATTACGTTGGTTGGGATATAAGCAGATACGTCGCCCGCCTGTGTTTCGATAATTGGCAATGCAGTCAGAGAACCACCACCTTTTACCAGGTGCTTGATAGAATCAGGAAGATCGTTCATGTTCTTAGCAACCTCATCGTTGGCAATTACTTTTGCCGCTCTTTCCAACAAACGACTGTGGAGATAGAATACGTCTCCAGGATATGCTTCACGGCCCGGAGGTCTTCTCAGCAAGAGGGATACTTCACGATAAGCAACTGCCTGCTTAGACAGATCATCGTAAATGATCAGGGCAGGACGACCGGTATCGCGGAAGAATTCTCCAATGGCAGCACCAGCAAACGGTGCGTAGAACTGCAATGGAGCAGGATCAGATGCAGAAGCTGCAACGATGGTGGTATAAGCCATAGCACCGTTGTCTGCCAGTGTTTTCATTACACCAGCCACAGTAGAAGCTTTCTGACCAACTGCAACATATATACAATATACAGGCTTTCCTGCATCGTAAAATTCTTTCTGGTTGATAATGGTATCCACACAGATGGCGGTTTTACCGGTCTGACGGTCGCCGATTACCAGCTCACGCTGACCACGACCAACAGGGATCATGGCATCGATCGCCTTGATACCAGTCTGTAAGGGTTCTTTTACCGGCTCACGATAAATTACACCGGGTGCCTTACGCTCCAGCGGCATTTCGTACAGTTCACCAGTAATAGGTCCTTTACCATCGATCGGTTCACCCAGGGTGTTGATTACACGTCCTACAACGCCTTCACCCACTTTGATTGAAGCGATCTGGCCGGTTCTCTTCACCTTGGCACCTTCTTTAATAGACCCGCTGTCTCCCATCAATACCACACCCACATTGTCTTCTTCAAGGTTCAGGGCAATTGCTTTAACACCGTTTTCGAAAGTAACCAGCTCACCACTTCTTACGCCGTTCAGTCCGTACACACGGGCAATACCATCACCCACCTGCAATACGGTACCTACTTCCTCCAGTTCTGCGGAAGCGTTGAAATTACTGAGCTGCTGTCTCAGTATCGCTGATATTTCATCTGGTTTAATGTCTACCATTTTGTATTGTTTAAAAAATTTTTGTAAAAATTATCTGATGCTCTGTACGTAAATATTTGTGCTAAACTGCTTTTTGATTTCGCGGAGATCATGCGCAATACTGGCATCCACCAGCTTGTTGTTGAACTCCAGTACAAACCCACCAATCAGGCTTTCCTTCGTAACTGTTTCCAGTTCCACTGTACCAAACCCATTGGCTGCCTGCACTTTTGCTTCGATAGACTTCTTCAGTTCATCTGAAACAGCTACTGCTGTTGTCAGCTTTACTTTATGAATACCCTTCAACGCATTGTACTGGTTAATATAAGCGGAAGCTATTTCAGGTAAATCACCTTCGCGTCCTTTTTTGACCAATAAATTATTAAAAGCTATAGTCAGTTCACTTACTTTACCGGCAGTAACGGCAGACACCATCTTTTCTTTCTGATCAGATTTAATCACCGGACTGCGGAGCATGTTCAGGAATTCACGGCTTGCATTGCACACTCCCTGAATATAGCGCATATCTTCACGCACAGCATCTAACTGGCCTTTTTCAGTTGCAAGGTCAATCAGGCTCTTGGCGTATCTGTCTGCTAATCTTGGATTCGGCATGGATTAATTCAATTTAGCGCCTTCGGTTAATTGTTTGATGTAGTTTTCCTGGTCTGCTTTGTTGGATAATTCACGGCTCAATACTTTCTCAGCCACTTCGATTACCAACGAACCAACCTGGTTTTTCACATCGGTCAGTGCAGCATTCTTCTGCTGAAGAATGGCGGTTTGAGCATCAGCAACAATGCGGTCGTATTCAGACTTTGCTTTGTCCTTGGCATCGGCAATCATCTTGTCGGCTGTTTCTTTGGCTTCCTTGATCATTACGGCTCTTTCTTCACGGGCCTTGGTCATCAATGCCTCATTCTCATTCTTCAATGCGGCCATTTCAGACTTTACTTTGTCTGCAGAAGCAATTGCATCAGCAATGCCGGTTTCTCTTTCTTTCAGAGAAGCGAGGATCGGCTTCCAGGCAAATGCTTTCAGCAGAAAGAATACAACCAGGAATGCGATCAAAGTCCAGAACAACAATCCTAACCCGGGTAATAACAGTTCCATAAAATATATTTAGTTCGAAGTAAAGTTGATAAAGATTACTGCACCGTTTGCCCTGTGCGCGCAGTGCAGTAATGATTTTGTGCTACTAGGCTTTCAATACAGCCAGGATACCTGCGATAACCGCAAAAAGGGCAACACCCTCTACGAATGCGGCAGTCAGGATCATGTTCGCACGGATGTCGTTAGACGCTTCCGGCTGACGGGCGATGCTTTCTACAGCGCCTTTACCGATTTGACCGATACCGATACCGGCACCAATTGCAGCCAAACCTGCACCGATAGCTCCACCTAAGTGGCTCATGCTAACATCCAACAAAGTGTTAATTACTGACATACTGTTTGTTTTAATGAATGAAAAAATTAATGATGCGCTTCATCGTGGTGAGCACCTTCCATCGACTGACCAATGAACACGGCAGTCAGATTGGTAAAGATGAACGCCTGAATAAACGCAACCAATATCTCTATGAAATAAATGAAAATGGTGAACGCCAGGGAAACGGGAGTAAAACCGATTCCGGCAACCTTGCTCATTGCGCCGAAAATAAAGATCAGCATAATGAAACAGGTAATGATGATGTGACCCGCTACCATGTTGGCAAAAAGACGGACAATCAATGCAAAAGGTTTGGTGAAAATTCCCAGGAACTCCACAGGTACCAGGATCGGCTTAACAAAACCGGGTACAGGAGGGTTAAAAATATGTGCCCAGAAATGCCTGTTGGTGCTGAACAGGATCACAAAGAAACTGATCACACCCAGTACCAGGGTAAAAGAAATATTACCGGTAACATTTGCAGAACCCGGAATCAGGCCGATCAGATTATTGATCAGGATGAAGAAAAATATAGTCAGCAGGTATGGCATGAATTTCTCGTATGCATGACCGAGGTTTGGTTTACCTACTTCGTCTCTTACAAAAGTAATTACAGGCTCAATGGCATTCTGAAACCCGGATGGGGCCACTTTAGCGCCGTTCTTCTTGTATTTGTTGGCAACACCCACCATGAGGAATACCAGCAGACCCAGCGCCAGGAACATCTGAACCACGTTGCGGGTTAAGCTGAAATCGTATACCTGAACAGTTTCATCCGGAACACCAGCCTCATTTACCGCAACGATCTTACCTTCTTCGGATTTGTATCCATTGTACACTTCGTGTCCATGGTGAAATTTACCATAAGAGAATACGGACACACCTCTTTGCGGAGAGTAGAGAATAACGGGTAATGGAATACTGATATGCTTTTCGCCCAATGTTACAAAATGGAATTCATGGGCGTCCATGATGTGCTCCATGATCAGTTTTGCAGGATCAAAAGCGGCTTCTTTGTGGTCGCCGGCGGCTTCCCCCTCATGCTGAGGCGTTTCATTGGCAAAAACTGCCGTAGAAAAAAGCAAAGTGAACATGCTGAAAACAGCTACCAGTAATGATTTAATGCTTTTTTTGGCCATACCCATCTCGAAATTTGCGGCAAAGATAAGGGTACAGTGCTGAAATTTACTGTAAAATGGGTTTCTTTTTCTCAAACTGCATTTCGTGCAATTTGGCATAAAATCCACCCAGTTGAAGCAGTTCCTGGTGAGACCCGATTTCCCGGATTTCGCCCTTGTCCAAAACAATGATTTTATCGGCTTTCCGGATGGTGCTCAGCCTATGGGCAATCACGATGGATGTTCTACCCGAAATCAGGGTATCAATGGCTTTTTCTATCAGCATTTCGCTCTCCGTATCAATGGAAGAAGTAGCTTCATCCAGGATCAGGATAGCCGGATTGTACAGCAGGGCGCGGATAAAAGACAGCAACTGCCGCTGGCCCAGACTAAGGGTACTCCCCCTTTCCATTACATTATAATCGTATCCGCCCGGCAACTGCATCAGAAAATCATGCACTCCGATCATTTTGGCGGCCTCTTCTACCTGTTCCCGGGTAATTTCCGGGTTGCGGAGGGTAATATTATCCATTACAGACCCCGAAAACAGGAATACATCCTGCAAAACCACCCCAATTCCCTTCCGGAGGCGGTCGGTATCATATTCCTCAATAGAAACACCATCCACGGCAATTGTACCCTCCTGGATCTGGTACAACCGGTTCAGCAGGCTGATAATGGAGGTTTTACCGCTACCGGTATGCCCTACCAGGGCAACGGTTTCACCCGCTTTCACCTGGAAACTGATGTTTTTAAGTACATAATTATCCCCTACATAGGCAAAAGAGACCTGCTTAAAGCTGATATCGCCCCGGATCTGTTCCGGCGCATAGGCGCCTTCTTTTACCGGAGGAAGTTCATCGGTATTGTCCAATACCTTAAACACCCTTTCGGCGGCAATCATGCCCATCTGCAGCACATTGAATTTATCGGCCACCACCCGCAGGGGACGGAAGATCTGGTTAAGGTATAAGATAAAAGCTACCAGCAGCCCCGCATCGAGAGAACGATCGGCAATCCACCACACCAGCAGCCCCATGCTTACGGCCAGTACGACTTCCACAACCGGGAAAAATACCGAATAGGCAAAAATGGCCTTGATATTGGAATCCCGGTGCTTTTGATTGATTTTTTTAAACGCCGCATATTCCTTGTCTTCAGCGGCAAAAGCCTGCACCACCTGCATTCCGGTGATGTGCTCCTGCACAAAAGCGTTGAGTGCAGCCACGGCATTCCGTACCTGAATAAAGCTTTTGTTCACGCTTTCTTTAAAATAATAGGTAGCGATCAGCATCAGCGGGAACGGGACCAGGCTGATCAGGGTAAGCCTCCAGTCCATCCAGAACATGGTACCCAGAGTAATAAAAATGGTCAGCAGGTCGGCCACAATGGGAATAAGTCCGTCGGAGAAAATATCGTTAATACTTTCAATATCATTAATGGTTCTGGTGGTGAGCGTACCTATGGGCGTTTGGTCGAACTGGCGAAGATTCAGGCCCAGTACTTTTTTATACACTGCTACCCGAAGGTCTTTTACCACATGCTGACCCATCCAGGCGGTGATGAAAGAAAACAGGAACCGGATGATGGTTTCCAGCAGCAGGAATACCAGTTGAAACAGGGTGATGGCAATGATAAAGCGGGAAACATCGGCCAGGTCAACGCCCAGCACCACAAAGCTCACCCAGTCGGGCAGGGCAATCACCTTACCTATAGCGGTGTTGACCGTAAGCTGAATGAGGTACGGCCTGACCGGAGCCGCAACCGCCATCAGGATGGCCAGCAACAGGCTGAGGTAGAAGTAAGACCGATAGGGCCTTACAAAAATGAAAACTCTCCGGAGGAGACTGAAATCAAAAATTTTCTTTTTAGCCGTTGCACTCATAGTATGCAACAAATGTATTAAAGAAAAAATACAATGGCTTTAGGAAACTACTTTCTGAATACCAGAATACCTTAATGTTTAATAATCACCTTATGCGAATGCCATCCTTTTCCATCAAATATCCTTAATGTATAAATATCGCTTGGCAAATGGCCCACAGAGATGTTTGCACTATGCAACCCCTTACCTAAACTTTTATTATACCTGACACTACCTGTTTTATCAACCAATTCCACTTTCTGAATCTCCAACATCGATTTGCTCGCAAGAGGTAGATTATTGCTTGGTTGAATTTTTATAATATCAGATGTAGGATTAGGCGAAATACTAAACTGACTCCAGCAATCAGTTTGATATACTAAATACTTAGCTTGAGACATAGGCCCTGACCCACAAGCATTATCTGCACGACCAATCACCCAAGGCGTTCCGCTAATAGGAGGGCTGGATGGAGCTTTAAGCGTTATTACGCTTGTGCCTTGCCCGGATACATATATCAAATCACTACTCCACATCCATGTATATGTCGTACTTGAAGCTGGAGAAAAATAGTACCACGGAAATCCAAATTGAACAGTTTGGTTTAAACAAACCGTAGATGGATATTGAGTAATGTTATAATCAGCCGCTGAATAAGTACCTACTCTTATGTTTTTGAATGTGGTGTAAGTAAATGTGCAATGAGTGACTGTTGCGACTAAAGTGATATTACCTTGAGTAGAAGTTGGCGTTACGGTTACAGTTGGAGAAGTAGCGCCTGCTGTTATATTTGCAGAAGAAGTACTGCCCTGTACCGACCATGAAACAGTAGATCCAGCCGGCATACCATTAACTGTATAATTAGCACTGCTATTACATAAATTATCCGTACCTCCGGTAATATAAAGGAATGGAGATGGTCTTGAAATCGGAATTTGTATTGTTTGGGATTGCCCATTAACCAACCCTGCGCTACAACTATTAACTGGCCTAATTGAGACGCTCCCATTTACACCATTAGATAAATCAGAGGTAATTGTTACACTATTTCCACCTGGAATCCAGTTGCTGCCGTTTGAAACATTTGCTCCTATTGACCATCCATTCGGTAAGAGATACTCGTATGTTGTTATTGAGCCAAAGCAAAATGATGGACTTTCAAATGCGGTACTCCATTGAACATTATTGAAGCTGATGGGAATGTTTACTATTTGACAACGAGGTGCGTTTATTACGCTCTGATTTGGCTGGATCGGAGTGCAAGTTGTTCCGTAAAATATCGATTTGATTTTTTTGAAATCTAACCTGGTGGATGAATTATCTGGATGATCAATTCTAAATGTTTGCTTTTGATTCAAATCCGCAAATTTACCTTTAAAAGTAAAGGTGTTACCAACTGGTGATGTAGGCAATTGTGTAACATAACACCCCCCTTCACCAATCATATTTAAATATGGTTTAGCTATTGTAACAGTAAACGTATATTCTGTACCGGGGCAATATTCATCATTCTGCGAGGGCGATATAGGCTGTGCTCTTGCAACATTAAATAAAAAAAAGCTAAAAATCACGCAATCTAAGTTCAAGTAATAAGTGCAATTTTTTGTTGTAGCACTTGATTAGGGGTTAAGTAATTAAATTTTCTAACTGGTCTATCATTTAATAATTGTTCAACACGTTTTACTTGATAATCTGTCACCACACTAAGGTCAATC
>JAEUVE010000023.1 GCA_016786865.1 Sediminibacterium sp. | reverse complement strand
AATTCAAAATAATCAAGAAGGCCTTCAGGTAATAGAAATTGGACGAGGGTTTGGTAAGTGTCTTGCAAAACGGATACAGATTTAGTAACCGCAAATCAACTCTTTTTTTTCTTTACCCCCAAGAATTAGGCTTGATCCCAGAAATGGCCTCCAGCAACTGATTAATATGACTATCTGAACTCACGCAATCGATTGAGAAATGAAGCTACAACTTTCCAAAGATTAAAACATCAAACCCAAGCATTTATACCTGAATTTAAGCCCTAACCAAGTAGAGAGTCAGCAGTTTATACCTGACTGCAAAAAAAATAAACCCCGGTATAAAAAACAATGATTTTCCTCATATATCAGCGTAACCAGAATCAGATTCAATATGACTGCAATCAGTTAGTTTTGCGTCATATAATTATATTCAACCATTAGTAAGAAACAGCATTGAGATATGTCTAATAGCCCAACCTTCCTGCCAGCCTCCGAAGCCATTCAACTGATACAATCCAACCAACGCGTATTTGTACATGGCAGCGCTGCCACACCGATCCACCTGATGAAGGAGCTGCTTGCACAAAAAGACCGACTCCACAATGTAGAACTGGTCAGCATTACACAGCAGGGCATTGATCTGAACAGCCCTGAACTTGCCGGACACTTTTATATGAATTCGCTCTTCGTTTCGGAAAGCAACCGCAAGGCAGTGAATAGTGGCATGGGCGATTATGTACCGGTATTCCTGAGTGAGATACCCCTGCTTTTCCTGAGGGGCATCCTGACCCTGGATGTGGCCATCATACAAGTATCCCCCCCCGACAGGCACGGATATTGCTCGCTGGGCACTTCCGTAGACATTGCCCGTTCTGCAGCAAGCACTGCTAAAAAAGTCATTGCCCAGGTGAATCCCAATATGCCAAGGGTACATGGAGATACGTTTTTACCATTCGACCGGTTTGATGCGGCAGTTTGGGTAGACGAACCGCTTCCGGAAGTGAGTTACTCTGAGGGTGCCAATGAAATACACGACAAAATCGGAAAGATTGTGGCAGAACTGGTAGAAGACGGAGCCACCCTGCAAATGGGCATTGGTACCATTCCGGACTCTGTTCTGAAAAACCTTACTAACCACAAGAACCTCGGAATGCATACAGAGATGTTTTCCGACGGCGCCATTCCGCTGATCAAGAACGGCACATTCAACAACAGCCAGAAAAAAATTGTACCGGGTTATTGCGTAACCTCCTTCCTGCTGGGAAGCAAAAAGCTCTATGAATTTGCCAATGACAATCCCATTATCAAGGCAATGGACATCAACTATGTAAACGACCCCCGTATCCTGAGCCTCAATCCCAAGGTAACTGCCATCAACAGTGCCATAGAAGTAGACCTCACCGGCCAGGTATGTTCCGATTCAATCGGAACCTATCAGTATTCAGGTATCGGCGGGCAGATGGACTTCATCAGGGGGGCAGCATTATCGGAAGGCGGTAAACCCATTATTGCGATCCCGTCTGTAACCAATAAAGGCCTCTCCCGGATTGTACCTTACCTGAAACAGGGGGCCGGGGTGGTTACCACTCGTGGACATATTCACTGGGTAGTAACCGAATACGGAGCAGTGAATCTCTTTGGTATGAACATGGAACAAAGGGCTAAAGCGCTGATCCGGCTGGCACATCCCAATCACAGGGAGGAACTGGAAAGAAGTTCATTTGAACGTTTCAAACATTAATGATCCCATTGTTCACAAATACGGTACAATACTGCTTAAAATAGCTAATTTTACGGGCAATTGATTATGTCATGGATAAAGTGAGGATCAACAAGATACTGACCAGCGGTCTGGTGGCGGGAATTGTTCTGTCTGTTCTTTCTTACGGCGGATTGTTTCTTGCAGTGAATATTGAATTTTTCACGCCGTTTTTTGTGGAATACCTGAGTGGTGTGTTTATATCAGATCAGTCGCGGGATTTCTTTTTTTATTCGCATGCCATGCTCATCAGTTTTGCACTCTCCTTTTTCTGGGACCGGTCCAGGTCTATTTTTGCAGGACCATTTGTACTGAGAGGGCTGGAATTTGGCATTACCTATACCATTGCAGGATTATTACCAATCCTATGGATGACTTACAGCCAGATAGATGTATCAGAAACCATGGTACTTTCCTGGTTGGGATTTGGTTTTTTTCAGTCTACTGTTGCGGGAATTATCTTCGCTAAAATCAATCCTTAAATTAAGCAGGAAACCCTAAATGAATCAGGCAGCCTGCTTAAGCCAGCGGCTTCAGGTGCAGTATAAACTCTACTTTTAATTCATTCTTTGCTTTGATCACCCCCCCAAGTTTACTGGGTGGGGTAAGGTTGAAGTCGGAGAAATGAATCTGCTGATCACCCTTCAACTGTATCTGCTGTTTTTCTTCGGAGCTGAAGAGGTAATTGATCTCAAATCTTTTGGTAACACCAGCCAGGGTAATGTCTACAATACCGGTGATCTTTGCAGGGTTTTTCAGGTCGGGGAACCCGTTAACCGATAAAAATCTCACGGTTAATACAGGGTAGGTTTTTGCCTTAAGGGTTTTACGAAGATCGCTGGTCATCATTTTATTATGACAATCAAAGTCTTCTATGTTCAGGTTGAGTCTGCCGTTCATCGGAAGCTGAACGCCTTTTTGGCTGCTGCGCAACAGGCTAACAGTATCCGGCATGCTGTAATTTGGAATCACACACTGAAAAGTATTGATATTGGTACTTCCGTTTACAGTGAGGCTGCTTCCCTGCAAGACCACCCAGATCGCCCTGCCGTTATCAGCAGGAGTAAACCCGGATAAGCCAAACAGGAGTATAAGTAGAAGTAACGCTTTCTGCATGCAGCCGCTAAATTATGCTCTTTTAAAAAAATATAGCCGAATGAAATTAATTCATCCGGCTATAATACACCATAAAAAAACCAATTTACTAGAATCCTACAATCGCCTCGATCACATATCCATTGAATTTACCTAAGGCACGGTAGTCGCTAGAAGGGAAATCCAGGTATTTCTGAGTAACGATCTCACCTTTCAGCAGCACATTCTTAGTTAAGAACCAACCAGCGGCAAAGGCAGTTCTGTTTACTTTTACGTCGTTGGTCATACCTTGCAGTCTTGCTTTAACAGCGTTGTATTTTGCACCGATAAAGAAGTTTTCGTTTTTACCGATTCTGTACACACCTTCAATTACAGACTGAGTCATTTTTCTGTCGTCTACCTCAGTTTTGGTTCTACCTTTAGCAGATTCCAAAGTACCGAAGATTTCCAGACCTTTTACTTTCACAAACACGTTCAGCATACCAGCATTGATTTTTTTGCTGAAACCTGGGTTGAAACGACCGGAGAAAGCTACTTCAGTATAAGCAGGCAAAGCTCCTGGTACACCTTTTTCCATTACCTGCTGATAGTTAGAACCGGTACGGTCTCCACCATACAGAGTTAAACCACTACCTGCCTGGCTGCTGTTGGTGTAGTAGCTACCAGTTACACGGATACGAACATCGTCATTGATTTTCTTGTCGATACCGGCTTTCAGGTACAGAGAAGGATTTCTTTTAACACTAGGATCCTGAACAGTAGCATAAGTAGAGTCGATGTGACCTTTGATCATACCGTTGGTTAAACCAATCATACCAAATACACCATTTTTCTGCAGGTAAACTTCACCACCAATTTCAGTTGCAAACTGGTCTACAATGTGGTTGTCCATGAATGGATTGTACAGGGTACCACCACCATCAGATCTGCGGAAGTGCTGATCACCGTAGTTAACTTCCATGTGACCGATTTTAATGGTAGCGAGTTTCATCAGGTCATCCCAGAATTTTCCTTTGAAAGGAACTTTATCGAACTGGATGTAACCACCTTTTACCCAGAAGTCATTGTGTTTACGTGAAGACATGTAGTTGGTCACATTTAATTTGATACCATCAGCCAGCTGGGCATCAATGTACAGGTTGGCCTGAGCGGTCATGAAACCATTCTGTAAAGGATACAGTCTGTTAGCGCCTGTTCCAGTGTTGTTGAGTGCACCTGGGTTTTCATGCTTCAGGTTCTGGAACTGCTGGGTAAATCCTGCACCAAATCTTACTTTAAGACCATCGAAAGGAACGGTATCAGCTTTGCTGGTTTCGAACTGGTTGATACCTGTTTTATCGTAAGCACGGAAATTAGACAGTTTGGGTTGTTGCGCCATCAGGGCAGCGGGCAAGAGCCCGAGTACAACTAAGCTTAAACTTTTAAATTGAATTTTCATAAAATTTGTTTTGGTTAATAATAGTGTAGTTATATTTAAAAAGGGGTTAGTGACTCAGTTTCAGGTCGAATTTCAGGGTAACGTCATTACCGGTTTTGATGGTTCCCATCATGAAAGAAGGAGGTTCCATACCAAACTCTTTCATGCTGATTTTTTTGGAGCCGGTAACAGTAATACTCTTGTCGGCATTCACCTTACAGGTAGCTACTACTTCAGCATCCTGAGTTGATCCGGCAATAGTCAGTTTTCCTTTTGCTTTTACCTGAACGCTGGTAGCGTCTACTGCGCTAACAGATCCGGAAGCAGCCTGGAAACTTGCTACAGCAGTTTTCAGCGCTTTGTAGGCGTTTTTATCCATGGCACCCTTACCGCTTTTCAGCGCAGTAGGATTAGTTGTAAAAGAAATACCGCTCACAGCTGTAATGGCACCTGCAGGGCTCATGGTAAATGTAGCTTCAAAACTTCCATCAGCAGATTTCATATCCCAGTCGTGTAAAGTGGAAGTTCCGCTAACTACCAGTGAAAGATTGTTTTTTGATGTATACTTCACCTGAGCAAATGCTCCAACAAAGAACATAAGACCCAAGCCGAGAAAGGCCAGTTTTTTGGTAAAATTGCTTTTGAATGTGGTGTTCATAAAATTGATTTTGTTTAAGAATGTTGTTAAAGGTCGATTGTAGGTTTGTATTCTCTTTTTTTACAATACAAATGTATAACAACCTTCCGGAGGTTTAGCTGAACTGCATCAAGTATTAATATGTTTATTTTCAACCCAAAACCTGACGTAGATCATGTTTTTGAATTGATTAATGATATTAACCATTGATTACAATCATATGACAATGACTACTTTTTGATAATCAGCTACTTAAGTACGTAGCTGAAGCGTTACTGCATTTTTAAAAAACGCTGCATCGCAAAAGAAAAAAAATAGCGGAGCCAAACCGACTCCGCTATCTTTCAAAAAACAGCTTTTAAAAAGGATGTTCCCTTCTGTTATTTATTTCGCAATCCAGGTTCTGGTGTTGATGTTATCAGCACCCTGTCTTTGCACGGCAGCGGCCCTGTTTACACCATTTAAAGATTGCTCAGACAAAGGATAAATATATCGAACAGGCACCTGATTGTTGTTCAGGTTACCCGGACCAGGAATAATCACCGGCAATCCGGTTCTTTTCCAGTCGAACCAGGCTTCCAGTCCGTTGAAATAGAGTGACACCCATTTCTGGAGCGCAATTTTAGCCAGGATTTCAGATTCTGTACCGGTTAACGCAACACCCGGTCTGGTGAAATAATCCGCAGGCATGGAAACGTTGAGATTATAAATAGCCGGAACCACAGATTGCCAGTAGCTGAAATTGGCTGCGATTCCATTCTGGTAATACGCTTCCGCAGTACCAGTGCTAATCATGTTCCGCTGACGGGCTTCCGCAAGAATAAACTGCAGTTCTGCATAAGTCATCATCAGTGCGCGTGCAGCAGCAGGATCCGGAGGTGTTTGCCCTGCATCATTACATACCAGACAGGCAAATGTGTATCCAACACGAGACACACCCTGAACACCTCCATTATAAGCCAGTGCATCTACATCGCTCAGCCCGTTGGGTACACCCAGGATCTGCGGATTACCCGCAGCAACAGATTTCTGTGTAGGGCGGCCAAAAACATAGATTCTCGGATCGTTCAGCGCTGTTAAGCGATCGGTTAAGGTTTTACTTACCCGGAACTCATCAAAAGATCCCACCCTGGTACCATACAGCGGCCATTGGTTGGGCGCAGCCGCCAGGTATTTTAATTCGGCATTATCTGCATTACCGGTAAACACAGGGTTATTCACCGGATCACTCACGATCGCCTGCATTTCCGCATTCACATTCTTTTTCTTAGACAAGCGCAGGAGATAGCGCAGGCGCAACGAATTGGCAGCCTTTCTCCATTTGGCAATGGAACCACCATAAATCAGGTCTCCGCCCAAGGTACCGGAAGCTGTAGCAAGCGATTCATTGGCTGTTTTCAAATCGGCCAGAATACCAGTATAAATGTCTTCCTGTTTATCGTAAACAGGCTGGTATTTACCATCGGTTTTGGCCTTACCTGCTTCTGAATAAGGCGCATCACCATATGCATCTGCCACTTGAGAGAACATCCAGGATTTCATAATCAGTCCTACCCCGTAGTAAGGATTGGTTTTATCGTTCCCTACTTTGGTGAAAATATTCTGGAGGTTCCGATAGTTGTTGTATACATTGTTCCAGATTCCATTGTTCTCGGTCCATCCGTAACGGTCTTCGTTCACGAATTGTATTTTGGCATGATGCTGGGTTACAATGTTACCGATACCCCATGCTTCGCTCACCTGCTGATCCATGGTGCTTTTGATAACACCGCTCAACAACAGATCAGGTGTAACATCCGTAGGATTATTGGTATTGGTATTGACTGCTTCAAAATCCTTGGTACAGCCCACCATCACTACGGAGGCCATTACAGGAATGAAATATTTTATGATTGTTTTTTTCATCTTAGTCATTTTTTGTGTTGATTTAGAGTTTGAAGCTGAGATTAAAACCATAGCTGCGTGTGGAAGGAATAGCCATGTACTCGATACCGGGAAGCGCAGTTCCGCCACTCAACGACATGTTTTCCGGATCAACATGCGGAACATTGTCCCAAACAAACAGGTTACGTCCTACAAAAGAAATGGTTGCACCCCGTACAGGCAGTTTACCAAAGAACTTGTCTGGAATGGTATAACCGATGGTGAGTTCGCGAAGCTTCACAAAAGAAGCATCATACATCACCCCTTCTGCAATACCACGGCCACCAGTATAAGCGGTATGCCATTCACGGGCTGTAAGCTTTTTGGTGTTTTCTGAAATAACGCCATTAGTGAAAACAACACCCTGACCAATCACACCATTACCAGCCTTGGTTAAATCGTATCCGTCTGCTCGGCCTTCGAGGGTTTCCATAATGATACCACCTTCACGTCCTACCGTTTGGGTATGAGAATATAATTTACCGCCACTACGTATATCAAAGAGCACGCTTAACCGAACACCTTTATAGTTAAACGTATTACCAATACCCATCAGGAAGTCGGGATTGTAGTTACCCAATTTGATTCTGTTGGTGGTTGCAATCGGACGACCATTGGCGCCATACACCATCTGTCCGGTATATTTACCGGTGGCATCGTAATAAGGAGCAGCAGGATCTGAGCTCTGTACTCTGGCAAAACCAATACCATACAAATCGCCCATACGCTCTCCCACTCTTGCTTCCACACTCACGCTTCTGCTGGCCATTACATAGTTGGAAAGACCATCACTCAGCTCAAGCACTTTGCTTCTGTTGGCAGAAAAGTTCACAAAAGCATCCCAGGTAAAGTTCTTAGACTTAACAGGTGTACCGGTCAGCATCATTTCAATACCATTATTCCTGATTAAACCGGCATTGATTTTACGGGAAGCATAACCGCTGGTATTAGACAATGGAATATTCAGGATCTGATTCTTGGTATTACTCTGATAATAAGTAACATCAATACCCAAACGATTGGCAAAGAAACGCAGGTCCATACCAAACTCAAAAGAAGAACTGATTTCCGGCTTCAGGTTCAGGTTGGCCAGGCTGCTGGTTTCACTGTAAATCTGAAAGGCGCCAAAAGGTTCGCTTCTGTTATAGGTTTGTGTAAAGGCAAAAGGATCGGTATCGTTACCTACTTGTGCCAGGCTACCGCGCAGTTTGAAGAAGCTGATGGCAGAAGGCAGTTTCACCATTTCGCTCACCAGTGCACTCACTGCAACGGAAGAATAGAAATAAGAATTGTCTTCCTTACCAAAGGCTTTTAGATTTTCAGGAAGCGTTAATGCAGTGCTCCAGTCGTTTCTACCGGTAAAGTCTACGAACAGTTTGTTTTTATAAGCTACACCCGCAGAACCATACAGGGAGTTGATGCGCTTACCAACATTGCTTTGTTCAACCACCAGTGCAATACGGGAGTTGTTCAGGCTGTAGATGCCCGGAATATTCAACTGACCGGCCACATCTTCTTTCCATCTGGAAGTCTGACGCATCTGGTTTCCACCAAATGTACCGGTAACGGTAAAATCGGAGTTGATGTTTTTATTGGCAGAGAACAGGAAGTCGGTATTGCGCTCTTCGTTCACGATGCCTGTTTCCCTGTATTCACCAAAGGGAAAACGCTGTGTACTGAAGCCCCTGCGAAATTCTCTTCTTTCATTGCTCCAGTCGGTAGCAGTACGCACCTGGAGATTCAGCCAATTGGTGAAATCGTATTTCAGGAGGATGTTACCAATAATGCGGTCGTAGTACTGACCATTGGTATTTTCCATTACAGTTAAGTAAGGATTATCGTGGTAATTGTAGTTCCAGCCATATTGTTTCTGGTTTTCCAGGCCGGTTTGCCAGAGGCGCTTCATATCTGCAACTTTTACAGAAGCAGGTAACCAGCTGTTAAACAGGTACATGATACTTTCCGTACCATAACTGATAGAAGGACGGTTGTCGCTGGTGCCTTTGATATAGCTTACAAAAGCACGGGCAGACAGCTTACTCGTTAAATTATAACCGGCAGACAAAGAGAGTGTGTTTCTTTTCAGATCGGTATTGGGCACAATACCTTTCTGATTCAGGTTGGTATAACTCAGGCGAAAATCTCCGTCTTTATTGGCCCCCACCACACTCACATTGGTAGTAGAGGTATTGCCTGTTTGTAAAAAGTTCTTCAGGTTATCATGATCTGCCACCCAGGGAGTAGCAGTGATCACACTACCAGCAGGCGCATTCAGGTCGCCACCGGTAAATGGAATCGGCTGACCATTCAGGGTTCTGGGAGAGTTGAACTGAGGAAAGGAAAGACCGGCATCCAGCTTGGGTCCCCAACCTTCGTCGGTTCCATCTGCCAAACCACTACCACCACCGTTTACAAACGCAAAACCACCACCGGAACCGTTCCCCTGACCGTACACTTTCTGGTATTCGGGCAGCTTCAGTGCAGACTCAAAAGTGAGGTTACTGCTAACTTCAACACCAATTCCTTTTTGCTTTTTGCCGCTCTTGGTTTTGATCATGATGACCCCATTCGCAGCTCTTGAACCATATAAGGCGGCAGCGGCAGGCCCTTTCAATACACTCATCGATTCAATATCATCCGGGTTAATGAATCCGGCGCCATTGCCAAAATCCACATCCATATTTCCTCTGCCGGAAGCGCCTGTCATTGCATTGCTCACCGGAACGCCATCCACCACATACAGGGGCTGGTTCTTATTCATATCCACAGAACGTTCTCCACGGATGCTCACTCTTGCAGAACCGCCGATACCGGAGTTACCGCCCACAACTGTTACACCGGCAACCTTACCGGCCAGCTGGCTCACCACATTCGATTCCCGGGCCAGGGTAAGGTCTTCGCCTTTTACTTCCTGAATGGCATAACCCAGTTTCTTTTTATCTTTTCTGATACCCAATGCCGTAACAACCACTTCGTTCAGCGATTTGGTATCCACATCCAATTCAATCAGCAGGGTGCTATTACCGTTAACGATATATTCTTTAGTGAGGAAACCCACTGCATTCAATATCAATACATCACCGGATTTTGCTGCAATGCTAAACTGTCCTCCATTATCGGTATAGGTTCCTTTATTGGTTCCCTTCAACTGAACAGAAGCAGCCTGAACAGGCTGCTGGTCTGATCTGGAAACCAGTTTGCCGGAAATATTTTGCGCGTTCAACAGAACGGGCAGTCCGATTAAGAGTAACAAGGAGCATATAAATCTTCCTGTTTTAGATGAACTAAGCATAAGTGTTGATTTACTTTAATGAGCGGCAAATCTTACACTTCTACATTAACGCGATCTTAACAAAGTGTTATGCAATGGTTAACATTAACAGGAGGCTTATTTCTTTTTGGCACCGCGTTTAATAGGCTTGCCATATTTTTTCTGCATGGCTTCCTTGCGGCTTACTTTAACATTGGTCTTTTTGTTTTTGGCTTTCTTCTCGTGAAAAGCAGGACCTCGCTCCTCTTTCTTAGGCAACTTGAAGGAAGGCGTTTTCATGAAGACTTTGGGTTTCTCGTCTTCGGTGAGTTCGGTAGAAATTGCCAATGATTCCGGAAGCGGGAGTACAGGAACGATATATTTCATCAATTGCTCTATGGCATTCAGTGCAGTTAATTCCTTCTCTGTTACAAAACTGATGGCGATTCCTTTTTTATCCGCTCTGCCGGTACGACCGATGCGGTGAATATAGTTCTCGGGAACATCCGGAAGATCAAAGTTGATCACGTGTGTTACCTCGGCAATATCAATACCCCTGGCAACAATATCAGTTGCAATGATGAAGCGGAAATTACCCTCCTTAAACTGCTTCACGGTATTGAAGCGGTAATTCTGTTCCTTATTGGAGTGGATCACACCAGCCTGGTCCGGAAACTTTTCTTCCAGTTGTTCGTACAACTGATCCGCCAGTTTTTTGGTAGCAACAAAAATCAGCACTTTGGTCATGTGCTGATTTTCACGGAGCAGGAGTTCCAGTAAATTCACCTTGGTATAAAAATTGGGCACATCGTAGCGGGTCTGTTCAATATTTTCCAGTGGCGTACCCGTAGGGGCGGCTTCCACACGAACCGGATCGTTGAAGTAGATATCCATCAATGACTCCACTTCTTCTGTAATGGTTGCAGAAAACAACAAATTCTGCCTGCGTTGTGGAAGCAGATCCATGATATTGCGAAGTTGTGTACGAAAACCCAGGTTCAACATTTCATCCATTTCATCGATGATCAGCTTTTTAATGGTCTTCGTTTTAAACGCCCCGTTCATAGCCAGATCAAATAACCTGCCGGGAGTAGCCACCAATACATCTACTCCTTTCTGCAGTTCCAGTTGCTGCGTATTGATATTTACCCCCCCATACACACCGGTTACAATCACGTTCATATAAGGGGTTAGCTTTTTAGCTGCTTCCACCACCTGCACCACCAGCTCCCGTGTAGGAACAATCACCAGGATCTGCGGGTCCTTGTTCCTGTCAAATTTCCACTGCCGCAGACAGGGCAGGAGATACGCAAAGGTTTTACCGGTACCGGTCTGGGCAATGCCGCAAACATCCCTGCCCGACATGGCAACAGGAAATACTTTGTGCTGAATGGTAGTGGGTATGGTATAGCCCAGTTCGTTCAGGGCATTCAATAAAGGGGTGTTCAGGTTCAGGTCAGAAAACTGCATATACAAAAATATGCAGCGAAGGTAGTTGAATGGGGCGGATTAAATCGGACCTATTCACTTACCAGGTTGGCTTCTTTAATAGTTCCTCTATAATTAGATTTAAAATAAAGTTGCAATTTCCCATTGATCAGGGAACCGGAACCGGAAAAAATTGTATTACTATAAAATATGGGCGTCTGGGGCGGGATCTCAAATTGTTGCCCGGTAAACCGTGCATAAGCAACCCCGGATCCTCCTTTGAAAGTTAAGAAATTATGAACCACCGAATTAACAACCGCTGTTTTAGTATCCCAGCCCACTCCAACCAGACGGGTGTATGCGGGATCGGATGCTAAGATGCTGTAAAAAGGGGGGTAATCTTCGTGAGTATTCCTTGAAGAATCGTAGGGATTGCTTTTCAAAATCAGCACCCGGCAGGTATCTTGTAAACTAGTATTATAATAAGGGTTGGGATCGGTTGGAGGATAGCCGTATATTTTATACGTACTCACCCCGGTTAGGGTATACCACTGCGCAACATAATATTCAAAACCCGGTTTGGAAGCAGTTCCTCCGTCGTTGGTTACTGTAATGCTGCCCGAAGCACCTGAACTAACCACCGCCATAATCACAGAATCGGAAACTACTCTGAAAGAAGTTGCCGGCATATTCCCAAAACTAACCAGTGTGGTTCCGGTAAAACCGCTACCGATAATTTTTACCGGTTCATTGGCGGTAACACTAACCGGTTGAAACGAATCGATCACCGGAACCGGCTTCACTGTTTTCTTTTTGCAGGCTACTGTACTCAATAACAGTAAACAGATGGTTGCATGGAAAAGCTTTCTCATGCCAATTGATTTAGGAACCCAATGTATTTTATTTTTTTTAAATGCAAAATAAAGCTTGATGAATCAGGCCGAATTTTTCATAAACGGCGGCTTCTTTGCAGTTGCTACTATCAGAAATTCAGCATTTAAGTGGATAAATTCAATGGGAAGAGCAAGTCCCCGCAAACTGCTTTACCTTACAATTGATTCATATACTATTGAAATAAATTTGTTCATCCATGCCTGCTGCACCTGTTACTGTTGCTCTCCGAACCACTGCTGCTGTGTTTATCCTAATGCGGATGGCTATAGTAGGCTTTGCGCAGGATGTGCACAAGGCCTCTGCAAGCAACTTTTCGATCGGTCATTATACCAGTGAAGACGGCCTTCCTCAAAATTCCATCGGCGGAATTGAGAAAGATGAGTACGGATTCATCTGGCTGGCAACCCAGGGAGGTCTGGTAAGATGGGATGGCAATAAGTTTGAAACAAGGGAGGCAATAGATAAAAATAAGACGTCTATCCAAAATATGCGGGTACATGGATTTTTCAGGAGTGCAGCAGGGGGACTGAATGCATTATTGAACAATGAGGTAATATATAAAATCCAGAATGGACTCATCAGCAGAAACGATCAATATAAAGTACGCTCAGGAGGATTTGGAACGGAAGATTATTTTGATGCATACAGCATTGAGGCCATCTTTCTGAAATTGAGTTCAAGAGAAGCGTATGAAATTTCTGACAGCCTCTTTCGATACGACAATGGAGAAAAAATAATTCGCAATATTCCAAAGAAACCACATTTGCTGGCGTTTAAACTACAAGATACCCTCTATTATATCGCCGCCACTGGTGCGGTATATTCCATGAAACAGGGCAAACAACAATTACAAAAAGCAAAATGGTTGTTTTCTGATAGCCGAAAATTTAAAACAGATGATTTTTCGGATGCTAAAATGTTTTATCAATACAATACAAACCCTTACATCCGGCTGGAAAACAGTTTTTACCAGATCAGCAGAAAGGGAACTGATTTTGAATTAACTTTTTTGTTCAATACTGATATCAAAGAAATCATTTCGCTTTACTACGACCAGGAGCAAAAAACCTACCTGGCAGGAACACTCAGCAACGGACTGTATGCATTCAGCCAAAATATGTTTACCAGCGTCGTTAATCAGTCGGTTAAAGTACCTAATTTCTGGGCGTATGAATATGTAAATCACTTCTACTCACAACAGCTGTTTCCCGGAGACTCCATTGTTACCTATGGAGGCATCGGATTCGACCGAAAGGGCAGCGCTTTTTTGTATCCCTTAAAAAATTACACAACCCTGTTTAGAGACAGCAAACAAAATACCTGGACTACCGATTATAATGCAATCCGCTTATACAAATACAATTCCAGTCATCAACTTACAGACAGCTTCCGGACTCCCAAAAAAATCAGAGACATTCTGGAAGACCACAAGGGAACAATATGGGTATTCACCAATAGTAATATCTATCGCTTGCTCAGCGACACATTGCAAATGGTACCCGGATACAATTTTCAGAAGCAACAAATAGAAACAGCAGCCTTCATGAATGATTCCATGCTATGGATTGGAACCGGCAAAGGATTATTCATCATAAACCTGCATACAGGACAACTCACCAAATCTCCCATCCTGCACGATCAGTATATCCGGACCATCCAAAAGGGAAAGGAAAAAGGAATTTGGTGGATTCTTACATACGGACAAGGATATTACTGTTACCGGAACAACCGCTTTACAGCATTTCCTATCGATCAGAATAAACGATTATTGTTTTCCAACTTACTCTATGAAGACCGGAACGGAACCACATGGATTGGCACCAACAACGGCTTATTTCAGGTTTCGCAGAAAACACTCATGGATTATGCAGACCAGAAAACAAAATATGTGTATTACTATCGTTGGGATACCCGTTCAGGACTGGTCACCAATGAATTTAACGGCGGTTCAAAGCCTGCATATGTTCTGCGATCAGATGGAATTCTTTCACTCCCCACCATCAATGGACTGGTCTGGTTCAACCCGGAGAAAACCAGGCCCATTTTTCCCAACTCACCATTTGTGCTGGACAATGTAGTGTTGAACAATCGCAGAATCCACTTTACAGACAGCACGGTTATTCCTGCCGATTTTGAAAATCTCCGCTTTTCTGTAACCACCTCTTACTGGGGAAACAGAAACAACCTTCAATTGGAATACCGGCTTGCAGATCAGACAGACTGGTATCCTGTATATAACAATGAAATTATTTTTACGCATCTTCCAAGCGGAAACAAACAGTTACAACTGCGTAAGCGGAAAGGACTGGAAACAGGAGATCATATTCAGTTCGAAATCAGATTCACCGTAGCAAAAAAATGGTATGAGACAACCTGGGGGCAACTCCTCTTTGCGCTCTTACTTATCGGTGTAATATTGATATCAATCCGGGTAAGTGAAAGAAAACTAAGACGTAGAAAAGCCTGGCTGGAAAAAGAAATACAGGAAAGATCCAGCGAACTGATTGCCTCTTTTGAGAAATTAAAAGCCTATTCCAGCACCAATGAAATGCTGATTTCAGCAATCGCACATGAAATCCGGAATCCGCTCCGGTTTTCGGCAGAAATACTTTCCGGATTGCAACAGAACTGGTCTTCCATAGGAGATGCTGAAAAGCATCAATACATTAAAGAAACGGGCAACGCCATCCTTATGCTCAGAAAATATACCAACCAGATACTGGTATGGACCAAACTAAAGCAGAATACGTTTAAACTAAACCAAAAGAAAATCAAACTGAGCAAAATGTTGGCAGACACTGTTAATTATTTTCATGCAACGCATGCAAACAAACACAACCAGATTACGCTCAGTATTCAAGCTGATTGTGAAATTGTGTCTGATCCGATCCTGTTGGATATCCTTTTCCACAACATCATTGAGAATGCCTGCAAGTACACCAACAACGGACAAATAAGCCTGAAGGGAACCATGGAGAATAACCATTTTATATTTGAATGCTCCGACAATGGTATTGGCATGGATACAGATACCGTAAACCGTTTGCTCAAAAATGAACAGCTAAAAACAACGGGGTCAGAAATATCTTACCAACTTGGATACCAGTACATCCATTATATTCTGAAATTTCTGGAAGGGAGCATCAGTATATACAGCCAGCCCAATTCAGGCACTACCATTCAGGTTAGTATTGGTGTTGGCAGCAGCAATCAGGACTAAATGCTGGCAAAAGGAGTACTACCTTTACTCAACCTGACCAATTCGGCGAGTTCCAGCACATTAGAGGTACCTGTTTTTTCAAATATTCTGCTCTTATGTGTTGCGATGGTAGACATGGCCAAACTCATTGTACTGCTAATGGCCGAAGTACTCAGTCCGTTAAGCAGATGATGCATTACTTCAAATTCCTTTGGCGTAAGACTTTGAAAAACATCCGTTGAATTGGTGGGTTTACCGGTTTCCCGGATCATGGATACCAGCAGGTCTTGGATCATGACGAAAAGTTGGGGGATATAGATTTTAGGCATAGATTTTTGTTAGCCGGAACAGGAAGAATGTAGTGTCTCTGACTCCTCTTGAGGTAGCCCGGAAGGCCTTGATCTTGGCATTGAAGGATTCCGCTGAAG
>JAEUVE010000001.1 GCA_016786865.1 Sediminibacterium sp. | reverse complement strand
GGGGGTGTTCACCTCTTCCCATTCCGAACAGAGAAGTTAAGTCCCCCATGGCCGATGGTACTCGCATCTAGCTGGGAGAGTAGGTAGCTGCCATATTTATTCAAGCCTCGTTCCGTTTTCTCGGATCGAGGCTTTTTTTATTATTATAATAGCTGCATTTTCTCAAACCACCTCCCTATTTTCAATAACTTGCAGATTGCTGTTTTTTTACTGTATTTTGCATTTGTATTGATTTTACTATCAACCAATGGCTAACCCAATAAAATCCTTTTTCAATAAGATCCTTACGTTGGGAATCAATGATGAGATGCACTTTGTAGAGATACAGAAGAGCTATATGTTCAATTTGTTTCTCGTCATTGCTACTCCACTTGTTTTTTTTGTTTTTTTATTCAACCTGGCTAATCAACAATACTTACCAGCAGCTGTAAGCGCTTTACAGTTTTCCATTTTTTGTTTTGGCTTCTGGATCTCGTACTCGCAGAAATACTTGTATCTGCGTTCCGGAATGCTGATTGTACTTGCTTTTATTGGACTATTGGCAGCTTATTTTTTTAAGTCAGGAAATGAATACCGCATGCTCATCATGATCATTGCGGCGGTAGTACTCTTCGATAAACTATGGCAGTACACGGTCTTTGCCATCATGGTTGCCTTTGTTTTTGTATTTATTCGCCTGGCCGATATACCCATATCCACGATCTCCAGAGTAGACCTGTTGGTAGAAACGGTTAAGATATTGCTGCCCATGCTGATCTTTATTCTCTGTCTGTTTTATCTAAAACACGGATACCTGAATTATCAGTTGAAGCTGGAAAAAGCATTCCAGGAGCTCGCTGCAGCCAAAGAACAAAAAGAAAGAATACTTAATGCCGTAGCGCATGATCTGAGAAGCCCGATCAGCAGTATTGCCGGTATTACCAAGCTGATCCTGATGGATGATAACCTTACTGCAGAGCAGAGGGAATTGCTGCAGCTTGCGGAGCATTCTTCCTCTAATACAATTGGATTAATCAATGATCTGCTGCAGACCAATCTGAAGGAGATCCATTCTTATAAATTTGTTAAGGCCGACCTGAATGAAGTGTTGCATCAGTCGGTTCGCCTGCTGGAATTCAATGCCAGCGATAAAAAAATTCAGCTTCGGACTGAAATGGTTCATGAGCACCTGATTGCTTCGATAGATCCCGACAAAATTGATCGGGTCATTACCAATCTGGTGAACAATGCCATTAAATTCAGCAATCCCAATTCCGTAATCAATATTTCGCTGTCGAGGCAGCAGGATGAAGCAGTGATTGCAGTGAAGGATCATGGTATCGGAATTCCTGAAGATAAAAAAGAGAAAGTATTCGACTCTTTTACAGAAGCCAAACGAAAAGGAACTTCCGGTGAAACCAGCTTTGGTCTTGGACTCTCTATCTGTAAGCAAATCATCGAAGTACACAAAGGAAAGATCCGGCTCGAAAGCAAGGAAGGAGCAGGTAGCTCATTCTATGTGTATCTGCCATTAACGTAGCGAGGCTTAAAGCACCATCTCAATGTGCTCAATGCCATCTTCGAGGTATATTTCGCCCTCTGCCACAAATCCAAATGAAGCATAAAATTGTTTGAGGTATAGTTGTGCGCCAATCCGGATAGGACCTCTTCCAAAGTATTTGTAGCATTGCTCTATGGCCATGGCAATCAGTTCTCTTCCTGCGCCTGTTCCCCTGGCAGCAGGTGCGCTTACCACCCTGCCAATGCTCATTTCATTATAGGCCAGTCCGGGTGGCAGTAAACGGCAATAAGCAATCAACTGATCGTTCTTCCAGTACATCTGGTGATAGCTTTCCTGATCTTTGTTATCGGCATCCTGGAAAACACAGTTCTGTTCCACTACAAATACTTCATTGCGAAGCCGTATAATGCTGTATAATTCCAGGGGCGTTAATTCCCCGAATGGTTTAATAACCCAATGGCTGGTAAAAGACATGGCAGTTGTATTGATCATTTAAGGATAAAAATAGCGTTTAAAATGAAACCGGCCGTTGCCCTGATTTTTGTACTATTGCACAGCGCTACCATTTTTTAAACAATCCGGACGATTATGAAAAAAATCAGCATCAGCGAATCTCTTGTATGGAAGCTTGTTTTCTTCCTGACCCTGGTGGTATATGCGGCCGGCCTGTTTGTGGAAGTGCTGGAACCGGATGCAGCTGTATACGCCGAAGTATCGCGCGAAATGTTTGTATCGGGTAAATGGCTGGATATTTTTCTGATGGGGGCAGACTGGCTGGATAAGCCCCATTTTCAGTTCTGGGTTACTGCCTGGTTTTACAGTTTGTTTGGCGTAAATATTATTGCCTATAAACTGCCCGCCGTTATTGGTGTGCTGTTGGCTGCCTGGTATACCTATCTCTATGGCAAACGTTTTTATTCAGAGAAACATGGGGTGGTGGCCGCACTTATTTTACTTACTGCCCAGCATACCATTACTTCCAATATGGATGTACGGGCAGAACCTTATATGACGCTTTTCACCATCATGGCACTGTACCATGTAGTGGTGTACCTGGATAGCAAAAAAATAGCCCATCTGATTTATTGCAGCGCAGCACTGGCCGCTTTGATGATGACCAAGGGGCTCTTTACCATCATACCTGTTGGCGCAGGGGTTGGATGTACGTTGCTGTACCGGGGCAAATGGAAAGAAATATTGCACTGGCAATGGCTGTTGCTGGCAGTACTTGCAGTTTTTTTCATGATTCCGACACTTTATGGTTACTACCAGCAGTTCGACCTTCATCCCGAGAAATGGGTGTTCGGGAAGCAGCAGGTTTCCGGAATCCGTTTTTTCCTGATCGACAGCCAGTGGGGAAGGTTTGCCAACAGCGGCCCGATCAAGGGCAGCGGCGATCCATTCTTTTTTGTGCATACCCTTTTATGGGCTTTTTTACCCTGGGCCTGGCTGGCTTATTATGGGCTGGCGCTAAGAACAAAAGCATTGGTTCAACGCAAACATGTTCCGGAAACCTATACCTATTTTGGTTTCCTGGTCATGTTCCTGATTTTCTCCGCATCAAAATTTCAACTGGCACATTACCTGAACCCGGTATTCCCTTTACTGGCCATCATGGCTGCCGAAGCGCTCATGAACGCATCGCAAAAAGCACTGCGGGTACTTACAGTAATGCAGTCTGCAACCGTTGTGTTGTTGCTGATTGCACTGGGTATGCTGATGGTGTTTTTTCAAAGTAGTTTCCTTCATGCAGATACTTTGTTGGTATTGCTTGCAGGTATGCTGCTGGCTGGTTTCGTTTTCTTTGCTAAAAACAAGCCTGTATTTGCCCGGATGATTTTTGTTCCGGTACTGGTTACCCTGAGCATCAACTATTACCTGAACAGGGAGTTTTATCCAATACTCACCACATATCAGTCGGAGTCTGCAGTGGCAGATTATTACCTGCAACAACAATTGCCCAAAGACCGTCTCGTAAGCCTGGATGTAACATCGTTCAGTACCAGCTTTAAATTAAATACGGTGGTGCCTCCTCTGTGGACAGATAAAGTACAACCCGATGAATTGCAGGATAAGTATGTGTACACAACACAACGCGGGCTGGAATTGATCGACTCTTTACAGATACCACGGAAACCGGTTCATCAGTTTACAGACTTTCATGTAACCATGCTTACCGGAACCTTCCTGAACAAAGCAACCAGGGAACAGGAACTGAGTCCTATGTTCCTTGTGCAAACAGGAAAGCGGGTTCAATAATCTTGTTGGCGGATGAAACTTAAACGCCTGCAGCTAAAAATCTTGCCAGTCTTTCTTCTACCTGAATAGTACTGATGCCGGTGATGCAGGGACGTTCCGTGCAACTTGTTTTACGATGGTTGGCTGCACTCACGCAAGGAGAGCAGGCCAGTCCCAGATAAAATGGTTCGGCATTGCCACCCAGGGGCAGGTAGAGGCTGGGTGTTTCAGGCCCAAACAATACAAACACTTTCAGATCGGTTACTGCGGCGAAATGAGCAGGCCCGGAATCGTTTGTAATCATAAAGGAGCTTACGCTGTACAGGGGAACCAATTCACTGAAAGAAAATACACCGGCAGAATTCACACAGCGGGTGCCGGGCGTCATATCAATTACGTTTTGTACATAACCACGTTCTGCAGGAGATCCGGTAAAAATAATCAGGATATCGGGAAACTGCGCTACCAGGTTTTGTGCCACCAGGGCAAAGTTGGCCGGTAACCACCTGCGTTGGGGTAACAGATCGGATGCGTTTACATTGAACAGCACAACACGCTCATTCTTCCATTCCGGATACAGTCCCCTTATTTTTTCACGGACTTTGTTTTTGGCTTCTTCCGGTACGGTTGCTTTAGCCAGTTCCAGTTCATGCCCGGTAACCAGGCTGGTAGGATAGGGGTTCTGGTAAAAACCCAGTGCCTGATTGGTAAGCGAAATAAAATTCACTCCCATGTGTACATGCGGATTGTACCGCACAGGACGGTTGATCAGCCAGCCCCGGAACATACCTTCGTCGTGAAAACTGCTGTAGCCCACTCTGTCTTTGGCTAAACTAAAAAAGCTGAGCATGGCGGTGAAGCGAGAAAACAACTCCAGGTCGATGGTGCAGGTAATCTGCTTTTTGCGGCACCAGATCATGAAACGGATCAGGTCGCCAGCCAGGTGAAGCAGGCTGCTGGGCCGCATGGTAAAAATATTTTCTGCGGGTACGGTTTTTAAAATCTCCAGACTTTTTACGTTGTCTTTGAAAATAACAAAGAACAGTTCGGCATTGCCCTCGGCTTTGAGTTTGCGCATGGCCGGGTCGGCAATGATGGCGCTGCCCATTTCGGATAATTCAATGAACAGGGTGCGCTCAATGGCAGGTCTGCCCGATTTTCCGCGAAACAGATCGGTAACAATCGATACTACACTCAATAAAGTACACAATGGAACACCTGCCCATTTGTCTATCTTTCGCATAGTATCAACTTTCATGTAGTATTCTTTTGGTCAAATAAAAGCGAAGGTATGAATTAACTGACTCCTAGTATCCATATTTGTTCTTCCATCGTTCCTTCAGGAACTTACGGAGCTCATTTTCACGGGCATTGTTTCCGGGAACATAAAAAGGGGTGTTCTTCAACTGATCCGGCAGGTATTCCTGTTCTATGAAATTGCCTTCTCCCAAATGAGAATACTGGTAGTCCTTTCCATAATCCATGCGCTTCATGAGCTGGGTGGGTGCATTGCGCAGGTGCAGCGGCACCGGCAGGTCTCCGTGCTTCTGCACTGCCTGCTGTGCTTTTGAAATGGCTTCGTACGAAGCATTGCTCTTGGCAGAGGAAGCCAGGTAGGTAGCACACTGCGAAAGAATGATCCTGCTTTCCGGATAACCGATTTTGCTGACTGCATCAAAAGTAGAGTTGGCCAGCAGCAGGGCATTTGGATTGGCATTGCCAATGTCTTCGCTGGCGAATATCAGCATTCTTCTTGCAATGAATTTTACATCTTCTCCGCCCTCGATCATTCTGGCCAGCCAGTAAACCGCACCATTCGGGTCGCTGCCGCGCATACTTTTAATGAACGCAGATACCACATCGTAATGTTGCTCTCCGCTCTTATCGTAAAGGGCAATTTTTTGCTGAGCCACTTTCATCACCAGTTCATCTGTAATAACAGTTTGTCCTGTTTGTACTACCAGATCCAACAGGTTCAGCAATTTTCTTCCATCGCCCCCACTGATGTTGATCAGCGCCTCGGTTTCTTTCAGCGTAATATTTTTTTCTTTCAGGATTTCGTCTTTCCGGATAGCATCGTTCAGCAAACGTATCAGTTGTTCTTTGTCCAGAGCCTTCAACACATATACCTGACACCTGCTCAGCAAGGCGCTGTTTACTTCAAACGAAGGGTTTTCTGTGGTGGCGCCTATCAACCGGATAATCCCTTTTTCCACTGCACCCAATAAGGCATCCTGCTGGCTTTTGTTGAACCGGTGAATTTCGTCTATGAACAGCACGGCACCTGGCAGAGACCTGGCCTGATCAATTACTTCCCGCACTTCTTTTACACCACTGCTGATGGCGCTGAGTTGAAAATAAGGCGCTTTTAATGTTTGTGTGATCACATTGGCCAGTGTGGTTTTGCCTACACCGGGAGGCCCCCAGAGAATCATGGAAGGGATCTGTCCCTGCTCAATGGCATTCCGAAGCATACTTCCCTGTCCGGTAATATGCTCCTGACCCACCACATCGTTGAGTGTGGCAGGTCTCATTCTTTCTGCTAATGGGGTATGTGTCATGATATATTATTTGTCATTGCAGGCTACTGTGCCGGAATGAGAGCTGCTTATTCAATAAATTTAGTAAATCCGGCCAGCAAGGTAGTACCCAAACCCAATACAGCAATCAGCGAAAACGACCATTGTAATCCAAATGCTTCAGCAATGAAACCGATGAGAGGTGGACCGAGCAGAAAACCCAGAAATCCGATGGTGGATACCGCAGCAAGGGCAACTCCGGGAAGCATGGTTTGCTGTTTACCTGCCTGACCGTACACCAATGGTACCACAGAGGAAACCCCCATGCCTACCAGCAGGAATCCGATGGTGGCCATAACGATATTTGGAAATATAACTGCCAGCAGCAATCCAACACAGATGACCAGGCCGCTTAATTCCAGCATTTTTTTACTGCCCAGTTTTCCTACAAGTCTGTCTCCTAAAAAGCGTCCGCCGGCCATGGTGCACATGAATGCAGCATAGCCCAGGGTGGTCAGGGATTGGGGTACCTGTACCACTTTTTGAAAATATACACCGCTCCAGTCGAACATGGTTCCTTCGCAGGCCATACAACTGAATGCAATGAATCCCAGTTTAATTAAAAAAGAATCCGGTTTGGCAAACCGGGGCTGGTTGCTGCTGCGGCTGTCTTCGCCGAGGGTGAACCGATGCATGATTAATCCCAGCAGGATCATGGCGATACTAATGAAACCAAAATGATGAAAAGGGATGATCTGGCGGGAAACCATGAACGCACCAATTGCGGCGCCGGCAAAACCGGCTGCACTCCATACACCATGAAAAGAAGCCATCACCGATCTGCCGTACAGCGCTTCCACACCAATGGCCTGTGTGTTTACAGAGATGTTCATCAGATTGCCAAAAAGCCCGAAACAGAACAGCAGAGCCACCAGTTGCGGAATGGTGCTGCTGTAACCGATCAGCCATAAAACGAAGGGGTAGGCAAGGGATCCCAGCAACATGGCTTTTTTGCTGCCCCAGTGGGCAACCAGCCAGCCGGAAATGGGCAGGCTGACCATTGATCCTACGGGCAATGCAAATAAAATACTGCCCAGCGCTGCATCACTCAGTTGCAGCTGTAGCTTAAAATCCGGGATACGACTGGCCCAGCTGGCAAAACAAATGCCGGCCAGAAAAAAGAAACAGGCTACAGCCAAACGGTAGGTTCTGGGGCTGCGAGCTTTTTGTGTCATAAAATACGGTTGGGTATGCGTCTGCAAAATTACCTGAATCTGCCTACTTTCCGCTTTTAGGTTATATTTGCCCTCTAATAGCAATTGTAATATGTATCGCACGCATACCTGTGGAGAATTGAGTATCAAACAAGTAAATGAACAAGTAAGCCTTGCCGGCTGGGTTCAGACCATCAGAAAATTTGGGGCCATCACCTTTGTAGACCTGAGAGACCGTTATGGCATTACGCAGTTGCTGTTCGGTGAAGACCTGAATGAAATGCTGGATGCCAATCCGCTTGGAAGGGAATTTGTGTTACAGGTATCCGGAAAAGTGCAGGAGCGCAGCAATAAAAATGCAAATATTGCTACCGGAGATATTGAATTGGTAGTGAGCTCTTTCAAGATTCTGAATAAGTCTGCCGTACCACCGTTTACTATTCAGGATGATACGGACGGAGGAGACGATCTGCGGATGAAATACCGTTTTCTGGATCTGCGCCGCAATGCCGTGAAGAAGAATCTTGAACTGCGGTATGCAGTAGGCCGCTCCGCAAGAAATTACCTGCATGAAAATCAATTCATGGATATTGAAACACCATTCCTGATTCGTTCCACACCGGAAGGAGCCAGGGATTTTGTAGTGCCATCGAGGATGAATGCAGGACAGTTTTATGCATTGCCACAGAGTCCGCAAACCTTTAAGCAATTGCTGATGGTGAGTGGATACGACAGATACTATCAGATTGTAAAATGTTTTCGCGATGAAGATCTGCGAGCGGACCGGCAGCCGGAGTTTACACAGATCGACTGTGAAATGGCTTTTGTGGAGCAGGAAGATATCCTGAACATGTTCGAGGGATTGATCAAGCGCATCTTCAAAGATGTTAAAAACATCGACTATACCGAACAGGTAGAACGCATGACCTGGGAAGATGCCATGTGGCAGTATGGGAATGATAAACCCGATATCCGTTTTGGCATGAAGCTGGCCAATTTAAAATCGGCTTTTCTGAAAGGGGGAAAAATTGCCGCTACCGGTGAACTCATCAACGGTGCAGGCTTTGGGGTATTTGATCAGGCAGAAACCGTGCTGGCTATTGCAGCGCCTGGTTGTGCAGAGTATACCCGTAAGCAAACCGATGAGTTAACCGAGTGGGTTAAGCGTCCGCAGATCGGCATGCAGGGACTGGTATACATCAAATGCAATGCAGATGGAACATACAAGAGCAGTGTAGATAAATTTTATACAGAAGAAAAACTGAAAGCCATCGCAGATGCAGCGGGCGCCAGGGCCGGAGATCTGGTACTGATACTGGCCGGAAGAGAAGAGCGTACCCGTAAGGCTACCAGTGAGCTTCGCCTCGAAATGGGCAAACGCCTGGGTATGCGTAAGGAAGATGAGTTTAAACTTTTATGGGTCATGGACTTTCCTTTGTTTGAGTATGCAGAAGAAGAAAATCGCTGGGTAGCCCGTCACCATCCCTTCACCTCTCCCAAGCCGGATCACATTGATATCATGATCAACAACAGTCCGGTTATTGAGCATGCAGAAAAATACCTGGAACATCCTTACTCCGAAATTAAGGCCAATGCCTA
Source organism: Sediminibacterium sp. (assembly GCA_016786865.1). GTDB lineage: Bacteria > Bacteroidota > Bacteroidia > Chitinophagales > Chitinophagaceae > Sediminibacterium. Next base: position 25,299 of record JAEUVE010000001.1, on the reverse strand, counting down.
TGATATGGTGCTGAACGGAAACGAAATCGGGGGTGGTTCCATCCGGATCTTCCAGCGCCCTTTGCAGGAAAAAATGTTTGCTGCCCTGGGTATGAGCGAAGAAGAAGCCCTGCATAAATTTGGTTTCCTGCTCGGTGCTTTTGAATACGGTGCACCTCCGCATGGTGGTATTGCATTCGGGTTCGACCGGCTTTGTTCTATTTTAGGTGGAAGTGAGAGCATCCGAGATTTCATTGCATTCCCTAAGAACAACAGCGGAAGAGACGTGATGCTGGATGCCCCTTCGTCTATTGATGCCAAACAATTCGACGAACTGCAGATTCAACTGAACCTGAAATAAACATACATGAGTCAACTCACTATATTTAGGGTACTTACATTTATTCTTGTACCGGTGGCCATACTTTTTGGTATACTGGATCTGTTCATGCTGCTCATGGCATTGTCTGCCAATCCGGCCATGCTGCTGATTGTATTTGCCATGGCCTGCTTTGTGATTTATATTTTTACATCGGTTCGTTTTCTGTTGCAGGGAATCGGGAATGAAAGGCAGCTGAATGCTTCCCTGAAAGACTGGATCAAAGTGAATGCATATGGCACATTGTTTATTTCGGTGATGTTCCTGATGAACTCAGCGGCTGCATTCTACATTAACGAGGTGAATCTGCGACAGATGCTGAGCGAGATGATTGCACAGCAACCAGATGTTGCGGGTAAAATATCCCTGGATTATTTTATCCGGCTATTCCGGGTTATTTCCGGAATCATGCTGGTGGTGAGCCTGCTGGCCATTGTTCATGTTATGATTAATTTCAGACTGCTTAGGCGGTACGAACATTTATTTGGAAAAGAATAGGGGTTCCGGTTTGATTTTTATTTTTTTTGCCGTTCAATCGCTACTTTTGCGGCAATCCTTCGGGAATATATAACAAAAATAACAAATATGGCAACTACATCGGATATCAGCCGCGGCATGATATTGAAACTCGATAACAATTTGTACTCTGTAGTGGAGTTTGGCGAAAACAAGACTGCCAGAGCTGCAGCCAAGGTATGGGCTAAATTGAAGGGCGTAGACAACAAGCGTTCCATCGAAAAAACCTGGAACAGTGGTGAAACCATTTACCCTGTTCGTGTAGAAAAGAAAGCATTCCAGTTCCTGTATAAGGACGAAAGCGGGTATAACCTGATGAACAACGAAACATTTGAACAAATTGCGCTGGCAGAGGAAATGATTGATGCACCGCAGTTCCTGATGGATGGCTCAGAAGTATTTGTTTTCATCAATACAGAAACCGAGCAGCCAATCGGAGCAGAACTTCCCGAAAAGATTGTGGTAAAAATCACGTATTGTGAGCCAGGTCTTCGGGGCGATACTGCTACCAGAGCGCTCAAAGCGGCCACCATCGAAACCGGCGCTACCGTGATGGTTCCTTTGTTCGTAGACCAGGGAGAAACCATCCGTATCAACACCAAGACCGGTGATTATGTAGAAAGAGTAAAAGACTAATTCAGCCCAATAAATAAGGGATTTGACCTGGTGAACAAAACATCAGGTCATTTTTTTTTAAATAATCGAAAACAGGTCGTTTTTACCAAAAAAAGGCTAATTTGCCCTCCAATTCGACCAAAACTAACTGATTTTACCCCTAAAATTGCCATTTATGGACTTAAAGCAAATCCACGAATTAATCAAAATCATCAACAAAAGTAACATTGGTGAAATCAGCATCGAGGATAAAGATGGTAAAGTAACCATCAAACAAAAAGAAGAAGCCCCCATTACAGTAGCAGCACCAGCACACCAGGTTTATACTACTCAGGCAACTCCTCCTCCTGCTGCCGCACCAGCTGCACCTGCAGCACCGGCCGCTTCTGCTGCCCCTGCAGCGGCACCCAAGGCCGATAACCTGATCACCATCAAGAGTCCGATGATCGGAACATTCTACCGCAGATCGGCTCCGGATAAACCGGTTCTGGCCGAAGTAGGTACCGAAATTGCTCCGGGCAAAGTGGTATGTATCATTGAAGCAATGAAGCTGTTCAATGAAATTGAAAGCGAAATAAGCGGTACGATCGTGAAGGTACTGGTAGAAGATGCCAGCCCTGTAGAATACGATCAGCCTTTATTCCTGGTAGAACCTGCATAACCCTAAAACAAATCAATGTTCAAAAAAGTATTAGTTGCCAACAGAGGCGAAATAGCCCTGCGCGTGATCCGTACCTGCCGTGAAATGGGCATTAAAACGGTAGCGGTTTATTCAACGGCCGACAGAGAAAGTTTGCACGTGAAATTTGCGGACGAAGCGGTTTGTATCGGAAAGCCCCAAAGCGCAGATTCTTATCTTAACATAGCCAATATCATGGCTGCTGCAGAAATCACCAATGCAGATGCCATTCACCCCGGTTACGGATTTTTAGCAGAGAACGCCAAGTTCTCCCAGATCTGTGCCGATCACGGAATCAAATTCATCGGACCTACCCCGGAAATGATTAATAAAATGGGGGATAAGATCACAGCAAAAGAAACCATGATCAAAGCCGGTGTTCCGGTGGTTCCCGGTGGGGAAGGTTTGCTGGAAAGTGTGGAGCAGACCAAGGCACTTGCCAAAGAAGTGGGCTACCCGGTAATCCTTAAAGCTACAGCTGGTGGTGGAGGAAAGGGTATGCGTGTTGTTTGGGATGAGAGCGAAATTGAAAAAGCATATACCACGGCCAAGATGGAAGCTGCTGCTTCTTTCAAGAACGACGGTATTTATATGGAGAAATTTGTGGAGGAACCCCGCCACATCGAAATTCAGATTGCAGGAGATCAATACGGAAATGTATGTCACCTGAGTGAGCGCGACTGCTCCATTCAGCGTCGTCACCAGAAGCTGGTAGAAGAATCTCCTTCTCCGTTTATGACACCGGAACTGCGCCAGAAAATGGGAGAGGCTGCCATCCGCGCCGCATCTGCCATTAACTACGAAAGTGTTGGAACCATTGAGTTCCTGGTAGATAAACACCGCAATTTCTATTTCATGGAAATGAATACCCGTATACAGGTAGAACACTGTGTAACGGAAGAAGTGGTGAGTTTTGACCTGATTAAAGAGCAGATCAAAATTGCCATGGGCGAAAAAATTTCCGGTAGAAATTACGAGCCTACCATGCACGCAATCGAGTGCAGAATCAATGCAGAAGATCCTTACAACGATTTCAGGCCATCTCCCGGAAAAATCACCACGCTGTTCACACCCGGCGGTCATGGTGTTCGGGTAGACAGTCATGTGTATGCAGGATATGTGATTCCTCCTTATTACGATTCCATGATCGGTAAGCTGATCACGGTTGCGCAAACAAGGGAAGAAGCCATCGATACCATGTACCGGGCATTGAGTGAGTATGTGATTGAGGGAATTAAAACAACCATTCCCTTCCACCTGCAACTGATGCAAAATGAGGATTTCAGGAAAGGAAACTTTACTACGAAGTTCCTGGAGAACTTTAAGATGAAATAATCATAACGGATTAATAAGCATAAAAAAACCTCATCAGTCTTGATGAGGTTTTTCTTTTTCAGTTATCGGCCTCCTCCTCTGGGGCCACCACCACCAGGACGCTGCGACATAAGTTCCATCACTTTTTTAGTGAGATCAGCGCCTAATGTTTTCTCCAGTCTTTTCTGTCTGGCTTCTCCGGCCTCTTTCATTTTAGCCTGTCTTTCTTCCGGGGTCATGTCTCTCATATTTCCCATCAGGGAACGATCAAAGAAAACGGCAACAACGGAATCTGCCTGAACCTCGGTTAATCCCAATGGCTTCAGTCTTTCTTTCATCATGGCAACCCTTTGTTCAGGACTCATTTGCTGGCCACCTCCGGGAGGTTGCGCCATTACACTGGTTGCAGTGCAACCCAATACAAATGCAACACAAATAATTAGTTTTTTCATACTGCTCATTTTTAGTTTAATCAGTTAAACTATCGAATTTTTTTTGCAGAAGAACAGGAATTCGGTAAGCGGTAAACCCCAATCGGCAGCACCAGTGCATCTTAAGCTCATTTTAATAATAAATCATAAAAAAAACCTGCTCTGATCCGGAGCAGGTTTTGTGTTGAAAGGTTCAGAAAATATTATCTCAGGAACAGCAGTTCTCTGTATTTGGGCAATGTCCAGAACTCATCGTCTACCAGGTGTTCCAGTTTGTCTACATGGTAGCGGATTTCATCGAAGTAAGCAGACTTTACCTGACTTTCGTAAGCGATGGCTTTTGTGCGGGTATTTTCGATATTGTTCGCAATCTTACGTGCTTCCACCATATCGTGCACTTTGGCATGAATGATCTGCATATGGTTGCTGATTTCCGTAAGTATTGCCAGCTGGCTCTTATAACTGGATTCCGGCAAACCGGCTTCCTTCAGTCCGTTGATGTTTTTCAGCAGTTCATTCTGGTATTTAATAGCAGCAGGGAGAATATGATTGATGGCCAGATCGCCCATTACACGGGCTTCGATCTGAACTTTCTTAATGTATTTTTCCAGTTCAATTTCATGTCTTGCTTCCAGCTCTGTATGAGAGTAAACACCATTCGATGCAAACAGTTTCTGCGATTTTTCAGACAGCATTGCATCCAGTGCAATCGGCGTTGTTTTCAGGTTAGGTAAACCCCTGCGTTCTGCCTCGTGGTGCCATTCTTCGCTGTAACCATCTCCTTCGAACAATACTTTTTTGCTTTCAACAATGTATTTCTGAATCACGTGCATGATGGCGATTTCTTTTTTATCGCCTTTTTCAATCAGGGCATCCACATCTGTTTTGAATTGTTTCAGTGTATCTGCCACAATGGTGTTCAGCACGGTCATGGAAATACCACAGTTGGCGGAAGAGCCTACTGCACGGAACTCAAACTTGTTGCCGGTGAAGGCAAAAGGAGAGGTTCTGTTTCGGTCGGTGTTGTCCAGCATCAGTTCGGGAATACTGCGGTGCAGATCCAGTTTCAGGATGGCTTCGTCCTGTTCATCAAATTTGTTACCTACCCTGGACTCTACATCGGAGAGTACCTTGCTCAGGTATTGGCCCACGAATACAGAGATAATTGCAGGCGGTGCTTCATTAGCGCCCAGACGGAAATCGTTTGGAGCAGATGCAATGGCAGCCCGTAGAATATCAGCATAGTCATGAACTGCTTTGATGGTATTCACAAAGAAGGTCAGGAACATCAGGTTGGTCTTAGGCGTTTTACCAGGTGCCAGCAGGTTTACTCCTGTATCGGTTGCCATACTCCAGTTGTTGTGCTTACCACTTCCGTTGATGCCTGCAAATGGCTTTTCGTGCAGCAATACCACCAGTTTGTGGCGCTTGGCAACGCGGCTCATTACATCCATCAATAAGGTATTGTGGTCCACAGCAATGTTCACTTCTTCAAAAATCGGGGCACACTCAAACTGGGCAGGGGCCACTTCGTTGTGGCGCGTGCGCAGCGGGATACCCAGTTTGTATGCTTCCTGCTCATAATCGCGCATGAAGGCATACACTCTTTCGGGGATAGAACCGAAATAGTGGTCTTCGAGCTGCTGGCCTTTGGCAGGAGCAGCACCAAATACGGTTCTTCCGCACTGGATCAGGTCCGGACGGGCAGTGGCCAGGGCTTCGTCTATAACAAAGTATTCCTGCTCCCAACCCAGGGTTACAGTTACTTTGGAAACATTTTTATCAAAGTAATTGCATACATCTACAGCAGCTTTGTTCAGGGCCTCCACCGATTTCAGCAAAGGTGCTTTGTAGTCGAGTGATTCACCGGTGTATGCAACAAAGATGGTAGGGATGCAAAGTGTTTTACCGTCTCCGGTTTCAATAATGAATGCAGGAGACGATGGATCCCAGGCTGTATAACCACGTGCTTCGAAAGTGGCTCTCAATCCACCACTGGGGAAGGAGGATGCATCCGGTTCCTGCTGAATCAAAGCAGCAGCATCAAATTCCTCAATCGCAGTTCCATCGCTCTTTAAAGTAAAGAAGGAATCGTGTTTTTCGGCAGTGGTACCGGTGAGTGGCTGGAACCAGTGTGTAAAGTGGGTAACCCCTTTGCTCTCTGCCCATGCCCGGATACCGTTGGCTATCTGGCTGGCCACACTGCGGTCTATTTTCTTACCTCCACGGATACTGGTTACCAAACTTTTATATGCCTCGTCCGATAAAAATTCACGGGCAGTTTTTAATGTGAACACACTCTCTCCAAAAATACCCGTGATTTTGGTGCTGGGTTTAGAGACTCCTGCTTCCGATTCTTTCGATATGTTACTGATAGCGTTAAATCTTAAAGACATATTTTTTTGTTTTTTCGGCCCCAAAATAAAGTTTTTTATCCTTAAGATTCAATTAAAAGTGCATAAACTCCTCTTTTTGTGCAAAAAAATAGGTTAAATGATTGTATAGAATTTTATTTAATGCGTTTTATCGGGCTTTGTTAAACTGCTTATTACAAAAAAATGCCCCCGAATTCGGGGGCATAGAATGATCGGTCCGTGTTGGACCCTTATTGTTTTCCTAATACGATTCTGGTGCTCTTGTAATTAACATTGCTGCCGTTGAGACTGATGATGTACAGTTTCTGGCCACTGTTCTGTTTCAGCTCTACCGGAATATTGTTTTCTCCCTTGGTTGCCTGAACGGTTTTGGTCATTACAACTTTGCCGGTTGCGGCTTCGGTAATATTCAGGGTGAGTGTATAGTCTTTATCTGCCTTGAATTTACAGTAGAATAATCCCGATGAAGGATTAGGGTAGGTGGTTACCTCTCTGGCCAACAGGGTTCTGAGGTAAGCAATATCTTCCTTGCTGAACGATACATTGCTTAAGGAAAGTTCTACCGCAGTGTTTCTTCCGGGAGCTGCTGCGCTCATGGCTACAACAATAGAAGTAATGTCGGATGGATCAATATCGGTATTGATTCCTGCCGATTTAAAATCGCTCAACGCCAGCGCATATTGCTGTGGTGTTGAACTAACCGGCATTTGCAGGGTATACTGATTCTTCCATTCTGAAATGGATTCCTTTACCAGTGTAATGGTAATGGCGGAGTTACCTGCAGCAGTAAATTTCAGCGATTTGAATGCGGTTAAATTCTGAGGAGCACCGCCGCCTCTCAGCAATTTGTATACAGTAATATAGTCGGGAGTGCTGCCGCTTACACTTGCATTGCGGAAAACGGGGAAGGCGTCCTGTGGAATGGTATCCTTGCTGTTGGTTACGGTAAATTGCTTGATGCTGGTGGTAGCTGTATTGTAGTTTACACCCCATGCTCCGTCTGCCATGAATACTTCGTCCTGGATCATACCGTTTACATAGAGGCTGATGGTAGATTCAAACAGGTCTCCGCTAGGAATCTTCACAGTGCTGATGCCATTGGGGGAAAGGGTAAACGGAACGGTGCGTGTTACTGTACCGGTTGTTTGTTCATTTGCCCGGTCTTTGATTTCAACGTAAGCGTTGGTTGCCCCCAGGGTATTGTTGATCGTTAAGTTCAGATTTTCATTTACTCTTGCACCACTGGTAATATAGGTTTTTGGTAAACCTGCATTGCTCCTGATTTCCTGAACCGGCATGCCGGTCTGTAAGCGGGAGATGATGTCTCCGGCCATTTCCAATATAAGGCTTGGTGAACCACCCCATAACTGAATATTGTACATCACTTCATCAATGGTATAGTCTCTGTTCAGCCAGTTAGACTGGATGGTGTAATTGTTTCTGCCATTCTTAGCGCCAATGATAAAGCTCATGGCATACTCGATATCGCCGTTGTTGTTTTTCAGGTTGTATTGGACCATATTCACTCCCTTTACCTGTGTTTGCTGCATGCCCGTTAACTCGTATCCTTTCAGGCGATCGCAAATGGCCTTGGTGTGGTCGTAGACTTCTCCTGCGGTTTGCGTACCAAATGCCACGGCCTTGGAAATGTTTTCCTTCACAAAGTCGATGGAGAGAATGTCTTTTGCATTGGTGATGGAGATAATGTCTTTCGGTGTGCTGATATAAGATTTATACGCGTTATTGCTCAGTTTATTGGGCAGGATATCTGCCAGTTTCAATTGAGTGCCCACATTGCTGATTCGGGCAGTAGATACTTTCTCTGCTCTTTCCATTTTATTGTAGTCGACCGGGCCCTGTTCGTTGTTCAGCGCTCTGCTGATGGTTCGGATGGCAATAGCATCTCCTAAGCTCTTGCTTTCCACGCCGCCTCCACCACCGCCACCTACTGGTCCGGAGGTAACAAAGCCAAAGTCGTAACTGTGGTTGTTGCTTCCCGCTACACCGGTGGTGATGGCAACCTCTGCGTCATCGGCATTCATTAGTCCATCACTGTCGCGTTCATCTGCATTGGCATCCACTCCGCCATTATTGGCTACGGTTAAATCATAGCCGGTTAGTGGAGTTTGTACATTGGCCCCTTTGGCATTTGGTATGCGGATGATGAAGTTGCTGTTTGGCTGAAGCTGTGTTAAGCCGTATCTGGCAGAAGCTGTGGATGTTCTGTTGGGATCACTGGAGAAATAATAATGTCCCAGTGAATCAGTAACTGCAGTAGCTACTACTGTACCTCCGGATACCAGCTGAACACTTATGCCTGCAATGGGTTGCTCGTCTGCATCCTGTTTGCCATCTCCATTGGTATCGAACCAAACCCGGTTACCAATCTCAATTGGTGCGGGGGCGGAGATAATTTCCAGATCGCCCAGGCCATTGGCTTTACCAAACAGGCTTACATCGTTGCCCATGTAGAGTGCTTTACCATTTTTGGCGATACCGGTTGTATTGGAATAATACCTTACTCCTCCGGTATACCAGTTGTCGATCGGGTCAAATGCGGTTGCAATGAGCTCCCTGCCCGGAAAAATCGCCAGACTTCCGGTACTGGTTTCTTCGTGTGATACATTGGCATTGGCGCCATTGGCTGTATTGCCAATACCCAGCGGATCGCTTCCGCCGCCATACTGATAGCGGTCGGTATAATAAAATTCTCCTCCGCCCGGTCCTTCATTATTTCCTGCGCCTGCAGTGGTATTTCCCCCTGAACTGCCGTTGCTTTCCAGGGTAAATGCAGTATAGCTGCCGTTGTTGGCTGCTTTTAGGATATCGCCCGCGGCATTGCCTGTATACAGGGTTCCACCGGAAGGGCTGAGATTCTGATTACCTGTCTGATGACCTGTTCTGTCGGAAATGCCAATAATCATGGATCCGTCTGCAGGGTCAAATTCAATTGCGGTAAACATGGGTTGCGGATAAATGGCTGTACCTGAATTTCCGGTAACCGTTAATTCCGCAAAAGTTCTGGCCCATGGGTGCCATGAACCCTGCGATAAAGTAGCTGCAGCAATGGTTCCGTTCGGGTCTATGTAGTTGGTGTTTTTATTTACGCCAAATCCGGTGTTCATATTGGCTTTGCGCTGATAGGTAAGTGGTGCATCCAGCACGGTACTAAAGGTTTCTGTGCCCGGAGTAACGCTTGCATCTACTTTCAGCACTACGGCTTTTAATTCGGACCGGTCTACGGCAGAATTGTCTGGTTTTACACCATCCAGTACACCGCCTACATAAATAGCGCCTCTGTAATACTTAACTGCAAAGGGGCGGAAAGTACTGTTGCCGGCGGCAACAGGAAATGCATTGTAAGCAACAATTTGTGAAGCCTGTGTAGGAGCCGTTCCGTTTACGCCAATTTCCACGCGCCATAATTTTCTGTCGTGCAGGTTAATCAGGTACAAATATTTTCCGTCGTCGGAAATGGTCATGCCGCCAATCCCTTTTTTACCTACTTCGGTAAACACATTACCACCGGTCATATCGTCGCGGTTGGCCTTTGTTTTATCGTTATTGCCCGGACTGAACGTTCTGCCAGGCAACGCGCCTGCATCAAATGCGGGGTTTACTGCATTCAGGTTTACAAAGTTGCCGGTATTGTTTTTGTTCGTTACTGCTCTGGCACCGGTGGTAACATAAATGCCGTTGATGCCCAGTGGTCCGAGTGATACATGTCTTTTTACAAAAGCAGCATAAAATACTTTGTCTGCTTTTCGGTGATAGGCTGTGGCCCAAACAGCACCGGTTTGTCCCATCTCACTGATTACACTTGCAGTGGCAGCAGAACCATAATTGAAGGCATACGTGTTGTCTGCAACTTTTGCATCCCACCAGTTACCGGTGCTTACCTGGTTGTCTCCGTTGGCATAGGAAGGCAGGATGATTCTTGCATTGGTATTGTCTATGTAGTCGCCGGGATAGTTGATGGCAAAATGTGCATTGGTAGCAGGTGCAGTAGCAAACTGAACGCTTGTTCCGTTACCGGTGCCGAATGCAGAAGGAAAATCTGCAGACTGCCATCCGGAGAATTCCAGCCTTACTTTTGTAGCAGCAGGAATTTCGGAAGCGGTAAATGCATAAGCACCATTGGCTGCAGAATTGGTGGTAGCAAGCAATGTGCCCGCAGCATTGTATGCTTTAATGGTAATGCCTCCTGCTCCGGGCTCGTTGTAAGCAGCTCCGTTGTCTTTGCTTCCGTTTGCATTAAAGTCTCTGTAAACAATACCGGAGACCTGTGCGTGCAACAGTTCTGGTGCAGCAGCAATCAGCGTAGCAAGCAACGCGGTAAAACAGCTTCTTTTAAAATTGCGTTGTTTGAATGGTGTGTAAAGTTGATTCATACACAAGGGTTGAATATATTTAGTTAGTTTTACTCACAAGAATCCATTTTTGAGAAAACCCTTTATTTCTAACGGTTTTCGCCATGATAAAAGTATGAAATAATTATGTAAACTGTATATTAATGTTTGCTGAAAGCCTTATAAATCATCACATATACAAACTGGTTTGTATGTTTTTTCTCATTTTGGGAAAAACAGCAACAGCACAGCGCGAAATAAAACCGTGCCAGAAAGAACCGGCCTTTATCCGGACCCTGGGATACGATCCTTTGTGGACTGCCCTGAGTACCTCGGAGAAAAAAACAATCGGGATTGTGTTGGTTCAATTTGAGCAGCAGCCCGGGCAAACTGCGCCAACTCCGCAAACAAAACAACAGTCGGTTTACCAGCACCCCTCCTGGCAAACTGCCGGTTATTTGTCTTCCATCAGTTTTGATGCAACAGGCAATGCGTATAGTATTCCCACACCGCTGATTTCCATGTTGTATAATTCAAAGGAAAAACTCAATACCATTTACCGCATAGATGCGTATACCGGTGTAATGCAAGAATGGCTGAGTCTGCCGTATGCAGCAAAGCCTGTATCGGGTAATCCTTATGGCCTGCTGGGTATTACATACGATTGTACAGCAGACCTGATGCTGGCAGCAACTGTTTCGGGTTCGGATCGCTATGCCGAAAAAGGAATCATCTATTCCATTCGTACTGCTACCGGAAAAATTGCAGATACCTTAAGAGGAAAAGATGCCATGGCGCTTACCGTTGCCTACGACGAAAAAGACCAGAAGCGCCTGTATTTTGGAAGAACCCGGACCGGTGAAATTTATTCATTGCCACTTGGCGCCGATGGAAAATTCATTCGCAAACAAATGCGCAAAGAACTCTCACTCGAAGGCTACGGTCCGAGAGGAGATGATAAAGCCCGGAAGATTAAATTTGCAGGAGGAACCATGATGGTCAGCGGAGTGGCTTTCAATTACAATCTGCAGGCTTCCAGTGAAAAACCGGAAACCAACTATGCTTTCCGCTGGAATAACCAGCAAAAGAAATGGGAATTATACGATCTGAATTAGGTGTATGAAAAAAGGAATTCTTGCCGGTGTTCTGCTCTTGCTTTTTGCAGGAATTGGCTTTGGACCGGCCGGCTTGTTTTCCGGCACAACCGATGCTGGTGCGGGCAACAGAATTTTGCTGGGCCGCTACCTTTTTTATGATACCAGGATGTCGTATAACCTCACCAAATCCTGTGGTTCCTGTCATGATCCGCAGTTTGCTTTTTCGGATGGGTACCGTACTTCCTCCGGAGCAGACGGATACAATGTAAAACGGAATGCACCCTCACTGATCAATGTAAGGTACGCTGCAGCACTTACCTGGGCAGACAGTAGTATCCGCAATGTAGAACAGCAAATGAATTTCCCTTTGTTCAACGAACATCCGCGTGAACTGGGCTGGAAGGGGCATGAGCAGGAAATACTGCATCGCATTGCGGATGTACCTATGTACCGGAAATTGTTTCGGCAGGCATTTCCGGGAGAACCGGAACCGGTTAATCGCGGCAATATTATTCGGGCCATCGCAGCATTTGAAGAGCAGCTCGTTTCTTTCGATGCGCCGTACGACCGCTATCTCCGCGGAAACAAACAGGCACTTTCTGCAGAAGCCATTCGGGGTATGCAACTGTTTTATTCTGCAGAACTCTCCTGTGGCACTTGCCATGTATGGCAACCCTCCCAACAACCAGCTGATTATTACAACACCGGCCTGTATAACCTGGATGGGGAAGGTTCCTATCCCGAAGAAGATCAGGGGTTGTATGAGTACACAAAAAACAAAACCGATAAGGGTAAATTTCGTGTACCTTCCCTCCGCAACGTGATGCTTACTGCACCGTATACCCACAATGGTTCAGTGGCATCCATCCATGAAATGCTCAGTATTTATCAGCGGGGCGGACGCAAGATAGCTTCCGGAACTTTTAAGGGTGATGGCGCAGATAATGTGCATAAAAGTCCGCTGGTAAAAGGATTTCCTTTGCAGGAAGCAGACAGGAAGGCCCTTGTTGCTTTTTTTTATTCACTCACAGACAGTGCTTATTTAAATAAACCTGATCTGATAAACCCGTTTAATGAATAGTATGAGAGCAGGATTAGTTTATTCGCTTTTTTTTCTTTTCACCACTTCCATTGGAAGCAACCTGTTTGCGCAAAAGAAAACAACCGTTCCTAAAAAGAAAGCGAATAACAGTGTGTACCTGAGCGAATACAAGCCGGGTATACTGGAGCCTGTTCGGCAAGACAGTGCGGTATACATACTGGAAAGAAAAAAGCAGGTTGATTCGATTCTGAAAGAAAAAATGCCGGTAAAATTGTATACCGACCGCAACGATGAAAAAACCATGCTGGCGCAACAGGTGGCATTGGCAGATAGTTTGTTTACCAAATATGTTTGGGAAAAGAACACGCGCAAGCCTTTATGGAATGAAATTTTTGGTGTGTATCCTGCAAGGCCGGGCGACCTGCGGAAAGGGATGAAGTTCCTGCCGGGTACCATGATGCGGGTGGAGATGTACAATTATGCCCTCAATCTCACTACAATCGGGCTGGTGGATGTTTTTTCGCACCGCTTGCTGAGTGTGGATCATTTTCCGCAGACCCAACCCGATATACCGGCACGCTTAAAACGGCTGGCTGTGCAGATTGCAGTGAATGCGCCCGAAGTGGAAAAGGCCCTGGGCTTTAAACCTTCTATGGAAATGCCGGTGATGTCTAACACCAAAACAGCACTCAACAGAACCAAATGCGAAAGGTCGAGGCATCTTTGTGTGGCGCCGACCTTTGTAAAAGGCAACCGTGCGCTCTGGGCCATTGTAGATTTAACGGATCACAAACTGGTAGGACTTCGATGGACCAATGTTGGCAAGGATGCAGACCAGATTGTAGTAACAGAAAGAAAAATTCAAAACGAAAATATTGCCGATTGTTATTGCGAACAGGTGAACACCGTTCAGCAAAACAACTGGAAGCTGGATTATGTGCTTACTGCTTCGGATGGTTTGATGGTGAGCAATGTAAGTTATAAATCCATGCCGGTACTGAACAGCGCTAAACTGGTAGACTGGCATGTGAGCTACTCCGGAACAGAGGGTTTTGGATACAGTGATGCGGTGGGTTGTCCGATCTTTAGCCAGTCGGCAGTGGTGGCAACCGATCCGCCTAAAATTGCAGAGATCGTTGAGGGCAACAGCACGGTGGGCTTTATGTTGGAACAGAAATTTTTCAGTGAACTCTGGCCTGTTGCCTGTAATTACAGTTACTCACAGCGATTTTTCTTTTACAACGACGGAAGGTTCAGGGTGGTTTGTGCCAGCCTGGGAAGGGGTTGTGGCAACAACGGTGTGTATCGTCCGGTGTTCCGGATTTCATTTGCAGGAAACCAGCAGTCTTTTTATGAATGGGGTAATGAAAAATGGAACCAGTGGAAAAAAGAACAATGGCAATTGCAGCAACCCGCTACCGCATATACCGGCGAAGGTTACCAGTATAAGTTGGAAACCGGCGCTGGTAAAGGATTTTATATTGAGCCGGGAAGAGGGCAGTTCAAAGACAGCGGCAGGGGTGATAATGCTTATTTATATGTAACCAAAAATCATTTAGACAAAGATGAGGGTGAAGCCGACCTGGTTACGATCGGGCCCTGCTGCAACAACAATTACCAACAGGGGCCGGAAAAATTTATTGAGCCGGCTCCTGAAAACATTGCCAATACAGACCTGGTGTTGTGGTATGTGCCGCAGATGCGCAACGACGATACACCCGGATCCAAATATTGCTGGGCAGAAACCTATTACGAAAAGGGCGTTTATAAAGTCAGGACCTATCCCTGTTTTGCGGGGCCCATGTTTGTTCCTTTTGATAAATGATGTATCTTAACGACCGAACTTATGAGCCAACAGATTCACTTAATGATTGCAGACGACCATCCTCTTTTTGTAGAGGGGTTGAAAATGATACTGAGTAGCGAACCGCTGTTTACCATTAACGGTATTGCCAACGACGGAAAGCAATTACTTTACCTGCTTACACAGCAATCGCAGACCGATTTGATTTTGCTGGATGTAAATATGCCCCATCTGAACGGACTGGATACCATTAAATACATCAAACAATCCTTTGGTTCTGTGAAAGTGCTGATGCTTTCTGCATACAGCGATCAGAAACTGGTAGACGAAGCACGTGTTGCCGGGGCCGATGGATATATTCTCAAGAATTCAAACCGGGAAGCGCTGGTCGGCGCCATCAAAAGGGTGCACGGCGGACAGCAGGTGTTTGAAGTGGAACCTGCCAACGACCAGGAAGAATTGTTTCGCAAAATGGATGTGTTTCTCCGCAAATACGACCTTACCAAACGGGAAAAGGAAATTCTCTACTACCTCAAACAAACCCTCACCAACCAGCAGATCGCCGAAAAACTGCATTTGAGCATCTACACCGTAGAAACGCACCGAAAAAATATCATGCAAAAACTGCAGCTGAATTCGCCGGCTGCACTGGTAAAATTCATGATTGAGTTCAATATTTAACCACTCGTCATTCTCCCCGGAATTGTTTGGGTGTTTACCTGTAACTTTTTTCTATTATCTGCGTTCAATCACATACAAACAAGATATATGAAAAAAATACTGGCATTGCTGTTTTCGGTGGTTACCCTCGCCGCATCGGCACAATGGGGACGTTCAGAAAGGGTTACCGGCAACGGGGATCTGAAAAAAGAAACCAGGTCTGTGGGCAATTTTAAAGCCGTGGCTTCTGCAGGCTCCATGAATGTACAACTGGCTTATGGCAAGCCGGGTAGCGTTACGGTAGAAGCAGATGGCAACCTGCTGGAGTATATCGAAACCAAAGTAGAGAACAATACCTTAAAAATCGGCACCAGGAACTATGTAAGCATCCGAAGCAGCAACAAGATCACCGTTTATGTAACGGTGGATCAGCTGGAAGGGCTTTCAGTAGCAGGCAGCGGCAATATTGATGGTTCGGGTAATTTTAGCAACGACGGTAAAACCTGGTTCCGTATTGCCGGCAGTGGCAATATCAACCTGAACTTTGATCAGGTGAAACAGGCGGAGATCGGTATCGCCGGTAGTGGCAAAGTAAACCTCAAAGGGAAGGCCGAACAGGTAAATGTGAACATCAGTGGCAGCGGAAATGTAGAGTGCTCCGATCTCGTGGCACAGCGGGTAAAAATCAACGTAACCGGAAGCGGAAACACTCGGGTACATGCCGACCAGACCCTGGAGGTAAACGTATTGGGTAGCGGAAATGTATATTATAAAGGAAATGCCCGGGATATAGTGAAACATTCGGCTGGCAGCGGAAAAGTAACCAGGCTCTGATTTTTTAGCAGTTTATAAACATATTGTAGCCGTAAGGTCCAAAACTTCATGTTGTGCCTTACGGCTACTTTCTTAACTTCGCGGCTATATGGAAATTACCGTAAAAACCGCCCAACAGCTCCGTCTTACAGAAGAAGAGTTTGAGCTGATTAAACAGAAATTACAGCGTACACCCAACTTTACCGAGTTATGTGCTTTCAGTGGCATGTGGAGTGAACACTGCAGTTATAAAAATTCCATTAAGTGGTTAAAAACCCTTCCCCGAAACGGTGGCAGAATGCTGGTGGCAGCGGGAGAGGAAAATGCGGGCCTCATGGATATGGGGAACGGATTTGGCGTGGTCTTCAAAATTGAAAGTCACAACCACCCCAGTGCCATAGAACCTTTTCAGGGTGCGGCCACCGGTGTGGGCGGAATACAACGGGATATTTTTACCATGGGCGCAAGGCCCATCGCTTCGCTGAACAGCCTGCGATTCGGGAATCTGAAAGATAAAAAAACACAACATTTACTGTCTGGTGTGGTAAAAGGCATTGGTCATTACGGCAACTGTTTTGGCGTACCTACCGTGGGTGGTGAAGTATATTTCGAAGACTGTTATCATACCAATCCTCTGGTGAATGCCATGAGCGTTGGTATCATGAAAGCCGATAACATGGTCAGCGCCACTGCAAAGGGTACCGGCAACCCGGTGATTTATGTAGGAAGCGCTACCGGTAAGGATGGCATCGGCGGAGCAAGTTTTGCCAGCGCCGATATTACGCACGACAGTGTGCAGGAACTGCCGGCCGTACAGGTGGGCGATCCATTCCAGGAAAAGAAATTGCTGGAAGCCTGTCTGGAAGTACTGGAAACCGGTGCAGTAGTAGGTATGCAGGATATGGGTGCTGCGGGCATTATTTGCAGTACGGCAGAAATGAGTGCCAAGGGCGAAGTGGGTATGCACATTGATCTGGAAAAAGTACCTACCCGTCAAAAGAACATGAAAGCCTGGGAATTGCTGCTCAGTGAGAGCCAGGAAAGGATGCTGATGGTAGTGGAAAAAGGCCGCGAGGCAGAAGTGGAAGCCGTGTTCAAAAAATGGGATTTGAGCGCCAGCACCATTGGTTATGTAACAGACGATGGTTTACTGAAATTCTATATGAATGGTGTGCTGGAAGCAGAACTGCCTGCATACGAACTGGTGCTGGGCGGCGGCGCTCCGCAGTACACAAGAGAATACAAGGAACCTGCTTATTTTAATCAGATCAACGCCTTCTCCATTGCGGATGTGGCAGATGTGGATGAACTGCGTCCTGTTGCGGCTGCGCTGAATGCATTGCCCAATATCGCCAGCAAACGCTGGGTGTACACGCAGTACGACAGTATGGTGGGTGCTGCCAATGTAAGCACCAATGCGCCGAGCGATGCATCGGTTGTACTGGCCAAAGGAACCGGCAAGGCCCTGGCCATGACGGTAGATTGTAACAGTAAATATGTATATGCCAATCCGTACATCGGCGGTATGATTGCTGTTGCAGAAGCAGCCCGCAACATTGTGTGCAGCGGCGGTGAGCCCATTGGAGTTACCAACTGCCTCAACTTTGGTAATCCGTACGATCCGGAAGTGTACTTCCAGTTTGTACAGGCCGTAACGGGTATGGGAGATGCCTGTAAGAAATTCAATACACCGGTAACCGGAGGAAACGTAAGTTTCTACAACCAGAACCCCGATGGTCCGGTATATCCAACTCCAACCATTGGTATGGTAGGAATACTGGATGATGTAAATACCAAAATGACCCTTCATTTTAAAGATGCGGGCGATACCATTTTACTGATTGGGCAGCAACACAACGATATTGCTTCCAGTGAATACCTGCACAAGCTGAAAGGAGTAAAGTATTCTCCGGCTCCGTATTTCAATCTCGACGAAGAATACAATACACAGCAATTGATCTATTCCCTGATTCAGGAGAAAAAAATCAAGAGTGCGCATGACCTGAGCGAAGGCGGATTGGCCATTGCCCTGCTGGAGAGCGGATATGCCGGTAACAAAGGTTTTTCGGTGAGCCCTGTTGTAGACATCCGCAAAGACGCCTACTGGTTTGGTGAAGCGCAGGGAAGGGTGATTGTAACCGTAGGCGCTGAAATGCTGAACATGGTATTGGCAGATGTAGCAAAAGCAGGTATTGCGTGTACTGTACTGGGTACGGTTACTTCCGGCAATATAGAAGTGCAGGAAGAAAACTGGGGCCATATCAGTGAATGGAAAAAGAGTTACGACACCGCTATCGAAAACATGATACAATAAGTTATGGCCGATCAGAAAATGATATTGGTAACCGGAGCAGCAGGATTCATTGGCAGTTGTATGGTTCGTTTTTTAAACGAGAAAGGCTTTACCCGCTTGATTCTGGTGGATGATTTTGGTGTGGAAGAAAAAAGGAAGAACTGGGAGTCTAAACAATTTGAAGTTATTGTAGAAAGATACCATCTGCTGAACTGGCTCGAAGAACACCGCCCGCAATTATCTGCCGTGATACACCTGGGCGCCAGAACGGATACCACCGAGTTTGATTATTCCATTCATGAGGAACTGAACCTCAACTATACCAAGGATATCTGGAACTATTGTACTGCGCATGCAGTGCCATTGATTTATGCATCCAGCGCTGCTACTTACGGAGCAGGGGAGCATGGGTATAAAGATGATCATGACATCATTGATCAATTACAACCACTGAACCCATACGGTATCAGCAAAAACGAATTTGATAAATGGGCCATCCGCCAGGAACAACAACCGCCATACTGGGCCGGTCTGAAATTCTTCAATGTGTACGGGCCCAATGAAGCGCACAAAGCAAGAATGGCCAGTGTGATCTGGCATTCCTTCAACCAGATTCGCAACAACGGAGTGGTGAAGCTGTTCAAAAGCCATAAGGAAGGATTTAAAGACGGAGAGCAACTGCGCGATTTCATTTATGTAAAGGATGTAACGGAAGTGATCTTCTGGATCTTCGATTCCATGGTGCAGCGGGGAAGCTGGAGCAAGGCCAACAATGGTATTTACAATTTGGGAACCGGGAAAGCGCGTTCTTTTACCGACCTGGTGAATGCCACGTTCAAAGGGCTGGACCTTGCGCCTAAAATTGAGTTCATAGACATGCCGCTGGATATCAGGGACAAATACCAGTATTTTACAGAGGCAGATATGAATAAACTGCAACAGGCAGGATACAAAAAGAAATTCTATTCGCTGGAAGAAGGTGTGGATGATTATGTGCGGAATTACCTGGCAACCAATCAACTTTACTAAGCACTATTATGGCAAATACAATCGCAATTATCGGAGGAGGAAACCTGGGTACAGCAATGGCAGAGGGACTGGTGAACAGTGGATTCTGTAAGCCGGAGGAACTCATTGTTACCAAGCGAAACACAGCCACCCTGGCAGCACTGGCGGCAAAGGGTGTTCAGGTTAGTTCCAATAATCCCGAAGCGGTTGCCAAAGCAAGCTGGATCATTCTGGCCATCAAACCTTTTCAGATCAAAGATGTGCTGGCCGAGATTCAGCCCTTTCTGAATAAGGAAAAACAGGTATTGGTGAGTGTGGTAACCGGTGTGTGGATTGATGAAATTCAGGAGATTACCGGTAAAGATTTTCCGGTGTTCAGGGCCATGCCCAATACGGCCATTGCCATTCAGGAAAGCATGACCTGCATTAATGGTAAAGCAGTTACGGATGCACAAACCAGTTTTGTGTCGGACCTGTTCAACCAGTTGGGAAAAACCGTAGTGATCGAAGAAAAACTGATGGATGCGGCTACCGTACTGGGCGCCTGTGGTACGGCCTATGCCATGCGATACATCCGGGCCAATATACAGGGTGGTATTGAAATCGGATTCAGTGCAGCCACTGCATCGCTGATTGCTGCACAAACCGTAAAGGGTGCAGCAGAATTGCTGTTGCAAAAAAATACACACCCCGAACAGGAAATAGATAAGGTTACCACCCCCAAGGGTTGCACCATTGCCGGATTGAACGAAATGGAGCACCAGGGATTCAGTTCCTCGCTGATCAAGGGAATTGTAACCAGTTACAAAAAGATCGTTAACGATATGTAGTTAATACAGGGTTCCGGTTTCCATATCCAGCTGATAGGTGAGCGGTGTAACCCTGGAATATTCCTTAATGATTTCATAGGAAGATTTCCCTATTTGAATATCTGCCAGCGTGCCGGCCTTGATCCGGTCTTCCCTGATATTGTTCAGGTTGAAGAACACATAATTGTACCCGGCTCTTAACAAGCGGATATAAAAGCCGTTGCCCGTATTGAGGAACAAAGAACTGCCGTCGTAATATCCCCATGCTTTGTTGCAGGATTGCGGAATACTGTTTTTAATGGCTGTGAACTCACAGGCATATATGTCTGATTTACCGGCGTTGTTGTATTTGCGGATCACTTCAATGCTGTCGCTGAAGGGTCTGCCTTTCAGAAAATCATCATAAGACAGGTACATACCCCGTGGTGCCGTGGCAGTGGCTGCAATGGCTTGTTTGTGCGCATTGTAATATTCATTGAAATCGGCAGGCGCAATCCTGTTCTCCGGTGTTTCTTTTTCGGCGTACCGGTTGTTGAATGCGCTGTGTTGTAAAACAGTTAACAATGAATCCAGCAACACGTTATAGGCGTTTCCTTTATTATAAGGCGCAGATACCGATCCGGTAATTTTTCGCTGGGGATAATAACCATAATCCATGGAACTGAACAGGTCGAAACTGTATTCGAGTGTGGTGATCAATGCTGCATCGCCGGATTGGTAAGGTACGGCAGCGTGCTGCGTGAACCAGCATTTTTTCAATACCAACACCAGTTGTCTTTTGCTGTTGCTGTCGGTGGCAACATGCGTATTCAGAAAATTTTCGGAAAGCCATTTAAAAGGAGATTGCTGTATCTGAACGCCTACCGCCTGAATCCCTTTTCTTTTCAGGGAAATATTCAGCGGCATATAGCCAACCTTGGTAGGATCTGCTCTCAGATCAATCAGCTTGATATGGCTCACTTCCGACAGTGCAATATGATCTGTAAAATGTGTTGCAGGGGTAAAGGAAGAAAGCTGAAATCCCGAACCGGATGCCTGCACAGGGCCACCCGGGCTATTGAGTGTTTGGGCATTGCTTCCTTTAACAGTGGTGGAACCGGCAGGATTTTTTCCCATGGAAAGGGAAGGATCTGCCACTTCTCTTGCGTTGTTGAGCGCGCCATTACCGGTAGTGGGGTTGTTGACCGGTCTTACGGTTTGCGCCGATGTATATAATGCAAAGAAACATACAAGACAGGTTGAAATGTTCAGCTTCTGCATGGCATTATTTTTTATAATAATACCATTATTCAGCCGGTTTTCAAAATGTCTGGTATGTTTCCAGCCAGGTGATACAGGGTTTTACAAACGGGCTCTCAGGAAAGCCAGTGTTTTTTCGTGTGCGTCTGCGGTTGCTTCCTTATTAAAACTCGGATTGCTTGGATTGGCAAAGCCATGACCGGCTTCGTATTTATGGGTTACCAGTTTTTTGCCTGCAGCAGCCATATCTGCTTCGAACTGTGTTACCACGGCAGGTGCAGGACTTTTATCGAGGTTGCCGAAGAAACCGATCACTTCGCAGTTCAGGGTTTTCAGTTTTTCCAGGTTGTTCTCGGGCCTGCCATAATACATTACGGCACCGGCAGCTTGTGGTCCGGCCAGCAGACTGGCCTGTAAACTCCACATTCCACCAAAGCACCAGCCAATGGTGAAAATTTTAGCCTTGGCACCAGCGTAACCAATGGCGCCTTTCACAATGCTTTCGAGTCGGGCAGTATTGGTTCCCCTCATCAGCTTCATGGCGCTGTCTGCCGTAGCAGCAACTTTACCATCGTACATATCAATTGCCAGTACGTTTACATTGCCCAGTTCGGCAGCCAGGGTTTCCGCTTCTCTTTTAATATGATCGTTCAGTCCCCACCATTCCTGGATTACCAGGATCCAGTTGTTGGTTTTCTTTTTGCTTTTGATCAGGTAACCGGAGGCTTCCGTTCCATCGGGTGAAGGGAAACTGATGGTGGTTCCTGTTGCATTTTCCAGGCGGTAAGCCAGCGGGTTTTCGTGCATGGCAGCAAAAGCCCTGGTTCCGGCTTCTGCTTTAAACTGCTCCATTATATCTCCTGTAAAACAGGATTCATAGCAGCCCGGGGTGCCAATTGCAGGCGCGGGAACCTTGTAGGTGTAGCCTAAAAATGCTGCTGTGCAAAAGGCGGATAAGGTGAGGAATAAGAGTTTTTTCATATTGACTTTTTTAAGATGTACACGTTAAATTAACACTTTGTTCCAGTTTTGGTTGAAATGCCCCGACTATATTTTGCGGATCGTTTTTTTACTGTACCTTTGTACGACCTCAGAACTATTTCAGTTCACATTTTCAAGGTCTGTTTATTGCTCTTTTTTGACGCTTCCGAGAGGAAGAACTAATAACCCCAGTTATGGCCAAATTTATATTTGTTACCGGTGGAGTAACAAGCAGTTTAGGAAAAGGAATTATAGCGGCTTCGCTTGCCAAGTTATTACAGGCAAGGGGGCTGAAAGTGACTATTCAGAAATTTGACCCATACATCAACGTGGATCCGGGTACATTAAACCCTTACGAGCATGGAGAGTGTTATGTAACGGAAGACGGAGCAGAAACCGATCTGGACCTGGGGCATTACGAGCGTTTCCTGAATATCTATACATCACAGGCCAATAACGTAACCACCGGCCGGATTTATCAGACTGTAATTAATAAAGAACGGGCCGGAGACTTCCTGGGAAAAACTGTTCAGGTGGTGCCGCATATCACCGACGAAATCAAGCGCAGGATGCTGTTGCTGGGACAGGACAATCAATACGATATTGTACTAACCGAAATAGGCGGTACGGTGGGCGACATTGAAAGTTTACCATTTA
Organism: Sediminibacterium sp.; assembly: GCA_016786865.1. Lineage (GTDB taxonomy): Bacteria > Bacteroidota > Bacteroidia > Chitinophagales > Chitinophagaceae > Sediminibacterium. The sequence goes on along the minus strand of JAEUVE010000001.1, from coordinate 2,259 downwards.
TAGAAGCTGTGCGCCAGTTGCAGTGGGAGCTGCCGGAAGAAGACCTGATGGTGATTCATCTTACGCTGATTCCTTATCTGAAGGCAGCTAAGGAATTAAAAACAAAACCAACGCAGCACAGTGTGAAAATGCTGAGTGAAACAGGCGTGCATCCGGATATCCTGGTATGCAGAACCGAAGAGCCGCTCAGTAACGAAATCAAGCGAAAGATTGCCCTGTTCTGTAATGTAAAACAGGAGGCCGTTATAGAAGCCATGGATGCCAGCACCATCTATGAAGTGCCGCTGGAAATGCTGCGCGAAAAACTGGATCTCATATGCCTGAAGAAAATGAACATCACCCATTATGGAGAACCCAACCTCGATAAGTGGAAAGGATTTCTGGATAAACTGAAATACCCCAAGAGCAAGGTAACCATTGGTTTGATTGGTAAGTATATTGAATTGCAGGATGCGTATAAATCCATCCTGGAAAGCTTTGTACATGCAGGCGCTATGAACGAGGTGAAAGTACAGGTAGTAAATGTGCACAGCGAATTCATCACCAACGAAAATGTGGCAGAGAAGCTGCAGGGTTTTGACGGATTGCTGGTTGCTCCCGGTTTTGGACACCGCGGTATAGAAGGAAAGATCATTGCAGTAAAATATGCCAGAGAACATGGATTGCCTTTCTTTGGAATCTGTTTAGGTATGCAGATGGCTGTGATTGAATACGGCAGAAATGTACTTGGATTGAGCGAAGCACATTCTGTAGAAATGGATCCAAATACGATTCACCCGGTGATCAATATGATGGAAGAGCAGAAGAAGATTAAAATGATGGGTGGCACCATGCGTTTGGGCGCATACCCCTGCGAGATCACACCGGGAACGCTTGCACACCGCATTTACGGAGAAACCCTGATATCCGAAAGACACAGACATCGTTATGAATTCAACAACGATTACCTGGATCAATACCTTGCAGCCGGAATGGTAGCCAGCGGTAAAAATCCGGAAACAGGCCTTGTTGAAATTATTGAATTGCCTAACCATCCGTTCTTTATTGGCGTGCAGTATCACCCTGAATTAAAGAGCACTGTTGAGCGCCCTGCTCCTGTGTTTGTTGGATTCATTGATGCAGCCAAGAAATACAACGAACTGAAAACCTCACTTAAAAGCGCTGCTCCCAAAGATGCAGTGATATAAGCGAAGATTATTTTTTTGTAAAGGCCTCTCTGATGAGAGGCTTTTTTTTGTGCCAACAGTCAGCAGGGTGCGGGTTATTGAAGATCCGCAAAACCTGGCAACCGGAATATGGCTGGAGACGGTAAGCTTCTATGATGACCGCGGACGGGTGATACAAACCCAGGCGGATAATTATAAAGGAGGTATTGATCAGAACACGATTCTCTATGATTTCTCCGGAAAAATACTCAGTAGCTACCAGTTGCATACCAATACGGCGGCGGTTCAAACAGTACGGGTACAAACCAATACCAGTTATGATCATGCCGGCAGGGTGTTATCCGTGAAGAAAGTACTGAACGACGATGCCGCGAAAGCAAGACTATTGTCCAGGAACACCTACGATGCACTGGGGATGCTGGAGCAGAAAAAACTGGGACAGAAGAGTAATGCAGATATAACTGAACTGGAACTACAAGACTATGCCTATAATATCCGTGGATGGCTTAAAGGGGTAAATAAGGATTATGCCACAGGTGGTTCCAGCCGTTGGTTTGGGATGGAGCTGGGTTATGACAATGGGTATACGGTAAACCAGCTCAATGGCAATATAGCAGGTATACGCTGGCGCAGCAAGGGAGATGGGGAGCAGCGCGTGTACGGCTACGCCTATGATGCGCTGAATCGCCTGCTGAAAGGAGATTTTAATCAATACACCGGCGGGTCCTGGAACAAATCAGCCGGGCTGGATTTCAGTATGAAGATGGGCGACGGGCAGAACCCTAATACAGCCTATGATGCCAATGGCAATATACTGGGTATGCAGCAATGGGGCTGGAAGACAGGCGGCAGTGTGCAGATAGACAGTCTTGGATATGATTATACAGGAAGCAGCAATAAGCTGAAAAGTGTATATGATGCATTCAACGACCCGGGCACGAAACTGGGGGATTTCCGTACCAGTGGCAACAGCACCAATATCTACGCAACGAGCGCAGCGGCGAAGACAGATTACAGTTACGATGTAAACGGCAACCTGCTCGAGGATAAGAACAAAGATATTGCCTCGATCAGCTACAATCACCTGAACCTG
>JAEUVE010000016.1 GCA_016786865.1 Sediminibacterium sp. | reverse complement strand
AGGGTATGAACAGGTAGGAGACAACGAGGAGTTCAAGACACATATCAAGACAGGACTGACGGTAAATAAGAACGGATATCTGTATATTTATGTGAGCAACGAGACGCCGAACGTTGACGTGTTCTTTGATAATGTACAGGTGAGCCATGTAAGAGGCCCCATGATGGAAGAAACGCATTACTATCCGTATGGCCTCACCATGGCGGGTATCAGTTCTAAAGCAGCTGGGAAACTGGAAAACAGAAACAAATACAACGGTAAGGAGTTACAGCACCAGGAGTTCAGTGATGGATCAGGCTTAGAACTATACGACTACGGCGCAAGATTTTACGATCAACAAATAGGGCGTTGGGGTGTAATTGATCCATTGAGTGACGTCAGCAGAAGATGGAGCCCCTATACGTATGGATATAACAATCCAATTAAGTTTGTTGATCCCGATGGAATGTTTGCTGATTATTACGATAGAGAAGGCACATACTTAGGCAATGATGGTAAGGACGATGGTAAAGTTTACAAGCTAAAGGATAACATGCAGGCAAAGTTTGAAAATAAGTCGGTGAATTGGGGAGGCAAATTGAGTGAAACTCATGCTAAAGAATTGGAATCAAAGTCTAATTATCTTGGTAAGGTAGAAGAGGCTTTTGTGACAGGAGACGCGCCGACAGATAAGAGAATTCAAAGCCTTCATCCGGCCATTAGGATGAAAGCGACGGAATTTATAAAACAAGCTAATGAAGAAATGGATGGTACGACTATTAGGGTGGCACAAGGTTATAGAACATACGAAGAGCAGGATGCTATTTATGCGCAGGGAAGAACTACGCCTGGGAATAAAGTTACAAACGCCAAAGGTGGTCAGAGTAATCATAATTTTGGATTAGCGTTTGATATTGTTGGCATTACTGATGGAAAAATGAATTACAATCTTGATTATAAAACATTATCAGAGATTGGTAGGAAACTTGGGTTTGAATGGGGGGGAGACTGGAAGTCGATTAAGGATAATCCACATTTTCAGATGTTGTTTGGCAAAACCCTCAAAGACTTAAGAGAGTTGCCGAAAGGAGCAAATGGACTACCAATTTTAAAACAATAGTGATATGAGACCATTAAGCGTTGTTTTGATTACCGGTATAATATATGTGTCTTGTAACAATAGACAGCAGTCCATGCAGCCGAATAGCATTGACTCTATAGCTGTAAATCCGACCAAAGCTGTTGCTGCTAAAGATACCTCGATTGAATATAGCATTGAAGGTGTTAGTTCGGAAGGAACAAGTGCAAAGGCGAAGTATGTTGGTGGAAGAATAAAGGAATGTGAGATCATTGTTTACGGAGAAACTGGGCAGAGCAAGATTGTTTACATCTTTAGTGACAATAAAATTGATGTATCAGAGAAGCAGCTTACTTACAATACTTCGCTTGAGAACACCAAGTCGGAAAAAGACATGAAGGTGAAGAAGGAAATAACTTATGTGTTAGACCTTAATGGTAATCCCATTGGTAAAGCGGACGTTGATAGGACGGATATTTTTAGCGAGTTTAAAAAGGTCGTCCCATTAGAAATAAAATAACCCAATCAATAAAAAAGCCACTCTCCGGGGTGGCTTTTTTATTGTGCAACATTTTGCTGGAAGAACTCCTGGAACTTTTGTTTGGTGAGCATGGTATCAATGATGTTCATAACAGTTGACTTATCTTTTTCATTGAGTTGCGCAATAAGGCGTAACTGTTCAGCATTGGATTTATCTTCCATCTGCACGCTGGTAGGCAGCGCAGCATCGAGGTGCACGATGTTATCGATGGTAATGCCGTAGAATGCGGCGAGTTTATCGAGCGTCTCGATAGAAGGCTCTACGAGGGCCTTTTCTATTTTATTGTAATGAGCGGGCTTTAAGCCAATGGCAGCGGCCACTTCCTTTTGCAGCAACCCCTTGTCTTCCCTCAGTTTCTTAATGTTATCCGCCAGTGCCATGATCAATAGTTTAGGTTGTAAAAATATCCAATAAGGGGATTATTGGCAATATTTATCTGTTTTGTAAATTTATTACTTGCCAAAATAGATATTTAATAGTAATTTTGGAATATCCAAAACAGATAAATGTTTTTTATGGCAATGAAAACGATCCGAAAAGCGAAGCTGCACTACAAGTGCCGGGTGACCGGTGGCGATTGGAGTAGTCCGGGCAAGTGTAAAACGATCCCCTGGTTAAATGTATGCGGGTTATGGTTAGAGCAGGCGGGTTTTAATGTTGGCGACCCGGTAGAGATCCAGGTAGAACACAATACCCTCACGATCAAAAACTGCTCTACCGATGGAGATAACCGACATTAAAGAACAGTTGAGCATTACGGCAGTATTGCAATACTATGGATTAAAGGCTGACAGGAATGGCCGCGTACACTGTCCGTTCCATGCTGACAGCACACCAAGCTTGCAGATATACCCCAAGACGAACACCTACTGCTGCTTTAGTTCCAACTGCAACGCCGGTACAGGCGATGCGATCCAGTTTATACAACTCAAAGAGCATTGCAGCAAACATGAAGCCATTACCAAAGCAGCATCACTCATTAATGGCACCCCACTACCCACAGCGAAACTATTTATTGAAGCTGCGCCATTGGAAAAGATTGCAGTAGTAAGCAAATTGTTTAAATACTTTACCAAGGCATTGCCGCTTACAACGAAGGCAGTTGATTATACAGCAAGCAGGGCGATTGATTACAAAGTGCATGAGATTGGCTGTAACAGTGGTGACTGGCACCATGTGTTAAAGGAAAAGAATTTTATCAAGTCCTGCGAACAGTACGGTCTGCTCAAACCATTAGCAGTAAAGGGTTACAGCGTATGGGCAAGGGACTGCATCATCTTTGCTTTAAAGAACCAGGACAATAAAATCGTGAGCCTGTACGGCAGGAGCATTACGGATAACGAAGACAGCCGGCACTTTTATTTAACAGGCAGAGAAGGCTTGTATCCCGGTTATCCGGAACTAACCACTACCAGGCTGATCTTAACGGAAAGCATCATAGACGCGGCCAGCTTGTTACAACAGGAAGCGATTAAAAGTAACTATGGTGTACTGGCACTCTATGGAACCAATGGGTTAACGGACGAACACCAGCAGTCGATAATAGCATTGCCGCAACTGGAAGAGATCATTTTTATGCTCGATGCGGACGAGGCCGGGGATGCGGCTGTAAACAAGCATTACAGCACCTTCAAACGATTATTGCCGGAGGTCAGGATCACCAAGGTAAGCTTGCCTGATGGCGAGGATGTAAACGGTGTATTGCAGGCGCACGATGATGCAAGTATATTGTATGATTTAATAGAACAGCGTAAAGAAATTTTTGTTTCAATTGAAAATAAAAGCCCTGAAATTGTTACCCCACCTGCATTGCAGCATGGCAACAAACTCAATACACAAAACCCGGAACTGCTTATTTATAACGACAGCGAACTGTATATAGAAGTGTTGGGCGGCATCAAGATCACGGGCTTAGACCGGATGAAAGTAACGTTGAAGATCCTACACAAAGATCAGACAACGTTGCCTGTGTGGCACAGCTTAGACCTGTACAATCATGGCCAGCGGGAGCAAGCAATTAACAGTGTCGCTGACACCTTCGAGCATCCTATAACGGCCACAGCCACGACCATCGCAGCACTCACCAGTGCACTGGAAGGATACCGGCTGCAAAGAATAGAAGCCCTGCAACCCAAACAGGAAGTGAGGGAAGCCATGACAGCAGCCGAGCGACAGGCAGCGATCAGTGAACTAAAGAAACCGAACCTATTGCAACGCACGAGCCAGTTGATAGAGCAAAGCGGGATAGTCGGAGAAACCACCAACAGCCTGATCGCTTACCTGGTGTACTGTACAAGAAAACAACACACGCCTTTACACGTGATGTTCTTAGGAGCCAGCGGCAGCGGTAAAACTTATTTACAGGAAAGGATCAGCGACCTGGTACCGGAGGAAGAAAAGATAGAGATCACACAGATCACAGAGAATGCCCTGTATTACTTTAAGCAGGAAGAACTCAAACATAAGCTGATACTGATAGAGGACCTGGATGGTGCCATGAGTGTGTTCTACCCGCTCAGGGAATTACAGACCAAAAGAAAGATCAGTAAAACGGTTACGCTCAAAGACAGCAAGGGTAATTTAAAAACGATCACGCTCACAGTAGAAGGCCCGGTATGTGTAAGCGGCTGTACTACGAAAGAAAAACTCTACGAGGATAATGCCAACCGCTGTATCCTGCTGTACACGGATATGAGTAAAGACCAGGACAAGCTGATCAACGGGTATCAGGCTAAACTGGCGGCCGGAGAAGTGAACCGGGCAAGAGAACAGCAGTACCAGGCACTGTTTAAAAACATGCAAAGGGTATTGCAACCCATGAGCATCGTTAACCCGTATGCCAAGTGTATCGAATTACCGGAGCAGGTGTTCAAGCCACGCAGAACGATGACGTTGTTATTGGGCTTTATAGAAGCCATTACGTTCTATCACCAGTACCAGCGAACAGTGAAGAAGGATAAGGCCGGGAACCCTTGTATAGAAAGCACGGTGGCCGATATAGAAGCTGCGTTTACCTTACTCAAGAATGTACTCTTTAGTAAGAGCGATGAACTGACCAAGGCCACGCGTGATTTTTTAGAACTGCTGAAAAGGTTGTTGCATGAGAGTGGTGTAGCAAGCTTTAACGCAAAACAGATCCGGGAGCGCCTGCGCATCAATCCCAGCAACATGAAACGCTACTTAGCGGAACTGGCCAGGTACGGTTATATCAAGGGTAGTGGCAACCGTTACCGGGGTAGTTATGAATACATGATCGTGAACATGGAAGAATACGAAACCCTAAAATCTTCTATTGATGGCCACCTGCAGATCATCCTGGACAGGATCAGTAGTTCAGTGGTTCAGTAGTGGTTCACTAAGACAGGTGAACCACTCAAACGCAATACCCGACTGTGTTTTAGTTCAGTGGTTCGGTAGTTCACTGAAGAAAGACTATTAGTAAAATTTTATTTTATGAAAAAGAAACCGGATCGGCTGCAAAGCCCGGAGTATCAACTATTGCTCAGATCGTTTGCTGAATGGCTAACCCTGCTAAACTACTCACCGCTAAGCATACCGAGTTTAACAAGGGCAATAAGGGATTTTTTATACTACCAGGAAGCGACCGGCAAACTATCACTGGAGCAGCTTGTAGCCACGGATGCAAACGGTTTTATAGCACTGTTACAGGCCAAAGGCATTTATAGCAATGGTCATATTAATAAGCAGATACAGGCTTTAAAACTGCTGGCTAAGTACATGAGAGAAACAAGGAGGGTCAATGCAGGCTTTAATCTTGAGCGGTTGGAAGAGAGAAGAGGTAAGCCGGTATGGCTCACCCAGGCTGAAATCAGGCAACTCTATGAAGCAGTACCAGACAGTATTTTAGGCATCCGTGATAAAGCTATGCTGGCGGTGTATTATGGTTGTGGCTTGCGATTGAACGAAGGCGTTAACCTTGAAGTGAACGACATTGATGTAATGGCTGGAGTATTGCATGTAAGAAAGGGTAAGCATTACAAGGAAAGGTTCGTGCCGATAGCGGAGAAAAACCTCGAAGAAATAAAACTGTACATCGACTACGGCCGACCACAGTTGTTACAGGATAACAAAAGCAATGCATTATTTATTGATGCCAACAAAGGCCGGCCGATACAAAGAGAAAGTTTATACGTACGAATAAAGCAGTTGGTAAAGAAAGCGAAGATCACCAGGAAAGCCGGTACGCATACGCTGCGGCACAGCATAGCCACGCACCTCTTACAAAGCGGTATGAAGCTGGAAAGGATACAACAGTTCTTAGGACACGCCGATCTTGATAGCACACAGATCTATACGCATCTGGCAAATGAAACAGAGATCAATACATCCAAATGGAAATTTAAAAATGAATCATTATGAACTTTGAAACCTACCTGATGGAAAAACGCCTTAGTGCCAAAACGATTGAAATGTACACACATAGCAGCCTGCATTTTTTAAACTGGCTCAAAGACGCAGATGTAGTACCGGAGTTGTTTACTTACAACGACCTGCTTGATTATATGCGTTACTGTTACGGTGCAGGTATTACCAACAAAAGGTTGCATGCGATACTTGGTGTTGTGCGCCATTATTGTAGCTACCTGATCAGTATAGAAAAAAGAAATGACAATCCGGCCAGCGGTGTGTTCATCAAAGGACTGATCAGGAAGCTGCCCGCGAACCTGCTAAGCATGGAAGAGTTGGAAACATTATACGGACAGTATTGTCTTCAGTTGAAAGAAGATGTATCCAAAAAAATCATGTTGGGGTTGATGATCTACCAGGGTGTAACAGTAGCGGAACTGATCAAACTGAAATCACATCACTTTAGAATGAAGGACTGTAAGGTATTTATCAAAGGCACCCAGCACAGTAATGAAAGGCTGTTAGACCTACATGCCAACCAGGTATTGCTACTACAAAAATACCTTAGCAGTAATCCGTTCAAAGATGGATACCTGTTTGTTGAACCGAAGAAAACACCGGTGAGTGAGAAGAATATTCATAACCGGCTGCAGTATATGTTCAAGTTGCTAAAGCAGTTAAACGGCAGGCTGATGAGTGCCAAGCAAATCCGCCACAGTGTCATTACACATTGGTTGAAACAGCATCATCTTCGGCAGGTGCAATACATGGCAGGCCACAAGTACGTGAGTTCAACGCAGCGTTACCAGTTGAATAACCTGGATGATCTTAAAACCGAATTACAGCAGCATCATCCGATGAAATAAAACAGAGCGATCCTTGGCCAACGCACAGAACCTACACACAAGGTGTTGGCTAAGTAACATAATGGAAGTTATAGTCAAACCCTGCGGGCTCCGCTGCGCTGCGGGCTATCGCCTTTGCCTATAACACCATTATGTTAAATATCCAACGATCTGTTTTATGCTGTCCGCTTCGCTTTACAGCAGGCCTGCGGCAGCAGGGTGGCTGCGCCGGATCTTTGTTTGTTTGGGTTGCTGGAGGTGGAACAGGTTGCGCAATGGTAAGATGATCTGCAGGCTGCCGCAGCCGCCGTAAACAGCCTTTAAGTGCGAACCCGTGCCGGCGGCTTTGGCTTGCACAAAAAGATAAACGATTGCCCGCAGGATGGTTTAAAACGGTTGCACCGAAAGGGGCAATCGTTTATCTTTTTGCGCCCCGTCCATCACCCTGCGGGATCATATTTTTCTTTTCAACTGAAACAAAAAAACGATGTATTTTTAGGGTATAGACAAGTTCTTTGAGTGATGCCTTGGCGGCTTCCCGTGTTTTTGCAGTTGCATCAAAATAGGTACGGTAATTATTATCCGTTCGGGTTGACGATGGCGGGGATAAGTAGTAAGGCGGCAGGGAAATTAGAAAACCGTTACAAGTACAACGGGAAGGAGTTGCAGGAGAAGGAGTTCAGTGATGGCAGCGGGTTGGAGTTGTATGATTATGGGGCGAGGATGTACAACAATCAAATAGGACGTTGGGGAAGTATTGATCCTTATGCTGGAGAGTATTCCCCCATTTCTCCTTATGCATACTGTGCAAATGACCCTATCAAATACATTGATATTAATGGGGAACGTTTATACTTCTCGGCAGGTGCAGGACATGATGCAGGTAATACAGGCTATATAGGCAAGATGCTTAGTTCATTTGCAAAACATGGAAATATCTTTTTAAGTAAGGATATAGATGCTCATTCACATGGCTTGATGGCACAACAGAGAGATGCTGCATGGGCGGTGGGTATGTACAGTACTAAGCCCTATTATGAGTTGAGAAATATGTCATATAGCGGATTTGGTGGTATGGGAACAAGTTCAAAAGTTACAGATGATAACGTGGATTGGCGTATTAAAAGCACTGTTGAACAGATTGAAGCTGATAGGAAAGCAAATCCGTTAATGAAAAATGAGCAGTTTAATTTGGCAGGCTATAGTACGGGAGCAGTTACAATGGCACAATCCGCACTCATGCTTGCAAATAAGGGGCAAATAATTGATAACCTCATTTTAATAGGTGCAACATTTGATGGCAAGTCAGACTTATCAAAAGCATTATCTTCAAATAAGAATATAAAAAATATTATAAGAATCGATATTCCTGGAGATAATGTTGTTAAGGGTATAGGGGCATTACAAAGTTTCTTAGAAAAAGGGGATAACCACCCGCATTTTAGTTATGCTTTTGGAGATAATGCCGATGAAAACAGGAAAGCATTATCGCTAATACTTAAAAGTCTTGGGGTTGCTGATTTTAATAAGGAAGAAAAAAAGAAAAAATAAATTATGCAAAGCAAATTAGCCAACAGTAAATCGATAATTCAACTAGTTCCGATTTTCTTGCTCTTAGCGTCAATAGTATTTTCATATCTGGCAATTTCATATCGGCAGAATGATTGGATAACAGGTAGTTTTTTGCTTCAATTAGCTATTGTGCTTGTGTTCTCAGAACTACTATGTACAGTATGTTATTATCTGTCAAAGCGAAAAAGCGTTAAAAAGTTTTTTATTGGGGTATTAATTTTTATTTCTATTATAATAATTGGCTTTTATATAGTTTATATAACAAAGTATAATTGAAAAATTAAATTCATGTTTATTTAACCACTCCACAAAACGGGGTGGTTTTTTTATGTTGTAAAATGAATATTATGAAATTAAATACTGAAAATAGTAATTGTTTTGTTTATGAAACGGAGGAGTTGTTAATTGAACTTTTAGGCGGTGTGCTGCAACCTCATTACTAAAGTAAAAGAGTTGAAAAATGGAAACTAATAAATTAGAATTGTTGATAGTCGAACCTTGGGATGCTTATAAAAAAATCGGTCTCGAGCTTGTTAATAGTAAAGAGGGTCAATTTTTGTTTAAGTTGTTACTTCCACTGAACTACAAAGGAAAAAAGTTTGATTACTTAATTGGAAGTTTACGAAATACAACACAAAATGATTCTTTTATGAAGGGTTTTCAAGGTATATATGTGTTTAACTTATTCTACGATGAAGAACTTAATGAGGGTTCTTTCAATAATCTTGATACATTAAAATTTAGAGGGAATTTTTTATTGGGTGAAATTACCTTATGAATGTAATGAGATACTGATGTAAAGTAATTTACAAAGCCACTCCACAAAACGGGGTGGCTTTTTTATTGCGAGTTGCTGTACTTGACGTTGAGTAAGGAAGGCGTCAATAAAAGTCTTGATGAGGTTTTTATTACGATTACTATATCAAAGACCATTTAGGGAACACGCGGGTAGTACTAACAGACGAGGAACAGACGGATGCCTACCCGGTAGCGAGCCTAGAGAGCTCTACATTGAACAATGAGAAGATCTATTACAATATACCAGACGACGGATCAACGCGGGTAAACAAGAATACGGTAGCAGGCTACCCGGCGGACAGTTACACAGATCCGAACGATTATATCAAGCGGCTGAGCGGAAGTGGAACAAAGGTAGGCACGAGCATAACGCTGAAGGTCATGGCCGGAGACAGCTACCATATCCGTGCGAACAGTTGGTACCGGTTAAACGGTGTAACACCGGACGCGCCGGTAAACCCGCTGACAAGCATCATAGCCGCATTGGCAGGAGGAGTAGCGGAAGCGGGAGGCTGGAAGAACACAAGCGCGTACCTGCAATCGAGCGGGATCCTTGACCCGGCGGTAACAGACCTGCTGAACAGCCAGACAGGGGCACCTGGCAAGCCGAAGGCCTACCTGAACTGGCTGTTACTGGATGAGCAGTACGGGTATGCCGGCGGAGGGTATGAACAGGTAGGAGACAACGAGGAGTTCAAGACGCATATCAAGACAGGACTGACGGTAAATAAGAACGGATATTTGTATATTTATGTGAGCAACGAGACGCCGAACGTAGATGTGTTCTTTGATAATGTACAGGTAAGCCATGTAAGAGGTCCCATGATGGAAGAGACGCATTACTATCCGTTCGGGTTGACGATGGCGGGGATATCTTCCAAAGCTGCAGGCAAACTCGAAAACCGTTACAAGTACAACGGGAAGGAGTTGCAGGAGAAGGAGTTTAGTGATGGTAGTGGGTTGGAGTTGTATGATTATGGGGCGAGGATGTATGATGCACAGATAGGGAGATTTAATCAGATAGACCCTTTATCAGAGGCTGCGCGAAGATGGTCTCCATTTACGTACGGTAATAATAACCCCATTAGATTTATTGACCCAGATGGTATGTTCTCTACAGAGGTAAATAAAATGGATGATGGAACATACAAAGTTGTTGGTGGTAAGGCAGATGGCGACAAGAATATTTATGTTGTTGATGGAGGTAAAAGAACTGGTGAAGTCATTGGCAAATCATTAACGGATTATTCGTTCTTAAATGAAAAAGGCGATGCAATCCAAGGAGCAATAATTAACCCGAATGACAAATCGGGAACAGATTTTCTTAATAATAAAATAATTGGGGGTAAACATGAGGGAACTGTGGGTGAGGTTGGATATATGTTGAACGCTCGTAATAGCAAAGAGTATGATTTCAAAGACAATGGAATTAAGTCTCGACCAGAAGGTGTGACACAAGACCAATATCGCTATAGAGGAATGTCTGTTGAAGGTGTCGGTGGATTAGGCAGTCAGGATGGGACGGTTACAACATTTGCTTCTGCAAGAGACATTGGCAACGTAGGGGCAGGTTATGTCGCAGGCAGTAATGGAGAAAGCTGGGGTATGTCACGACTTGCGTTGGATGGTTACCAAATAGGTTCAGGAGTGCTACGTGGAAATTTCAATTTCAAGACAGAAGGGCGACCAACGCAAATGGCGGAAAGGGTCGGTTTTAATCTTGGACAAAAAGCTTACGAGAAGGCTAATCCTCTAAAAGCACTGCTTCATCCTCAAAAGCCGTTTCCACCTCATTAATAACATTAATTTTGAAAAATGAAAAAGTTAATAATTATTGGAATAATAATAGCTCTTTTGGTTGTTTGGATTGGTGAAAAACGAAAGTTCTACCATATTGGAAACAACAAGTATGTAACTGTATGGAAAACATTTGGGGGTGTTTGTTATGTAGTTCCTGATAAGTATTATGGATTGGTAAAACCTTCGGACAATTTTATAGAAACTACAAACGACAACTATCTCGTGTTATTTTTTTCCCAAGAAGTACCGAATCAGATTATATATTGGAAAAATAGGCAGGATAAGTTGGTTAAGATTAAAAACAAGTCAACGGATAAAATTGTCTTTGTAGATTATATGAGTAATCACGATAGTCTTCGCAACTTGCTTTATAAACCTAATCCAAAAAACGTTCGTGATTTAAAAGACAACGCCTATTTGCTGGATATAAACATCGAAGCAAATACAGCATCTGATAAGGAAGGTAAAGACTTATAAACGCTTCCGAAATATTTATTACCACCTCTATAAGGGGTGGTTTTTTTTATGCCCATAAACCAACAACTATGAACACAGAAAATCCAAATTGCTTCGTGTATGAGGCAGGAGAATTGAAAATAGAACTGTTAGTATAAGTGTCCCTAAAAAGCAAACAGTTTAAATTTATGACCTCCCCCCCCCCCCCCCCGAAAAACCGGAGCATTGCAACTTAGAAAAATGGGGCATTTTTTTTTCTAAGTTGCTTATTAGGCTTGCTTACTCTTGTTAAATCCGTTCTTGTAAATAGGAGCGTAAGAATAGTTAGATGACAAAGCCCTGGAATAGTCCGGGGCTTTGTCATCTATACTCGCCAACAAAAGGCCACGGTTTCCCGCGGCCTTTTCCAATCATCCACAACTAAACGATTTATACATGCGAAGGATCAAAATCTGCATCGTATGATTCATGAAAATCCTTCACCGGTTCATAGTCTTCAATCATCAGTTCATCAATGGTCTTTGGTTTTTGTTTGGTGAACCTGTTCACCAGCTTATCGAAGATGGCATAGATTACCGGTACAATAATCAGTGTTAAGAACAGGGAACTGATCAGACCGCCAATGATAACCCAGGCCAGGCCATTCTTCCATTCTGCACCGGCACCGCTGGCCAGTGCAATGGGCAGCATACCGATCACCATGGCAATGGTGGTCATCAGGATCGGGCGCAAACGCGCGTGGTTGGCATCGATCAGGGCCTTCATGGTATCTGCACCTTCGGCTTTACGCTGATTGGTAAAGTCTACCAGTATGATTGCGTTCTTGGCCACCAGACCAATGAGCATGATCAATCCGAGAATAGTAAAAATGTTGAGCGAGTTGTTGGTCAGTGCCAGTGCAAGGAATGCACCAATGATGGCCAACGGAATGGAGAACAGTACCACAAACGGATAAATAAAGTTGTTGTACAAAGCTACCAGGATCAGGTATACCAGTACAATGGCTGCCAGCAGCGCAATTCCCATAGAACCAAATCCTTCCGCCTGGTTTTCCATATCACCACTCCAGATATAACGTACGCCGGTTGGTACAGGCAGTTTTTCAAACAGCTTCTGCCATTCTGCAGCCACGGTACCGGTAGGGCGCCCTACGGTTTGAGCTTCAATGGTTACTGAAGCACTCTTATCCCTTCGCTCTAACTGGCTGGGACCGGAGCTTTCCCTGATGGTTGCAAACTGCGACAATCTTACAGGCTGTCCCTGGTTATTGGTGAACAACAGTTTACTTACATCTTCAATGCTGCTCCTGTTGAAATTGCCGTAACGGATATTGATGTCGTACTCATATTCTCCCTGACGGAACTTACCATTGGTATTTCCGCTGAAGGCTGTTTGCATGGTAGAGCCCACGGTGGAAAGGTTCAATCCGAGGGCCGCCATCTTATCGCGGTCTACCTGTACGCTGATTTCCGGGTTACCGGTTTCTACTGTCAGTTTCATTTCTGTTGCACCGGGTACTTTTTTCAATTCATCCATTGCTGCCTGCGCAAACTGTATGGCGCTGTCCAGTACGGGGCCGGTTACCACCAGCGCAAGCGGCGCTCTTTCTGCAGATCCCAAAATACTGATCGGAACTGTTTTTACTTTAGCGCCCACCAATAATGGCGCCAGTTCCAGCTTGGTCTTGGCTGCAAAAATGGAAGCTTCGTCTGCACGTTCGTTCTTAGGAACCAGCTGTACGGCAATCTCCGATTTGTATGGAGTTGCCTGCGTACCGCCGGTACCATCACTGGACTGTCCTACCGTGGTGATGATCCTGGTTACACCAGGTTTGGATTTTAAATAGTTCTCTGCTGTTTGGGTCATTGCGTTGGTACGCTCAATGGAAGCGTCTTTGGGCAGTTCAATCTGCACCAGAAATTCGCCCCTGTCGCTTTTGGCAAAAAACTCCGCACCAATAAATCCTGCGCCCACCAGCCAGAAGGAGGCAATCAATAAACTGAATACCAGCGCCAGAGTTGTCTTTTTATGACCCAGGCTCCATTTCAGGATATCTGTAACCCACAGGGTAAACTTATGCAGGCCTCTTTCGAAGGCAATGATCAGTTTCCCAAACACGGTTTTTCCGGTAATGCGTTCCAGCTTTCCAAAACGGGAAGACAACCAGGGCACGATGGTGAAAGAGGAGAGCAGCGATAACAATGTTGCAATAACAACGGTTACGCAGAATTCCTTCAGGATATCTGCAGCCAGCCCGGTACTCATGGCAATGGGCAGGAATACCACCACAATTACAAGGGTGATCGATGTAACGGTAAACCCAATTTCTTTGGTGGCTTCAAACGCAGCCCGTACGCGGTTCTTACCCATTTCCATGTGTCGGTAAATATTCTCCAGTACCACAATGGCATCGTCTACCAGGATACCTACTACCAGTGATAAAGCCAGTAAAGACATCAGGTTGAGCGAATAGCCCAGCAAGGCCATCCCAATGAAGGTGGAGATCAGGGATGCGGGGATGGCCACCATTACAATCAGTGAGTTTCGCACACTGTGCAGGAAGAACAACATCACCAGCGCAACCAGAATAATGGCGAGGAACAGGTCGAATATCACCGCATTGGCAGATTCCAGCGTATATACAGAACTGTCGTTTGCAACGTTCAGTTTTAATCCCACGGAAGCATAATCTTTTTGCAGTTTATCCAGGCTGGCCCTGGTTTTCTGGCTCACCGCCACTGCATTGGCATCCGATTGTTTGATGACCTGCAAGGCAATGGCAGACTCCTGGTTTACACGGGCTACTTTTTCAACATCTTTCTGCGCATCCTGAACATCCGCTATATCCACCACTCTTACCTGTGCACCCCCTTTGCCGGTGGCTACAACCAGGTTTCTGAGTTCTTCCACATTCTTGTACTTGCCTGATAAACGGATCAGGATATCCCTTTCTCTTGTTTGAACACTTCCGGTGGGGAAGTCGAGGTTGGAACTCAAAATAGCCTGCTGCACCTGCAGCAATGAAAGGCCGTAACCCTCCAACTTGTTTGCGTCTATATTTACCTGGATCTCTCTTTCCTGTCCGCCGATCAGTTTTACCTGTGCCACACCATCCACCCTGGAAATTGCCGGTGCAATCCGTTGGTCTACCAGGTCGTAGAAGGCCGATTCATCCATATTGGAAGAAGCGGAAATGGTCAGGATGGGTAAATCATCAAGTGAGAATTTATTCAGTGAGGGAGGATCCACATCATCGGGCAACTTGGCCAGAATGGCATTAATTTTTCGCTGTGCATCATTTAAGGCATAGTCTACATTGGTTCCGCTGTTGAGGGTAATTGTTACAAGAGAAACGCCTTCATAAGATTTAGAGTCGATCTTTTTGATGTTCTCCATCGAAGACACAGCATCTTCTATTTTTTTTGTAACAGTATTTTCTACTTCACCCGGAGAAGCTCCCGGGTAAACAGTTACCACTGATACCACCGAAGGGGAAAATTTCGGAAGCATCTCGTAATTGAGTGAGGTATAGCTCAGGATACCACCCAGTATCAGTATGATGAACAGTACAATGACCAGGGTGGGTCGTTTAATAGATATTTCTGCAATTTTCATGACAATGATTTATTTAATGGGCACAATTTTACTTCCATCAGACAGGTTAATCTGTCCGCTGGTAATCACGGTTTCACCTTCTTTCAACCCTTCCAGAATCTGCACCTGGTCGCCCATGATCCTTCCGGAAATAACTTTTCTTACACGGGCGATATTTCCCTGTTCTACAATAAATACCTGGTTGCTGCTTACGCTTCCTGCGAAGGCTGCGCGTGGTACAACGATGGTAGGAACCTGCTGCGGAAACTGGAATACGGCAGTGCCGTACATACCTGCACGCAACATATTGTTGGAGTTGGATGCAATCTCAATTTCAACGGGGAAGTTGAGCGCTGCATCTGCTTTGGCCGCAATAAAGCTGATCCGGCCTTCAAAGTTTTTATCGGGGAAAACACTGGCTTTAACCTGTACTTTATCGCCGGTTCTCAGCTGCGCCACCTGATTTTCATTTACGGTAACTGTTAGTTTCAATTTGGCCACATTTACGATTTCGAACAGTTTGGTTCCGGGAGATACATAGGCACCGGGCTCTATATATCGTTTGTTAACCACACCGTTGATGCTCGCATGTACATTGGCATCTTTTACGCGGATGCTGGCCTGGGCCACACGGGCCTGTGCATTTTCCACTGCAAGTCTTGCCTGATCCAGTTGCTGCTGGGTAACGCCTCCTGTTTTGAAGGCATTCTCAAAACGTTGCCTGTCTCGCTGGGCATTCTGCAGATTGGCTTTTGCACTTTCCAGGTCTACATTCAGTGTGCCAGCATCAATAATGGCCAGGGTTTGACCAACGCTTACCTTACTACCTTCTTTAACCAGTACCTGCACTACACGGCCGGAGCTTTCTGAAGCAAAATCCATTTGCTGGAATGGGTAGAAGTTACCATTGGTGGCGAAGTTCAGATCCGGTGCAATCCTGAGTACCGGGCTGGTTTTAACAGCAACATCGCCTGTGGATTTGGCTACCACACTTGTTTTTTCCTGATTTTTCTTTTTGTTACCGGTTAATACTTTTCCGATAAGAGCTATAGCACCGGCGATCACCACCAGTGTTATGATAACGTTTATTACAGACCTCTTTTTCATTGATATCGTTTGTGTTGGTTGTGAATGATGTTAAATTTCCCTGTTTAATAATGACCGTAAATTTCCCTGTGCCTTGATGAGTTGGATCTCAGCTACTTTGTAGCTGAGGAGTGCAGAGGAGTAATTGTTCTGTGCATCGGTCAATGAGTTCTCTGCATTCAGCAGATCCGTTAAAGTAGCCAGACCATTCTGGTAGTTGTTGGCAGTATTTTCATACACCTGACGTGCCAGTTCTACGTTTTCCTTTTGCGTATTCAGGGTAATAATGCTGTTGTTGATCTGCGTTTTCGCATTTTCAAAAGCGAGGTTCAGTGCCAACCTGGTTGAGGAAATGTCTTCGTTTAATTTGCGCAGTGCAATATCTGCCTGTTTCACTTTGGACTTGGTGGCTCCACCGGTAAAAATGGGTACTTTCAGGTTGAGACCAAGAGAGGCAACATCGAACCAGTTTACACCGCTTCCAAGTCCTTTGAAATAAGGAAACTTGTTGCCAAGACCACTATAGGAATAGTTTCCGTTGAAGGAAAGGGTTGGTAAACCAGAGCTCTTAACGGATTCCTTCTGATAGCTGAGTAATTTTTGTTGTGTAGCCAGTGCCTTCATTTCTGTGCGGCCGGATACTTCCACTACTTCATCTTTGGGAACAGCCTGTGGCTTAATCCGATCCAGCGGTTCATCCGGGATATATATGGTGGTCTGTATGGGCATGCCCATATAAAACTTGAGCTGGTTAACCAGCAGGGATTCTCCATTAGCCAGCTGTTGCTTCCGGCTTTTCAGGTTAATGATGTTTACCATATTCCGGTCTACATCAATTTTTTTGGCCAGTCCGCTTTTATACAATTGCTCCAGTACATCCTGCATCCGTTGGGTGTTTCGGATGGTGGAATCCAGTACACTCATTTGTTGTCTTTGTACCAATACCTGGTAATAAGTAGTGGCTACCTGTTCAATGATCTGCTCTTCGGTGAGCTGTGCGTTAATCTGATAAAACGCTGCTGTGGTTTTGGCAGCTTTCAATCCTACAAATACGGAGTTGTCGAAGAGGGTTTGTGTAACCGACAATCCGAAATTGCTGTTCCATTTCTGTCCGAAGGCAACAAACAGCGTAGTACCCGGTTGTCCTGCCAGTTCTCCGGGTAATGCACTGAGCGGGAGAATGGCATTATAGGTGAGACCTCCGTTTCCGGTAACTTGAGGCAATGCCCTTGCTTTCACTTCATCAATCTGGTACTGTCCGTTTTCGATGTCCAGTTTTGCCTTGCGCGCATTCTGGTTGGCTTCCAGTGCGTACTGTACTGCATCATTCAGGTGCAGGGGTTCTGTTGTCTGGGCCTGTACAGAACTGCCCACTCCGCACAACAACGTTAAGGTTGCCATGCAGGTGTTGCGCAGTTTTCCGGTCCACCGGAATGGATCTTTTCCGGTTTTTCTTGCTTGCTCTTTCGTTTTCATTGTATCGATTTGCTTCATGTTTTAAATGCTCTTTTCTGTTTTCAGCCCATCAAACATCAATTCTATCAGGGCTTTTTGTTTGTAAATCAGGCTGTCAATTTCCGACTGGTCCGGAGGCGGGCATTGTTTCCCCAGACAAATGGCCATGGAAGTAATGGCTTCGAGAATCAGGTTGACCGTATTCAGAGAATTGGTAGGCCTGATTTCTCCCTTCCGGATGCTCACCTCTATTTTTTGGGTAAGTAATCCGGTTTCTGCCTGCTTTGTTTCGTTCCTGATTGCTTCAATTCCCGGTTCCCTGATCAGGTCGGCATTATTCAGCTGAATAAACAACAGATGGTATTTTGAAAAAAAGTGTTGGCGCATATCAATCAGCGACAGAAAAGCAGCCCGGGCAGAGGTTGCCTGATCCAGTATTCCATTGAGGGTTTCGATGTATTCCCCGGAAATTTTTTTTGTAACACTGGCAATAAGCTGCTGCTTATCGTGGTAATGATACATCAGCGCCTGCTTCGTCATCTGCAGGTCTTCGGCTATTTCGGTCAGTGTGGTTTTGTTCACTCCGAAATGCGATAACCGCCTGATGGCAGCATCCAGAATTTGTTCCTGTTTAACGGTGAGGTTCATTTTTTACTTTTTGACTAACTGACTTTTTGTATTTAAAAGTCAAAGGTAAGGCAAAAAAAAGATTAGCTGCGCAATCCCTTTAAAAAAATGTCGGAAAAGGCCTTTTCCTGCTCTAAAATGGTCAGAAATTGCTCTTTTTCAGGGAAAATACTGGGATTTTGGGCAAAAAAGCTGGTTCTGTAGCCTTCCAGGAAATCGTGGTACAACTCGGCGGTTTTCTCCACATCCTTGATCAGAAATACCTTTTGCTGCCTGCCTTTCTCAATGATGTGGGTGATCCTGTTCAGTTCTTTTCTGCGGAGATTCGAAAACAGTTCTTCCAGGTTTTTGGGCAGGTTGGCCTGGTTAAAGCGCTTTAGAAATTCAATGATATTGTAATATTTGATGATGTACTCGGTTCTCCTTTCCAGGAAAAGATGCATCATTTTTACCGGATCCGTTTCTTTTGCCAACAGTTGATCGGTCTGTTCTGTAGTAAGTTGAGAAATGTGCAGGAGCACTGCCGCGTAAAGACTATTCTTATCGGGGAAATAGTAATACAGCAATGCCTTGGATATAGACAAATCGCCCGCAATCTCATTCATGGTGGTTTTGCCAACCCCAAAATGAGCAAACCTTTTGATGGCCGCTTCGATGATTTGTTCCTGTTTTTGATCCTGCGCCATATTGTTTTGCTATAAATGAATCCCCATGATGTAATCGTCCATTACAAAACCGTGCTCCAGTTCCAGTACTTTTTCTTCCAATACTTTCAATCCTTGCTTTTCATAAAACTGTCGGGCACCATTTTGTTTATTGACCTGTAAAATCAATTGAACTGCACCCTTGTCCTTTGCGTACCTTATCGCCGATTGCAACAGGGCTTTTCCTGCTCCTGTTTTTTGTGTGGTTGGAAGTACATAGAGTTTATTCAACTTAAAAATCCCTCCGCCTTCATCGGATACCGATGCAAAACCAATGGCTTTGTTATCGGATTCCGCGAGGTAAAACCGGTGTCCGTTTTGCAGTTGTTGCTGCAAAGACAGGTCGCTGTACATCATTTCCAGCATATAACGGATCTGCTCTTCTGAGATAATGCCGCCGTAAGTGTCTGGCCAGGTCTGTTCTGCGATCTGCCGGATGGTCACGATGTCCTGTACAGCTGCTTCACGAATTTTTAAGGCCTTATCCATGCGCTTCCTTATAATGTTTTCAGACTTTCTTCAATGGTTTGTATCCGGGCTTCTGCATCGGCCTGTTTTTTGCGTTCCAGTGCAATCACTTCGGGCTTGGCATTTTGTACGAATTTTTCGTTGCTCAGTTTCTTCATCACCGATGCCAGGAAATTTTGCTCATAGGTCAGGTCTTTCAATAAACCTGCTTTCATGGCAGCTGTATCCAGTTGCTTTTCCGCTTCTATGTAAAACTTGTCTTTCTCAATATTTACTACAATCGTATTGGCCACTGTAGCTGTAGTATACAGAACCGCAGCCGCATTCACCTGTTTCATCAGAATGGTTTCAATCAGCTGGTAAGCAGCCTGGTTGTTGGGTTGAATATGCAGGCGGATGGATTCTTTTGGCTTGATCTGGTTTTTGTTTCTGGCATCCCGCAGGGCGGTAATCACCTGTTTCAGCAATTCTCCGGAAGCCAATACGGTGGTATCTGCAGGGTGGATGGCTGAATATTGTTTTACACAGAGATCATCGGTCTGCTCTTTCAACAGATGATAAATTTCTTCTGTAATAAATGGCATGAAAGGGTGTAGTAACTGCATCAGGTGTTCAAAATACTGAACCGTTCTCTGGTATACCACCGGATCAATGGGTTGTTCAAATCCTGGCTTCACCCATTCCAGGTACCAACTGCAGAAATCGTCCCAGATGAGGGAGTAGATGGTTTTTAAGGCTTCGCTCAGCCTGAACTGGGTCAGCATGGCATCTACCTCTGCACTTACCTGGTTCAGTCTTTGTTCGAACCATGTTAACGCAAACTGTCCTTCTGCCGGTACTTTTGCTGCAGAGGCGTTATCGGCTCCCAAAATGCCGGTATCGCTTCCAATGCGGCTTTCCCACATCTTCACCAACTTCAGTGCATTCCACAATTTGTTGTTGAAATTTCTTCCCTGTTCCAGGGCAGCTTCATCAAATAAAATATCGTTTCCGGCTGGTGAGGCAATCATGATTCCAAAACGAACGGCATCTGCACCGTACTGATCTATCAGGCCAAGCAGGTCCGGAGAATTTCCCAGACTCTTGCTCATTTTTCTACCTTGCTTGTCTCTTACAATTCCGGTGAAGTATACATCGCGGAATGGTTGTTCCTGTTTGTATTCGTATCCCGCCATAATCATCCTGGCTACCCAGAAGAAGATGATTTCCGGTGCAGTCACCAGTGTGCTGGTGGGGTAGTAGTAGCTCACTTCTTTATTGCCCGGATCGGATAATCCTTTGAATACCTCAAACGGCCAGAGCCAGCTGGAGAACCAGGTATCCAGGCAATCGTCGTCTTGCCGGATATCTGCCAGGGTCCATTGTTTTTCGCTGCTGTTGTTGATCTGCGCCAATCCTTCTTCGGCGGTCCTGGCGACGGCAAAGGAACCATCTGGTGCGTACCATGCCGGAATCCGGTGTCCCCACCAGAGCTGTCTGCTGATGCACCAGTCTTTGATGTTTTCCATCCAGTGCCGGTAGAGGTTTTTGAATTTTGCCGGATGAAAATGAATATCATCATTCATCACTGCATCCAGTGCCGGTGCGGCAAGGTTTTTCATACTTACCCACCATTGCAAACTCAGCCTGGGTTCTACCACCACATCGGTTCGTTCACTGAATCCAACCTGATTGGTGTATTCTTCAATCTTGTCTATGTGTTTTGCTGCCTCTAAGTCGGTAACAATTTTTTTGCGCACGGCAAAGCGT
Source organism: Sediminibacterium sp. (assembly GCA_016786865.1). Taxonomy (GTDB): domain Bacteria; phylum Bacteroidota; class Bacteroidia; order Chitinophagales; family Chitinophagaceae; genus Sediminibacterium. Next base: position 102,820 of record JAEUVE010000016.1, on the reverse strand, counting down.
TCTTCTCCCACATACAGCTGTGCTGCCTCACTCATGGTGCCATCATCGTTCATGGTATCGATGATTTCCAGATTGTATTTCTGTCCCAGCTGGTAATCGTTCATATCGTGTGCCGGTGTTACTTTCAGCGCACCGGTTCCAAAATCCAGCGTTACATACTCATCCGGAATAATTTGGATCCTTCTGTTGATCAGCGGCACATAGGCATGCTTTCCATGCAGGTGTTTGTAGCGTTCGTCGTTTGGATTTACGCAGATCGCGGAATCGCCCAGGATGGTTTCCGGACGTACGGTGGCAATGGTGATAAAGTCTACGCCATTTTTTCCTTCGGTCAGCGGATTGGACAGTGTGGATCCTTCCAGTACATATTTTACATAATACAGTTTACTCTGAACCTCCTTATAAATTACTTCCTCATCGCTCAAGGCTGTTTTAGCCCTTACGTCCCAGTTTATCATTCGCTTGCCGCGATAGATATGTCCTTTCCGGTATAAGTCGATGAATACATTGATCACGGAGTCGTAGTAATCCGGATCCATCGTAAATGAAGTCCGGTCCCAGTCCAGACTGCATCCCATTTTGCGAAGCTGTTGTAAAATGATGCCTCCGTATTTTTCTTTCCACTCCCAGGCATATTCCAGAAATTCTTCGCGGCTCAGCGATGATTTGGCAATTCCTTTTTCGCGGAGCATGGCTACCACTTTTGCCTCTGTAGCAATCGACGCATGGTCGGTTCCTGGCACCCAGCAGGCATTTTTGCCCTGCATACGCGCACGGCGAATGAGGATGTCCTGTATGGTATTGTTCAAACAATGTCCCATGTGTAATACGCCGGTTACATTGGGTGGGGGTATTACAATGGTATAGGATTCCCGTTCATCGGGTTTGCTGGCGAAATAATTTTTAGAGATCCAATGTTCGTACCATTTAGATTCAATGGGGGTAGGTAGGTAGTTCTTGCTCAATTCCATGGTATGCCTTAACCGGTTAATTCCTTTGATTGTATAAAAAAGCAAATTTAAGGAAACGCAGGGAGGGTTGTGCAGAAAAGCTTGGCCTTACCAGGTAGAGATCAGTTCGGTCTTTTCCAGGAAGATCTCCGAAATAGATGGGGTGTACAGCAGGCAATCCAGGTCGGGTACGGATGTTTCCATTTCCGGGGTTCTGTGCAGACTGTATTTCTGGGCCTGTTCGCGGGCTTTTTTAGAAATGATTTTGGCGGCATCCCCCGGAACATTGCAGGAAAAACAGGTGCTTCCAAGCACAAAAAACAAGATTGCACTTGCAGCAATACACGCTTTTCCCTGATGGTTCATTGGTTTCATTTTATGGTAAACGGATTTGTGTTGAAAAAGTTACATTTCCGTTGAATTATAAGTATCAACCACCAACCAAATATTACAAGGGCCCAAAGATTATTGTCTGCCGATCCATTCCATATAAGAAATGAGGGCAACCAATAGTACCAGCAATGCTACAATCGATGCGTTGCGTGTTTTTTCTCCGGGCCTGAATGGTGTTTTTATTTCTGCCATGCTTGTTGTATCATCTTAAATAAGCTGTTTGTTGACTCAAATCGTTAATTTCGATTTTTATCACGATTAAGATAATTATAATATTTGAATTTTTCAAATATCAAGGTGTTGAGTTATGCAGTATGCGATTGTAGACATTGAAACAACAGGCGGTTTCCCACAACAACATGGTATCACAGAAATAGCCATCGTACTGCACAACGGAAAGGAAGTGGAAGGGAAATACGAAACCCTGGTGAACCCGCACCAGCCCATTCCTCCGTTTATTGCCGGTATGACTGGCATCTCAGACGAAATGGTTGCTGCAGCGCCTTCCTTTAATGAAGTAGCTGCCCAAATTTATAATTTGCTGAACAACAGGATATTTGTTGCTCATAACGTGAATTTTGATTTTTCTTTTGTGAAGTATCATTTACAACAAGCTGGTTATGAGTTACAAACGCCTAAATTATGTACCATTCGCCTGAGTCGAAAAGTGTTTCCCGGCTTTCGCAAATATGGTTTGGGGCATTTATGCCGTGAACTGAATATTGCCATCGAAAACAGGCATCGTGCGGGCGGAGATGCCCTGGCTACTGCGCAGGTACTCGATCTGGTACTTCAAAACAACGGCCAACGGCTGATCCGGGAAATGTTGCAGAAAGAAAACAGGGAGTACCTGCTTCCGCCCAATTTGCCCGGTCATTACCTCAGCCGGCTTCCGGCCACACCCGGGGTGTATTATTTCCACAACCAGGCGGGCAAGGTTATTTATGTGGGTAAGGCCAAGAATCTGAAAAAAAGGGTTGTAAGTCATTTTACCGGGCTGGACATTAGTAAAAAGAGACAGGACTTTCTGCGGGAGATCTATGAAATATCCCATGCAGACTGTCCAACAGAATTTATTGCCTCGCTGCTGGAAAGCATCGAAATCAAACGGCTCTGGCCTGCCTTCAATAAAAGTCAGAAACGATTTGAACAGCAATGGGGTATTTATGTGTTCGAAGACAACCGGGGCTATCTCCGGCTGGCAGTAGATAAAAAGCACAAACATACCCAGCCGGTGGTTTCCTACGCCCTGCTGGTAGACGCACATCGTGAATTGTGGAAAATGGTGCGAAACCATTCATTGCATCCGGCACTTTGTTTTTTAGACAGCAACCCTCCCGAAACCCTTCCCGAACCGGAAACCTACAACGCATCGGTTAGGTCTGCGCTGGAAACCATTCATGCAGAACAGAGCAGTTTCATCATACGCGAAGCTGAAACCGTTATCCTGGTGGAAAAAGGAAAGTTCTACGGAATGGGACCTGTAGAAGAATGGTCCACGATGGAAGACATCAAGGCTGCGGTTACGCCTTATGCAGAAAATGAAGTGGTGCGCAGCATGATCCGTAAATACACCGAAATGTATCCGGGTAAAGTGGTGCATATGTAACTGAATTCAATTTCCCTTACTTTCGCTGCCCTTAAATTGAACAGAGAACTTATTTAAACAAGAGAGATTATGTCGTTCGCTCCTATGATTGCTGCGAAGTTGGGTTTACGCACTGCGCAGGTTGAAACCGTGTTGGATTTATTGAAAGAAGGGTCTACGATTCCCTTTATTGCGCGGTACAGAAAAGACAGTACCGGAAACCTCGACGAAGTGCAGGTACAGCAGATCCAGGATGAACAGAAACTGCTGATTGCTTTTACAGAACGAAAAACCTTTATCGAAAAAACCATCACCGAGCAGGGTAAGATGACCGAAACGCTGCAGGCTAAAATTGATGCAGCTACGACCTTGCCTGAGCTGGAAGACATTTATCTTCCTTATAAAGTAAAACGCAAAACCAAGGCAGTGGTTGCCCGTGAAAATGGTCTGGAGCCGCTGGCCGGTTTCTTACTGGAGCAGGGTACCGGTAATCCGGAAGAAGAAGCTGCTCAATTTTTCAACGAAAAAATTAGCACAATAGAGGAAGCCTTGCAGGGTGCAAGGGATATTATTGCAGAAATGGTAAACGAAAATGCAGCCATCCGTGCCCGGCTTCGTAAACTGTTCGAGGATACTGCCACACTGCAAAGTAAAGTGCTGTCCGATAAGGAAGCAGAAGCGATTAAATACAAAGACTATTTTGATTTTTCAGAACCCATTCATAAAATTCCTTCGCATCGGATCCTGGCTATTCTTCGTGGCTTCCTCGAAGGGTTCCTTCGAATGAATATTGCGCCCGTAGAAGAAGAAGCGCTCTATGAAATTGAAAAGGAATACATCAAGGGAATGAGTCCTTCTTCTGATCATTTGCGTAAAGCCATTAAGGATGCTTACCGCAGGTTGTTGCAACCCAGCCTGGAAACAGAATGCAGAACTGCACTAAAACAAAAAGCCGATGAGGAAGCCATCAATGTGTTTGCAGAAAATCTGCGGCAACTGCTGTTAAGCGCTCCGTTGGGCAGTAAGCGGATTCTGGCCATCGATCCGGGCTATCGCACGGGATGTAAGGTTGTTTGCCTCGATGAAAAAGGAGAGTTGCTTACTACCGATCTCATTTATGTGCATGAGGCCAATCGAATCTATGACAGTGAACACAAAATCAGGCAATTGGTTAAACAATACGATATCCAGGTATTTGCCATTGGAGATGGTACGGCAGGCCGGGAAACGGAGCAGTTTATCAAGAAACTGAACCTTTCTCTTCCGGTGTTTCTGGTGAATGAGGATGGCGCTTCTGTGTATTCTGCCTCCGAAATAGCCCGGGAAGAGTTTCCGGAATACGATATCACCGTAAGAGGGTCTGTAAGCATCGGACGTCGTTTAATGGATCCCTTGGCCGAGCTGGTAAAGATTGATCCCAAAAGCATTGGTGTAGGACAGTACCAGCACGATGTGAATCAGTTTCGTTTAAAGGAAAAGCTGGACCAGACTGTGGTAAGTTGTGTGAATACCGTAGGCGTGAACCTGAATACTGCCAGCAAACAGTTGCTGAGTTACGTGAGTGGCATTAATGAAACCGTTGCCGAAAATATCATCCGTCATCGCAAGGAGATCAAAAAGTTTTCAGGAAGATCGGAACTGCTGAAAGTTCCCCGTCTGGGAGCCAAAGCATATGAGCAATGTGCCGGCTTTCTTCGTATTCCGGATGCAGAACATCCGCTGGATCGCAGTGCCGTTCACCCGGAAGCGTATCCGATTGTTGAAAAGATGGCTGCGGATCTCAATACCAGTGTGAGTGCGCTGATAGGCAACGAAGCATTGCTCAAAAACATCGACACCAAAAAATATGTAACCGAACAAGTCGGCGCCCTTACCCTGAACGACATCATTAAGGAATTGCAAAAGCCCGGATTGGATCCGCGGAGTGAACTGGAACAGTTTGAGTTTGCCAATATCTATTCCATAGAAGAAGTGAAAGTGGGGGATATCCTGCCCGGACAGGTAACCAACCTGACCCGTTTTGGCGCATTCATCGATATCGGTGTAAAGCAGGATGGTCTTGTACATGTTAGTGAAATCGCCAACCGTTACATCAGCGATCCGGGTGAGGCATTGAAGCTGGGACAGAAAGTAAAAGTGAAGGTACTGGAAGTGGATATTGCGCGGAAAAGAATTGCGCTCTCTATTAAACAAACCGAAGCGGATAGTGGCAATCGTACTTCCGGAGCAAGACCTGGTAATGATGGAAGCAGAAAGGGTCAGGGGTCAAACGCACGCAATACGGCTGCACCAAAGGAAGACCTCAGCAACATGAATGTAGCAGATGCCCTGCAGGCCCTGAAGAAAAAATTTGGGAAATAAGTGTACCTTAACGGAATAACCGCTTAAGTATTTATTATGAAAAAAATTTGTTTATTCCTGTTTTTGCTGGTTGCTCTTGGAGCATCGGCGCAGAAAACTGTTTTTCCGCTGGTAAAGGATTTCGGACCTGTGTTTGAAGTTCCCTTTGCAGTAACGCTTACCGATCCGAAACAGGAATATAAAATCCTGCTAGATGTAGTTACGGCCGGTGCCAAACCAGACCAGGTGAATGAGAACCTAGAAAATGTGGCACGCATCATGAATCTGCATGCACAGGCGGGTATTCCTGCAAAAAAAATCCATATGATAGCAGTGATTCACGGATCTGCCATCACTAGCATCCTCAACAACGAAACATATCAACAAAAGCTGGGCGTTCCCAATCCCAATCTGCCATTGTTGGCCGCATTGAAGCAGGCAGGTGTTGAGCTTTATGTTTGTGGTCAGACCCTGTTTAAAAGGAACATCGATATCCAGACAGTTACACCGGAAGTAAAGCCTTCCTTATCGGCCATTACCACCATTTCAACATTCGTATCGAAGGGGTACACGGTATTTAAGTTTTAGTGCAATGAAAAAAGACGAGCAGCAAAAGCTATTGAATCAACTGGGTATTGCATCCCTGAATGAAATGCAGGAGGCTGCTTCCCACGCCATCCTCGATCACCGGAATACCCTGTTACTGTCTCCTACAGGATCGGGTAAAACACTGGCATTTTTGCTGCCCGTACTGGAACACCTGAATCCAAAAGGAAAAAAAGTGCAGGTAATGGTGCTGACCCCTTCTCGCGAGCTGGCCATTCAGACAGAACAGGTTTGGAAAAAAATGGGTACCGGATACAAGATTCTCTGTGCCTATGGCGGCCACGATATGCCAACAGAAATACAATCCCTGGTAGAGCCACCGGCTCTATTGGTTGGTACACCGGGAAGAATAGCCGATCATTTAAAAAGAAGAAGTTTTGATCCTTCGGCCATCCGGATTCTGGTGTACGACGAGTTCGATAAATCATTGGCACTGGGTTTTGAAGAAGACATGGCTTATATAACCCAAGCGGTGAAATCCGGTATTCAGAAAATATTTGTTTCGGCAACAGCTGCAATCCAAATTCCGGAATTTGCCCACCCAGGCGAACTGGAAGTGATTAACTTTTTAGACGAACACCAGGTTGCTGCGGATATCCGGATGTACCGGGTTAATTCTCCCGAAAAAGATAAGATTGATACACTGGTTCAGTTGCTTTGTAATTTAGGCCCGGTTCAGGCCCTGATTTTTTGTAACCACCGTGAGGCAGTGGAAAGAACCGGCCAGCTCCTGAAAGAGAAAGGAATTCCCAATACCATTTTTCACGGGGGAATGGAACAGATGCAACGGGAGCAGGCCCTGATCAAATTCAGGAACGGCACAGCACATTACCTGGTAGCAACCGACCTGGCGGCAAGAGGGCTCGATATTCCCGATATCAATCACATCATCCATTATCATTTGCCTTCTACCATGGCAGAGTTTACCCATCGCAATGGTAGAACTGCCAGAATGCAGGCCAGTGGCGAAGTATACCTGATCATGCATCCGGAGGAAGTTTTGCCCAAATACGTGGATATGGAACCAGACGAACTGCAGCTGAAAGCTGCACCCTTACCGGCCGCTTCACCCTGGTGTACCGTGTATATCAATGGTGGAAAAAAAGATAAGCTGGGTAAAGTGGATATCGTAGGTCTGTTCATGCAAAAAGGCCGGCTTGCCAAAGAAGATCTGGGGCTGATTGTGGTAAAAGACCAGAACAGTTTTGTGGCCGTTCGGAAAAACAAGCTCCGTCAACTGCTGAGTGCCGTTCAGTCCGAAAAAATCAAAGGGAAGAAATTCCTGATAGCCGAGGCAAAATAATCGGAGGCGCGTTGCATGCCTAAAATCCGTATTTTCAAGACCTGATATCAACCTAATAACTTTTTCTTGCTATGAGAATCATCCCTTTTCTGGTTGCTGCGGCCTGTACCGCAGGATCAGTTGTGCTGTTCAATACCCAATTGAAAGTGGGAGGCAGCAAAACACCCCGCCTGGGTTATTTCCTTTCGCCCCAGCATGGCTTCTGGCAAAATGCAGAACCACTTAATGTGAGTTACAACAACGATATTAAACTGGACGGACTCCGGGGCAAAGTTGATGTTTATATAGACGAAAGGCTTGTTCCGCATATTTATGCGGATAACGATAAGGACGCGTATTATGTGCAGGGATACCTGCATGCCAGATTTCGCTTGTGGCAAATGGAATTTCAAACCCATGTTGCAGGAGGCAGGCTGAGTGAGATACTGGGGGCTGAGCGGATTAAAACCGACCAGTTCTTCCGCAGACTCGGTATGGTGTATGGCGCCGAAAAAACACAGGCATATGTGGAGCAAAACAACCCCGAAATGAAGGAAGCTATTGATGCTTATGCCAAAGGGGTAAATGCCTATATCAAGTCATTAAAGCCGGAAGAGATTCCTTTCGAATACAAGTTACTGGATTATACACCCGAAGAATGGACTTCTAAAAAAACCTATCTGTTCCAGATGTTCATGTCTTTTGACCTCACTGCCCGCGGTTCAACGACCGACCTGCAGATGAGCAATGCCAGGAACTATTTCGGATACGAAGATTTTGATCGTCTCTTTACCAATGTGCAGGATTCTCTGGATCCGATTATTCCCAAAGGAACGGTGTACAATAAACCGGCTATCGTGCCTAAAATGCCTGCGGATGTGGATTTGGCTTATCTGAATAAGACCATAGGAAACAATACGGCATCAGCCCCCATGGTACCCGAAAAAGGCAATGGCAGCAACAACTGGGCGGTATCCGGAACTAAAACCAAGAGTGGCAGACCGATCCTGAGCAACGATCCCCACCTGGGTCTGAACCTGCCTTCACTTTGGTATGAAGTACAAATCTCTACTCCTACACACAATACCTATGGGGCAAGTTTTCCCGGTTCACCAGCGGTAATCATTGGCTTCAACGACAGTATTGCCTGGGGCGTAACCAATGCCGGCAGGGATGTGATCGATTACTATGATATGAAGTTCAGGGATACCTCTTTACAGGAATATTGGTACAATGGGGCATGGGTCAAAGCCGCGCTCCGCAAGGAAGTGATCAAAGTAAAGGGTGGCCCGGATCAGGTTGAAAATATTGCCATGACCAATTACGGCCCGCTGATGTACGATCATACTTATAAGAATAACAGTACCGAGGGTAAAAACCTGGCGCTGAGATGGACGGCACACGATGGTGGTAGCGGATTGCTGGCTTTCTATCTTCTGAACAGGGCGCACAATTACGATGATTACCTGAAAGCAATCGCCAACTGGAATACCACCGGACAGAATTTTGTTTTTGCGTCCAAAACAGGAGATATCGCCATCAAACAGCAGGCGTCGTTTGTGGCCCGCTGGAACAGGCAGGGTGATTTTATTTTACCGGGTACCGACAGCAATTATGCATGGCAGGGTATGATTCCTACCGATGAAAATCCGATGATCAGGAATCCGGCACGAGGATTTGTGAGCAGTGCCAACCAGCAATCCACCGATGCAAGCTATCCTTATTATCTGGGTGCTGCCGGTAATTTTCCGCTGTACAGGGGCATCATCATCAATCGCAAGCTGAACGAAATGAACAACATCACTGCAGAAGACATGCAGCGATTGCAGATGGACAACTACAATGTATTTGCAGAATCGGCCCGGCCGGTACTGTTGAAGTACATCAATGAAGCGGCACTCAGCGGAGATGAGAAAAAATATATTGATCTCCTGAAAAACTGGAACCTCCGAAACGACATAAACGAAAAAGGTGCCACCATATTTAATGCTGTCTGGGATAGTGTGGAAACAGCCATGTGGTCAGATGAGTTTGCAGGATCCAAATATGCACTGGGATGGCCCGACGAATATGTGCTGTTGCAGAGTCTGATCAAAGACAGTGCGTATAAGTTTGCTGATAATATTGCTACTCCGGGTAAAAAAGAAACGGTGGCAGAAACAGTTATGGCCGGCGTAAAAAAAGCTGCGCAATACCTGGCATCTGTAGATCGCGAAGGAAAACTGGAATGGGCTAAATTTAAAGATACCAGGGTGATGCACCTTTTAAAGATCAACGGACTGAGCAGTTTGCATCTGCCCATCGGAGGAGGAAGACATATCATCAATGCTACCACGGAAACGCATGGCCCCAGTTGGAGAATGATTGTACACCTGACCGATGAAATTGAAGCATATGGTGTTTACCCCGGAGGACAGAATGGAAACCCGGGAAGCAGGTATTATGATTCCTTTGTTGAAAGCTGGGCTACAGGTAAGTATTACCGGATTCTGTTCATGAACAGGGAGGATGCCCCAACCAACAAACAGGTTAAGTGGTTAATGACTTTTACTAAAGCTTAAAAAACCGGACAATGAAATTTGTAGTATCAATTATATTAACAGGATTACTGGCTTACGTACTGGGATTGTTTACCACCATGCCCTGGTGGAGTTTTCTGGTATCTTCTTTTGTGGTTGCAACGGCCATTCATCAGAAGCCCGGACTTGCTTTTATGAGCGGGTTTCTGGGAGTATTTATTTTATGGATTTCGCTGGCTTATCTGAAAGATGTAGTGAACGGACATATCCTTTCGGTAAAAGTGGCACAGATTCTTCCGTTGGGAGGATCCTATATTACATTGATTCTTGTGACAGGAGTTGTTGGCGGACTGGTGAGTGGATTTGCTGCCCTAACTGCCAGCTTTCTGCGAAAAGGATAATCCTTCGGCTGCTGATTCGTTATCTTTGACCAATGGATCTGAATGAATCATTTGGTTTGCACTGGCGTAGTCATTTTGCTTCCCTGCTCAATCCGGGAGATGCTTTGTTGCTGGCTGCCAGCGGCGGACTGGATAGCACCATACTGGCGCATTTGTTCAAGGCAAACCGGATTTCCTTCGTGTTGGTACATATGAACTTTGGGCTCAGAGGCCAGGAAAGTTTACGCGACGAACAATTTGTGCGCGATTTGGGCAAGGAACTTTCCGTTGATGTATACGTAAAGCAGGCCGATACCAAGGCCTATGCCGCATCACATCAGCTGTCTACGCAGGAAGCCGCCCGTGAACTGCGGTATCAATGGTTTGCCGAATTGATGGAGCAGCAGTCAGCGTTTTCCGGAGAAACTGTTCCCTTTAAAAGGAGATTTGCTTTTACTGTGACCGCACATCATGCAGATGATTCTGTAGAAACCATGCTCATGCATTTTTTCAGAGGAACCGGGATTGAAGGGCTCAGGGGAATTCCGGCTGTTCACCGCGAAAGGAAAATCATCCGGCCCTTGTTGCCATTTACCCGCGGTCAGTTGGAGCGGTTTGCTGTAGATCATCGGATCAGATTTGTTACAGATTCATCTAACCTCAGCAGCGATTATACCCGAAATTATTTCCGGAATCAACTGATTCCGCAATTACAGGAAGTGTTTCCCAACGTTCGGGAGAATTTACTGCACAATGCAGAAAGACTCTCCGAAGCAGCAGTATTGTACCAGCAGGCAGTACAATTACAGCTGGGTAAACTGATGGAAAAACGGGGCAATGAAATACATATTCCAGTTATGAAATGGCAGAAAACTGCGCCGTTACAAACCATTACCTGGGAAATGATCCGGCCATTCGGTTTTAGTGCAGCGCAAACAAAGGAAGTGATGAAGCTGAAGGATGCTGCCAACGGCAGTTCGGTTGCATCTGCTACGCACCGGATTATCCGGAACAGGGCCTGGCTGATCATTGCTCCCCTGGCTTCAGAATCGGCCAACCATATTTTAATAGAATCGGAAGGAACTGTTTCTTTTGAAGGAGGTACGCTTACTTTACGTTTCATGGATCGGCCTGCGAAGCTAACCGCTGAACCTGGTGTGGAATGGCTGGATGCGGATCAGCTTGTATTTCCACTTTTGTTGCGCAAATGGAAAACCGGCGATTATTTTTATCCGCTCGGCATGACCAAAAAGAAAAAGCTTTCGAAGTTTTTTATAGATGCCAAACTCAGTAAGATTCAAAAAGAACAGGTCCGGATACTGGAAACCAACCAGAAAATCATTTGTATTCCAGGACTAAGAATCGATAACCGGTTTAAATACACCGATGCAAGCAAGAGGTTGCTGAAGTTGACTTATCAGAGGCAATAGCAGCGGTCGGTTATCTCAGGTAATTTGCTACCTGGTTGATGAAATTGTTCAGCAGATCGTATTCAGACATGAACCTGGAAGTGATGAACAGGAATATGATTCCGTATATGGCTCCCCAGATATGAGCAGAGTGATTGATGTTTCCCTGACCTTTATTGGCCAGATAGTAGGAGATGACCAGGTAAAGTGGGCCAAAAATGAACCCCGGTATATGAAAGGGGATTGGGAAAATGCCCATTCCCAGTGTGGGGTACAGGAAGATACCAGCAAAAATAATGGCAGATACCGCGCCTGAAGCGCCCAGACTTCTGTAGTGATAGTTGTTCTGGTGGCTGATATAGGTCGGAAGTAAACTTACAATCAGTGCAGTGATGTAGAGTGTCAGATAAATCAACTTACCCTGTTCTCCAAAAATGGTGAAGAAGCTTTTTTCAACAATGTCGCCGAACAGGTAAAAGGAATACATATTGAAAGCCAGGTGCAAAAAGTCGGCATGAATCAGCCCGCAGGTAATAAACCGGTACCATTGATTCCGGTTGGTAATTGCAGGAGGATAAAAAATCAGGTCGTCCATCACTTTCTCATTAGAGAAAGCCGTGAAGGATATCACGGAAGTGAGTAGTACAATACTGATGGTGATGCTGACCATTTGAGCGGAGATTTATGCAGTAAATATCGGGGGAATTATTTAACTATGGTGATACTTCTCATTTCTTAATATGGTGCATGCCCGATATACCTGCTCGGAAAGGATCAGCCGGACCAGCATATGCGGAAATACCAGCGGAGAGAGGCTCCAGGTGAAATCGGCTCTTTTGCTGATGCTTTCCTCCACGCCAAATGCACCTCCGATCAGAAATACCAATCTTTTAACACTTTCGTTGGCTCTTTGCTGGAGGAACTGTGCAAGGGCCGGAGAAGTAAATTGTTTGCCCCTTTCATCCAATAAAATCAGGTAATCGTCTTTTTGAACAAAGGCCTGAATGGCAGTAGCTTCGGCTTTTTTAAGATCGGCTTCACCCAGGCTGGCGGCATTTTTAGGCGGAGGTATCAGTATCCATTCGGTCTTAAAATATTTGTTGACCCGCTGGGTAAAGTCGGCAATACCGTCTTTTACGTAAGATTCATGGGGTTTGCCCACCGATGCCAGAACAATTTTCATGACACAATATTAACACCAAAGCGGCCAACTTTTATTTTTTCGAAGATTGAGGGTATCTTACGGCATAATCTCAGGAGATGAAAAAGACAGTGAACAGGATTTTGTTTTTCCTATTGTTGACGATTACAGGGATTCAGGCAGGTGCTCAGGCCGTTGATTCCATGATGAACATTTATGCCCAGGGATTTCCCAAAGAGAAAATCCACATTCATTTTGATAAGCAACTGTATAATCCGGATGAAACAATCTGGTATAAAGTGTACCTCATGGCTGGTAATGAACCCAGCCCGCTGAGCAAAAACATGTATGTGGAATGGTACGATACCACCGGCAGAATGATCAAGCAGACGGTTGCACCCCTTTATTTGTCGAGTGCAAAAGGATCTTTTGATGTTCCTGCAGATTATAAGGGAAGTTTCATTCACCTGAAAGCCTTTACCCGCTGGATGCTGAACGATGATACCGCTTTTTTGTATGAGCGGGATCTGATGATCAATACTGCTTCGGCTGCAACATCACCAAAGAAACCCAAACCCGGTACAACCAGCGTGGGTGTTTTCCCGGAAGGCGGAACCCTGATAATGGGGCTGAACAGCCGGGTGGCATTTAAGGCAGTGAATCCCTACGGGCTTCCCGTTTTAATCAGGGGAGTGGTGGTAAACGAAAAAAAAGAAGTGATTGACAGTCTTCGGGTAAAGCACGACGGTATGGGTATGTTCAACCTTCAGCCCCTTCCGGGAGAAAAATACCAGTTGAACTGGACAGATGAATTCGGGGCAAAAGGCATAACCCCTTTGCCGGAAGCCAAATTGCAGGGTACAGCAATGAATGTTCGTACGACCAATGAAAAGGCTGTGGTTGTAATACAGCGGACAGCCAACGCGGAAGAGCCGCTTAAGCAAATGCACCTGCTGATTCATATGAACCAGGAATTATTGTATAAAGTGAGTATCCGGATGCAGGAACGATTGATTCAGCGGGCAGAAATTCCGATTGACGAACTCCCTACCGGTATCGTTCAATTCACTCTGTTTAGCAACGACTGGATACCGGTTGCAGAGCGGGTTGTTTTTGTAAACAACCACTTCCATGAGTTCAATGCCAAACTGAACCCAATAACCGTAGATCTGGATAAACGAAAAAAGAATGTGTTCGAAATTCTGGTTAGCGATACAACGGTTGCCAATTTATCGGTAGCGGTAACAGATGCCGGGGTGATCAGTCCCGATCAGCATACCATTTTTTCCGATTTCCTGATCGCAAACGACCTGAAGGGTTATATACACAATCCAGCTTATTATTTTACCAGCGATGCCGACAGCATTACCGCCAACCTCGATCTGGTGATGATGACCAATGGCTGGAGGAAATTTGACTGGGATAAAATCAGGGCTGGTGTGCCTCCGAGGTTGAAGTACCTCCCCGAAACTGCTTATATGTCGCTGAAAGGAACGGTCTTTGGCGCTAAAAATATTTCCACTAAAGATCCACTTCAGCTGAATTTCATTCTGGTGGGAAAAGACAGCAGTAAAACAATTCTGTTTGCTCCGGTAGATAAAGAGGGCAATTTTGAAGACCCAACTGTGTTTTTCTACGATACGGTAAGGGTGATGTACAATTTCAATGCCAACAATAAATTGTCGGCTCAGACCCAGGTGAAAATAGACAATGGGTTACTACGGAAAGAACCGGGTACCACAACTATACTGGGACAGGGACAACCCATGTACATCTGGTCCGACAGTATTTCCCGGTTGCGTATGAATTATTTCCTGTCTGAGCAGGAGAAGCTCAGAAGAAGTATGGCTTCAGCTACTTTACAGGAAGTAATTGTGAAAACCAAATCCAAGAATCCGCTGCAAATCATGGATGAAAAATACACATCCGGATTATTTTCCGGTGGGGATGGATATAGCTTTGACCTTACGGAAGATAAATTTGTAGCAGCAGTGGATTTGTTTACCTATCTGCAGGGAAGAGTGCCCGGATTGCAGATCAGCAATGCCGGATCACAACCTTCTTTGAGCTGGAGAGGAGCTACGCCCGACTTATTTCTGAATGAAATGCGAAGTGATGTTAGTGCGGTACAGAGCATCAACGTGCTGGATGTAGCTTACATCAAAGTATTCCGGCCTCCTTTCTTTGGCTCTATTGGTGGAGGAGCAGGTGGCGCTATTGCCATTTATACCAAAAAAGGAGGGGATGCCCGCAGGGCTTCCCCGGACAGCAAGGGCATGGATAAAACCGTGTTGGGTGGATACTCCCGTTTCAGAGAGTTCTACAGCCCTTCTTACGAAAAGCCTCCTGCCAGTTTTGAAGCGGATGTGCGCAATACCCTTTATTGGAATCCATATATTATCACCAATAAAAAGACACCTCGCTTTAGGGTAGATTTCTACAACAACGACATTTCCAAAAAACTGCAGATTGTAGTAGAGGGGATGAACCAGGATGGAAAAATGATCCGGATTGTAAAACTGCTGGAATAGGCTTACTGGCTGATGATTCTTCCGTCCTGCATTTCGATGATTCGTTCTGTTCTGTCTGCAAAGCTCTGGTCGTGGGTTACAATCAGCATGGTTTGCCTGAATTCCTCTGTGAGTTGCTGAAAGATATTAAAAACGATATCGCTGTTTTTTTTGTCGAGGTTGCCGGTAGGTTCGTCTCCCATGATGATTAAGGGATCGTTGATCAGCGCTCTGGCAATTGCGATCCGTTGTTTTTCTCCTCCGGAAACCAGGTTGGCTTTTTTGCGTGCCAGGTGTTCAATACCCAGCATCTTCAATTTTTGCATGGCCCGGTGCTCCACTTCTTCCTCGGAATATTTTTTCAGTTTCAGGCCTGGAAGCATTACATTTCTTAATACACTGAATTCGTTCAGGAGATAATGAAATTGAAATACAAATCCGATTTTCTGGTTGCGGACCAATGCAAGGTCAGCCTCTTTTTTGTTGCGCATCGACATCTGGTCTATCAGCAATTCACCCTCGTAATCGGTATCCATGGTAGAAAGGATATAGAGGAGTGTTGATTTTCCGCAACCGGATTTACCTGTGATGGATACAAATTCGCCCCTGTTCACAGAGAAAGTGATGTCCGATAATACCCTGGTGGTAACCGGATCGTGAAAACTCTTGTTGATCTGCCTCGCTTCCAATACAATATCGCTCATACTATTTTCCTCTTATGATGATTACCGGATCTATCTTACTGGCTTTTCTTGCAGGAAGCCATCCTGCCAGATACGTGGTAACCAATGAAAATACAATTCCGATGATATAAAATGCCGGGTTATAGTGTACCGGATAGGTGGTGATCGTGGGCAGGGAGGGTGTGCTGAAAGGGATATGATCGATGATGTAACAAAGTACGAATCCGGTGATCAGTCCTACAATTCCTCCGAATATGCCAATGCTCAAGGCAATTACACTGAAAATCTTATTTACGTCTGATCCGGAAAATCCGGTTGCCTTTAAAATGGCAATCGAATCCATTTTTTCATAAATCATCATGTTCAGGATATTGTAAATGCCAAAGCCCGCAACAATCAGCAATACAATGCCTACTGCATAGGAAATCAGGGTTCTGAGTGAACTGCCTGTTTCAAACTGCATATTCGCCGTCTGGATATCCTCTGCATCCGTTTCATAAATCTTCGAAAATTTTTTAGCCAGCGCCGGAGCCTGGTTTACATCTTTCAGCTTCACCTGTATTTCAGTAATATAGTCGTTGGGTTTGTTCAGGATTTTTTGAACCATGCCTACTGTGGCATAACTCTGTGTACGGTCTACCTCTTTTAATCCGGATTGAAAATAACCCACTACTTTCAGCGGGAACTGCTCTCCTTTGGAAGTGGTGATGACCACCACATCTCCCACATTGGCCAGCAGCTTTCCTGCCAGCTCAATTCCCAGAATAATGCTGTTGGGTATTTTCGTGAGATCTGCACCCGATCCTGCCACAACATAATCGCTGAAGTGGAACAATTTGGTCTCGGCATTTACATCAATACCATTAATGACACCGGTTATTTCAACAGATCCATCATTGAAAAAGACCTGTGCCGTGAGTTTGGGAGAGAGTCCCAATACCTGTTCCTCTTTCTTTAGGGCTTGTATGATGGCTCCGCTGTTATACAGCCACTGCCGGCTGTTGGCCGACTTAATGGAGTGAATAAAATGATGGGCATTGGCATAGACACTGTCTCTTTCAATGGGTTGTGAAGTGCTGGGCTTGATTTCGTTAAAGATCCGTACATGCGGGGTTCTGTTCAGAATAAGGCCGTCGAGCAAGTCGTTGAGGCCGGCCATAAAACTGAGCAACGCAATGAACATTGCAATACTGAAAGTAACGCCCAGTGCTGCCACCAGTGTTTGACGCCAGCGCGCCATCAGCAGGGATTCTGCAACGCTTATAATCAGTTTGTTGATCATTCTGCGGGTTTAAAAATCACATCATTGCGGGTGATGCCGCTCAGGATTTCTACTTTGAGATAGTCTTTCAATCCGGTTTTCACCTTTCTTCTTTCCTTGTTTTCCAGAATTACATGTTCATCCGCAGTAAGAAAACTTCTTGGAATGGTGAGGGCACTGTCTTTTACACTAATAATGATATTGGCTTCGGTAGTAAGGTTGGGATAGAGGGTAGGCGGGGGAATTACAAAGCCGGCATCAATGGTAAAGGATTTGGACAGGGAGTTCATGGCCGGATTGATTTTTTCCACCACGGCAGTAAAATTTTTGTCTTTGTAACTGTCCATGCTCAGCAGCACTTTTTGTCCGGGTTTGATCCGTGCAATATCATATTCATCTACCTGTAGCTCCAGGGTAAATGCATCAGCTTCTCCAATCAGGGCAAGGGCCACCTGCGGTGTGGCCATTTCGCCCTGCTTTTTAATTACGGAATACACTCTTCCGTTGAATTCGCTTCTGACGGTAAAGTCGCCCTTTGTGCTGCTGTATATTTCAACGGCTTTACTGGTTTGCTTTGCCTGCAGATTCAATTGCTTTTCTACCTGTTTGTAACGAAGTTTTGCTGCAGCATAACTATTCGAGGAATTCTTGTAAGCCAGTTCCCGCTGGTCCAGTTCGTTTTTGGTGCCAATACCCTGCGACCACAGGTCTCTTTGTCTTTCTACGAGAGATGCGTCATTCTCCATTTTTGCTTTGGCATTCTCGATCTCAATTTTTGCTTCATTTAGTTTATCCGTGTTGGCAGAAATTGAACCATATTCTGCAGCGATTCGGGCATTTTCTACATTTAAAGTGGCCGTAAGATCGGATAACCGAAAAAGCGGATCGCCTTTTTTTACCAGATCACCTTCATTCACGTATACTTCTTTGATGAGTCCGTTGACCGAAGAAAATACCTGGTATTGTTTACGGCTTTTCACTACTCCGGAAGCATAAACCGATTCCGTGATTTTTTCTACCGCAGGCTTCGTTTTTTCTTCTGATGTTTTGCAGGAGACCAATAGCAGCAAGGCCAATGTATGTACCAATAGCTTCATAGACAAATTGGAATAAATTACCAAGTAAAGGTACGCTATTCTGCTGTAGGGTTTAACTCATTTCTATCAAGGCCTTTACCAATTGATCCAGTTCTGCAGTGGTGGTAAATACATTTGGGGTAATTCTGCATCCTTGCACATTTGCACCGTCGATGGCCACAGTGTAGATTTTATATTTTTTCAGGAGGGCTTCGGCCAAAAGCGACGGTTTCATGCCTGTTATACCTACGTTAGCGATGGCACAGGCCCTGTCTGAATCGGCAGGTGTGTTTACCTGAATCCGACCCTGACCGCGTACTTTGGATGTCCAGTATTGCTGGAGGTAGCGGAGCCTGGCTTCTTTCTTTTCCGGTCCCAGTTTCTGGTAAAATTCAATTGCATTCTGAATGGCCAGATCGGTATGCACCGGATGGGTTCCAATATGGTTCAGCCGGCTGATGGTTTTGACATCATTGTTCTCCGCCAATAAAGGCCATATTTTATTGATCTTATCTTTCTGAACATAGAGCAGGCCTACTCCCAGGGGAACAGCCAGCCATTTGTGCAAACTGGCGCCATAATAATCACAGTGCAGATCCGGTATCTTGAACTGAATATGGGCAATGGCATGCGCACCATCTACCATCACTTCAACACCTTTGGCATGTGCCATATCACAGATCTTTTTTACCGGCATGATCTGCCCGGTAATATTGATCATGTGCGAAACCATGATCAGTCTGGTTTTAGGGGTAATGGCATTGGCATACATGTTCACAATCTCCTCATCGGAGGAAGGCAGATTGGGGATGGACAATATTTTGTTGACCATGCCATGCCGGAGGGCTACCTGGTGAAACATCTGGATCATGGCGCCGTAGTCCTGTTCTGCAAAAATGGCTTCGTCGCCGGCTGTCCAGGGGTATCCGGCAATGATCATATCGAGCGATTCGGTGGTATTGCGGGTAAGGATTAATTCTTCCGTGCTGCAACCGGTAAGTGCAGCTACTTTAGCCGCCATGGCTTTTTTGTTTTCCCACTGAACGGTTCGCATATAATAAGCGCCCTGGTAGTTCACCTCTCTGATGTGTTGAATATAGCTTTCCAGGATCTCTTTGGGCAGTATGTTGTAATAGCCATTTTCCAGGTTGATATAGTCTGGTTTCAGCAGGTAGTGGCTTCGGATGCCTTGCCAGTAGGATTCATCTGCAGCAAGTGTTTCAGCAGGAATACCTGCTGCAGAATCCATCCATTTTTCCAGTGCGCTACTACTCAGCGGAGCGGCAAGTCCTGCCAGTGTAAATGTCTTTAGAAAGCTGCGCTTATCCATATTGTATTGTTTAGCATATTGCATCAGTACCTGATCTGATAATTGCTGATTTGCAAGAATATTTTACCCGACTTAGGTCCTTCGGACCGCATCTTCTTCCTGTCAATATCGGTATCTTTTCCCATAAAGTTGAGTGGGATGCGGATTTTTTCAATTTCAAAATTCACTTCTACCTGAGAGGGAAGTATTTTAGAGCTATTCTCATATTGAAGTAACAGGTTGTAGGCTCCGTCTTTTTTGGTATTGATTTCTGTTTCGGCTACCCGGTTGTGCTGCAGATCGAGCAGGAGCAGGGCAATGGAAAAATCGGCCCGTTGATCGGTGGGGATAATGTTGATGGCTTTGAATTTTCTCCCGTTCCGGATGGCTTCGCCTCTTGGAACAGTGATAAAGGGAAACTCCATCAGGCTGTTGAGCGAAAAATCCAGTCCTCGTTTGGGAATCATCACAAAGTCTTCTGAGGAAAATTTTACCGGTTTACCCTTAGTATAATTCATTCGGGCATATTTAGCCGGCATGTTGATAAAATCGATGTCTACATTCAGTTTCAGATTGGCGGAGAACTGTAGAATGGAATCCATGCGCTGTTTTATTTTCAGCAAATCCGGATCAATGCCCTGTGCCTTTGCAGTAAAACAGTACAAGCAAATCCATATTAGTAATCTCCACTTCATTATCCGATATCTTTTTTGTGAAACAGAAGAATGCCAATGGCCATGAACAGCAGGCTGTATCCACAGAGCAAGAGTGAATTGGTATAAACCATGGTCCAGTTGATGTTGAAATAAAAGAAGTTTTGCCAGGTATCGTTGAGCTTGGCAAAAAATATCCTGTTAAAAAGGTGGTTGCCAAAATCCACTTTCAGCAATAGGTTGCTCAGGATCAGGAACAAGGCAGATACGATCCAGGTTTTAGTAGCTTCTCTGAATATCACTGCCAGGGTAAGGCTGGCTACCGAAAAGAAGATCATCGACAGGGCGCCTGAAACAAATGCATATTGTAAACGAACAAATGCATCTCCGGATGGAAAAAAATTAAGGGTGTTGAGGTACACGATCAGGTCGCCCTTCCCAAACAGGCTGTAGGATAGGGTAAAAGAGGTCAGCGCCAGCAACATCACCACAGACAGGGTAAATCCGATTGCAACAATGTATTTACTCAATATGAATTTCCATTTGCTCACCGGTTGCAACAGCATCGTTTGCAGGGTACGATCCTTGTATTCGGCTGTAAGGCTACCCGATACAATGATCATAAGGATCAGGGGCAGATGAAACCAGAGCGTATTTAAAATCAGGTATACCAACAGATTTCCGTTCAACAATGAACCTTCGAAATAAAAAGATCTTTTCAGGTTCTCGAGTAAAATGTCGAGGATGTTTTTACCCTGGAAATAGGCGCTGAATAAAATGACTCCTTCTATCAACATCAGGGCAGCCAGGGCATACCATGTTTTGCTCTGCCGGAGCAGCTTGTATAGTTCTGCCTGAATCAGCGCTTTCATAGGGCGGGAGTTTCAAATAATTTTTTCATATCCAGTTCGGGGATACAGGAAGTTATATAAATGCCTTCTTCGTGTAACTGATAAATCAGTTCAGGTACCCGGTCGTGGGTAATTTGTATTTGCGCAGCAGAATCTTTGAAACGCACTTTATATGCTTTGAGGGCCAGTGAACTTTCAATATGATCTGCACAGATGGTATACATGGTGGTATTGGCATTGATCAGTTGTTGCGCAGGACCCCGGTTAACCATCCGGCCTTCTTTAATTACATAAAGGGTATGACTTATTTTACTGAGTTCCTCTATGATGTGCGAAGAAAGAATAATGGCCAGTTGCTGTTGGCCTGCAAGTTCTACAATCAGGTTGCGCAATGCAGCCACTCCCATCGGGTCCAGACCGGAGAAGGGCTCGTCCAGTATCAGACAGGAGGGATTGTTGAGCAGGGCAATGGCAATGCCCAGTCTTTGTTTCATTCCCAGCGAAAAATTGCGGACGGGGTCGAGCCTGTTCAGTGGTAATCCCACGGTTTCCAGACAGGCTTGCAGTGCTTTTTTGGAAACATCCACGCCTTGTACGCTGCCGAATATTTTCAGGTTGTCGTAGGCGTTTAGGTACTCGTACAATGCAGGACCTTCAATAATTCCTCCGATCTTTTTCTTTCCGGTTCCCTGAATGGAAACAGTTCCGCTGTCCGGAGTAACCAATCCAAGAAGTATTTTAAAAAGGGTGGTTTTGCCTGCCCCGTTCGCACCCAGCAAACCACAGATTTCACCGGCTGCACAATGAATGCTCACCTGATCCAGTACTTTTAGCTGGTTGTACGACTTGCTTAAATCATTTCCGGAGATGATCATACCTGAAAAACGGGTTGAACGGTACTGTAATCAAATTTTGGGGTATAATTTTTTTCGAGAAAAGTCCGCGACCAGAATTTCTTCTTAAAAAGGAACAGGGGTTCCCGGATCATGAAGTAGGGAATATAATGGTACCACTTAACGCCCATTTCTGCATAATATGCTTTTACCTGTTTCTCGAGTCCGAGTTCCTCAGCTGCCACTTCAGCTGCCATGCGCTGGCATTTGGAACCAATATAGGTATGTGCAATCTTCCTGTTGAATCCATGAATGAAAAACTGGTCTTTGGCCCGTTTGTAGTTCTGGAACCTCGACCATCCGTCGGCCAGTACCAGAAAAATATGTACAAAAGAAAACAGAAAACTATAAGTCCAGAACAATACCCATGGGATAGCAGATGCGTCAAATGCTGCACTTAATTTGATCCAGTAAAACCAGGCTTCCAGTATGAACAGGACTAATGAATAATAGAGCAGACGGCCTACTCTCAGGTAAGATGTTATATAGCAGGGTTGTTTAATTGTAGTTCAGTTTATATTTTGGAAGATATATAAATATTTAATCTGTCGGGTTAAATATAGCGGCAAAATTTCTGTTTCCTATACCGCTTTTACGGTACCTGAAGCAGTATGGCAGACTGTAATCCGTTTAAGCGGAAACGACCATGCTGGTGCAGTTTTCCTGTTAGCAGGTCTTTGTACTGTTTTTTTGTTGGTAAGTAAAAATGGGCAGGATGCTTATTTGTATTGAAATATATCAGCATGGTCTGTGTTGCATTTTTTCGTTGATACGCCAACAGTTTGTCTTTTACATGTATAAACTCCATGGTTCCGTTCACCAGAACCGAATATGCTTTTCTGATACGAATCAGCTGTTGGTACCAGTTGAATTGTTCCTGATTAAAGCCAACCGGATCTGTAACGCCGTTGTATTCTTCCGGCTCAAACTGAAATTCTTTCCACCAAAGCGGCTTTCGGCAATCCGGGTCGTCTCCGCCCCACATGCCCATTTCTTCTCCGTTCCAGATTTGTGGTGCCCCAATGCTGGTGAACAGATGAACCAGATACTGCCGAACGCGCTGATAGGTTTCGGCATCGGGCTTGCCGGTGTGGTAAGCGGCATCTTCCGCCGGACCGGCCCTGAATTTGTATTTCCCCGGATTGTAAAAGCAGGAAAGCAGTCTGGGTGCATCATGTGTGGAGGCAACATTCATCATGGCACGATTGGTTTCCGGACGAAGCCTGTTCCACTGAAATAGCAAACTGTCTCTGAACTGTTCTGCGGTAATGGGGTTGTGGACATTGGCAAAAAAAGATCGGGCTGGCCGGTATACCTGGTAAAACATCACTGCGTCAAAAACAGTTCCGTTGGTATAAGGCGCCGGATTCATGAGCCGGTCGGGCCATTCTTCCCACCAGATTTCGCCTACCAGGTAGGCATTGGGTTGAACGGATCGTATAAATTTCCTGTAGTCTCTCCAGAAACCAAGCCCCACATGATCCGCTACATCCAGCCGGAAGCCGTCGATGCCCCTGCTGGTATCGCCATCCGGAGCAAGCCATCGCTTAGAGACGGTGAAAATATGTTGCTTTGCTGCTTCGGAAATATTGCCTTCGTAGGGGTAGCCGCCTTTTCGTTCGGTGGTGATATTTGTTTTTTTCAACTCGGGCAAATGCGGAATGTTCAGCCATCCCCGGTAATTGAATTCGTTTGCAGGAGTAGCTGGATCATCTAGTTGCCGGATATCAAACCAGTCTTTGTATGGTGATGCAGCCTGTTGCTTTAGTACATCCTGCCATGCCCAGAAGGTAGTGCCTACATGGTTCCAGGAATAATCCAGAATGATTCGGATGCCCCGTTGGTGCGCCTCACGGATCAGTTTCAGGAATTGTTTATCTGCACTGGTCCATTGCCAGGTAGCAGGATCTGCCGGATTTTCTCTCGCCATAATTGCCAGATCGCCTTCCGGATCGGGGCCAAAATGGATGTCTGCATGATGGTAGTTCCTGGCATCGTACTTGTGTAGCGAGGGAGCGTCGTTAATGGGGTTCAGGTACAGGGCGGTTATACCCAACTGTTGCAGGTAATCCAGTTTTTGAAGAATACCTTCGAAATCGCCACCGTACCTGCGGTACTGCAGCATATCCGTGAAGCTGCCATCCTGTTTTTTCCACCAGCTGTCTTTGCCGTACCAGTTGCCGGTCCAGTTGCTCAGTTTCCATCCCGTGGGAGTAAGCTGATTCATGGGAATTGTGTTCATATTTGCAGGAACAGGGTCGTTATTGTGGTCGCCATTGTAAAACCGCTCCACAAAAATCTGGTACCAGATTGCTTTTTCTGCCCATGCAGGAGGTGCTTCAAAAGGCGTTTGCGCTGGCAGAAGGAGCGTAGAGGCCATACAAAAAAGCAGTATCAGGCAGTAATACTTCATAAGCAAGGGGTTCCGGAAACAAGTTAAGGAACTAAGCACGTACTTTTGCAGGAATGTTCGACCTGTTTTTTACCCATATCAATCAAAAAGTGAACCTTAGCGAGGCAGAGCAGCAGGAGGTTAAGACGTTCTTTGCTCCTAAAAAACTTCGTAAAAGGCAATACCTCTTGCAGGAAGGAGAACCCTGCAAGTACCTCGTATTTGTTGAGAAAGGAGTACTCCGGTCTTACAATGTAGATAGCAAAGGGGTAGAACACATTATTCATTTCGCCATGGAAGGATGGTGGATGGGGGATATATACAGCTTTCTATCGGGCGATCCCTCCGGCTACAATATCGATGCCATCGAAGATGCAGAACTGCTTATGATCACCCTGGACGGCTTTGAACAGATGATGGTAAAAGTGCCGAGGATGGAACGGTATTTCAGAATTCTGTTTCAGAACAATATCATTTCAAAAGAACGCAGACTGATCAGCTCCATCAGTTATACTGCCGAAGAAAAATACCTCCGTCTCGTTGAATCCAGTCCTGAACTTCTGCAACGCATTCCCCTTAACCTGGTGGCATCCTATCTGGGAATTACACCCGAAACGCTGAGTCGGATCCGGAAAAAACTAACCCAGAAAAAATAAAAGTCTTGATCCAGATCAATCCATTTTCTTATGATTGATCAATTCTCCCCGCCTGGTATTCTGATAGCTTTGCAGTTCAATTTTTACCATGGCTTTAAGGCAAACCATTGCAATCATCGGGGCATCTGAACAGTATGGCGCTGCATTGGCGAAAGCGCTATCAGCAGGCCCGTACCGGTTATTGTTAATGGATCCATCGGGGAATGGGCTGGCTCAACTGCAAAAAGCAATCGCCTGTGAAGTTCCGCAGGCAGATGTGGAACAGCTGACCTGTTGCCGGGAGGCTTCCTGGGAGGCAGACCTGATCCTGTTTGCATTGCCTTTTTCGGAGCGGAACCACCTGATTAACCAAATGCAGGAAGTGGTTACCAGAAAAACAGTTGTGTTTATACTGGAACAGCCCCAGGAAAATGCACTGAACATACTGAAGCAACAATTACCTTATTCCGGCATCATCACCATAGCCATGTATTTGCCGGCATCTGCTGCTGACTCCGAAAGATTAGGGTTTAGTGATCCAGAAGCGAGGAATACGGCCACAAAGTTGTTACAAAACATTCGTTTCAATGAAATCATACAATCTGTAAACCAATAATAGAAAAATAAAAGGAATCTATGGAAAAGTCAATTTTGTTTACCCCTTATGAGCTGTCCGGATTAACACTTAATAATAGAATGGTGATGGCACCAATGACCCGCAGCCGTTCCAACAATGAGGGTAATGTTGCTACCGCATTAACAGCAACTTATTATGAACAAAGAGCTACTGCCGGATTGATCATCACCGAAGGTACATTCATCAGTAAAAAAGCAGTGGGCTTTATTAATGTGCCGGGTATATACAGCGATGATCAGGTAGCAGGATGGAAGCTGGTAACCGATGCAGTACATGCAAAGGGAGGTAAGATTTTTGCTCAGATCTGGCATGTGGGCAGGATGTCTCATCCTGATTTGCACAATGGAGAACTGCCATTGGCACCTTCTGCCATCAATCCCCATGCAAAAGCGTTTACCAACAATGGTTTTGTGGATACAGTGGAGCCTGCAGCCATGACTACTCAGGACATTCAGCAAACAATCCGTGATTTTACACAGGCTGCTGCAAATGCCGTAAAGGCGGGATTCGACGGCGTTGAGTTGCATGGAGCCAATGGTTATTTGCTGCATCAGTTTTTCAATGGTTGTTCCAACCAACGAACCGATGCGTACGGCGGAAGTATCGAAAACCGTGCCCGTATACTTTTTGAAATACTTGATGCATTAAAAGCCGTAATTCCGATGAACCGTGTAGGTGTTCGTTTAAATCCTTCCATGCACAATGCCCAGGGTATGCTGGTAGATGAACTGACTATTCCAACACATGAATATATTGTGAAAGAACTGAATAGCTATGGGCTGGCTTACCTGCACCTTACCGAACCTTTTGTGCCGGTAGACGATGTTCCGCATGCCGTAACCAAAGTAGCCAAACATTTCAGACCTTTGTACAAGGGAACATTGATCATCAATAAAGGCTTTGATAAGGCAAAAGCCATTCAGGTGCTGGAAGATGGAGATGCCGATCTGGTTGCATTTGGTGTGCCGTTTATTGCGAATCCCGATTTGGTTAAACGATATGAAACCGATGCGCCGCTGAATACACCGGATCAGGCTACGTTTTATGTGCCAGGTGCAAAAGGGTATACCGATTATCCGTTTTTATCCGAATAGTGTAACAGCATTCAATATTTAATTCATTCATACCGGCAGGGCCGGACAAAAACAATATATGGAATCGTTAAAAGGAAAAACAGCATTGATCACCGGAGCCGGTAAGGGTATTGGCAGAGCTATTGCCATTTCGCTGGCCGCAGAAGGGGTGAATGTAGGCTTGGTTGCCAGAACTGAAAAGGATCTGCAGTCTGTTGCAGCAGAACTGAAAGCAACAGGTGTGAAAAGTGCATTTGCAACAGCAGATGTAAGCAATATCCACTCTGTGAATAAAGCAGTTGAACAGATTCAACAGGAACTTGGCCCGATCGATATTTTAATTAATAATGCCGGCACTGCTGCTTTTGGTAAATTTCTGGAACTGGAACCTGAACAGTGGGAACAGCAGGTAAAAGTAAACCTGTTTGGTGTTTACTACACTACACGGGCCGTATTGCCGCAAATGATCGAAAGAAAAACCGGTGATATTGTGAACATTGCTTCTACTGCAGGACTGAAAGGAGCGCCTATTACCAGCGCGTACAGCGCATCTAAATTTGGCGTAATGGGATTAACAGATTCGCTGATGCAGGAAGTGCGCAAGCACAATATCAGGGTTACCGCCATGGCGCCAAGTACCGTGGTAACAGATTTGGCAAAATCGGCTAACCTGATTAACAACAACGAAGACCGGGTGATGCATCCGGAAGATTTTGCAGAATTGATTGTTGCTCAGTTAAAATTAAACAGACGGGTGTTTGTAAAAGAATCATCTGTTTACTCTACCAATCCCTAAACTGCATTTACTAGGCAGTGGTGTTGGTTATTAAGCAAGCGGGTCGCAGATTTTCTGCGACCCTTTTTAATGTGTAAATATTTGAGGCCTAATTGCCTGAGGGGTTACTGTGTTTGATTTACACGGTATTCTTGCATCTTTGTCTTGTTAATTCAATATTTATTTTAATAGATTTGCGCCGCCATCTTTCATCGGAAAAATGATTGTATAAATTCTTCGCTCAAGATCGCAATCAACCGGTCCGGTGTGGTACCAACCAACTAGTACAAATTAAGGTAACAATTCCTTAATGGGTAAACTGTCAGACCAATTGCACCGATAAGATAGTTTCGCAATTCCTTAGAACGATCCATCGGTTATTCAATTCATTTAATATACTAAATCATGAAATGCAGATTTCTGGTAACGGGATTACTATGCTTTTTTCTAAGCCTGCAACAGGCAACTGCCCAGCAAAAAATTCAGGGCAATGTAGTAGACAATGTGCGTAAAACAGCTTTACAGGGTGTGTCGGTGCAGCTGGTTGGAACACAGGCAGGCACCATCACCGATCTGAACGGACATTTTACATTACAGCTGCCTGCAATGAAAAAAATGCCTGAATCGGTGGTGCTGTTCTTTTCCATGGTGGGGTACGCAAATGTAGAAAAAACAGTTCCCCTTGCAGCCCTCAATGAAGCCTTGCAGGTGGTCATGCGGGAGGATTTATTGAAACTGGATGAAGTTGTTGTAACCGGTCAGGGCTTGAATGTAAGCAAGCGAAGACTCTCCACCAATGTTACCACCATTTCTGCCAACCAGTTGAAGAACTTACCGGTGAGCCGGATTGATCAGTTGCTTCAGTCGCAGATACCCAATGCCCAGTTTAAGCTGAGTGGCGGACAGGCAGGCGCCACTTCAATTGTTCAAACAAGAGGCTTCAATTCGGCTTTCTCCAACTCCACACCCATTGTATATGTAGACGGAGTAAGGATTGATAACCTGAATACAGCACCTGGTCTTGGTATGAATATATCAGGTGGTATTTCGCAGGGCGCGTCTACCAGTGCTTTATCAGATATTCCCCTCGAGAATATTGAAAAAATTGAGTTCATCAATGGTGGCGCAGCCACTACTTTGTATGGCTCTGATGCAGCCAATGGAGTGCTGCAGATTTTTACAAAGAAGGGTGGTGCATCCAAAGCCAATTTTACGGCTGGCGCAGATGTTGGAGTGGAAACTGCTACCAATGATTACCTGTTTTTCAAACGTACCAGGGATTTACTATTTAAGACTGGTATGTATAATAAATACAGTGTAGGCGTAGATGGTGGTACCAGTGATTTTGGGTTTAGTATGGGTGCATCCTACAGTAAGTCTTCCGGAGTGCTGATCCATAATCAGAACCAGATAGAGAAATTCGATTTCAGAACAGGCTTTCATGCAAAGCTGAGCGATGCCGTGAAGTATGAAGCCAGTTTTTCCTACAATACCCAAAACCTGAAGCGGGCCAGAAATGCAAATGTTGGCGGTTATGCAGGGCTATGGTTTGCAGAAGATGGCGCTTCTAAAATTATCGGACCGGGATTCAATCCTAAGCTCGATTCGCTGAACGATGCAGATTATGCACGGGTGAAATCCTTTGTGGATTCAGCGGAAATGTTGCAAAACAATGGTTCGGTGGTAAATCGATTTCAAACCTCACAGACCATCCGGTACCAGCCAATCAAAAATTTGCTGATCAAGGGAACTTTTGGTGTGGACTATCGCGCTCAAACCGAACAGTCTGTAGTGTCGCTGGCTTTTAATCGGCATATCCGTTCCAACAATGTAGGATCCTTGTCTAAGTACGATCGCAACTATCTTGGCATTACGCTGGAGTTAACCGGCCAATACGATTATAAATTCAGGGATTTTTCCTTTCTGACTACTGCCGGTATGCAATTGTTCAGAAACAAGGATGAACAGATTGCCTATATCGGACAGGATATTCGCGACGGAGCCCTGACCATTGGCCAGGCCGCTACCAAAACCAGTAATGAACGATTCTCTGATGTGGCGAACTATGGTATTTTCCTGCAGGAGAATGTTGGATACAAAAATCGTTATTTCCTCGATCTGGGTATCCGTGGAGATGGAAACTCAGCTTTTGGTAAATCCATTGGAACGCAGTATTACCCTAAAATCGGGGTGTCGTATATCGTAAGTTCCGAGCCTTATTTTAAACAGTGGAAGCAAGACGTTATTAACAGTGTTAAACTGAGAGCAAACTATGGTGTTGCTGGTATTTTTCCTACTCCTTTTGCCAACGACAGAACCATTCAGTTCAATGGATTCGACGGCGGACAGTCTGCCAGTTTTGGTCAGCCGGGAAATATCAGCCTAAAACCAGAGAAATCTTACTCCAAAGAAATTGGACTCGACCTGGGATTGATGAACGATAAAATCAGTTTTACGGTAAGCTATTTTAACAATACAACCCGGGATGCACTTTTTGTAGTGCCACCTGCGCCTTCTTCCGGTCAGGCTAACCTACTCAAGAATATTGGCGTGATTACCAACAAGGGGTGGGAGTTTGCTACACAAATTGCGATTCTGGAACAAAAAGACTGGGATCTGCGCGTTCGGGCATCGGCCAATACCGTGGAGAACAATGTGGAGAGTACCGGAGATGCGCCTTCCTTTGCACTGAACGGACTTTCCTCCAGAACCATTCAGATTGTAGTGAAGCAGGGCTATCCGGTAGGCTATATCAGCGGTAACCTCGGTGTATTTAATCCGGACGGAACACTGAACAGCTATATTCCGCAGACCTTTCTTGGGTCTACCATTCCAACGTTAACCGGTAGTTTTGGCCTGAACCTGCGCTATAAAAATCTTTCCTTTTTTGCCAATGCGGATTACCAGAAAGGCGGCTATCTCGATAACTGGGATAAACAGTTCCGGGTCAACTATGGGGCTTCTACCGAAGGCGTTCCTGCTGCTGAAATTGCAAAGAACGGTGCATCTAACTGGTTGAACTATTCGCAGTTGTTTGTAGAAAAAAGTGATTTTCTGAAAGTGAGAACCATTGGTTTGGTTTATGCCTTTAATAAGCAATGGCTGGGCAAAACTTTCAAGGCAGCATCCATCGGATTTACTGCGGTGAATCCGTTTAATTTCACTGCATCTGCATCCGATCCCGAAGCGGTAATGCCAGGCGGGGCGCAAGGACAGGGTTCTGCCACTACGGGTGGTTTAAACTATGCCAACTATTCGGCTCCACGACAGTTCATTGCATCCCTTAAAATCAATTTTTAATACAACTAAACTGTACAACAATGTTTCATAAAATAGGTTATATCATTGGAATGGCAACTGCTTTAACTTTCACCGGTTGCCAACTGAAAGAAGTGGTGAATCCAAATATCACCGATGAATCTTATCTGGGTACCACACAGTCTGCACAGATCTGGCTGAACGGAATGTATCGTCAGCTTGCACTTACCCTGAACGAGGTAGTGACCGATGCGGAAATTACCTCCGACAATTACTACAACAACAGTTCCCTGTCTAATAAAGTATTTGATATTCCTACGATCCTTTACTCAGATCTGGATGTAGATAATATGCAGCGTGCCATTGGCAAGCTGCGCGAGATGGGTGATTATGGTATTGCAAAGATCATTCCTGCAGACAAGGAGGCTACAGCCCATATAAAGGCCGAAATGGCTTTTGTTACCGGATATGCCTGTTTGCTGAGCGGAGAATTGTACAAGGGGCTTCCTTTAACGGCCAACGGTCCGGTTGTACCCTCTGCGGATCTCTTTGCAAAAGCGATTCAGCATTTTAAATCGGCGCTTGCTTTACAAACGGATGCAACCAGAAAGAATTATTATACCCTGGCGCTGGCAAGAACCTATTACAACCTGGGAGATAAAGTGAATGCGGTCTTGTACGCAGACGCGATCATGAAGACCGCACCGTTGCTGTTACTGAATGTAAAATTTGATGGAGTGAATGGCGTTTCCAATACTATGCAAACCTATACGTTCAGCAGTTCCACCAATACCTATGCGCCTTTACCCAGGCTCGATTTTTTAGACCCCAAGTATTACCATGTTGGGAATATGGCCACCGATCAGAAACCAATTGCAATCCTGAAGGGAGAGGAGGCCTACCTGATTATGGCGGAAGCAGCTATTGGTTCCGGTAATCTTGCCGGGGCAAAGACCATTCTGAAGAATCTGATACAGGAAGTGGTGTCTAAACGTCCTCTAGCATCTGTAAACGGAAGTCTTGCTAAAAGAAAAGGAAACCGATCCGATTATCCTTTACTGGCAACCGTGGCTGTTAAGGCAGACCCGCAGGCTCCTGCCAGGAATGGGCTGATACTCGACCGGCAGGCGGGAAATATTACTGTATATACAGTATCCGGTACTTCAGTTCAAGCGGCTAATATTGATGCAGCAGCTACGGAAGATGAAGTGCTTTACCTACTCTGCCTGATGCGTCAGGAAATCTTCATGTCTGAGGGAAGAAGAATGACTGATCTGGGTATCCGCTTTCCGGTGTCGCAGGTAGAAATGCAGAACAACCCCCATGTTGGCGCTGCGGATATTGTAGCTGTTATTCCTGCTTATATACCTTTGCAGTTGGGTATGGACGATTTTATCTACGATAAAGCCAATGGGTTGGTAACCATCAAAAATGACCTGAATAAAATTCTCGTTCAAAACAAAAAAGCAGTAGGGGTGCTGCCTATGCTTAAGTAGTCCTTTTAAATTGATGACGATGATTCAAATCTTCCTTAGGATATCTCTGGTACTACTGCTGGCAGGTGTTGTTCATTTTGCAACTGCTGCACAACAACCGGTGCAACTGGATACACACAAGACTCATTTTCCCGGACCGGAAAAGGCGTTTCAGCAGATTATTGCAGCATACAGCAATAGGGCTACAGCTAAAAAAATATGGAAAGAAGTTGCTCTGTTGTATTCCGGAACAGACCGGTATTATCATAATCTTGAACACATCAATAATTTTTACAACCAGCTTCTTCTTTGCAGAACGCAGGTGAAAGACTGGGAGTCTCTGGTGGTGGCCATGGTGTATCATGACGCTATTTATAATAGTGCAGATCACAGAGACGAGGAGCGGAGTGCGGATCTGGCTGTACAGCGATTGACCGAAATAGGTTTCCCACAGGAGAAGATACACACGGTTAATACCCTGATCCTGGCAACAAAAACCCATGCGGGAGGTAACAATGATGATGTTAATTATTTTAATGATGCTGATATGAGCATTCTGGGGCTGGACAGGGATACCTACATCCGCTATACCAAAAATGTACGACTGGAATATTTGGCCACACCCAATTTTGATGCAGGCAGAAGAAAAGTATTGAACTATTTTCTTTCGATGAAACAGATTTTCAAAACCGCGTTTTTCCGGAACCTTTACGAAACAACAGCCAGGGACAATATTGCCTGGGAAATTGCCACACTGCCAATTTTAGAATAGCTGGGAGCACAGAATAAATGATAGAAAACGTTTGATAAATGGTAAAAATGACTGACCAGTGTAAAACAAGATGGTTTGCGGGGTCGTAATTTTGCATTTTACTTCATCGCTAATAATTAAACAAATGAGAACGAAACTATTCATGTATTTGCTCCTGGCAGGATTGGCCATTAGTTTTAAGTCTGTAGCACAGGCTGATAAAGTATATTTGCACAATGGAAAAGTGGTTACCGGGTCTGTTGTGAAAGTGGCTGAATATACCGTTATTTATAAGTACGAAGGAGAGGACGCCGAAC
Source organism: Sediminibacterium sp. (assembly GCA_016786865.1). GTDB lineage: Bacteria > Bacteroidota > Bacteroidia > Chitinophagales > Chitinophagaceae > Sediminibacterium. The sequence continues at coordinate 69,663 of JAEUVE010000016.1, read as the reverse complement.
AGGTAGCAGGCAAGTATGCCGTACATAAGATTATATACAAATCCGGCAGAGAAGAGGTAATCACGGATAAAATAGAAGTGAACAGTAAAGACGACTGGGAAAAAGTGGTGGTACTGGAAGATAAAAGCCAGATTGCCGGGTTAAATAAGGTCGCCGAAGTAAAAGGTAAAACTGCTTTAATCAACTACCATACAGCGGCTACAGGAGATAGAAAAGCGCTGAAGCGTTTAAAAGAAGAAACAGCTTCGCTGGGATGTGCTTTTGTTTTGATTACAGCCGAGAAGGAAACCAATTATACTGGTGGCGGAACAAAAGGATGGGGAAACACCCAGGAACAAAAGAAGGGGTTGGCTTACAGATATTAATAGCGCATCTTCCCTGATTTAGTAAAGGTGAAACCTGAAGAATCGGGCCGGGAAATTTCCCGGCCCGATTCTTTTTTGTCCTGTTTTTCGTAACTTAACAGCAAGAAATTTAATGATGAAATTGCTGCTGTTAAGCCTGTTTAATTTATTCGTATTGGGTGCATTCTCTCAGGGTGATTATCCGGTTCCCCCGGAAACCGAACACCAGCTTTTTTATATACAGCACAGTAAAAACCACAATACATACGTGTACGATGCCAACTTTGAGCGTGGGCAAAAGATTTGCGACAAAGATCCTGTTCGTATTTACAGAATCCTATATACAGAAGGAGGTATCAGAAAAGAACTCACGAATGTGCAGCGTAAACTGGCTTATGGATTGCGTACACAAAAAATTGCAGATAATTGTTATGAAATGAACCTGGTTTCTTATCCCGGTATCAAGTTGTTTCTGCGGCAGACTCATGAAGGGAAAGTGTTTGTTGAAACGATCATCAACAGGCAAACCATTATCCTGAAACGGCTGTTCTTAAAAACACAGGAGGGCCTTTCCGACCTGCGGACCAAACTGGAATACATCATGATATACGGAAAGGATCATGCCGGTAACCATGTAGCGCTAAAACATATTCCCTGATGCCCCATGCAGTAAAATCTTTTATCTGCAACTTCTTGAAGAGCTCAGTAGATGAAACCCTTTTGCTGTGATCCTTGTTTAGCTATACATCATGTTAAAAAGAAATGGGTGGAGCTATTAATAACTTATGAGTCTCAGTTTTTTCTGCCTGCCGGCAATGTATTTGAAAACCTGGCCATCATAATAACCATTTTCTTCTAACATAATTCTGATCTCTTTACCCCACTCAGGTATATAGGTAGAACTGTTCAATTCAATGGAATAAGCTGTATGCGGATATATTGGATAGTCTCCACTTCCAGAAACGCCTTCTTGTTTATCCCACAATCCTATAGTAGGGCCAGCTGCATGACCATGCAGTCCTAGGGGATGCGAGTAAATACTGGGATTGATGTTTTCCTTAATGGCAGTTTCTCTGGCTGCTTTTAAAATTTGATTGCCTGTTCTGCCAATTTTAAATTGATCGGTAAGAATATCTTGTAACCGATTACTTTTGGCAAATGCATTTTGTAAATAAACCGGTGCGTCCGTTTCTTCCGGATGAAGCACGTAAGCGTGTTGCTGAATATCGGTATTCAGTCTCAGGTATGTAATGCCAAAATCAACATGAATCAAATCGCCAAATCGTATTACTTCGTTTTCCGGGCGATTAGAAAAACTTCGTAAATGCTCGAAGCTGGCGGAGTCGTTTCGTTGAATGGATACAGACGGGTGAAACCAGGTTGTGAGTCCAAGTGATCTTACACGTTGGCGAAACCACCATACCAGGTCGTCTGTAGTTGTAACTCCGGGTGTAATTACTTGATTCGAAAATCCTTCTGCAATAATATCGTGAGTGATAGATACCAGTTTTTGATACAGCTGCATTTCTTTTGCTGTTCGGGTTTCGAGCCACCCTACCGCCAAAGACTCGGCCGAAACAACTTTGCTTTTGAGTGTATTCGGCAGCCTTTTCATCAATACATCGTAATGCGTATAATCCAATCCGTCTGCATGTGCAAAATCAGCAGATGTATTTATGCCAATTTTATTGGGATTCCTGCTTTTGATCAAATCTATTAATGCATCCCATTGATCAGGAAATTTTTTCATATCCCAGGATGCAGGAATAGACTTCCCAACATTGTATCGGGAGATCGAATATTTCTCCAGCTGCTTTGATCCCGGATTTAAATAAAACACCAGCATAGTAGTTCTTCGGGCGGATAACCAGGTTGATGGTAACATGGTTTTTAAAACAGGATCCTCATTATACTCTCTGGATATAATCAGCCAAAGGTCAATATTTGTTCTTTGCATCAAAGCTGGCAAAATGGTGTTAAAACGATCTTCCAGCATTTCATCTATTACCGCACTTTGTTCTCTTTCAGATAAAATAAGCTGGGCCTGAGCTTTGTACAGCATTAAACTAAGCATCCATAAGAGGGCTATTCTTTTCATGGGCGTATTTTCTGAAATTTAATAAAAATAGTATTTTGACATACGGCAGATATGGAAAAGGTTATTACCTTTTTATTGAACCAGTCTGTTGTTTTGTAGATCATTTGTCTTAAAAAATGGTATTAAATTAAACGGGATGTTGGGGCTTGACCAAGGATAGGAGTAGCGGCGGATGTAATACTATGATGCCTGTCCAAAATATGCCACAAAGTTCTGCTCATATTTTGCCAATAAAAAGGTTTGTTTTATATTTGCAGCCCCTTAAGGGGGAAATGGCTGCGTAGCTCAACTGAATAGAGCATCTGACTACGGATCAGAAGGTTTTAGGTTTGAATCCTAACGCGGTCACACGAATAAGTAATAACCCATTGTAAATCAATATTTTACGATGGGTTATTTATTTTGGCTTACACTCATGTTCAACTTCTTATAAAGAATCAGGACAGCTTCCTTATATTATATATCGTTCGGCTGTTCAGCTTTTGATTTCATGGGCGTTTTGTAGCATTTGTCCCTTTCAGCAGCCACTTATATAAAATTAAGTTATTATTAACCCTTAAACGCCTATTTTTGGACTTTAAAACGATTTTAGTCTAAAAGTTTCAAATGAAAGAAGTTATATTCAGGGAAGATGTGATTCGAGAGGCACAAAAGCTCTTTCAAACCTTTGGTCTGAAAAAAACTACCATGGAAGACATCGCCAAGGCGATGGGAAAGGGTAAAAGCACCCTTTATTATTATTACCAGTCGAAAGAGCAGATTTTTGAGGATGTATTGCAATCGGAGTTGCAGGAAGTATTTAATGTAACCAAATCTGCTGTGGAAAAAGCCGCTACAGCTGAGGATAAACTGAGGACTTTTGCCGTAACCAAAATCACTGTTCTCACAAAAATGGTGAACCTGTACAAGCTGGTTTGCGGCGAAATGATGTGGCAACCTTCCTGTTCTAAAGAACTTTTTTCGGAATACACACAGCAGGAAATACAGCTGATTGCCTCTATCCTGGAATCCGGAATTCAATCCGGTGAGTTCAAAGCACAGCTATCCGATGAAATGGACCTTTTGCCGTCTTTAATTGTAAGCAGTATCAGGGGAATTGAGCGGGACTATTTCAACAATAAATTATCTGGTCTGGAAAACAGGATCAATATTATTTCCGGCATACTTACCGATGGCTTGAAAAATCATCCTATAAACATTAAATAAAAACATATGAATCCGCATATACAACCGGCAGAAGGCAAACTGGGCATACTGATACCTGGCCTGGGAGCTGTTGGAACCACCATGATTGCAGGCGTTATTGCTGTAAACAAAGGCTTGTCTCAGCCTGTGGGCTCATTAACTCAGATGGGCAATATCCGCCTGGGCAAAAGAACCGAAAACCGCTATCCGCTGATCAAAGATTTTGTTCCACTGGCCGAACTGAAAGACATTGTTTTTGGTGGATGGGATGTGTACAGCGACAATGTGTTTGAAGCTGCTTCAAAAGCCAAGGTGATCGAGCCAATGCTGCTGCATGCGGTGAGGCCCGAACTGGAATCCATTCAACCCATGAAAGCGGTTTTTGATCGCTCCTATGTTAAAAACCTGGATGGTACCCATATCAAAGATGGCAATTCAAAATACGACCTGGCCCTTCAGGTGATGACCGATATTGAAACCTTTCAAAAGGAAAATGGCTGTAGCCGGGTGGTGATTGTATGGTGCGGATCTACGGAAAAATACATTGAAGCTTCTGCAGTACATCAAACTATGAAAGCATTTGAAGCAGGGCTGCACAACAGCGATCCTGCCATTGCTCCCAGCATGATTTACGCTTATGCTGCATTGAAACTGGGTGTTCCGTTTGCCAATGGCGCTCCCAATCTTACAGTTGATATTCCGGCATTGATGGATCTTGCGAAAGAAACAGGCACCCCCATTGCAGGAAAGGATTTTAAAACCGGCCAGACCCTCATGAAAACCATTGTTGCTCCGGGGTTGGCTGCAAGGGCGCTGGGTGTACGCGGCTGGTTCTCCACCAATATCCTGGGAAATCGGGATGGCCTGGTACTGGATGATCCGGATAATTTTAAAACCAAGGAAGTGTCCAAACTCAGTGTACTGGAAGATATTCTTCAGCCCGAAAAAAATCCGGCCCTCTATGGCGATCTTTACCATAAAGTAAGAATCAATTATTATCCTCCGCATGGAGATAATAAAGAGAGTTGGGATAATATAGACATATTCGGATGGCTGGGCTATTCCATGCAGATAAAAATCAATTTTCTCTGCCGGGATTCTATTTTAGCGGCTCCGATTGTACTGGACCTTGCTTTATTTATGGATATGGCCAAACGTGCTGAAATGAGTGGCATACAGGAATGGTTGTCGTTCTATTTTAAATCGCCGCAAACCGTTCCCGGTCTGCATCCCGAACACGATATTTTTAAACAGTTAATTAAACTGCAGAATACATTGCGTCATATAATGGGCGAAGACCTGATTACGCATCTGGGGCTTGATTACTACCAGGAACTTGTAGAAGCTCTATGATTAAAGTACACCAGGCACTGACAAGTTTTTTGGGTATTGGTTATATATCCAAAGGTGGTGGCACTGTTGCTGCGGCCCTTGCATGCATCATTTGGTATTATGCATTTGATGCAGCTCCGCTGGCAGTTACGGCAGGCGTTACCTTACTGGTTACGGCCTATGGGGTTTGGGGGGCAGCTGAAGTAGAACCCCTTTGGGGAAAGGACAGCAGTAAAGTAGTGATTGATGAAGTGGCAGGGATGTTCATCGGTCTGCTTTTTGTTCCGGTAACAGCAACGAACCTACTGGCAGCACTGATACTTTTCCGCTTTTTCGACATTGCCAAACCATTGATGGTCAGAAAAACGGAACAACTGCCAAAAGGCTGGGGTGTGATGGGAGATGACGTACTGGCTGGTATTTATGCCAACATTGTTTTACAAATAATGCTATATCTGCAGTTATGGTAAAATGGTGGGTATTTATAAAGGCTCAGGCATCTTCTTTGATATCATCTGCTACGGATTTTCTGGTAACAGTATTGATGGTGGAACTGGTTCATTTGCCTCCTGTGGTTGCCGGTGCAATCGGAACTACTACGGGTGGAATATTGAACTTTACACTGGGAAGAAACTGGGTTTTTCAGTCAAAAGAACATCCGGTGCCTCAGCAGGCACTTAAATACCTGTTGGTATGGGTGGGAAACCTGTTACTGAATGTGGGCGGGCTGGCATTGATGGTGCATGTTTTTAACGTGAACTATGTGTTTTCGAAGATAATGGTATCCTTATTGGTTGGTATATTTTATAATTATGTTTTACAGGGAAAATATGTTTTTAAAAAATAACTACATGAATAATATACGGTGGAAAAGATTCTTGTTGGGGATGGCATTCCTGTTTACAGCGGTTGCAGACAGCTATGGACAGGAAACGGTGGTGAAGGGAAGGGTCATTGACTCTCTCACAGGGTTGCCAATTGCACAGGCCAGTGTATACTTCAAAGGAGGACGGGGTCGCTCCACCGACAGTTTGGGTAATTTTATGATTATTTATTCAGGCAATAGCAACAAACTAATTGTATCTTCTGTAGGGTACAGGCAACTGCAGTTTACCATTAAGAAGGGAAGTGTGGAGGACCTGACTATTAAGATGGGGCCTGATCCGGCTTTGATTACCAATGTAACAGTAAGCACAAATAAACGTGCAAAATATACCAACAGGAACAATCCGGCAGTAGAACTGATTCGTAAAGTGATCGAGCACCGCGATGAAAACCGGACTACCAGCTACGATTATGTTGAATATGAACAGTACGAAAAAATTCAGGCGGCTTTAAGTAATTCAACGGAGAAACTGGCTAATTCAAAACTGATGAAAAAGTACAGTTTCATTTTTGATAACAGGGATACCACTAAGATGGAAGGCAAGAGTCTCTTGCCGATTTACCTGGAGGAGAGACTGTCTCAGCAGTATATGCGAAAGTCTCCGGAAGCAACCAAATCCATTATTTTGGGCGAAAAGAAAGTGAATTTCGGAAGTTATGTAGACAACGACGGTTTAAGTACACTGCTGAACAGGTTATACGAAAATATAGACATCTACCAGAATGATATTCCGGTATTCACTTTCCAGTTCCTCAGTCCGATAGCCAATTCTGCACCTACTTTCTATATGTTCTATATCCGTGATACCATTACCGACGAATATGGAACCAAGCTGGTGAAAATGTATTTTACTCCCCGTAATACCAATGATCTTTTATTCAGGGGCAATATGTATATCACCCTCGATGGCAATTACGGTGTACAGAAAATCAATATGTTCCTGAGCAAGAATGCCAATATCAACTGGGTGAAGGAAATGCATATAGACCTCGACTTTGAAAGGGGAGAAGATAAGCGTTACCACCTGAAAAAGAGCACGCTTATGGCAGATATGGGATTGAGCAAGAATAAAAACAGCGGCGGCTTTTTTGGAGAACGGACGGTTTCTTATAAAAATTTTACGATTAATAGTCCGAGGCCGGACAGCATATATACAGGTTCAGCTGTAGTAAAGAAAGATTTTGTTGATAAGTTGCCGGATACTTTCTGGATTGCGAAAAGGCACGACCAGTTAAGTCTTACAGAAGCCAAAGTATATACCAATATCGATAGTCTCGAGAAAATGCCTTCTTTCCGCAGAACAATGGCGGTGGCTACCCTGCTGTTTGCGGGCTATGGCAACCTGGGCAAGTTTGAAGTGGGTCCGGTGAATACTTTTTACAGTTTCAATCCGGTGGAAGGATTTCGCTTGCGTGTGGGAGGAAGAACCACTCCGGCCCTGAGTAAGCGACTTTATTTTGAAACCTATGGTGCATACGGATTCAAAGACGAGAAATGGAAATACTTCATCAGTTCCACTTATTCGCTCAACAACAAGTCGATCTACACGTTCCCGATGAACTTTATCCGAATCAGCGCACAGTCCGATACCAAGATTCCCGGACAGGACCTGGAGTTTATTCAGGAAGACAACTTCCTGTTGTCTTTTAAACGCGGTAACAACGATCGCTGGCTCTACAACGATATTTATAAACTGGAATTTGTAAAGGAATTCAAGAGCAAATTGTCCTATACACTAGGGCTGAAGAACTGGCGGCAGCAGCCAGCCGGTGGTTTGTCTTACACCAAAACCGACAACGGGTTTCCTGAGACTATTCCCCAACTGACCACTACTGAGTTGAATGCGCAGATCAGGTGGGCGCCAAAGGAACAGTATTATCAGGGAAAGATTTACCGGATACCAATCTTCAATAAGTATCCCATCATGACCCTGAATTACGCAGCTGGCATTAAAGGCTTGCTGGGAGGGCAGTACAATTACCATCAGCTGGATTTAAAAGTGGATAAGCGTTTTTATTTGTCCCGTCTGGGTTATGCCGATGCTGCTATGGAAGCCGGATACACTTTCGGACAGGTTCCGTTTCCCTTGATGACCATTCATCGTGCCAACCAGACCTACGCTTACCAGCTGAATTCTTATAACCTGATGAACTTCCTGGAATTTGTCAGCGATCGGTATGCTTCATTTACCTGGGTGCATCACTTCATGGGAATCGGATTCAATCGGATACCGCTGTTCAAGAAGCTGAAGTTGCGGGAAGTGGCGTCTTTCAAGATACTTTATGGTGGGGTGAGGCCGGAAAACAATCCTGTAAACAATCCATCCCTATTCCAATATCCAAAAATTAACGGTACTACATCTACCTTTGCACTGGAATCTGGTAAACCATATATGGAAGGAAGTGTTGGTATTGAGAATATCCTGAAGCTAATCCGGGTAGATTTTGTAAAACGTTTCAGCTACCTGGACCATCCGGAAATTTCTCCTTATGGTATCAGAACAAGATTCAGGTTTGATTTTTAACGAAGGAATATATGACAGAGCAGCGGAAAATGAAATTCAGAGACAGGGCACAGCAGGTAATTTACGCTGTGATCAATCCTTTCGTGAAATTTCTGATTAAGATAGGGTTAACACCCAATGCAGTAACCGTGATTGGGCTGTTGCTCAATATTGCTGTTACGGCCATTTTTATTGAAGGTGCAGAAAAAGGACACAGGGGAGAACTCAGTTACATTGGATGGGCCGGTGCCATGGTTTTATTTGCCGGCATTTTTGATATGCTGGATGGACAAGTGGCACGGTTGGGAAAAATGAGTTCTTCCTTTGGGGCATTGTTCGATTCCGTTCTGGATCGCTACAGTGAACTGATCCTGTTTTTGGGAATTTGCTATTACCTGATTGCCCATCATTATTTCTATAGCTCCTTGTTTGCTTTCATTGCCCTGATTGGCTCCATGATGGTGAGTTATACCAGGGCCAGGGCAGAGGGTCTGGGCGTGGAATGTAAAGAGGGGCTGATGCAAAGACCGGAGCGAGTGATCACGATTGGCCTTTCGGCCATTGCTTGTGGTGTTACCGCTTATTTTATTGGAGGAGATTATAAAGTATTTTTGCCCGGAACCGGAATACAGGTTTTTGAAACCATTTCCGTATTCACGATTCCGATTATGCTACTTGCTTTACTGACCAATTATACGGCATTCAGAAGATTACTGGATGCCAAATCGGCACTGGATTTGAAGGACCGGCAGAAAAGCCATTAATGTTTTTATTTACAATGAATCAATTATTTGAGCGGAGAGCGGGTAAGGGTGCCCGTTTTGTGTGTATCGTAGCAACCGTTGTTGCAGTAGTTTTTTTGATGAATCCGATGACCTATGCAAACCGGGGAATATCCTCCCGGCTTTCAACGGATAAAGAGATATTGGAACCGCAGGATACATTCCCTGTTCCTGCAAATATCAAGAACCAGTTATTCTATTTGCAGCGAACCACCAATACCAATACGGTGATCTATGCACTGAATGTAAATGCTGCGGGAAAGCTGGATGAGTCTACCCCGGTAAAAGTATTCTGGATTCGCTATCCGGAAGGAGGCATGCACAAAGAACTGAACTTTATCCAAAAAGCGTTTGCCTATGGAACCATGTCCGAAAAAAATAAGGACGGCAGTTATACCATTCATCTGGTAGCCTACAAGAAAAAAGACCTTTACCTGCGTAAATCACCCACCGATAACAGCTATCGGATGTATACGCTGATCAATCGCCGGAATGCTGCGTTGAACAGGGTATTCATCAAGATTGATCCGGGAGGAACCCTGTTTAAACCCAATGTAGATTACATTGAATTGCGCGGTACGGATATAACAAGCGGTAAAACCATTATTGAAAGATTCAAGCCCTGACCAGAAAATCACAGATGCATATGCTGCCTGATTCGTTCAACCAAAATGAAACCCTGAGCCGGAAAGATGTGGTACTCGTGGCCCTGCTCAGTATTGCTTACCTGGTGTTGTCTTATTTTCTGATTGGCTACAAGCAGGAACAAGTGTTGCTGGTGGCTTTGTTTTCGGGTTGTTACTTTCTCTCGGCAGTTACCCGAAAGTTTATTCTTGGTTTTTCTGTTTTCATTGTATTCTGGATCATTTTCGATTACATGAAAGCATTTCCCAACTACCTGTATAATGAAGTGCATATTCGCAGTCTTTACCTAAAGGAGAAAGCTTTTTTCGGACTCACCGAAAATGGGGTACTGATTACGCCCAATGAATACTGGCTGCAGCACCACAATACGTTCCTGGATGTACTTAGCGGTTTCTTTTACCTGAGTTGGATTCCTGTTCCACTGATTTTTGGCGCTTTCCTGTTTTTTAAAGACCGAAGATTGTTTTTTCGTTTCTCACTTACGTTCCTGTTGGTCAACCTCCTTGGTTTCTGCCTATATTATATTTATCCGGCTGCACCACCCTGGTACATACAGCAATATGGATTTGATTTTATACCGGGTACCAAAGGCAATACCGCCGGCCTGGTAAGATTTGATGCATTTTTTGATGTAAGCATTTTCCGCGGGTTGTACGAAAAAAGCTCCAATGTATTTGCGGCCATGCCATCGTTGCATTCATCCTATCCACTGATCGTATTGTATTATGGCATCAAAAGCAGGGCTGGCTGGCTGAACCTGTTTTTTGCAGCCGTTATGGTCGGTATCTGGTTTGCTGCGGTTTATACCAGTCATCATTACGTATTGGATGTAATTGCAGGTATTGTGTGTGCCATCACAGGTATTCTGCTTTTTAACCAATTGCTTAAAAAGAGCACTTTCCTACAGAATTTTATGGACAGGATTGTTGCCGCTGTTAGCTAAAATCGAATTGCAATAATCGCCTGGCCATCCGGTAAAATAGATAGGAGAACAGGAAGGCTGCTGCTACGTCTAGGGTGTAATGCACATGTTGAAGCAGTACCAGAATGCCTATGACAAAAGAAGATAGCAGCAAAATGATTTTGTCAGTTTTATCTTTTAAGCAAAGGAACATGGTGAATAGGGTAGCGGTATGACCCGAGAAGAAAAGATCTTTGGTGACCATCTGGCTCCCATAAAAAAGTCCGCTGAGCGGGTCTTTTAGTTCAATCAGCCCTTTGGGCGGGTTCAGCGGAACCAGGTAAATACTCAGAATCCGGCCAAAACAGAGCAATACATACGACCAGATTAGTAGCAGAAACATGTCCGGGTCTTTTAAACATCGGTAAAGAGTAAAGGCAATCATTCCCCAGATAATCAGAAAAGTAAGCACTGAAACGTTCACAGGTTCCAGGCGGTTCAGCAGGTAGTCGTTTAACTGATACCCCTCTCTTTTTTCGATGTATTCAAAAAATACCGGAAACAAGGGAGTCAGCAGCGCCAACAGCATCATTCCTGTAATAAATTTTACCCTGAAGGACTTGTTGCTCCAATACCCGCTCCAGGTTGCACCGATCGTCATTCCCATGGTGCAATGTTACAGCAAAACTGTAAATTTATCGTAAGAACAGAGTGGAAAAGCCCCTTAACATCCGATTATATGAAATCGTTTTTACCATCTTGCAGGAGGTTGTTCGTGGTTGGTTGTCTGTTTTTTTTTACAGCCGGTAACGCACAAAAAAACAATGTGCTGCAGTACATGAAACTATCGGAGGACGATGATTTCCTCAACTTCAGGGGAGAAGGCACTGACCGGGCCTATACCAGTGGTTTTAAATTCGAAATGTATTATTCCAAAAACAAAGCACCCCGCTTTCCGTCTAATTTGTTGATGAAAGTAACCGGCAAAGCGGATAATCTCTATGGCTGGGGTATTTCGCAGAGTATGTATACTCCCAATGAAATTGATAAAACCACCATTCAATATGGGGAACGGCCTTATTGCGGCATCACTTATGCAACGCATACCCTGGTTTCTACCAGTCTGGAAAAGCAGCAGAAACTAACCACCGGACTGAGCCTGGGCATTATCGGTAAGTATTCATTTGCGGGGGATGCCCAGCGCATTATTCACGGACTCATCAATTACCAGAAACCATTAGGCTGGGAAAATCAGATCAAAACAGATATCATTATCAATTATGGTATTTTGTATGAGCACCTGCTGTTTAATCCTACTCCCAATCTGGAAGTGATTGGCAATTTAGCGGCCAATGCCGGTACACTGTTTAACAATATCGGATTAGGTGTGCAGTTTCGTTCCGGCATATTTAATCCTTATTTCAGCCAATACGAACGTCCTGTATATCATCCCGGGAAAGCTGGTAATGGAAACAGAAAGCCATTTCAGTTTTATCTCTTTATGAAACTCAATGGTACAGCAGTTATGGATGATGCCACTCTACAGGGGGGATTCTTCAGTCACCGTTCCTCTCCCTATGTGATCAGTAAAGACAGTATCAGCCGTTTTGTGATGCAATACGAATACGGTTTCATGCTCTCCCATAAACGGTTTGGATTCAGCTTCTCCGAAAAATTGCGCACGGCAGAGTTTAAAGGAACCTAAGCACAGCAGGTAGGTAATATTACTTTATACTATGGATTATAATCATCAGAGCCGGATGGAATACCTGGTTGAAATTCTGGAAAATGGATATTCCCGTACCACATCCTTGTACTGGTCATACCTGCCGAAAAGATTGAAATAGCCAGATTCAACACAAATAGAAAACTGTTGAGTAATGGCATATCTCATTTCTGTGCGCAATACATGCAGATAATAGTGAGATATGTTGCCATTGATGGTTTTCAGCCAGTTTACCCGATAGTCGGCACCGAGGAACAACCGGTCTCTGAAATTCAAACTGCCCCCTGCCTGCAACCCCAGTCCCATGGTGTAATTATAATTTCTTCCATTAAAACCATAGCTGTCGGGTACTGCAGCCAGTAACACCGGACCCAGTCCCAACGCTGTATTCAGCCTGCTTCTCTTTTGTAAACTGTACTCCGAAAAAAGGTTCAGCTTCAGGCTTTGTGCGCCATAAAAGAAAGCATTGTTGTAAATAAAATCATAATTGGCCGAAAGAATAGCCAGGTGATGAACCAGTCTGGTCGATTTCAACTGCCAGCCGGTAAGCGAACCGTACACATTGATCATGTTCACTTTGGAGCTGTCGTCCTGCCCAAATTCCGCATTGATGTACATGTTGCTGAATGGCGTTTTATAATTCTCGTGCGGGTTGCCATAAAATAATTTTATCCGCCCATAAGGACCTGTTTTTCGGTTAGCAATATGATCGTTGATGGTTCTGAATTTTCGGATGCCCAGCTCCAACTCTGCTACAATTTCTGATTCATCTTTGTAGGAGGTATCCGGGTTGGTTTTGCCCCACTGACGGGTGGTTATGCGCTTTAGTCCATTCATGGGGTTCAGCAGAAATCCAAGTACTTCTCCGGCCTGTTTTTTAAACCCCGTTTGTTGGTTGTTCACGATCCGGTTGGCTAAGCGATAGGTCATTTCTCCCAGAACGATTCCCCCAAAGCTGGTATTGATGAAGTCGTTTGGAGAGGGGGCCTGATTCTCCGCAAAGGTTTCCCAGATATAGCTGCCTGTTACTGTGGCGGCAGCAGATTGCCAGAAGGAATAGCCGTTTACCCTGAACGCATTAAAAAAAAGGCTTCCATGATAAGGGTGACCAAACTGGTTGGTTTGGAAACCGTCGTCGTCCCAGGCCCAGCTGGACAATTTCAGGTTATTACCGATGGATTGAAATGAAATTTTTGCATAGTCCTTGTTCATGATGTACCGGTCGAACACAAAGGGGGTAGCTTCTGCTATGCCAAGATATAGTGCCGATCGTGCAAAGTTTTTGGTTCCATGACTGGTACGGCCCAACCCTGGCACAAACTTATGCGGCATGCTGTCTGCAATCAACAAATGCCCGTCGAAACTGGATTGTGAAAATACAGTAGTACAGGCGCCTGATAAAAGCACCGGCAACAGAAACCTGCTGATGAAGCGGCGCTGAAGGTACATATACATGAAGCTGGATTGCTGTTCCAACGAAACTGTAAAACTAGCTTAGTTTAAACAAGCTGAATTTAGTAATGCCAGCGCACAAATGCTTCCATTGCTGCATATTTGGTTAAGCCAAGCGCTGCGTACAGGTCGGCCGTATTCGCATTTCTTTCTTCAGCCCGCTGCCAGAACTCGCGGCTGTCTGCTCCCTGGAATGGAACCGCATCTTTCTGCGACTGGTGAATGAAAATGCCAAAGCGTTTCTTTTTCACCTGATCGGGGCTCATGGGAATCGCCATTTCGATTTCCGCAATATCCCATTCCTGCCATGCGCCTTTGTAGAGCCAAACCCAGCAGTCTTTTACCCATGGCTCTCCGGCAGCCTTGAGTCTTCTCATCGCCTCGAATACAGCTTCCAGGCATACTTTATGCGTACCGTGCGGATCGGCCAGGTCGCCAGCGCAAAATACCTGGTGGGGTTGAATTTTGCGAAGCAGTTCCATGGTGATCTGAATGTCTTCTTCACCCAGGGGTTTCTTTTCAACTGCGCCGGTTTCATAAAAAGGCAGGTTCATGAAATGACAACGATCTTCGGTGAGTCCTACATATCTGCAGGTGGCTTTAGCTTCGCCTCTGCGAATCAGGCCTTTGATTGCGCGGATTTCTTTTGTATCGGACTGGTCCTTCTGTTTGGTGGCAATAAAGGCACGGGCAGCCTGTAGTTGTTCGCGGCTTTTGCTGTTGTCTATGCCAAACATTTCTTCGAAGCCTACCGCAAAATCAATAAAACGGGTTACAAACTCATCAGAAACGGCAATATTTCCGCTGGTCTGGTAAGCTACATGCACTTCATTTCCCTGGTCGTGGAGTCGCATGAAAGTGCCGCCCATACTAATGATATCGTCGTCCGGATGCGGAGAAAAGATCAAACATTTTTTTGGATAAGGAGCGCTGCGCTCAGGGTGTGCAGGAATTACTGCATTGGGTTTGCCCGCAGGCCATCCGGTAATGCTGTCGCGCAGCATATAAAATACCTGCAGGTTGATTTCGTATGCATCGCCTTTTTCTACCAACAGATCGGATAAGCCATTTTCGGTGTAATCCATTTCTGTAAGGCTGAGGACAGATTTATTCAGTTTAAGCGCCAGGTTCACTACCGCACGTTTTACCATGGCATTGTTCCAGGTACATTCTCCGGTTAACCAGGGAGATTTGATGCGGGTCAGTTCGGTAGAAGCTGCTTCGTCAATTACGAATGTGCAGTTGCCGTGCTGCTGTAAAATGCTGGCAGGAATGCTTTCTGTTACATTGCCTTCCACAGATTTGGCTACGATGCCGGCTTTGTTTCCCCAGGCCATCAGCAGTATTCGCTTGGATTGCAGAATGGTACTGATGCCCATGGTTACGGCCAGCCTGGGCACTTTGGAAATGCTTGGGAATTCATAGGAATTGGCAATACGGGTGCTGTTGTCGAGGTTTACCAGTCTTGTTTTGGACAGGATGCTGGAACCAGGTTCATTGAATCCGATATGGCCGTTCTGGCCGATTCCGAGGATTTGTAAATCCAGCCCGCCTGCGTCGGTAATTGCCTGCTCATAAGCCGTGCAGAATTTCCGCATCTCTTCTTTGGGGGCGTTGCCGTTGGGCAGGTGAATATTAGAAGGATCAATATCTACATGGTTGAACAGATGGCGGTGCATGAAGCTCCAGTAACTCTGGTAAGCATCCTTATCGATCGGATAATACTCATCGAGGTTAAAACTGATTACATTCTTAAAACTGAGTTCGCCTGCTTTGTGCATTCTTACCAGTTCGGCATACATGGCAATGGGGGTGGAGCCGGTTGCAAGGCCTAGTACACATTTTTCGCCTTTAGCCTGCTTTTCGCGGATCAGGTCGGCAATCTGGCCGGCGACCCATAAAGCTCCTTCTCTGGCATTCTTACAAATCCTAACGTCAATTTTTTCGAATGAATCAACCATCTGTACTTTCATTTTGTTGGGCTAAATTAAGCTTGTTTTTATAAAAAATGATCTAAATCCGGATAAAAACCGCAAAAAAACGCATCTTTTTTTGCAGGTTTATGAATTAATCGGGTGGCTGCCCGTTTAAAGGGCTTCCCTCCTGATTCCGTTTTTTTAAACCCGGCCAGCTGTCTTTTGGCAATGCCTGAAATTAAAAAAGATTCCCCGAACGGAGAATCTTTTTTAAAATGAATCGGTATAAATATTAGCTTACCCTGGTCAACTTGATCAGGTTGGTTGGAAGGTGCAGAGAAACCGGTGTACTTCCGGTATTAATGACTACATCTCCTGATTTTACGAATCCTCTTTCTTTGAGAATATCGATCTGATCCGAAATGATGTTGTCCAGACTTTCTTCCTCCGAATAATAGAAGGCTCTTACACCCCAGCTCAGGCTGAGCTGATTCACCAGCGAACGTTCTTTGGTGAAAATATACAAAGGAGAAGATGGCCGGTAGCTACTGAGCATAAAAGCGGTATATCCACTCTGGGTCATACCAATCAATGCATTTGCTTCCACATCTTCAGACATTTTACAGGCATTGTAACAAATGGCATCACTGTGGAAAGAGGGTGAATGCGGTTGGGGTTTCAGGTCTTCTGAACGATTGTAGCGGTATTCTTTTTTCTCTACTTCTGCAATGATCTTCCGCATGGTTTCGACCACCAGGGTAGGATTGTTTCCTGCAGCAGTTTCTCCGCTCAGCATTACTGCATCGGCGCCTTCGAGAACGGCATTGGCCACGTCGGTAATTTCACTTCTGTTGGGCTTTACCCGTTCCATCATGCTCTCCATCATTTGGGTGGCTACAATCACTGGCTTGGCCCGGTGAATACATTTGCGGATCAGTTCTTTCTGAATCAGTGGAATGCGTTCAACCGGAAGCTCAACACCCAGGTCTCCGCGGGCTACCATGATGCCGTCGCTTTCCAGAATAATTTCACGGATATTCAGCAGGGCCTCGGGCTTTTCAATTTTAGCAATGATCTTGGTTTTACTGTGTTTTTCATCCAGCTTGCTTCTCAGGATCACAATGTCTTTTACACTTCTCACAAAGCTCAGTGCCACCCAGTCGCACTGTTGCTCTATAATGAAATCCAGATCTGCCAGATCTTTTTCTGTAAGGGCAGGCAGCGATATTTTGGTGTCTGGCAGGTTGATTCCTTTTTTGGAAGAAAGGATACCACCCAGGGTTACCTGTACTTTTACATCCCCGTTTTTTTCAATGCCACAAACCTTCACTTCCAGTTTGCCATCGTCTATCAGGATGGTGTTTCCAATGGTAACATCCCCTGCGAGGTTGGGGTAGGATACATAAATTTTTTCCAGGGTGCCTACACATTTTTCGTTGGTAAACGTAAGAATATCTCCCACTTTTACTTCCAGTGCATTGTTGGTGATTTCTCCAACGCGGAGTTTGGGTCCTTGCAGATCGGCCAGGATGGCAATATTGTAAGGCTGTGTGCTGTTGATGTTTCTGATGTGTTGAATGATGGCCAGCTTGTCTTCATGCGTGCCATGAGAAAAGTTCAGGCGAAATACATTCACACCGGCTTTAACAAGTTCCAGCAATTTATCGTAGGTGTCGCAGGCAGGGCCTACTGTTGCAACAATTTTAGTTCTGTGAGCAACGTGTTGTACGCCTGCTTCCTTGTCCATGTGTTTGTGCAGGTATTTGTCCAGGTGTTTTGACATGATCTGAGTCTGTATTAGGGGTTACTGTTAATAGGGTTTATTTAGCTGGCCAGGATCTTTACTATACGCAGCCAGTCGTCTGAAATTTTATCTTTTGCCTTAACCGCATGATCCAGTGGAGTATAATGGAGGGTATTGTTCAGGATACCTACCATCACATTGTGTGTTCCATTGAGCAGGCAGTCTACGGCTGCATAGCCCATTCTACTGGCAATCAGGCGGTCTAAACAGGAAGGGGAGCCCCCCCGCTGAATATGCCCGAGAATACAAACGCGAACATCCGCTTTGGGCAGGCGCTGTTTGATGATGCTGGCAATTTCGTTGGCTCCGCCAAACTTTTCGCCCTCGGCCACTACTACCAGATTTACCAGTTTTTTTCTTTTTTCTTTTTCGGAGAGAGAATGAATGAGGGCTTCAATATCTGTTTTGGTTTCGGGGATAAGGATGTTTTCAGCACCTGTAGCAATACCACTGTGCAGGGCAATATATCCTGCATCTCTTCCCATTACTTCCACAATAAATAAGCGGTCGTGCGCATCTGCAGTATCCCGGATTTTATCGATGGCCTCTACTGCTGTGTTTACGGCAGTATCGAATCCAATGGTGAAATCGCTTCCTGCAATGTCTTTATCGATGGTGCCCGGTAATCCGATGCAGGGAATATCAAATTCGTTGCTGAACTTCTGCGCTCCTTTGAAACTACCGTCACCGCCAATGATGACCAGTCCGTTGATGCCTCTTTTTTTCAAATTGTCATAAGCAATCTTACGACCAGCAGGTTCCATGAACTCTGCGCTTCTGGCAGTTTTTAAGATAGTGCCTCCTCTTTGAATAATGTTGGCAACAGAACGGGAATCCATGGGAACGATATCATCGTCGATCATTCCGCTGTATCCGCGCATTACACCAAACATCTCTAATCCATGATATAACCCGGTTCTCACGACTGCTCTCACTGCGGCATTCATACCAGGAGCATCGCCACCAGAGGTAAGAACCCCGATTTTAGTAACTTTTTTTTCTGCCATTGTCAAATTCGATTCTCAGTTAAATACAAGTGTACATATTACAAAAAAAGAATGTGTAAGGTGTACACGGAGTTTCAAATGTAAGGATTTGAAAACTAATGACCATTTGTAACCGTGGTTAAGTTTTTTCGTAGCATTGCTGCATGAAAATAGTTGTGACCGGCGCCAATGGATTTCTTGCGCAACATCTCTGTATCTACCTGGCAAACAAAGGATTCGATTGCTTTGCTGTTTCCAGGGGAGAAAGGCGCATTCCCATTGCGACACACATCGAATATACCAGTCTGGATTTAACGCATCAAAGTTTGGTGCATGCGTACATCCATACGATTCAACCAGATGTGATTGTGCACGTAGCAGCTATGAGTAAACCCGATGAATGCCATGTAAACAGGGATGCCTGTTTATTACAGAATGTTACGGCAACTGCTTACCTGCTTGATGCAGCAGAAAAATGCGCCAGTCATTTTATTTATCTGTCTACCGATTTTATTTTTGGAGAGGGTGGCCCGCACGCGGAAGAAGACTTGCCAGACCCGCTTAATTTTTACGGGGAATCCAAACTCATGGCCGAAAAGCTGGTTCAGGATTATGCAGGTCCGTATACCATAGTGCGGCCGGTTTTCATTTACGGAAAGCAGTGGGAGGGTATGCGCCCTTCATTTATTCAATGGGTACAGCAGCAATTGCAGGCCGGCAAACCCATTAAAGTGGTGAGCGATCAGTTGAGAACGCCCACTTATGCACCCGATATCTGTAAAGGAATTCATCGGATAATCGAAGCACAAAAAACAGGTGTGTATCATCTTGCCGGAAAAGATATCCTTTCTCCCCACCGCATGGCCCTGATGGTAGCGCGCGTGCTGGGGCTGAACCAATCGCTGATTGAAGAAGTAGACAGCCGCAGTTTCCCAGAACCGGTTCGCCGTTCGAGCAAATCCGGATTAAAAATCAACAAAGCCCTCCGCGAGCTGAACTACCAGCCCCATTCTTTTGAGGAAGCCCTGCGGAAAAGCTTTGCTGTTTAGCTGAATCTGTTCCGTTTATTTTAATTCAAGGAATATTTCGGCCATCATGCATCTTGCACTTCCACCTCCGTTGGTTTCGATGGTAGTTATATCAGAATGAATGATTGGGTTAAATTGTTCAATATCACCGAGCTGTTGCGGGGTTAATGAACGGTACGCCTGCGAAGACATGACCAGGAATTTTTCTCCTTTCCGGTTATGCACCTGCAACATATTCCCTGCAAAATGATTCATCTGATTTGTGCTGATTTCGATAATGGTTTTTCCGTTTTGTAGAAGAGAATCTTTTACCATGATCCGTTCTGCCGCATCAGGAATGCTTTGGAGGCAGATGACTGCATAGCTGTCTGCCACACACATCATTACATTGGTATGGTAAATGGGTTGATGGTTGCCATCTACAGAATGAAATGTGACAGCTTGGTAACCCATTCTCTTGCAGAAGTTTTCCAGTACAATCAGATTGGTGCGCGGAGAAAGACATGCATATGCAATCCGATTATCCCGGTCCAACACCATGCTTCCGGTACCTTCCAGAAAAAGGTTCTCTGCTTCATGTGCCGTAAAATCAATTTGTTTTTCTATCCGGAATTTTTCTGAAAGGGTATCCAGTACATGCTGTTTGCGTTCCAGTCTTCTGTTGGCGGCAAACATCGGATACAGGCAAATGGTTCCCGGCTCATGAAAGGAAATCCAGTTATTGGGAAATACAGAATCGGGGGTATGCGGATCCGGCGTATCTTTTACAACGGTTACATCTATATCTTTCGATCTGAGTAATGCAATAAAAGCATCAAACTCTGCCTGTGCCTTCTGTTGTATTTCATTTGCCGCCTCTGCGGAAATTGTCTGGAAGCTATTGTTTACAGCCGTTTCTGCATTGTACTCAAACCGAACAGGTTGTATCATTAATAAATGAGCGCTGTGTTGCATGGTATTATTTTATGGGTTCAACAGGTTCTCTCCAGAGCGGCATACTCATACAATGGAAGCCACCTCTGGCTCTCGACAGTTCTGCCGATGGCATCAGGATAAAGGTATTTTCAATAGATTCAGGTGTGGTGTTTCCGTCTTCGAGCTGTTGCAACAACTCTTTTACCTCCACAATCCGGAATCCTGCATTGCGGAATGCTTCGGTTGTTTTATCGTTCCGGTCGTAACCCAATACCACACCCTCTTTTAAAACCAGCAGGTTACAGGAGTCCGTCCATTGTTCACGGGCACTGTAGGGAAATTCATTGTTTCCCGAAAAAATGAATTGTACTTCGTTGCGGCAATGGAGATCATTCCTGCTGATATCAACCAACAGGTCTTCGAGGCTTTCAAAAGCAACGGGTTGTTCCGGGTTGCTCCGGTGGAACTGCAATATTTTTATTTTTTCTTCTTTCTTGATTTCCAATATTCTTTCTACAGCCGTTTCATCTTCGTGTTTGATGGCCTTGCGGGAGAAATTCCCCAACATCACCCATACATCTCTTTTTACCTGCGTAAAAACAGTGTCTATATGCATGTAGTCGCGCTTTTTGGGAATTTTCACAATAGAGACCTTGTCCATCAATCCCATTTCAAACATGGTGTTGGTGATGCGTACGGCTGCTTCGGATGAAGTTCTCTCGCTTACCCCAACCAAGAGGTGTTTGTCGCTTACCACCATGATGTCTCCGCCCTCGAGCGTAATCTTGCGGTCATCCTCTTCCTTGGGTAACAGAAAATGATGGCTCGAATCGGATAATTCGATGATCTTGTTACGGTAGTTGCTGAAGAAAGGATGGTTGAAGAAAATATACCTTGCCAGCAATGCTTCCCGGGTGCGGGCTTTCTTAGCCGGCTTATTCAGCAATACATGGTCTTTGATGGTGATGCCGATATCCCTGGTAAAAATGAAATTGGGGATGGGTGCAAAGATCAGTTGTTTGTCTTTGGAGGTTCCTGAAATAAATGTTTTGGCCAGTTCCGAAGCCTCGTATTTCATCAGTTCATTTTGCAACTGATAGGTACAGCCTTCAATGGCACATACGGAAGCAACCAGCTTCAGGCGGATGTTGCTGTCGGCCAGTATTTCTGCCAGCAGCCACTGCAGTTCTATTACTTTATCCGATTTGAAAAAGTTCGGATGCTCCGGCTTGTAAAAATTCCGCTGTGTTTCCGGATGGTCAATTTCGGACAAACGGCCCCTGATTTTTTCGGGGTCCAGAAAATAAAGCAGTATTTTGGTATAATAGTCGTACTCATTTTTTCGGATTGTGTCGAGGTGTACGATGTCTTCGAACAACCAGTCCTGGGCTTTGGACGGAACCACTTTGCCCAGACCACTGTCGGGGCTGTGTACCAATAATCTTTTGAGCGTACCAATTTCTGACGTTACTGAAACTGTCATATTGTATTTGTTTAGCTTAAGTAATGAAAAACAGACCAGCACTACATTTAGCCTGTACCAAACTGCACCCCAATGATGCCTGAACAGAAACACTGGCAGCAAACAGCATGCCGGTATAATTATGCAGTGATGGATTCCCTGATACAATGAAGGGGAAAAGATAACCCGGTACTCAGTGGTCGGGCATGGAATTCAGTCCCCTGTACATCCATGCAAAGTGCGCGGTTAAGAATGATATGGTTGAACAATGGTTCATAATCCTTTTGCAAATTAAGGTTTTATTTCAAAAGGCAATTTTCCGTTTAAAGATCCTTCGGAACGCAGTATCCGGAATCGTACAAACATTTCTTCGCTGTACCATTGCTCTGCTTTTGTTTTTCGGACTACATCTGCGTGTTCTTTCATCCGGTAGGCAAAGTTTTTCATCGCATCCTTGTTCTCCCAGATGCTGAATGTGGCCTGTTTGATCCAGGGAACTTCGCCAATTCCAACAGAGGTAACCAGTCCTGGCGCATCGGCCATTCTTTCGGCAACACCGTTTACATGTTCCCAGAAACGCCCCAGTTTTCCCATACGGATAGTGGCCCTGGTAAGAATTCCAACAGGGCCTTCAAAGTCGGTTTGTTTGGGGAGTTTGCCAAAAGCAGGCTTTCCATCCCAAAAACCATGTCCTTCAATGGCTTCCAGGTGCAGGGTCCATTGTTCACAGCCAAACAAGGACCACCATTTCCGAAAAAGAGAAGGTACTGCCTGCTCCATCTCCCTGCTATTCTGGTGAACCAATAAAACTGCCCATTGCCTCCAATCGGGTACCTTGCTGAATGTTCCATTTTTTCCTGAACCCAGGAGTTTCCAAAATGACACGGAGCTGTTAAACCAAAGTGGAATCCGGAAAATGGCCATGGAGAACAGACCGGCCCATCCCAACCAACGAGGGTAACGTACGATGGTCATACTTGCATACATATCCTTAAAATAGCGTGTTTACATACATAAATCGAGTAATTTTCCAATATGAGAATACGGGTTAATCATATTGCGCAGCTGTTGAATACTAGGAAAGCGTCTAAACTGCTCCGCGGAAAAGAACTGGCCGAACTGCCCCTGATCCCGAATGCCTGGCTGACCATTGAAGACGGCATCATCACCGGATATGGCGGTGTGGAAGATCCTTTTCCGGAAGGAGCGGACTGGACGCTGGTAGATGCAGGAGGGGCCACCGTATTGCCTGCCTGGTGCGATAGTCATACTCATCTTGTTTTTGCCGCCAGCAGAGAGGAAGAGTTTGTAGACAAAATTAATGGGCTGAGCTATGCAGCTATTGCGGCAAAGGGTGGGGGGATTCTTCAATCAGCCCGCCGGCTGGCTACCATGAGCGAGGAAGCCCTTTATGCAGCAGCATGGAATCGCCTTCAATCGCTGATGCGCTTGGGGACAGGCGCCATCGAAATCAAGAGTGGTTACGGACTCGATACCGAAAATGAACTGAAAATGTTGCGGGTCATCCGTCGTCTGAAAGCAACTGCGCCGATTCCGGTTAAAGCCAGTTTTTTGGGAGCGCATACTTATCCTGCTGCTTATAAGGATGACCATGAAAGCTATATCCGGCTGATCATTCAGGAAATGCTTCCTGCCATTGCCCGGGAAGGATTGGCCGATTATATAGATGTATTTTGTGAAGAGGGTTTTTTTAGTGTGGATGAAACAGAACGCATCTGCAAGGCAGGTATACAATTTGGATTGAAACCCAAGATTCATGCCAACCAATTGCATGCCTCGGGAGGGGTAGAACTGGGCGTAAAGTTGGGCGCAGTTTCCGTAGACCACCTGGAATCCATGAATGCAAATGCCATACAGGCTCTGTCGGGTTCAGATACTATCGGAACCCTGCTTCCCACAGCTGCTTTTTTTCTGCGGATGCCCTTTCAACCCGCGCGGGAACTGATTCAGGCCAATGCTGCCATTGCACTGGCCTCCGATTTTAACCCCGGATCCAGCCCCAGCGGAAACATGAATTTTGTGGTATCGCTGAGCTGTATTCAAATGAAAATGCAGCCAGCAGAAGCCATCAATGCCGCTACGCTGAACGGAGCTTATGCCATGGAGCTGGGAAATGAACTGGGCAGTATTACGGCAGGGAAGCGGGCCAACCTGATTTTTACAACGCCTATTCCTTCTGTCAATTACCTGCCTTATGCATTTGGCACCAACCTGATTGATCGGGTTATGATCAATGGTGCGTTTATTTAGTTATATTGGGTAATCGTTCTATCGGTTATTCGTTCTTCAAGACTAAAAGCTTTGTATGAGTTACTTAAGGGTATACAACAAGGAAGACGTATTAAGACTTACCAGGATCCGCCGTTTCGAAACCAAGTTGGGAGAACGCATTCAGGTGATTAAAGATCCGCATATGCTGGAAGCATCGCTGCAGCAATCTTCTGCGGAATATGTGCTCCTGGGCATTCCAGAAGACATCGGTGTAAAAGCCAACGGAGGTATTGGCGGAACGGATTCGGCCTGGCTCTCTTTTCTGCATGCTTTTCTGAATATACAGAGCAATGATTTTCTGGAAGGAAGCAATATACTGTTGCTGGGCCATTTTGATTTTTCTGAAATTGAACAGGTGATTGACTCCAATGCACCGGATGCAGATGAAAAAATCAATGCACTGCGACATGCGGTAAATACCGTGGATGCTGCCGTTGAACAGGTGATTCATCTCATTACACAAAACGGAAAAATTCCGCTGGTAGTAGGCGGCGGACACAATAATTCCTATCCCTGCATCAAGGGTGCAGCCAAAGGCTTGTACAAAGCCGGGCTGATTCCGATTGCGCAGATCAATACCATCAATCTCGACGCGCATGCCGATTTTCGTCCGATGGAAGGAAGGCATAGCGGAAATGGATTCAGTTATGCGGAAGCAGATGGCTATCTGGAAAAATATTTTGTAATTGGGATTCATGAAAATTATATTCCACAGAATGTATGGATGGATATGGTCAATAATCCCTTTGTAGACTGCATCACATTCGAAGATATTTTTGTACACGAGAAACGGACCTTTCTTCAGGCCGTAGGTCTTGCCACCTCTTTTACAGAGGATACCAGCTGTGGTATTGAACTGGATATGGATTCCATCGCCAATGTATTGAGCAGTGCCCAGAGTCCTGTTGGAATTTCACCGCTGCAGGCCCGCCAATACATTCATTTTGCTGCATCGGATACACATACAGCTTACCTGCACATCTGTGAAGGTGCTGTACAGTTAGCCGATGGAAGAAAAGATCCCGGAACCGGGAAACTGATTAGTTATCTTATAGCAGATTTTATAAAAGCACGTGCAGTGAATTAACAATTCATTAGCAGTATTATTTTTTTGTGAAATATAAGGGCTGTATCTTTGCGGCGCGATTGAGCAATATAGTTGATATCATCTTACGGTAGGCAGGAATACCAAGCACCCCCAACGGTTGAAAATCATAACTCACTACCGGCTCGGGAATATTTTTTAATGTAAAAAAGGCGAAGCAATGAAAGGCGAAATTATGCCCTCTATTGTACAAATAGACAGGCAACACTTAAACGAATTAACACAGGAAGTAAAAGAAACTTTGGCGAAAGATCTGGCAGTAAACAATAACCAGAACAACGCAAAAACCTTCAGTACCGTGGATCTCTGGAGAATTCAGAACATGAAGAAGTCTGCACATCTCCGTTTTAAATCCAGTTTCTAATACGGTGAAATCCGCTAAGGCCACTACGGGCCTTAGCGGGCATACATTTTGGAAATTCAGCCGATTGTGCTGCCAAATGTATTGATTTGCTTATCCTTTCGGTATTTTGCAGCATGATTCAACAGATTCCTGTTACATACATAAATACCGATGCTGGAAAAACCTTTGTTTCGGCTTTTATTGCCGAATCTTGGGATGCAGATTGCAAAAATCCCCCATTGACCAAGTTTATCGTTACTGCATTTTTTCATAACCAGGCATTGGAAATCAGTACTTCACAGAAATCCATTATTGCTCAGGTATATGAATAAAACACAACTCAGGGCCGAATACAAACAAAAGCGAAGTGCACTTTCTCCGGGCCATCAGCTCCGGCTGAACGACTTACTGCTGTTGCAGTTTCAGCAAATCGATTTTTCCGGCATAGAGTGTTTCATGACTTACTGGCCCATGCAGCACCAGGCCGAACCCAACACACATCTTTTTTCCGGCTACCTGCGTCATATGATTCCCGGGTTGAACATACTGTATCCGAAGGTGAACGGAAAAGATTCCATGGATGCCATCCTGATTAATGAAGATACGGTTTATGATACCAGCAAATGGGGTATTACGGAGCCCAGAACCGGACCGGTATTTTCACCACAGGATATAGACATGATCCTGGTTCCCTTACTGGTGTTCGACCGCAAGGGCTATCGCCTGGGCTTCGGGAAAGGCTATTACGATCGTTTCCTGGCACAATGCAGGCAGGATGCGGTGGTGGTAGGGCTTTCTTATTTTGAACCGGTTGATGCCATTAGCGATACCCATGAATTTGATATACCTTTAAACATCGGACTTACCCCGGACCATATTTATGAATTTTAATACGGTTTTTTTAAAATCATTTCGTGTATTGCTTCTGCCGCTAGCGATCCTCTATGGAATCATTGTGATCATCAGGAACCGGATGTACGATAGGAAGTGGCTGGCTTCTGCAGCGTTTAATTTCCCGATTATCTGTGTTGGTAACCTGGCTGTAGGAGGTACCGGCAAATCTCCCATGGTAGAATACCTGGCCAATCTGCTGAGCACGGAGTTTCGCATAGCCACCCTGAGCAGAGGGTACAAAAGAAAAACCAAAGGATACGCATTGGCAGATTCCAATACCACGGCATTGGAAATTGGCGATGAACCCATGCAGTTTTACCTGAAGAATCCCAATATTGCCGTTGCTGTTGGCGAGGAAAGAATTGTAGCCATCCCGCATTTATTGCAGGATCACCCCGAATTACAGGCAATCATTCTCGATGATGCTTTCCAGCACAGAACTGTTCGGGCAGGGTTCAATATATTGCTTACCGAATACAGCAATTTATACACCAACGATTTTTTCCTGCCCACAGGAGACCTCCGCGATGAGCGGGCTTCTGCCAGGAGAGCCAATATCATTGTAGTAACAAAGTGTCCGCCCGACCTTACCGAAGAGGCCAAGGCCGGTATTCTTCGTGAATTGAAACCATTACCAACGCAGCGGGTATTTTTTACAACCATTCAGTATGGTATACCTTATCATATTTGCGATGTGGCGGAAAAATGCATTATTACCCAGGAAGACGAGGTATTGCTGGTTTGCGGTATTGCCAACCCCAAACCATTAAAAGATTACCTGCTGCACCATACCCATGCGTATTATCAGCAGGATTATTCCGATCACCATATTTTTTCCATTGATGATCTCAGAGAGATCCGTGAAAAATTTGATGCCATACAGGCAAGAGACAAATTAATTTTAACTACAGAGAAAGACGCGGTCAGACTGATAAAGTTCAGGGATCAATTAACAAACGTGCCTTTATACGTAATCCCTATCCGTCATCGCTTTCTTTTCGACGAGGGGCCTAAGTTCGATGAGATACTGGTAAATTTTATCCGTAATTTCTCTTTTAATCCCGAATCATGACAAAGAAGAAAACAAAATCCAAACAAAAAAAGAAGGCAAAATCCATTGCTGTTCAAACGATAAAAGGAAAGCTGGATGTAACCCGTTCCGGAATGGGTTATGTAGTGGCTGAAAACGAACCGATCGATATTCTGGTTCGCCCCAATGATTTCTCCACCGCACTGCATGGAGATACCGTTAGGGTTAAAATTATTAAGGAAAATGCCCGTACGGGGAAAAAAGAAGGCAAGATTACCGAGGTGGTCAGCAGGAAGCAAACAGAATTTGTAGGACATATTCAGCTTTCTGCACACCATGCTTTTTTTGTGCCTGATACCGATAAGCCCATGCCGGATCTTTATATTCCCATGAATGAGTTAAATGGTGCCAAACACAAGGAAAGGGTTATTGTGCGGCTGGTGAAATGGGACAAGGAAGATAAAAAGCCTGTGGGCAGCGTTGTGAGTGTATTGCTGGCAGACAGCGAGAACGACGGCGCTATGAAAGAGATTCTGGCCGAAGCAGGTTTTCCGCTTCATTTTCCGGATGATGTAATGGAAGAAGCTGCCCGGATTCCCGAACTCATCGATGCCGAAGAAATCAGTAAACGAAGAGATTGCAGGGATATCCTCACTTTCACCATTGATCCGGTGGATGCAAAAGACTTCGATGATGCTATTTCATTCAGGAAACTGGGCGAAGATAAGTATGAGATTGGTGTACATATTGCCGATGTGAGCCACTATGTTCAGCCCGATACGGAGCTGGATACCGAGGCGTATAAGCGCGCTACATCGGTTTATCTGCCTGATCGGGTAAACCCCATGCTGCCGGAGAAAATTTCCAATGAACTCTGTTCGCTTCGTCCGAACGAGGATAAGCTCACTTTCTCTGCCATTTTTCAGATGAATGGGAAAGGAGATATCAAACAATACTGGTTAGGCCGTACCCTGATTCATTCCGATCACCGCTATACTTATGAAGATGTTCAGGAGATCATCGAAACCGGAAAAGGCCTGCATCACGAAGTAATCCTGCTGCTGAACGATATTGCTCAGAAATTCCGTAAAAAACGTTTTGCTAACGGGGCCATCAGTTTCTCTTCTCAGGAAGTCCGTTTTAAACTGGATGAAAAAGGCGTACCTGTTGGGATTGTTGTAAAGGAAAGCAAGGAATCTCATCAGCTGATTGAAGAGTTCATGCTGTTGGCCAACAGAACGGTGGCAGAGAATGTTTCCAAACAGAGCATCAACAAGAAACCCATTCCATTCCCTTACCGGATACACGATGAACCGGACGAGGAAAAACTGACGCCCTTTATTCAATACGCCAAAAAATACGGCCATCAGTTTGATGTGTCCAGCCCCGAAGCAATTGCCAAGAGCTTTAATACCATGCTGGCAGATGCCCACGGAAAGCCCGAACAGCATGTACTGGAGCAGTTAGGTATCCGTACCATGGCCAAGGCCGTTTACAAAACAGAGAATATTGGTCACTACGGATTAGGCTTCGAAAACTATTGTCACTTTACTTCTCCCATACGTCGTTATCCGGATATCCTTGCACACCGTGTACTGGAATCCGTTCTTGCAGGAAAGCCCATGATCGATAAAAAAATGGAGGAGAAATGCCGTCATACCAGTGAACGAGAAAGAGCGGCCATGGAGTGTGAACGGGCAGGGAACAAATACAAACAGGTAGAGTTCATGAAATCGCATGTGGGTAGCGTGTTCGAAGGTGTTGTGAGCGGTGTAACCAGTTTTGGTCTTTTTGTAGAGACCGTAGACCACAAATGTGAGGGCCTGGTAAGTATTGTGGGACTCAGCGAATTCGACGATTTCAGGCTGGTAGAAAGCGAATACAGCCTGGTTGGACGCAGGAGTGGCAGAACTTTCAAAATGGGAGATAAGATTTCGATCCGTGTGATTGCAGCCAATCTAGAAAAGCGTCAGCTGGATTATGAGTGGGTGCTGGGAGAGTAGATGAAAGCAACGGGACCTTACCAGCCGCTGGCCAGTACGTCTGCCAGGTGCAACACTTTCAGATCGGTACCCTTGTGCCTGGCGCAGCCATCAATGTGCATCAGACAGCTCATATCGGTACTGATGAGGTAATCAGCGCCGGTTGCCGCTGCATTGGTTACTTTCTGGTCGCCCATAGCAGTGCTGATGGGCTCAAATTTTACGGCAAATGTGCCGCCGAATCCGCAACAGGTTTCAACATCATTCATTTCGACCAGTTCCAGGCCAGCGACATTACTGAGCAATTGCCTTGGTTCGGTTTTCAGCTTGCATTCCCGAAGCGCCGCGCAGCTGTCGTGGTAAGTTGCCTTTCCATTCAGTATGGC
The DNA here is from genome assembly GCA_016786865.1 of Sediminibacterium sp. Classification (GTDB taxonomy): domain Bacteria; phylum Bacteroidota; class Bacteroidia; order Chitinophagales; family Chitinophagaceae; genus Sediminibacterium. Next base: position 39,666 of record JAEUVE010000016.1, on the reverse strand, counting down.
GCCAAAACTGTCCTGTTTCAGCACATTTATCAGGAAGTCTGAAAATTCATGGATACGCCCGGCTGTTTTTTCTGCCTGACTTTTATACGCTGAATTTTCAAAAAGCTGGTTATAATAGTTTTTTACAAAACCCACACAACTTGCACTTGGGGCTACAATGTATTCTGAACCCTCAAAGTCTTTCAGAAACTTGGTGCATACTTCTTTGGCTTCGCCATGGAAACCGGCATTAAATGCAGGCTGACCACAACAGGTCTGGTTCTTGTTGTACTTCACGGTGCAACCCGCTTTCTCCAGTACTTTCACCATATTGAAAGCCACATCGGGGTAAAGCTGGTCTATAAAGCAGGGAACAAAAATCTGTACGGTCATGATCGGAAGCTTATTTAAAGGAACGGTTCAGTGCAATCATTTTAAGTGCGGTAACGGCGGCTTCTTCTCCTTTGTGGCCATGCTTGCCACCAATTCTCTCCAGGGCCTGTTCTTCGTTTAAAACCGTCAATACGCCAAAGATAACCGGCACATCTATGCTCAGGTTCAGTTGTACTACACCATCGGTCACGGCCTTGCATACATAGTCGAAATGCGGCGTATCACCCTGAATGATGGTTCCCAGGGTAATATAGGCATCCGGCATTTTTTTAGAATAGGCATAGTGGTTCTTTACCGCAAAGGGCAATTCGAATGCACCAGGAACCGTGATTGTTTTGCAAGTGGTGCCATGGGCTTTCAGGACCTTTTTAACTCCTTTTTCCAGCGCATTAATGATGTGGCTGTTCCACTCCGTTTTAACGATAACAACAAAGGCATCCTCTATAACAGGGATGCCTTTGTTTAAAGTTATATTTCCTTTTGTTGCCATTATTGAGCAGTCAGGTCGTTTTTCTCGATGCTGAGCCGGTAGATGTATTTATCTGCCTGGAACCCTTTATCGGTTTTAGGGAATTTAGCCTTCAGTTCCTTGTACAATTCCAGCGCCTCCTTGGTTTTGCCGGTAACTTCCAGCAGGAGGGCAGCACGGAACAGGTATTCGGAAGAGTTGTTCTCGTCTTTTTCAAAAACAGTTGCGGCTTTTTTATAGGCAGCAATGGCTTCGTCGTTCTTTTTCAGTTCGGAATAAGCGTCGCCCAGACAACCCAGCGCCAACAACTGAATCTGATGTGCATCTGTTGAAAAATCTTTCAGGTGCTTCACCGCATTTTCATATTCGCCCAGTTTCAGGTAGCTGATGCCGGCATAGTAATGGGCAAGATTGGCAGCTTTGGTTCCGCTGAAATTGCTGATTACATTCAGTACACCCTTCGACTGACCATCACCGTTCAGCACGAGTCTGGAAGAGTCCATGGCAAAATATTGTTCTGCTTTATACAAAGCTTCTGCTGCTTTTTCCTCTTTGGGCTTCATCACATACTCCTGGTAGGCCACCCATCCGCCGCCAACCAATACAACTGCGGCAATAATGCCCAGCACCGGTTTTTGGATTTTCTTCCAGGTAGATTCTGCTTTTACCAGCACTTCTGTTGCTTCTGCTGCACTTTCGTGTTTTTGGCTCATTGTAATTGTTTATGCTTTTGTTGGTTAGTCGGTAATAAATGGATAGTTGTTGTCTATGTAAACATCTTTCAGCACTTCATCGTCATCCGGCCATGGGCTTTCTTCCGCAAAACGTACAGATTCGTCTACAATGGCCATGATTCGCTGATCTATTGCCTGAAGATCTTCTTTAGATGCGAAAGCGTTCTCCAGAATGGTATTGGCTACTTTTACAATCGGATCCTGGTCTTTGTACTCGTCCACTTCTTCCTTGGAGCGGTATTTCTGCGGATCGGAAACGGAGTGTCCTTTGTAACGGTAGGTCTTCATTTCGAGCAGGGTAGGACCATCGCCTTCCTTGGCTCTTTTAACCGCTCTTGCAACAGCGTCGTGTACAGACTCCGGATTCATGCCATCCACTTTATCAGCAGGCATATCGTAGGCATCTGCCAGTTTGTAAATATCAATTACATTGCTTGTTCTGGAAATGGAAGTACCCATTGCGTAGTTGTTGTTCTCGCAAATGAAAATCACAGGCAGCTTCCAGAGCATGGCCAGGTTAAAGGTCTCATGCAGCATACCCTGACGGGCAGCTCCATCTCCGAAATAACAGAGCACTACGTTCTGTGTACCCCGGTATTTCTCTGCAAAAGCCAGGCCTGCTCCGGTACCAATCTGGGCACCCACAATACCGTGACCGCCGAAGAATTTATGCTCCAGACTAAAGAAGTGCATGCTGCCTCCCTTGCCTTTGGAACAACCGGTTGCTTTACCGTACAGTTCTGCCATACAGGCGTTGGCGGATACCCCTTTCGCCAATGCCAGTCCATGGTCGCGGTAGGCAGTGATAAAAGGATCATCGGGAGAAGTGGCGGTCATACAGCCGGCAGCAATTGCTTCCTGGCCAATATAAGCATGGAAAAATCCACGGATCTTTCCGGCCATTTTATACATCTCTTCAGACTTCAATTCGAACTGACGTATTAGCTGCATCAGCTCATACCAATAGAGGTAAGTTTCTTTAGAAAATTTTGTCGGCACTGTTCAAAAATTTGAGGGGCAAATATAGGGGTTAATGTCGATAGTAAACAGGGTTCCTAGGCCTCCAGTAAAAACGGATATCCGTAATGGGTTGGAGGATTATAAGTTTCTTTAATGGTTCTTGCACTCAGCCACCTGTAAAGGTTCAGCATGCTTCCGGCCTTGTCGTTGGTTCCGGATGCCCTGGCTCCGCCAAAAGGCTGCTGTCCTACCACGGCACCGGTTGGCTTGTCGTTGATGTAGAAGTTTCCTGCGGCATTTCTGAGCTTATTGGTAGCCAGTTCAATAGCAGCCCTGTCGCGGGCCAGAACAGCTCCTGTAAGGGCATAGGCGGAGGTTCCGTCTACCAGGTCGAGGGTTTTCTCGTACTGGTCGGCCTTATACACATAAATGGTCAGCACCGGCCCAAAGATTTCCTCGCACATGGTAACAGATTTAGGATCCCTGGTTTCTATGATGGTTGGCTCAATGAAATAACCCTTGGTTTTGCTGAAATTGCCTCCGGCCAGGATTTTTACCTTTTTGTTCTTCTTGGCATTGATGATGTAGCGGGTAATGCTGTTGTAGGCTTTTTCGTCGATTACGGCATTGATGAAATTGCTAAAATCTTCTACCGTACCCATTTTCATGGACTGAACGGCCGCCACCAGCTTGCGTTTTACCTCTTCTGCCATATTGCTCGGAATATAGGCCCTGGAAGCTGCGGAGCATTTCTGTCCCTGAAATTCAAATGCACCTCTGGCCAGCGCGGTAACCACGGCATCCACATCTGCAGATGGATGTGCAATCACAAAGTCCTTGCCGCCGGTTTCACCCACAATTCTGGGATAAGACCTGTACAGTCCCATGTTCTCTCCGATCACTTTCCACATATTGTTGAATACGCCGGTTGATCCGGTAAAATGCACTCCCGCAAAATGACTGTGGCCAAAGCATACTTTACCAATGGTAGGACCATCTACGTATACCAGGTTAATCACCCCGTCGGGCAAACCGGCTTCTTTCAGGATACGCATAAACAACTGGGCAGAATAGATCTGTGTATTGGCAGGTTTCCAGACCACTACGTTGCCACACATGGCAGCAGAAGTAGGCAGGTTACCCCCGATGGCAGTAAAATTGAAGGGGGTTACCGCCAGTACAAATCCCTCCAGCGGGCGCCATTCCATCCGGTTGTGAACGCCGGGTGAAGAAACGGGCTGCTGCTTATAAATTTCACTTAAAAAATGCACATTGTACCGCAGGAAGTCGATCAGTTCGCAGGCGCTGTCGATCTCGGATTGAAATGGATTCTTGCTTTGTCCGAGCATGGTTGCCGCTACCATCTGGTAACGGTATTTGGTTGCCAGCAGATCGGCAGCTTTCAGAAAAATATGTGCCCGGGTTTCCCAACTCATGGCAGCCCATTTTTCTTTGGCCTGCAACGCTGCGGCAACAGCCATTTCGGCATGTTTCTCTTCTCCGGCATTGTAATATCCCAGCACATGGCTGAGTTCGTGTGGCGGATGAATGGCTACTTTCTTTTCGGTGCGAACCTGTTTGCCACCGATGTACATTGGAATATCGATTTGCTTTTTCTTCAGTTCTGCCAATGCTTTCTTAAGACCTGTTTTTTCCGGAGTACCCGGTGCATATGCTAAAACCGGTTCATTAGACGGTTGCGGATAGGAGAAAGTACCAATGCTCATAGTTACTTAAGTTTAAGAAGTTTGAGCATGCAAGGTAAGGAGAATTCATTATTGCGAATATGCAATACATTTGTGTATGGCCATCATCTTATTCGACAACAAGTACAGAGATCGTTTAGCCCCCTTATCTCTCAACAAAGCCATTGCCGATTTCAGGTTTGGTATGCTTACCATCAAAGAGCGTTGGGAGTTGGTGCTTGGAGAAGCAGCATGTGTTCATACTGCAGAATACCTGCAGGGATTGTATTCGTTGGTTCCGGAACCCGGCGTGCATACCTGGATCGATGCCGCTGTGATTCCGACCGGGCAATTGATTGCAGCCATCGGGCAGTTGAAACCCGGGCAGGCCCTGGTGGCAGGAGATGGACTGGTTGCCGGTAAATCCGCCGGTGATTTTACCAGCTTTAACGCTGCTCAGGCGGAGTCTTTTTTTGCGGAAATCCTTTCTGCAGATGCGGTGTCGAGAATTGAGTATCCCTGGGAGCTGATGCAGCTGAACGAATCCATGATACGAGAAGATTTCAAACGGGTAACCCATGGACGTACTTCACAACCTGTTCCGTCTTCGGTGCAGGTGGTACAGCCGGAAAATATTTTTATTGAGGAAGGCGCCAAACTGGAATGCTGTATCCTCAATGCTTCCACCGGGCCCATTTACATTGGAAAACATGCCGAGATCATGGAGGGCAGTACGGTTCGCGGCCCCTTTGTGCTGGGTAACCATTCTGTATTAAAAATGAACAGCCGGGTATATGGCGCCACCACGCTGGGACCCTATTGCATGGGTGGTGGCGAAATAAAAAATGCCATCCTGATGGGCTATTCCAACAAAGCACACGACGGATACCTGGGTGATTCTGTGGTGGGTGAATGGTGCAATTTTGGAGCAGGTACTTCTAACAGCAATCTGAAAAATTCGGCGGGAGACATTAAGGTATGGGTGATGGGAGAAGGTGAATCCGTAGTGGTCGGCCAGAAATGCGGTGTGATCATGGGCGATTATTCCCGGCTTGCCATCAACAGTTCCGTTAACACCGGTTCGGTGATCGGCCTTTGCTGTAATGTGTTTGGTGCCGGCCTGCTGCCCAGGATTATCACCAGTTTCAGCTGGGGAACCGATGGTAAAAAATACAATATTGAAGCAGCTGTAAACGACATCAATAACTGGAAGCACATGAAGGGTAAAAAAATATCCGATGCGGAAATTCATGTACTAAAACATATCTTTCATTCCTCTTTATAAATCAAGCAATCAAGAATCAAATGAGTATGAGAAAGCAAATTGCAGCAGCGAACTGGAAAATGAACCTGACCTTACAGCAGGGTGAACAACTACTGGACGATATCATCAGCCAACCACATTCCCTGAAAGAAAATCAGCAGGTTGTTTTTGCCATTCCTGCGCCTTATCTGGCCATGGCACAACAAAAACTGCGGAACAAAGAACAGGTATTTGTTGCGGCTCAAAACTGCCACAGCAAAAAAAGTGGTGCGTATACCGGAGAAATTTCCGTAGACATGCTGAGCTCCCTGGGCGTACATTATGTGGTACTGGGTCATTCGGAGCGTCGTGAATATTTCAATGAAAGCAATGCATTTCTGGCCGAAAAAGTCAATATCTGCCTCGAAAACAATATTACACCGATCTTCTGCTGTGGCGAGCCTTTGGCAGTAAGAGAGGCCGGTACACAAAATGAATATGTAGCCCTGCAACTGAAGGAGTCTCTGTATCATTTAACAGCAGATCAGCTGCGCAAAGTGGTCATTGCATACGAACCCATCTGGGCCATTGGTACTGGTAAAACTGCCAGTAGTGCCCAGGCACAGGAGATGCACGCGTTTATTCGCGGAAATATTGCAGCTGCCTATAATGCGGAAACAGCCAATGCGATTTCTATTTTATATGGCGGCAGTGTAAAGGCAGCCAATGCTGTGGAATTGTTTTCCCAGCCAGATGTGGATGGAGGACTGGTGGGCGGCGCTTCGCTTGTTGCAGATGAGTTTGTTGCCATCATCAACGCCCTGCAGTAAAGCGCCGGCAACTTTATTTGTGAAGAAATTGGGCTCTGTCTAAGCGATCGTTGATGGCAGACCCGATTCCTTCTTCCGGAAATACCTCCGTCAGAATTACATCAAATGCCTGCGCGTCTACTTCTCTGAGCGTGGCGAACAGCCGGTTGGCTGCTTCCGCCAGATTGCCCGTAGGAGACAATACATAACTGCTTACCTGTGGTTGGTTCGCATAGCTTTTGCTGAAGCTGATGACTCCTATTTTTTTTCCCGGATAATGGTTGATTAGCTGCTCAATGTTTCCCCTGAACAAGGGTGTATGGGGGGCATAATGGCTTTTCAATTGCCCGGGACTATGTGGGGCATGGGGCTGCTTTGTTTCGGGCAACACCACTTCCAGTCCGGTAATAGCTGTTAAGGCTTCAGCCGAAACACCTCCGGCCCTGTGAAGAAGGATCTGATTACCGGATACCTCGCAGATGGTGGATTCCAGCCCAATATTGGCCGGTCCGCCGTCGAGGATATATGCGATTTTTCCGTTAAGCCCTTCCTGTACATGTGCTGCCGTGGTAGGGCTGATGTATCCCGAAGGATTCGCACTGGGTGCAGCCAGCGGAAAATCCAGTTCCTTCAACAGTTCCAGGGTAAGCGGGTGGTCCGGTACCCGAATGGCCACTTTGCCGCTTCCTGCAGTGGTAATATCCGGCACGGTAAACTTTTTGGGAAGGAGCAGGGTAATGGGGCCCGGCATCAGCGTCCGGGCAATCTGCATGCTCTGTGGATCAGCCGTTGCGTATTGTTCTATCTGGTCTACTCCGGAAACATGCAAAATCAGCGGATTAAAGGCAGGCCGGTTCTTGGCAGCATAGATCTTTGCCACAGCAGTTTCACTGAGTGCATTGCCCGCCAGCCCGTAAACGGTTTCGGTTGGAATGGCCACCAATTCGTTTTTTCGAAGGAATTCAGCCGCTTTTTTAACATCAACTCCTGTTTCGGTAAACATCATGGGTGCAAATTTAGCGCCATATACCCATACGACCTATCTTTGCCGCCTTATGAAGCAGATTCGGAATTTTTGTATTATCGCCCACATTGATCATGGTAAAAGTACCCTGGCAGACAGATTGCTGGAGCATACCAAAACCATCGGGGAGCGGGAAATGATGAACCAGGTATTGGATGATATGGACCTGGAGCGGGAGAAGGGCATTACCATTAAGAGCCACGCTATTCAGATTAATTATAAGCACAAAGGGGTTGAATATGTACTGAACCTGATCGATACCCCCGGACACGTGGATTTCAGTTATGAAGTGAGCCGTGCACTGGCAGCCTGTGAAGGCGCATTGCTGCTGGTAGATGCGTCTCAGGGTATTCAGGCACAAACGATCAGCAACCTTTACCTGGCCATCGACAACGATCTGGAAATTATTCCGGTAATCAATAAGATCGATATGGACGGAGCCAAGATTCCGGAAGTGACCGACCAGATTATTGATCTGATTGGCTGCAAGCAGGAAGATATTCTGTTGGCCAGTGGCAAATCCGGTATCGGGATTGAAGAAATTTTGCAGGCGATTGTGGAAAGGATTCCGTCTCCCAAAGGCAGTGTGGACGCACCTTTGCAGGCATTGATTTTCGACAGTGTGTACAATAGTTTCCGTGGAATCATCATTTATTACCGGATCATGAACGGTACGCTTCGCAAAGGAGACAAGATCCGTTTTGTGGCTACCGGCCGAGATTATATAGCAGATGAAGTAGGGGTGTTAAAACTGAACATGACCCCAAAAGACGAAGTGAGTGCCGGAGATGTGGGATACGTAATAACCGGTATCAAAAATGCCAAGGAAGTAAAAGTGGGTGATACGCTTACGCTGGCCGCCAATCCGGGTGAAATGATTAACGGATTTGAGGAAGTGAAGCCGATGGTATTTGCCGGAATCTTTCCGGTGAACACCGACGAGTTTGAGGAACTGCGCGACTGTATGGATAAGCTGCAGTTGAACGATGCTTCCCTTACTTTTGAGCTGGAAACCTCGCAGGCCCTGGGTTTTGGATTCCGTTGCGGATTCCTCGGCCTGCTGCACATGGAGATCATCCAGGAAAGACTGGAGCGGGAGTTTAACCAGACTGTGATCACCACCGTACCAAACGTTAGTTTCAATGCCTATACCACCCGGGGCGAAAAGATACTGGTGAACAACCCGGTAGAAATGCCTGATCCTGTAAAGATCGATCGGATTGAAGAACCATTCATCAAAGCACAGATCATTACCCTTCCCGAATACATCGGCAATATCATGACCCTTTGTTTGGGCAAACGCGGTATCCTCATCAACCAGAGTTATCTGACCCCAACCAGGGTAGAGCTGATTTTTGAAATGCCACTGACCGAGATCGTATTCGACTTCTACGATAAACTGAAAAGTTCCACCCGTGGATATGCATCTTTTGATTATTCACCCATCGATAACCGTGAAGCGGATATTGTGAAAATGGATATCCTGCTGAACGGAGATAAAGTGGATGCACTGAGTGCGCTCATTCACAGAAGCCGTGCCAACGACTTCGGAAGAAAGCTTTGCGAGAAATTAAAAGAATTGCTGCCCCGTCAGCAGTTCCAGATTGCTATCCAGGCAGCTATTGGTGCAAAAGTGATTGCCCGTGAAAACATCAGCGCAATCCGCAAAGACGTAACTGCCAAATGTTATGGTGGGGATATCAGCCGTAAGCGGAAATTGCTGGAGAAGCAGAAAGAAGGTAAGAAGCGCATGCGCCAGATTGGTAATGTGGAAATTCCGCAGGAAGCATTCCTTGCTGTACTGAAGCTGGATTAATACCGCATCAGTACTACCTGGGGGGAATGTAAACCCATTTGCCCAGCTGCCATTGAAAGCCCTCAATGGTTCCGTAGGGAACCAGTGTATGCTTTTTGCTGATCTCGCCTGTTTCACTTACCAATTTGGCAAAAACGATCAGATCCAGCTCCCGATCATAGTTCAGTTTTGCATTTGCATCTTTTTTAAACTCCAGGCAAAACCGGTATGCCGGTTGAGCAGGCTTAATGGGATCATTGGGGTAGCTGAAGTAACGCCCGCCAAATACAGGCCGGTTCTGCTGATCGAAGGTTAATACCTCAATCCATTTTTTGGTGCTTCTTGCATCGTTTTCGTCGTAGCCTAACAGCGTATAGTAATTTTTGTTGTTGTACTTCTTCAGGATAATATTGTAGTACACTGCGCCAATCCAGTTCAGATTACTCCGGACAGAGTCTGTCGGGTTGTCGGTAAAGTCGGTACCATCGTAGAGCGGGATCAGTTTCAATGAGCCGTCTTTGGTATTGAGTTGTATGGCTCCTTTGTAGCGGTAATAAGAAAAATCTTTCATCAATTGCCAGGTAATGATTCTGAAACTGCTGTCGGGTGCATAGATCCTGGAAATGGTTTTCAACGAATCAAACGGATGGTAAAAGGAGTAAGGTACTTTTAGCGCCTGTACCAGGTTTCTGGTAAAAAAACTATCTGCCCTAAGGCGGTCTTCCACATCATCTGCATTCAGAATGTTGTAGGCATATACACTGAGGCCCTGCTCCATTTCCCGTATACGCATCCGGTCCGAAGGAGTTTGTGCATAGCTGCCCATGGCCAATGCCAGCAGAAGAGATAAAGCAAATTGTTTTTTCATGTGATCAGTTATCAGATACAACTAAAAGCAATTTACGCCCAAACTGTACAACTTAAAACGCTGCTCAGAACTTTATCATTTCATTAAAATAAGGAATCAGCGGCGGGTCATGCTGGTACAGGCTTCCGCAAAACTGAGCAGATCGGTGAAACGCAGATCCACCTGCGGATCGGGAAAGGGTGCTTCGGGATGGGTGGTGGCCAGGTATACCGTATGCATTCCGGCATTTCGGCCAAATTGCATGTCGCTCATCCGGTTGCCCACCATGATGCTTTTGGATAAATTGATTTCCGGAAAATCTTTCTGTGCCTGAAAAGCCATGCCAGGCTGAGGTTTTCGGTTAGGCGACGCATCATCCAGATCGGAACAGAAATACACCTGGTCAATGCGTCCGCCAGCAGCCTCAATGCAACGGAGCATATTGCTGTGAATGGTCCGGAGGTCTTCCAGTGTCATCAGTCCTTTACCCACCCCTTTCTGGTTGGTAGTAATTACAATTCTTTGAAAGCAGCGGTTCAGCAATGGAATAGCGGCAAGGCTGTCTTCGTAGAACTGAAATTCATCCCAGTTCAATACGTAATCATTTTCTTTTTCATGATTGATTACGCCATCCCGATCCAGGAATAATGTCCAGTCGGGAGTCATCAGGTTCAGTCTTAGCATACTAACTAAATAAAGCGTCTTCTACCAGTTCGCAAATAATATGTCCCAGCAGAATATGGCTCTCCTGGATACGCGGAGTGGTATTGGAAGGTACATTCAGCAAAAAGTCGGAAACGGCTTTAAGTTTGCCACCGGTGCTTCCTGTGAAGCCAACTGTCTGAATGCCTTTTACCCTGGCGGCTTCAAATGCTTTCAGGATATTGGGAGAGTTGCCGGAAGTAGTTAAACCAATCAGCACATCTCCTTTTTCCATGGTACCTTCTACCAGTCTTGCATAAATATCGTCGTAACTGTAATCGTTGGCTACCGCAGTTAAATAGGACGTGTTGCAATGCAAAGCATCGGAGGGAAGCGCCCTTCTGTTTTTATAAAAACGACCGGAGAATTCTGCTGCCAGGTGCTGCGCGTCTGCTGCGCTTCCGCCATTGCCACAGAACATCACTTTGTGCCCGTTCTTAAAGGCAGTGGTAACAGCTTCTATGACCTGCTCCAGGGTTTGCTGAATGGCAGGGTCTGCGAGTACAGCCTGCTTTACTTCTATGGAAGCCGAGATGATGGAGGTAATACGATTGCGCATGGTTATGTATTTTGAGCCAGGGACACAATGGCAGAGGTCAGTTGCTCCCAGCTGTATTTTTTTTTCTGACTGCGAAGTTGAAACAAAAAATGTTCCTCACCTAATTCATAGAGTTTTTTGATCCCCGCTGCGATGGCTTCAGCCGTAGGTTCGGTTACGATACCGCTCTGGTCTTCCTGCACCATGTCTGGCAGCGCTCCAACATTGGTCACCAGCATGGGCTTTTCAAAATGATATGCCAGGGGCGTAACGCCACTTTGGGTAGCGTTTCTGTATGGCTGAATCACAAAGTCGCAGGCATTCAGGTAGTATTTCACTTCCTCATCCGGAATAAAATGGGTAAAGGAGTCAATTAAATGGCCGATGCCCAGTTCGCCGATCAGATCGGTATATATTTTTTCATCCTCATAAAATTCACCTGCAATGATCAGCCTGGGCACATCGAAGGAAGGATTGTTTTTATGTTCGTTTTGCAGGATGGCCAGTGCTCGGAGTAAGAGATCCAGCCCCTTGTATTTCCGGATGAATCCAAAGAAAAGAATGAACCTCCCTTCGGAAGGGAGTTGTAATTTTTTGCGGGCATCCTGTTTCTGCATCAGTGCACCAAAATGATCGTATAACGGATGCTGAACCGTAAGCACTTTTTTGCTGCTGAACTGCTTCAAATCTGCTGCTACTTTTTTGCTCAGGGTAATGAAACCATCGATTGGCTGTACAAAGTACCTGGTGAGTGCCTGATCGCCCGGCCTCTTTTCGTGCGGGATAATGTTATCTGCAATGCAAATGATGCGGGATACCTTGTTTTTCTTCACCATTCGCAGAATAGTACCCAGGCAGGCCCCCATAAAGGGCAGCCAGTAACGAACCAGTACAATGGGGGCGTTCTGATTACGGATGATCCTGCCCATCCTGATCCAGTTGAGCGGATTTACCGAATTGATGGTTACATGAATATCCAGGTCTTCCGGAGGCAGCGTGTTGCTGTATTGCGACTTTCCCGGAAACAGAAAAGAAGGATACTGCAGCGAGAAAGTGTATATGGTTACCTTGAAGCCCTGTTCCTGAAAAGCCCTTGCCAGCCGTTCATTGAATGAGGCAATACCGCCTCCTCTGAATGGCCAGGTGGTTCCGATAAGTATCAGTTCTTGCTTCATGCAGGTGGTTGAATGAACGAATTAAACGCCTAGTTGCTCTTCAATCAGATATACATTTCTTTCTGCTGCATTGCGCACCACCAGTTCGGCTACAAAGCCGGTCAGAAACAGCTGCATACCAATTACCATGGTTGCCAGTGCAATAAAGAAAAACGGTTTATTGGTAAGCCCCATTTCGGGATCAATGATTTTTGAAATGACCAGGTAGAGGCTCGACAACAGACCAATCAGGAAGAACAGGGTTCCGTACAATCCAAAGAATTGCATGGGCTTCTTGCCGAATTTTCCAAGAAACATGATGGTGCTCAGGTCCAGGAAACCATTGATAAATCTGGACCAGCCAAATTTGGTGGTTCCATATTTTCTGGGGCGGTGCTCCACCACTTTTTCACCAATTTTTCTGAACCCGCTCCACTTAGCGAGTATCGGAATGTAGCGGTGCATTTCACCAAATACTTCAATGCACTTCACCACTTTGTTGCGGTAGGCTTTCAGGCCGCAGTTGAAATCATTCAGCTGAATGCCGGAACTGGCACGAGCCACTGCATTAAAAAGTTTAGATGGAATATTCTTGGTAAGTGTATTGTCGTAGCGGATTTTTTTCCAGCCGCTTACCATATCGTATCCGTCTTCGGTAATCATTTTATAGAGCGCGGGAATTTCATCCGGAGAGTCCTGCATATCTGCATCCATGGTAATAACCACGGTTCCCTGCGCAGCTTTGAATCCTTCGTTCAGTGCGGCTGATTTTCCGTAATTACGCTGGAATTTGATGCCCTTGAAAGCGGTATTTTCTGAAGTGATTTTCCGGATTACTTCCCAGCTGTTATCGGTGCTGCCATCGTCTATCAACAGCACTTCGTAGCTAAGGTGATGACTGGTTACCACACGCTCAATCCAGGCGCATAGTTCCGGAAGCGATTCTTCTTCATTTAAAAGCGGTATAACAATGGATAGGTTCATGCAGGATTATTGGTCTTCAAATTTTTGTTCCTTACGGATGGTTACGGAAAGCAGGAGGGCTTTCACAAAATCCCAGATCAGTCCCAGGCCGGTTCCCAGAAATATTTTTCCCAAACCGGTTTCTTTCATGCTTTCAGCAGAATTTTTAAGGGCTTTCTCAATGTCTTCTTCGCTGGATCCCATTTTCTCCATGATCTGCCTTGTTTTTTCCAAAGCAATCTGTGCAGACTTTTGAGTGAGTTCTTTATCTATGATATTGTATAAAACATAGGTAGCCAATGCAATCAGCAAGGCAGCAACGGCATATGCCAGAAAGTTGAATTTCAATGCCTCTCCAAACGACAGGAATCCGCCGTTCTGCTTTCTGAGGTTGAATCCGCCGATGAGCAGGATGGCAATCATATACGGAACGAATGTGCCGTAAAACTGTACGGAGGTAAATATCCGGATACCCGCAGCCCAGCTTCCAAACATGAGGAGTATGGCAGTAAGTCCGCAGATCAGACCAAATTTAGCGCCTTCGTTGATGATGTTTACTTTCATATAAATGATTTTAGTTGGTGTATATTTTTCCTTTGTTGATGATGCCTTTTACTTGTCCGGTCAACTCCCTGTCTGTAAAGGCACTGTTCGCAGATTTGCTTTTGAAATCTGCCTTGTGCAAAACGGTTGGGTTGCTCCGGCTATAGATGGTTAACTCAGCAGTAGCACCTTCTGTAATATGGGTAGCCGGGAGGTTAAAAATCTTACGGGCATTCAGAGAAAATAATTCCACTATTCTGTTGCTGCTCAATTGTTCCAGCAGATGGTTCACCACTGCAAATGCGGTTTCCAGTCCGGTCATTCCAAAAGAAGCATATTCAAATTCACATATTTTGTGATCCCAGTCCTGGGGCAAATGATGAGAAGCAATACAATCTACCGTACCATCCAATACTGCATCTCTCAGCGCCAGCATATCTGCCTTGGAGCGGATGGGTGGGTTCACTTTTAAATAGGTATCATACGTCTGCAGGTCTTCGTCGCAGAAGAACAGGTGGTAGGGGGTAACACTGCAGGTAACGGCCATACCTTCTTTTTTTGCTTCGCGGATGAGTTGAAGGGAGGTCGCAGTGGATACACCGGTAAAATGAATAGCGGATCCGGCATAACGAGCAAGGTCGATATCTCTTTTCAGGATACTTTCTTCGGCAATGGCAGGCATGCCCGGTAAGCCCAGCCTGGTAGAAATAATGCCCTCATTGATTAAGCCTGAAGCTCCGATGCTTTTGTCTACCGGCACCTGAATTAATACACCGTTGAATGCTTTCACATATTGCAATGCTTTCAGAAACAGTCCTGGAGACTGAACGGGATGCAGGCCATCAGAAAAGGCGACTGCGCCGCTGTGCAGCATATCATACATTTCGGCCAGGTCTTTGCCCTCTGCCTTACGGGTTATGGCACCAATCGGATGAATGTGTACGGGTAATCCTGCAGATTGTCTTGCTGCATATTCTACCAGCGATTTATGATCGGTTACCGGCTGTGTATTGGGCAAGGTAAATACCCTGGTATAGCCTCCTGCTGCAGCTGCTGCAGCACCGGATTCGAGTGTTTCTTTGTATTCGTAGCCCGGATCACAGAAATCGGCAAAAATATCCACCCATCCCGGAGATACGGAGAGACCGGGTTCATTGATAACTGTAGTGGCTTTGTCGTTGAGTTCTGCGGCAATTTTGCTGATCTTGTTGTCTTCAATAAGTATATCGAAAGGTTTACCGTTGAATGGGGAATTCGGATCGGTAATCTGTACCTGCTTCAAAAGAATATTCATGCAGAAATTGAAAATTTCCTGCAATATAACCTGAAAATTTCTTTTAGCCCTATATTTGCACCCCGTAATGATACGGGAGTGATCATCGGATCTGCCAGATCCGGTTCAATTCGGGACGTAGCGCAGCCCGGTAGCGCACACGTCTGGGGGGCGTGGGGTCGCAAGTTCAAATCTTGTCGTCCCGACAGGTAAAAGCCTTGAGGAGTTCATCCTCAGGGCTTTTTTGTTCCGCTTAGCGCCTGATCAGCCGCCGCCAAAACAGGGTTCACCGATTATATTTTCCTTAAAGCTCCGAAGCGATGGATTCTCTGCTTATTTTTGCATTTGACCATTTGGTCAAACCAATTGATCAAACATGAATGAATCAACCGTTACGGAAGAAAAAATTTTACAGGCAGCCCGCCTGGAATTTGAAAAAAAAGGTTACAACGGCACCAGGATGCAGGTGATTGCCGATGTGGCCGGCATCAGCAAGGCTTCGCTGCATTATCATTTTCGCAGCAAAGACAATCTGTTTCAGCGCATTTTCAACGACGCCCTGAATGACTATATCCCGTTGGTAAATACCTGGAAAGACGACAGCCTGAGCTGGGAAGAAAAAGTAAACCGGTTTACAGCCGATCTGCTGGAGTTTGTTCAGAAAGGGACTATGTTGTTTATTATCCGGGAAATTAACCGGAATCCGGATTTGCTTTCGGAAAGAATCAAAAAGGCCAAGTCGAATAACAGCCTGGTGACTTATTTTGAAGAGCTCAACAATACAGGTCAGATCAGGCAAACAGATCCGAGGTTGTTGTATATTTTTTTACAGTCCATTTGCTGTTTCCCTGCAATCAATAACCAGATGTTCAGAAAAGTACTTCGGTTAACCGACCGGCAATACAATGAATTAATGGAAGGGTATGCCAGGGCAGCTGCAAGTTTTATTATCCATGCAATTAAAAAGTAACAGATACATGAGCAAACGAGTTGTATTAAGTGTAGGGCTGGCTATGCTGGCAGGCTTCGGTCACGCGCAGCAAACTGTTTCGTTGCAGCAACTGATCGAAAAAGCAGCACAGTATTATCCGGCAAACAAACAAAAAGAAATGGCTATTCAGCTGGGAAAGGAAAACGAAAGAATACTGGAGGCCGGCTTATATCCCCAGGTTAATTTAACCGGGCAGGCTACTTATCAGACTGAGGTAACCTCCTTCAGTGTGCCGGGCTTTTCCGGAATACCTACCCAGCATAAAGACAATTACAATATGGGGGTAGACCTTCGGTTTCCCTTAACTGAATTTGGTATTGTTAAGTCTAAGAAGGAACTGGAACAATCCAAAACATCCCTGAGCGTGAACCAGGTAAATACGGAGTTTCAGCGGGTAAGGGAAAGGCTGACCAACGTATTCGGTAATATCCTGCTCCAGCAGGAAAACCGGAAAATTCTGGCCATTCGCAAAGCGGAACTGGAAGCGCAAAAAAAGAAAATTGCGATTGGCGTTGCAAACGGAGCAGTGCTGAAAAGCAATCAGCTGGTATTTGAATCGGAGATCCTGACCACCGAACAGAAGATGGCAGATATTGATGCAACCATTGCAGGACTCGAACAGGAGTTGTCGCTGCTGACGGGTGTTCAGATTGGTTCCGGTGACCGTTTTGAACTGCCTCAGGAAGATGGTTTAAAAAAAGAAGTAAAAAGACCTGAACTGGAAGTGTATAAATCGCAGTTGAATATGCTTGGCTTGCAACAGGAATTGCTCAGCAAGGAAAACAAGCCCAGGATATTTATTTTTGGGCAAGGGTATTATGGACGTCCGGGTTACAATTTTCTGAATGTAGACTTCCGGACCTATGGTATTGCCGGCGCAGGGATCAGTTGGAATATCAACAATGCCGTACTTCAGAAAAATAAGGAGAAAGCCATTGAAATCAATCAGCAAATGGTGAAAAACCAGGAAGCAACTTTTCAGCTGAACCTGCAAACCGCCCTGACGCAAAAGCAAACGGAAATACAAAAGTATCCCGGTGTAATTGGCAGGGATCAGGAAATCGTTCAAAAAAGAAAGGAAATTCTTAAAGCAGCTGCAAGCCAGCTGGAAAACGGTGTTATTACTTCAACCGAATACCTGACTGAACTGAATGCGACCAATGCTGCAGAATTGAACATGATCCTGCACAAGGTACAACTGGCCATATCCATGGCTCAATACAATATCATGACCGGTAATTAATCAACTTATTTAAATTCTAATCAAGCAAAATGGAAAAAGAAACAATACCCAATAAGAAAAAAAGAACCAGATTAATCATAGCGGCCTTTCTGGTGCTGGCATTGGTCGTTTATGGCGTCAATGCTTACACCAAGAGCCTGCATCATGTTACTACCGATAATGCGCAGCTGGATGCTACCATTACTTCTGTAAAAACTGCTGTATCGGGTTATGTACTGGAAGTGCGTTTCGAAGACAACCAGCGGGTTAAAAAAGGAGATACCCTGGTTATTATAGACGACAAGGATTACAAAGCCAAAGTAATGCAGGCAAGGGCCATGCTCCGCAGTGCAGAATCTCAAACCGGTGTTTCCAGATCCGTAGCGCAGGCTGCCATGCAGAATGCTTCGGCTTCATCCATTAATTCAAAAGCCCTGCAGTCTAATATTGATGCTTCTCATGCACGTTTGATCAAGTCGCAGAAAGAACTGGCCCGTATCGAAAAAATGGCCGGAGAAGGTGCAGCAACACCGCAGCAACTGGATGCAGCCCGTGCAGAAAACCAAAGTGCTGCTGCATTATACGAGATGGCCAAACGCCAGTTTCAGGCTGCTGCCACACAGGCTTCCAGTACGCAGTCCAGCGCCCTTGCGCAGGAAGCACAGGTAAGTGTTTCTACTGCACTCGTACAGCAAAGACTGGCCGAGCTTGAACTGGCAGAGACCCAACTAAAGTATACTGTTGTAGTTGCGCCATTCGACGGAGTAGTTTCAAAAAAGAATGTAGAAGTGGGTCAGCTGGTGCAGTACGGACAGCCGCTTTGTGCTGCAGTGGAAATGAATGATTTGTGGGTGGTGGCCAATTTTAAAGAAACCCAGATGAATAAAATCAGAATTGGCCAGCAGGTAAAAGTGAAATTGGACGCATATAAAACCCTGGATCTGACAGGAACCATTGCCTCCATCGGCGGTGCAACAGGTGCCAGATTTGCATTGTTGCCTCCGGATAATGCAACAGGGAATTTTGTGAAAGTTACCCAGAGGGTGCCTGTAAGGATTAAGTTGAACCAGCCGGAACAAAAAACATTTTACCTCACACCCGGATTGAGCGCTTTTGTAGATGTAGAAATTAATTAATTATGCAAGCCAGAGAATTATCAAAGTATCCGGTTGGTGCAGAGCGGGTGATACTGGTTTTAACAGCCATCAGTGCAGCATTGCTGCAATTGATCGATACCTCCATTGTGAATGTTTCACTGAGAGAAATCAGTGGAAGCATTGGTGCAACCACCACCGAAATTGCCTGGGCGGTTACTTCTTATGCCATCTCCAATGTAATCATGATTCCACTTGCGGGAATGTTCAGTGATCTTTTTGGACGAAAAAACTATTTTACTGCATCGATCCTGATTTTTACGGTGGCTTCCTTTTTCTGCGGAACCGCAGATACCCTTACCTCGCTCATTATCTGGCGTTTTATTCAGGGTATCGGGGGCGGAGCCCTGCTAACAACGTCCCAGACCATTATTGTTGAAGCGTATCCTCCGGAGCAGATTAATACAGCCAATGCCATATTTGGGATGGGGGTGATTCTTGGCCCTACTTTTGGCCCCACGCTGGGTGGTTATCTGACCGATAACTATTCCTGGCATTGGATATTCTTTATCAATATTCCAATTGGTATGATGGCAGCCTATCTTTCCTGGACCTACGTTAAAGACAGGCTGGGCGCAAAGAAGCCGGCAAAAATCGACTGGGCAGGTATCGGACTGCTCATCCTTGCAGTGGGGTGTTTGCAATATGTATTGGAAGAAGGTACAGCCAAAGACTGGTTCGAAAGTGGTGAAATTATCTTGATTACGCTTTTAAGTGTATTTGGATTCGTTGGTTTTATCTGGAGGGAATGGACCTGTGCGCATCCGGCGGTCAACATCCGGTTGCTCAAAAGCTGGAACCTGGCCATGGGGTCTATCCTGAATTTTATTGTAGGCCTGATTTTACTGGCAACAGTCTTTGTATTTCCGCTATTTGCGCAGGTAGGGCTGGGCTGGACAGCTACCATGACTGGTAATTTCCTGATTTCCGGCGCACTTGCTTCGGCCATTTCCATGGGCGTGGTGGGCAAAATGCTGAATAGGGGAGTCAGTCCCAAATTGATCATGATCATTGGTGGAGTAATGATTTTTGCATTCACTTCGATGATGAGTTTTTCTTCACCGGATTCTTCCGAAGCCAATTTCTTCTGGCCATTTATTCTGCGGGGACTGGGCATCGGCTTCATGATGTCTCCTGTAATGGTATTGGCTGTACAAGGGTTGAAAGGGGCTGATCTTTCGCAGGGAGCTGGTATCAGCAATATGATCCGGCAATTGGGCGGTGCAGTGGGAATTGCGGTAATGAATGTATTTCTTACCCACAGAAATGCAGCAAATGACAACTACCTCCTCCAGAACTATTCGGAATACAACGACCGGTTTCAGGAAAGACTGGACGGACTAACACAGCAGTTTGCATCGATGGGCTATTTTAAGGAAGATGCCCGGCTACTGGCGTATAAAGTTTCGGACCTGTTGCTGTTTAAACAACAGGCCATCGTTAGCTACAACAATGTATTCTGGACTGTTGGACTCAGCATTTTAATTTGTATTCCGATTATCCTGTTGATCCGGAACAACCGCAAACATGCCGGAGAAAAAATTGAAGTGCATTTAGAGTAGCAGGATTATATACACATAAAATTTAATTAAAACATTGCAGATGAATAAGTTAATCATTACCACAGATCTGAGTAAAGATCGGAACAGGATCATCGAAACAGGGTTGGAATTTGCCAGAAAGTTGCGGGCCGAAGTAGACTTGCTGACCATCATTAATACCAACCTGGACTATATTCCCGCAGATATTGGCATTAACTTCTCGGATCAGTGGGAAGCAAGAAAGTACATTGCGGAACAGACGCTGGAAGCAGTAAAACAACAGTATCCGGATTTACCTTTGAATGTGGTTGTATTGATCGGGGATCCAAAGGAAGACATCATCAATTATGCCATTGAACAAAAAGCAGCGGTCATTGTGATGGGTACTGTAGGACGAACCGGCTTATCGCATGCAGTCATGGGAAGTACGGCAGAATACATTATCCGGCATTCGCCCATTCCGGTATTGGTTGTGCCGTTGCAAAACGAATTGCATTAATGTTTTTCTGGTAAAAAACTGACGGGCGGCATACCTGAGAACAATTTTCTTTTAGTAAATTGTGAGTATCCCAATTGTGCTTTAATCTGTGCCCATGTTTTTTTATATACAGTCTGGTTGGTTATACGAGGGGAGCTGTTTTTACCCTATCCGTTCTGGCTGGCCCAGGCTGTTTTAAATACGGCTACGCTCTATACTTTAGCCGGAATTGCATTGTTCATTGTATTGGCCATTTTTCTGGTTGGGGTGCTTCGACGGTTACGTCCCGAACTCTTTCGCAGAAATAGCGGACTTATTACAAGTACTCCTCCTCCGGATGCGCTTTTTGAATGGCTGATCAATTCAACCGATGATGCCATTGTAAGCCTGGACATGTGCGGAAACATCATGAGCTGGAATAAAGCCGCTGAGCTCATGTTTGGCTATACTTCCGAAGAAATTATTTCAAAAAATAATGCAATTTTAATTCCTGAACACCTTATTCAAGAAGAAAAGGAGCAGGTTGAACGGATCAAAAAAGGGCATCCGGTAGGTCGCTACGAAACCATTCGGCTCAGAAAGGATGGTACTCCGGTAGATGTATCCATTTTGATTTCCCCGATCAAAGATGAAGCCGGAAATATTGTAGGCTTGTCTAAGATTATACAGGATATCAGCGAGCGGAAACTGACTGAAAAAAAACTGGAAGAATCAGAGGCTAAATACAAGAATCTTTTCGAAAACAGCCCCCTGCCAATGTGGGTATTGGAATTGCCCAGTCTTCGATTTCTGGCAGTCAATCAAACAGCAATAGATTATTATGGATACAGCAGGGAGGAGTTTCTGCGTATGACGGCCTACGATATTCGGGAAGAACAGGATCGGGAGCGGTTGAGCCAGGTAGACAGAACCACTCCTGGCTATTACATGAGCAAAGAAACCTGGTCGCATATTAAAAAGGACGGAACAAAGATTGATGTAGAAATCAGTGCGCATAATTTTATATACGAAGGCCATCAGGCCAGGCTGATCATGAGCCTGGATGTAACACAAAGGAGGGAGTCGGAATTGCGGATACAGGCGTTAAACAATGACATTGCGGACAGGGAAAAAAGGTACCGGGCAGTTATTGAAAATTCTTTTTTTGCCATCTTCCTTGCAAGGCCGGATGGTACCATCCTTGAGTCGAATAAAGCTGCTTCGGATCTTTTCGGTTATACCGAAGCAGAATTCAGACAGATCCATCGGGATCAGTTGTTTGATCTGTCGAGCCAGGAGATGCAGCAAAAATTGAAAGAGCGGATTCAGTATGGAAAAATAAAAGGAGAAATTACGGGTATTAAAAAGAATGGTGAGCGGTTTGCCTGTGAAATTGCCTCTGTAATTTTTTCAGATACCCATGGGGAGTTGTACACTTCCAATATGATATCGGATATATCTGAGCGGGTTGCTGCGAAAAAGAAAGAGGAGCGGAACAATGCATTGTTGATTGAGGCAGAGAAAGCAGCGCAAACGGGGAGTGTGGAAATCGATACCAAAACGGGAGAAAGGATCTGGAGTTGGGGTTTTTATAAACTGCTGGGGTATGAACCCGACAGCATCAAACCCGAAATGCAGGTTTTTCTGGATCAGTTGCTCCCGGACGACAAAGAAAAATACGTTCAATGGTACCAGGGGCTGATACAGAACCGGATTGAAAGGAGTACCGTTGAGATTCGGCTGCGTCGTAAAGATGGCTCCGTACGAGTATTGGTTGCACTGGCGCTGTCTTATTTTGATGAAACGGGTGCGGTTGAAAAACTAATCGGTGTAATCCAGGATATTACGGAACGGAAACAATATGAGCTGGAGCTGGAGCAAAGTCGTCTGGCAGCGATTAAAGACAGTGCATTGCTGAAGTCGATTATCAACAGTCCTAAAGATGTTTATATCGTTGCCCTGGATAGGCAATTCCGCATCAGTACGTATACAGATGGATACAATGAGCATATCCGGAGTTTGCTGGGTAAAGACATTCAAGTTGGCCAGAATGCGTTTGAACTGATACCTGTTCACTTGCATGAAATGTCCAGACAGATTTTTACCAGGGCATTGAACGGAGAACATTTTGTACTGCCGCAGCATCTGGAACTTGCTCCCGGGGTAACGAGGATTTATGAAAACAGGTATGGACCGATCATTGATGAGAAAGGTCAGGTGTATGGACTAACTGTATTTGTTCATGATATAACCGAAGTAAAGCTGATTGAACAACAAAACAGGCTGAATGAACAGCGATACAGTGCCTTGTTTTCCGGAGCCAGTGATCCGATTTTTATTGCAGATGTTGCTACGCACCGTCTGGTGGATGTAAACAGCAAGGCATTGGAGTTACTGGGCTATTCAAGGGAGGAACTGATTGGCATGGATATCCGATTCCTGCATCCGCCAGAAGAAAAGGAACTGATTCAGCAAATTTTTGAGCGATTTGCCAGACCTGATCAGGAAGAAGCAGGTGCCAATGCAGCTGAATGCCACGCATTGCATCGTTCCGGTAGATATATTCCTATCAGCATTACCGCGGGCAGTACGTTCACCATCGATAACAAAGCTTATTCGGCAGCCTATTTTAAAGACCTTACCCATGTTAAAGCTTCTGAAATAAGGGTGCAGCGCATCGGCGATCTATTGAACAGGGCCGAGGGGATTGCTCACATCGGTAGTATTGAAATTGATCTGCAGACCCAGGAGCGGATTTGGAGCGATGAATTTTACCGGATCCTGGGATACAAACCGGGAGCGATCAAACCTCAAAAAGAGCGTTTTCTGGAATTGATTCATCCCGATGATCGGGAGGCTTACCGCAACTGGTACGAAAAAACCATCGCCCGTTCCGGATTAACAGAATCTATTGAAGTGCGGTTATGTAGAAAAGACGGCGCCCTCAGAAACCTGTTTGTTTCCGGTATGACCTATGCGGATGACCAGGGAATGCTGGTAAAGCACATCGGGGTTGTGATGGATATTACCGTGCGCAGGATACTGGAAGCAGACCTGATTCAAAGTCATGATCAGCTGAAAAAACTGACCGAAATGATTCCGATTGCAATCCTTCAGATGGAAACAGAGTCTTCCGGCAGTGTGGAAATACCTTTTATCAGCAGGGGAATCCGAAATATTTATAAAGGAATCAGTTCGGTGGATGTTATGAAGAATCCCAACCTGATTACGGATTGGGTAGTGGAAGAAGACCGGCAATTGGTTCAGGAGAGGTATAAAAAAAGCCTGAAAGAGTTAACGGATCTGAATGTGGAATTCAGGGTGAATCTCCCCAGGGGTGGGACTGTTTGGATAAAGTTGTTTTATCACCCGGAAGTAAATGAGAGCGGCAATGTAGTGTGGTACGGGTATCTCGAAGACATCACTATGCAAAAGCAGATTCTGCTGAACCTGGAACGGCAGAATAAACAATTAAAAGACATCGCCTGGACCCAGTCTCACCTGGTAAGGGCTCCGTTGGCCCGTTTAATGGGGCTGGTTAATATGTTTAAAAACGGACTGGTAGAAAAAGAGGAAGAACCTACCTTCCTCGATTACCTGGAGCATTCCGCCAATGAGCTGGACCATATTATCAAAGAAATAACCCATAAGACCATACTGGATTAGGTAGATAAATATTCTATATTTGCCATATATTCGGATATGTCACTTTTTAAGCGAAATCTCATTTTATTATATTTTTTGTCGTTGTCCGGTGTAGTGTTGGCACAGGATGCCCCTTTCCGCTTTAAAATGGGTTTGGGACTGGCTACCTACTATGGCGATTTAAAAGAAAAAGCCAAACTGATCGACCAATCGTCTCTGGCGCTGAACCTGGGAATGACCTATGAATTTACAGAACAATTGATGGGGCGGGCAGATATCTCCATCATGAAACTAAAAGCCGACGACCGGTTCAATACCCGCAAAGACTTTATCAACAGAAACCTGAATTTCAGAACCAATCTCTGGGAATTCAACCTGGGCCTCGAATACGACTTTCTGAACATCAACAGTGGTGAATACTTTCTTTCGCCCTATATGCACCTTGGGCTGGGAATTTTTCACAGCAATCCATGGACCTATTCCCGAACGGGAGAAAAAGTATACCTGCGGAACTACGGTACGGAAGGGCAGGGACTGCCATCCTATCCGGAAAGGAAAAAATACGGGTTGCTCCATGTACAGATTCCGATCGGCGCCGGCATCAAGTTGGCAGTTTCTGAGGATATCAACCTGTATTTTGACGTTACCCTTCGGAAATTATTTACGGATTACTTAGATGATGTAGGCAATACCTATCCGGATAAAGCCATTGTACTGGCCGAATCACCAACAGGAGCTACCACCATTGGTTTAACCTACCGGGGGGATGAAATTTCTGCTTCGCCTTACCCCGGAGTGAATATTAAGCGGGGTGGGTATGCAAAAGATATGTATTACACGGTTGGGCTTGGTCTTTCTTTCAGGCTGAACAGTCTTACACTGGGAACTGGCTCTGGGAGGTCTGTCCGGAACTGGGGAACCAGCAGTTTTAACCGTTCGCGTTTGCGGAGCCCTCGTAATGTTTACTGATACAAACATGATCCTGTTTCCTTTGCTGCCTGCCGGTTCCTGATGAACAGGTAAAAAAAATCCCGGTCTTCGAAGGAAAACCGGGACCTTGTATCATTGCGCCTGTTTCAGCGATTAATATCTTTCCAGTTTGGAGAAGAAGAAATCGGCTTCGATCACAGCATTCTCATCGCTGTCGCTTCCGTGTACCGCATTTTCGCCAATAGATGCGGCAAAACGCTTACGTATGGTACCTTCTGCTGCCTGTGCAGGGTTGGTAGCGCCAATTAAGGTTCTGAAGTCGGCTACTGCATTCTCTTTTTCCAGTACAGCGGCTACAATCGGGCCGCTGCTCATGAAATCTACCAGTTCCTGGAAGAAAGGTCTTTCTCTGTGAATATCATAAAACTGTCCGGCCTGTTTTTCGGTCAGTTGAATCCATTTCATGGCTTTAATGGTGAAGCCTGCTTTCAAAATCTGATCCAAAATAGCCCCTGTATGCCCTTTGGAAGTTGCATCGGGCTTAATCATGGTAAATGTTCTGTTGCTCATATATTTAAATTTCGCGGCAAAAGTAAGGAATAGCAGGGGTTTGGAGCAAGTCAAATAGTGTATTTTTAACATTTACTGTCAAAATGATTTGATTAACTAGCCCAGATACCCCAATTTTGCCGCCATCATATGCAGGATATTTCACTTTTTTACCCAAGTTTGTCTACACCACAAAAAGTGGTGATCACCATGCACCAGAAGCCCGATGGCGATGCCATGGGATCTGCATTGGGATTGTATCATTTTCTGAAAGGACTGAACCACGATGTAACTGTTATTTCGCCTACGAACTGGGCCGATTTTCTGCAATGGATGCCGGGTACCAGGCAGGTGATCAACTTTGAAATGAACAAGGAAAAGTCGCTGAAAATACTTGGGGAAGCGCAGGTTATCTTCTGTCTGGATTTCAATATTTTTCACCGAACCAAGCACCTGGCGATACATCTGGCCAATGCAGCTGCAGTGAAAATACTGATCGACCATCACCAGCAGCCCGATGCAGATTCCTTTACCTACGGCATTAGTGATACCGGAAAGAGTTCCACCTGCGAAATGATCTACGACTTTATTGTGGCATCTGGTCATGACAACAGCATTAATACAGATATTGCCACCTGTCTTTATACCGGCGTAATGACCGATACGGGTTCTTTCCGTTTTCCATCCACCACCGCATCGGTACACCGCATGATTGCCCGGCTGAAAGAAACCGGTTTTGAGCACGACCAGGTACACAACCATATTTACGACAACTTTCTGGAGAACCGGCTTCGGTTCATTGGTTTTGCGTTAACGAGCAGAATGGAAGTTTTATATGAGTATAATACTGCTTTAATGTATATTACAAAGCAGGATTTGCAGAAGTATGAAATTAAAACCGGAGACACGGAAGGGCTGGTAAACTACCTGCTGACCATTCAGGGGATTAAGTTCGGCGCCATAGTGATTGACCGG
The DNA here is from genome assembly GCA_016786865.1 of Sediminibacterium sp. GTDB lineage: Bacteria > Bacteroidota > Bacteroidia > Chitinophagales > Chitinophagaceae > Sediminibacterium. Next base: position 13,091 of record JAEUVE010000016.1, on the reverse strand, counting down.
GATGAGGAAAGAAAATGGAGCTTCAGGAGCAAGGGGAGTTTTGATGTGAACCAGTTTGCCCGCATGCATTTTGAGGGAGGCGGACATGCCAATGCATCCGGCGGAAGAAGCAGTCATTCCATTGATCAGACCGTCAGGGATTTTAAAGAAGTTTTAAAACAGTATAAAAACCAACTACAATAAATCTAAAATGAGGAGAATTACCATCCCGCTGTTATCTGCGGTTGTATTGCTTGCAAGTTGTAATCAATATGAAAAAACACCTTCGGGTCTTGCTTATAAAATTGAGAAAGGCGGAAGTAAGGAACTGTTGAAACAGGGCCAGTTTGTAAAAATGAATGTGGAGTACAAACTTCCTGCAAAGGATTCTGTGCTTAGTAGTACATTCGGCAGGGTGCCTGTATATTTTCGGGTAGATACCAGCCGCATTTCCAAACACAGTTTTATTGAGCTGATCAATAAATGTGCACCCGGCGATAAGATTGATTTCGTGATGAACGTAGATTCCCTGAAAAAACTGGGTATGCTCGAATACAATGAGATCTTCAAGCAAAAAGACCTGATCAACGGTAAAGTGGAAGTGATTAAAACTTTTGCCAACGAAGAACAGATGATGGCCGACTACCAGAAAGAACTGGACAACGAAAAAGTAAGGGAAACAAAAGAACTGAAAGATTTCACTGCTAAAAAAGGAGCCAAAGTTCAGGAAACAGCTTCCGGATTGTTTGTAGAAGTGACCGATGCCGGCGATGCAACCCTGAGAGCAGATTCTGGCAAGCAGGTGTCTGTATTGTACAGAGGTACCTTCCTGAACGGCAAGAAATTTGATGGTAATATGGACAAGGATTCTCCCAATAAAGAGCCCCTGAGCATCGTGGTAGGCAGCGGTGGAGTAATCCGCGGACTGGACGAAGCACTTCGTTTCTTTGGAAAGGGTGGAAGAGGACGTGTATACATTCCTGCTTTACTGGGCTACGGACCGAATGGTAGTGCTCCGGTTATTCCTCCATATGCTGCATTGGTATTTGATATTGAGATCCTGGATGTGGCCAATGCGGCTCCGGGCACTGTTTTGCCTATGATGCCACAGGGACCTCAGGGAACCCCCCAGCGTTAATTGAGTTCAATAGCATTCCTTTTATATCCTGCCGGATTGATCACTGATCGGTCCGGCATTTTTTTTAGGAGGGGAGGGCGGATACCAGCCGAATAGCTTGTACCGCCTCTTTTACATCGTGTACCCGCAGAATAGTTGCATGATTCAGTAAGCCAATGGTATTGAGTACAGAAGTTCCGTTCAGGGATTCCTCTGGTGTAATCTGCAGGGTTTTGTGAATCATGGTTTTTCGGGAAATGCCCAGCAGAACAGGTTTCTGGAACAGTTGCAGGCTGTTTAGTTCTTTCAGCAACTGAAAATTCTGTTCCATGGTTTTGCCAAAGCCCAGGCCCGGATCCAGTATCACATCCTGAATTCCTGCTGCAGAACAGGCTTCCAGTCTTTCCTTAAAATATTCCAACAGCTCCAGGGTAATATTGCCCTGGATGGATTGCGCATGCATGGTATTTACTGTGCCGGTGCTGTGCATGAGTACATAGGGTACACCAAGTGCAGCTACCGTGGGAAGCATGGCTGCATCGTATCTTCCTCCGCTGATATCGTTCACAATGGTAGCACCCGCAGCAACCGCTGCTCGTGCTACAGAAGGGTAATAAGTATCTACCGAAAGGATCATTTCCGGAAATGTCTGGTGAATGGCGCTGATGACCGGAATCACCCGGTTGGTTTCTTCTGTTTCACCAACCAGTTCAGCATCCGGCCGGGTACTCTGCCCGCCAATATCCAATATGGCTGCGCCATCATGGATCATCCTGGCAGCAGCTGCTACCGCTGCGTCCGTACCAGTAGCCCTGCTCTGGCCAAAAAATGAGTCTGGAGTGGCATTGATGATACCCATGACCACCGGTTGCCGGATGGTCCATAAACTTCCTTTACAGTTAAGTGTAAACATTCTGCTGATTCAGTTAAATTGCACCGGATTCAAAGATATTATCAAAGAAGTAAACGAAGGAAGAATAATGTTGAATACGAACGAACAATATGATCGGGCCATAGCATCCTGTTTTGATATTTTCATCAAGAAAACCAAAGACTATGGTACTGCCTGGCGGGTACTGAGAACTATTTCTGTAGTAGATCAGATTTTCATCAAGGCTTTGCGCATCCGAACCATACAGGATTTAAAAACCCAGAAAGTTGGAGACGATATTCCTTCCGAGTTCAAAGGAATTCTGAATTACGCGGTCATTGGCCTGATTCAACTCAGTATCGGAAACTCCACCGTGGAAGAACTGGACGTGGAGCAAACGGCAATACTGTATCAAAAGCATGTTCAGATAGCAAGGGAAACCATGTTGTCTAAAAACCACGACTATGGCGAAGCCTGGAGAGAAATGAGCCAGGAAAGCTTTGCAGATCTGATACTGGTAAAACTGTTGCGCATTCGCCAGATATTACAGAACGACGGTAAAACGCTGATCAGTGAAGGGATTGATGCCAATTATATTGATATTATCAATTATGCAGCTTTTGCACTGATCTTAATCGAAGAAGGAAAACACTAAACTGTTCACCATGAAGAATCTGATTCTTGTTGTAAGATGGGTGGTTGGATTGCTCTTTATTTTTTCCGGACTGATCAAGATCAATGACCCTGCAGGACTCAGCTATAAAATGCAGGAGTTTTTTGAGGCATTTCATCTTCAGGGAATGAATGATTACGCTTTATTGTTTGCTGTACTGATGAATGTATTTGAAGTGCTGGCAGGTATGGCCATCATCATAGGATGGCAGGTGAAAATTTTCAGCTGGTTGTTGCTCCTGCTGATTATCTTCTTTACCTTTCTTACAGGTTATGCGTTGTTTTCCGGAAAAATCAAGGCCTGCGGATGTTTTGGTGATTGTTTACCCATAACACCGGCTCAGTCTTTCGGAAAAGACCTGGTACTGCTGGTACTGATTCTGGTACTCCTGTTTTATCAGTCAAAGATTCTACCCTTAACCGGTAGCAGACCTGCATCTTTGTTGCTGGGCCTGACTGTATTTCTGGGATTCTTTGTACAATGGTATGTGTTGCAGCATCTCCCGTTTGTAGACTGTCTCCCTTATAAGAAAGGCAACAATATTTTGCAACAGATGCAAATGCCGGCCGGGGCTACAACAGACAGTTTTGCCATTGAATTTGTGTACAGAAAAAATGGAAAGGAATTGCGATTCGACCAGGCCAGCTTTCCCGAAGACTTTGATTCTACCTACGAATATGTGAACCGCATAGACCGGCTCGTGAAGCCCGGAAACGGTTTAAAACCGGCCATCATCGATTTTTCCCTGCAAACATTGGATCGGACAGATTCTACTGCAGCCATATTGCAGCAGCAGGGCAACTATATTCTGGTATTGGTTCAGGACGCTGAGGAAGTAGAGGAGTGGAAGCCGGAATTGGATAGGTTGTTGCCTCAGTTCAAGGCAAAAAACCTGCCTGTTTACCTGGTTTCTCCAGAAGCTGCAAAATTGCAGGAATATTTTCCGCAATTACAGGTGTTCAGTTGTGATGCCACCGTACTTAAAACCGCTGCAAGGGTTAAACCAACTTTTTTCCTGATGCAGGGGGCAACCATTTTAAACAAACGCAGCTATTCAGATGCGGCCATCCTGATTAAATAGAAATTCCTTGCTACAATATCTCTCCAAAAAAATAGGTTATGGTATACTGGTACTGGCAGGGGTAGTGGTGGTCGTATTCTTTTTGTTCCAGGGATTCGGAGATCCTGCAAGACTGGTATTGGGGCAAACCGGCGACAGCGCCACCATACAGAATATCCGCAAAGAGCTGGCATTGGATCAGCCTGTATGGAAGCAGCTGATTTACTATGTGAACGATGTGTCTCCGGTTGCCTTGCATACACAGGCAGAAATAGAATCAAAAAAACTCAAGGGCGTTTTTATTGGTGGAGCAAAAAAACTGGCTATTAAGGTACCTTATCTGCGCAGGTCTTATCAAACCAAGAAGGAGGTAGGTACCGTTTTGTACGAGGCCCTGCCCGGCACATTGATACTGGCGCTAGCCGCCATGTTGTTTGCTACCGTGGTGGGCATTGCACTGGGGGTACTGGCTGCTGTAAAACAAAATACCTGGATGGATACCAGTGCTGTTTTCGCCAGTGTACTGGGTATATCGGCCCCTTCCTTTTTCATGGGAATCCTGCTGGCTTATTTCTTTGGGTTTGTATGGAGCGATTTTACCGGGCTGCAAATGACCGGCAGCCTTTTTTATACGGATCCTTTTTTAGGAAAGCAGCTCTCTTTGAAAAGCCTGGTGCTTCCTGCACTCACGCTGGGTATCCGGCCACTGGCCATCATTACGCAGCTTACCCGGAGTGCCATGCTCGATGTGCTCGATCAGGATTATATCCGCACTGCCTATGCCAAAGGACTCAGCAAACGGGTGGTTCTGTTCCGGCATGCATTGCGTAATGCACTCAATCCGGTAATTACCGCCATCACCGGCTGGTTTGCCGAACTGCTGGCAGGTGCTTTTTTTGTAGAATATATTTTTGGCTGGAAAGGAATCGGAAAAGTAACGGTGGACGCTCTGGAGAAGCTGGACTTTCCGGTAGTGATGGGGAGTGTATTGCTTACCGCCAGTTTTTTTGTACTGGTGAATCTCCTTGCAGATTTGCTTTATGGCTGGATAGATCCGAGGGTTCGGATGAACGGATAATTCAGCTGGCCATTACTGAATGATTACTTCATTGATGATTTCTTCCCCGAAAGCTTCGTTTACTCGCGCAATGATTTGTGGTTTTTGGTATTGCAATTCATTTTTCAGTGGCCCTACATTGGTATGAATGAACAGTTTCTTCTGAATAATCTGAATCTTGTCGGTGTATTTGGCAATGGTCTTGCCCATCAGAGACTCCCATACCTCTTCGATCTGAACGGCACGGATGCCGTTTTTTAAATTGCTTTTGCGGATAAAGCCTTTTAGTGCGTCGCCAATATGCATCTCAGCCATGTGGTAAAGTTAGTGTTAATTTATAACTCAATCAGTTGAAAGGCAGCGCCGGTTTGCTCCAGCTGCTGCTTCAGCCGCTCTGCATGTGTATCTGTAATGAACACCTGCCCATAGGACTCGCTGCAAACCCTGAACAATAACTGGAACATTCTTTTTTCATCCAGTTTTTCAAATACATCGTCGAGCAGGAGAATGGGAGGTACTCCGATTTTTTCCCGCAGGTATTCCCATTCTGCCAGCTTAAGCGCAAAGAGGAGACTTTTGCGCTGACCCTGGGAAGCTTCAGATTTAAAAGGGTGTGATTCCAGTTCGGCACGGAGATCATCGCGGTGAATTCCCCTGGTGGTGCGTTGCAATACCAGGTCTTTTTGCATACTGCCTGCCAGCAATGCTGCAAATGAAGCATCGTTTAACTGACTGTCGTAATAGATGGCCAGTCCATCCGATTTACCGGCGATCAGGGTATATAATTTGCAAACCATCGGAATGAACTGTTCTAAAAATACAGTTCTGCATCTGTGAATCCATTCCCCGGACTGTACCAGCTGTTGATCTAAAATTTGTAACAGGGTAGTATCCGGAATATGCCCGTTTTCGGCCTGCCTGAGCAAACTGTTGCGCTGTTGTATCAGTTTGGTATAAGCCATCAGTTGGTTGAGGTAATCGCGATCGGTCTGAGATAAAACCGTATCGATCATTTTGCGCCGGGCTTCACCGCTTCCGGTAACCAGTTCCACATCATCCGGCGCAATCATCACACAGGGAAATTTGCCTACGTGCTCACTCATCTTTTTATAAAGTACATCGTTCACAGACAATTCCTTTCGATTGTTTTCCCGCAGAATACAGGTGATCACTGCAGGATCGCCGTTGAGTATATAATTGCCGGAAATGCGCATGCCCGAATCTCCATGGCGTACATTCTGGGCATCTGTTCTGGAGAAATAGCTTCTTGAAAATCCGAGATAGTAAATGGCATCGAGCAGATTGGTTTTGCCAGTACCGTTTAATCCGCAGATCCCTACAATTCTTTCACTGAACACCCATTTTTTAAACAGGTAGTTCCTGAATTGTACCAGTTCAAGATCTTGTAGCAGTAACATACCGGCAAAGTAAAGCAGAACCCCTTTAATTATTCTGCTTTGGTATGGAATAAAGGATTTATTTTTAATAAAATTTTCCGCATTGAAGACAATATTATCTGAACAGCAAATTGCGCTGACCGTGAAGCGCCTGGCTCATCAGATTCTCGAAAACAACCAGGGGCTCGCCAATACCGTTGTTATTGGGTTGCAGCCAAGAGGAATTTTCCTGAGCGACCGGATTGTAGCAGAGCTGAAAGCATTGGTTGGTACAACCTCCATCCACTATGGAAAACTCGATATTACTTTCTACCGGGATGATGTTAGAAAAACTTTACATATAGCTAACCAGACCGATATCAATTTCAGCATCGAGGGTAAAACCGTAATACTGGTAGACGATGTTTTGTACACCGGAAGAACCATCCGGGCTGCACTGGATGCCCTGCTCGATTTTGGCAGGCCTTCCAAGGTATCGCTTTGCGTATTGATCGACAGGCGGTTCAGCCGGGAGCTTCCCATTCAACCCGATTTCTCCGGCAAAGCCATCGATACCATTGTTTCGGATAAGGTAAAAGTGAACTGGCGTGAAAATGAAGAAAAAGACGAAGTGGTTTTAGTGTAATCTATTATCTTTGATTTTTAATGAAACTATCTACCAAACACCTACTTGGTATCAAAGACCTCACTAAAGAGGATATTCAACTTATTCTCTCTACTGCTGAACAATTCAAGGAAGTTTTACAAAGGCCGGTTAAGAAAGTACCCTCTCTGCGAGATGTTACTATCGTAAATCTGTTTTATGAGAATTCTACCAGAACCAGAATGTCTTTTGAACTGGCTGAAAGAAGGCTCTCCGCAGACGTACTCAATTTTACCGCCAGCAGTTCTTCTGCTGCCAAGGGCGAAACCCTGCTGGATACGGTGAACAATATCCTGAGCATGAAGGTGGATATGGTAGTGATGCGCCACAGTGCATCCGGTGCACCGCATTTTCTGGCCAAACATATTCCTGCAGCCATAGTAAATGCCGGAGACGGAATTAACGAACATCCTACACAGGCCCTGCTGGATGCATTTTCGATGCGGGAAAAGTTGGGGAAACTGGAAGGACTCAAGGTTGCCATCATCGGAGACATCATGCATAGCCGCGTGGCCCTGAGCAATATGTACCTGCTCCGTAAAATGGGAGCAGAAATTTTGGTGGTTGGTCCACCCACTCTTATACCCAAATATATTTCAGAGGCCCTGGGGGTAAGGGTAACCTATAATCTGCAGGAAGCGCTGAAATGGTGTGATGTGGCCAATGTGCTGCGGATTCAGCTGGAACGCCAAAACCAGCCGCTCTTCTCTTCCCTGAGGGAGTATAACCTGGCTTATGGTATCAAAAGAAAGATGCTCGAAAATCTTGGAAAGGAGATTGTGATCATGCATCCCGGTCCCATCAACAGAGGCGTAGAGCTGGACAGTGATGTGGCAGACGGACCTTATTCCATCATATTGAACCAGGTAGAAAATGGTGTTGCCGTAAGGATGGCAGCATTGTATCTGCTGGCAGGAAGAGAAAGCTAACCTGCACCAACAACGAACGATTAAAGCCATTCTATTTATGCAACGCATTTGTTTATTCCCCGGAACATTTGATCCTGTTACGCTCGGGCATACCGATATCATCAACAGGGCTTTGCCTTTGTTCGATAAAATTGTAGTAGGCATCGGTATCAATTCTTCCAAAAATCCCATGTTCAGTTCCGAACAGCGAATGGAATGGTTCCGCGAAATTTACAAAGATGAACCCAAGGTGGAGAGTGTGGTATACGAAGGGCTCACCATACATTATTGCGAAAAGATCGGCGCCCGATTTATACTAAGGGGTATTCGGTATGTGAGTGATTTTGAATATGAAAAAACCATTGCGGATGCCAACCGCACACTGGACAATAAAATTGAAACGATCTTCCTTACAGGGGAACCCAAATACACTTCGGTGGCTTCTACCATTGTAAGGGATATTTTACTGAACGGGGGAGATGCTTCACCCTTCCTGCCACAGGCGGTCATCAATTCTCTTTAATCGTTTTAATACTCCGCTATGCCAATCTGGTTTAAGCAAGACCTTTCGCTGAATGATTTTGAAGGACTGGGAAAAAATACCCTGGGAGAGCACCTGGGTATTCGTTTCACAGAAGTAGGGCCGGACTACCTGAAAGCCACGATGCCGGTGGATCACCGTACAAAACAACCTTATGGTTTATTGCACGGAGGAGCTTCCGTTGCTTTGGCCGAAACGCTGGGTAGTGTGGCAGCTGTGTTAACAGTAGATCCGGAACATTTTATCTGTGTAGGGCAGGAGATCAATGCCAACCATGTAAGAAGCGCCCGTTCGGGTTATGTAACGGGTATAACCAGGCCCATACACAGAGGTGCCAGCTCGCAGGTATGGGAAATTAAAATTCACGATGAGCACGATAAGCTGGTGTGTATCAGCAGAATTACGGTTGCTGTGTTGAATAGAAAATCCGGATCACTTCAATGATATTGGGATAAGTATTGTTCAGGTATTCGGACAATGCCTCCCGCTTCACCCATTTGATCATCATAATGTCTTCTTCTGTTTGCGGAACCAGTTCCTGGGGGCCGGCCACGCGCATATGGTACCAATGGCTTTCTTTCACTACATCCTCATCCAGGTAAGTATCAAAGTATTCATGCAGGGTTATGGTGATAAACTTTCCGAGTACAATATTGCGTAATCCGGTTTCTTCTTCCACTTCACGGAGGGCACATGCTTCAATGCTTTCTCCCTTATCCAGCTTGCCCTTGGGCAAATCCCAATAACCCCTTCGCAGGATCATGAGCAGTTCCTTGTTTTCATTGAAAACAAGCCCGCCCGCCGCAACAATTCGCTTTTTATTCATAACCACAAAAGTTAAACTAATTTTCTCATTTTCCAATTCAAAATTGGGGTTACTTTCGCATCATGACAAACGAAAAAGCAGTTGCAGAGAAACTATTGCAGGTAGAAGCGGTGAAGCTGAGTCCTTCCAATCCCTTTACCTGGGCAAGTGGCTGGAAAAGCCCGATCTATTGTGATAACAGAAAAGTATTGTCTTTTCCGTATGTACGCGATTTCATCAAGAGTGAACTCTGCAATGTTATTTTTGAACAGTTTCCGCAAGCCGAAGCCCTGGCCGGGGTTGCTACTGCCGGTATTCCATGGAGCGCCATGGCAGCAGATCAGTTAAAGCTTCCGCTGATGTATGTGCGTCCCAAACCAAAGGAACACGGATTGGGCAACCAGATTGAAGGTTCCTTTACAAAAGGGCAGCGCGTGCTTGTAGTGGAGGATCTTATTTCGACCGGCAAGAGCAGTTTGCAGGTGGTGGATGTGCTGAAAGCTGCAGGGGTGGAGATTGTGGGAATGGTGTCTATTTTCAATTATGGGTTCGATCAGGCAGTAAAAGCGTTTGAAGCTGCCGGAGTGGTAACGAAGTCGCTGACCAATTACCCCACTATGATCGAACTGGCGGTGGAAAAAGGACTGGTGGGCGCATCTGAAAAAGTGCTGCTGATGGAATGGAGTAAGGATCCTGCTGCCTGGACCGGAAGCCGGTAACTGTCACAACAAATTTTTGTATGAAATACCTGATCATTGCTGCGCTCTGTTGCTGCAGCTTCAGCTTGTCTGCACAAATGCCCAAACAACAGTGGGTTACCATCAAATCTGCCAACCTGAAATGCTGGGAGTGCAAGGAAAGGCTGGAGAAATACCTAGTGGTTGAGAACAAAGCCAATATGGAATCTGGTATGATTCAATGGAAAATCAATCTGTTACAAGGGGAAATTAAAGTGCAGTTCTGGCCCGACAGAACCGACGAATCCGCTATTCGCGCCGCCATCAACAATGCGGGATTTGATACAGAAACGGAAAAAGCCAATCCGGAATCCTATGCCAAATTACCTCCGGTTTGCAAGCGGGCAGAGGATGGAGGAGGTCCTAAACCCAAGCAACCCTGTCATATACCTCCCATTCAATAGGCATTACTTTACCCCTAAAAGCGGTTAGAACATTCCCAGGTTTTTCTTCCCTTCGTATTGAAAGGGAAAAGACTTGAATACCCCTGCTTTCCCTGCTTTAACGGTTCCTTTTGCCTGAATCAGCACTTCTTTTTTGAGTAGCATACGGGCAGAATTCTTCAGCATATTGGCCATATCTACCTGTATGGTAGCCGGCAGAACAAATTCACTCATCCGGTTGATGTGCATCAGGGTATCCAGCTGGAACTTGCCCAGGTACAAACTATCTATGAACACATCACTTTCGATCTTCTTCAGGTCTACTCCGAAATTATTAGGGTTGTAGTACACCAGTTCAAAACTCACTGAGCTTTGTTTGAACCCCAGGGTGTTTACTTTAAAAGCACGCACATCCCGGTACTCAAAATCTTTGGGTTTGGTGCAGGAGGCCGCCAGTATACACAAAAGGACGAAGGAGAATAGGGTGGTACGCAAAAAAGTTTATTTCATGCAAATTAAGTGGAAAAAGGGTAACGATATACAATATATCACAACTAAATACAACACATTATCAATCAGTTATAAAACATATTATTGAAAAGTAAACGCTTTATGAAATTTTATGATGATTAAAAAGTATTTCTGAATTAATCTTTATTAGTATTTTTTTTCTTTTATATTAAATTTTTTATAAATTAGTAAATATTATAAAGTCTTTTATAGGTAATGGATAGGGAAATGTTTCATACACAGGAAAAATGGGCTGATAATTTAGATGGCCCAATTAAATGTATTAGGAGTGATGCTTGGTTAGGGGAAGGGTATTATTTTTGGTATTACGAATCGGATGCCGCTTGGTGGGGCATAAATTCAAAAAATCGGACAAAATATTACCAAATTTATAATTGTCATATTAATTGTGAAAATGTATTAGATACTGTTTTTAATGAAGATCATTATAGAATTTGGGTAAAAAATGTTGATTTAGCTATTGAAAAATTTTTGAAAAAAGACCGTGGGAAAATATCAATAAAATATATAAATGAGTTTTTCAGAGAAAGGGGGGTTCTTGATGGCATCCACGGGGTTATGTTCCAAGATATAAGTAATAATCCTGATTTTTGGGTTGTAGATAAGTTTCAATATAAGAAACGTATTCAATTAGTTGCGTTCCATAAGGAAATTATTAGTAACTTTGCACTATATTTTGAGTCTGAATGCTAATAAGTGATTGTATATGATTGATTTACATAAATTGGAAGAAAGGTTTAAAGTCCTTTTTGAGCAAGAAACTGAAGATTCATTTAAAAATTGGCTACTGAATAGTAAGGGCATTAACCTTGATTTTTTAGGAGATGGGAATTTCCTTTTTGCTAATAGCGAAGTAATAGAGTATAACATAGTGGCAAGCCACGCTAATATTAATTTTACTGCTAACAATATTACCGCAGGTAACACTCAATATGCAATGGCTGCATAATGGAAATAAAGGAACAAATATCACTAAGGTTTAAGGGGATTTCTTTCCCTTCTGTTCAGTTAGTATCTAGCAAGCCATACGTTGAAAACGAGGAAAATGCAATTAAGATAGATATTCAGCCAAAAGCGTTTATTCCTTCTGATTCCCCGAATGAGTTTCAAATAATAATGAATGTTGAACTTTCGGCAGAAGGATATTTTAATTTAAAAATTACGGGTATTGGCAGTTTTGAATTATCGGATGAAAATGTTACCCCTGAAATAAGAAAGTCCTATATAAATGCTAATTCAACAGCAATAGTATTTCCTTATGTAAGAGCATTTATTGCCACATTATCCGCAAATTTGGGTAATGTAACAACCCCTATCTTGCTACCTACAAGATTTTTTAAAGGTGATTATATAGAAGAAGAAAATACTGAAGAATAAAAAAGGCTAAGATTTTTTCTTGGCCTTTTTCTTTGGTATTGTGGTTGACAAAGCCTTTTTCATGGCTTCTTCAAAAGTCATGTTTAAATTAACAATACTTTCTTTTTTTATTAGCTTTTTTGGAATTGCCATACATAAAATTAACATTATTTTGAATTTAAACTGCAAATAATGTTCCTTTTAAATTTTTACGAAATCCCTAATTCAACTATTTTTTGGAGTGTAGTAGTTGTATCCGTTGTAATTTATTATATATATAAGTTATTTATAAAGCTGGAAGAAAAAATACAAAAATCAAAAGAGGATAGTATTTCTTTTGAAGGAAAATTAAGAGAGAAAGATTTAAAAATTGAAATTTATGAAGGTAAAATGAGGGAGTACGCTAATGAATTAGCAACAAAACAATTAGCTGAATGGAAAGAAAAAGAATTAGAATCAATTAAATTGGTTTTTCATAAAAACGCTATTGATTCGGCAAAAAACTATTTAAGTACATGGATAATCGAAAATGAGAATAGAATAAGAAAGGATGCGGCCAATAGGAGTGTTAGGAATGTTTTAGGAAAGGTTACGGAGCATCTTGTCCCATTTAGTGAAGCCATGAAGGGCTTTAATCCAAAGGATATTCGATTTGTGGGTAGCCCTATTGACTTAGTGATATTTGATGGGGCAGAAGAACTCAGGAAAGATGAAATAACAATTTACTTTGTGGAAGTAAAAACAGGAACTTCCGCACTTTCCAAAAGGCAGCAATTAATCCGGCAAGCCATAAGAGATAAGAAAGTGGAATGGATGCAGGTAACTATGAGAGATTTTGGAGAGGGGGTTAATCAGGAATTGGGATAGTTGGTAGGGGGTAGCGGGTATTTCTTTAAGGAAGTATTTAGTTCTTTGTGTAAATAGCAATAAGTAACTGTATGAAGGAGTTAACCACCCGTGCAGGTGGAACGAAGTGAGGCGAAGCGTAGCGTAGCCGAACGGAGTGGAACCTGCACGGGGACGGTGGCAGATT
>JAEUVE010000013.1 GCA_016786865.1 Sediminibacterium sp. | reverse complement strand
TTGACCTTAGTGTGGTGACAGATTATCAAGTAAAACGTGTTGAACAATTATTAAATGATAGACCAGTTAGAAAATTTAATTACTTAACCCCTAATCAAGTGCTACAACAAAAAATTGCACTTATTACTTGAACTTAGATATCAGTTAATTATAAAAAATAATTCTTCCTCACAATCTTCCCGCCACCAGCTCCGCAGGCAACACGCTCTTTGCATCGTAGATGATGGCGCCACGTTCTTTGTAGCCCGTAAAATCGAGCTGATGAAATGCTTCGTGCGCAACGGCCAGTACAATGGCATCGTAGTTGGGGGCCGGTGTGGGAACCAGGCTGATCCCATATGTTTTTTGTACAGTGCCGGCATGTACCTGTGGATCGTACACAGCTACTTCCAGCCCGGCCGATTTTAATGTTGTGTAGATATCTATGACCTTGGTATTGCGGGTATCGGCGCAGTTTTCTTTAAAGGCAAAACCCAGGATCAACACGGTTTTACCGCTGATATGTCCCAGGAACTTTTTGGCCAGCAGGGCAATGACTTTCTCGCCCACAAACACCCCCATCTGTTCGTTCACTTTTCTTCCGCTGAGGATTACCTGCGGGGTGTATCCGGTTTGCATGGCCCGGAACGCCAGGTAATGCGGGTCCACGCCTATGCAGTGTCCGCCTACCAGCCCCGGTTTAAAGGGCAGAAAATTCCACTTGGTGGAGGCCGCTTTCAGCACTTCCTGTGTATCAATCCGGAGCCGGTCAAAGATCAGCGCCAGCTCGTTCATGAACGAAATATTTACATCGCGCTGTGCATTCTCAATGGCCTTGGCCGCTTCTGCTACTTTAATGGAAGGCGCTTTGTACGTTCCTGCCGTAATAATGCTGGCATACAACTGGTCTACTCTCTGCGCACACCGCAAACTGGATCCGGATGTGATTTTTTGTATGGAGGTGATGGGGCGGGTTTTATCGCCTGGATTAATGCGTTCCGGCGAATAGCCCACAAAAAAATCCTTGTTGTAGGCCAGCTTGCTAAACATTTCCAGCACCGGCACACATACTTCTTCGGTGCATCCGGGATATACCGTAGACTCATAAATTACCAGGTCTCCTTTTTTAAGGATACTGCCGATGGAACTGGTGGCCCTTACCAGATAACTCAGGTCGGGCTGGTTCTCTTTGTCTAATGGGGTGGGTACCGTAATGATGTAAATGGTACAATCTCTCAGCGCCAGTAGCTCTGTAGTGAACTGCAGGGTCCTGGAACTCGCAGACCTGATCTGCTCTGTAGTTACCTCGTGGGTAATATCAATGCCCTGTCGAAGCTCACTGATCCGCGTTGCATTGGTATCGTATCCCTTCACGGAATATTTGGTGGCGAATGCCAGTGCAAGCGGCAGCCCTACATAGCCCAAACCTACAACTCCGATTGTTTGCTTTTCCATAATCACAAATATGGAGTTTTTCAGTTTACCAGACTAGCGTAGAACTACGCCTTCTTTATTCGTATTCGGTTTTTGCCTTTTGAAAAGTGTACTCCAGCAGTTCCAGGTTGGGCTGTGCGCCATCTTTGGGATACAGCACCGATGCTTTTTGCTTTTCGGTCATAGGCGTATACACCCTGCGGGCCATGGCATCGCACTCGAACTTGGCATCGGCCGTGGTCATGTGTACCGGCGGGGTTTTCTGCGACCAGGCTGATGGTCCGCGGAGATAGCCGATGATGTCCATCTCCTGTGCTACCTTACAGAAGCGAATGGCATCTACCACTATACCGCCACTGTTCGGACTGTCCTGCACGCTCAGGCGGGCTGTGAGTTCGTAACGGGCGCCGGCATATCCGTAGGCCACTATATCTATATTACATACTTTATTATCGGTTCCCATATACACTCCTCCCGGACGTTGTACCACGGTAAGAGACGGGCCGGCAAACATGGTGGTTCCCTCTGTTCCCACCCCACGTACGATCGACTGTCCGCTGAGTACGTTCTCTTTGGAAATATGCTTGTTGTGGAGGCGGTTCTTTTCGGCCATATTCAGAAAATCGGTATTGGCAGAACGTCCGTTGATGATGTGCTCCTGTCCCTGTGTGGTACCGGCGGCCATGTTCATCTGGATATGCTGCGTTACCACCAGTCCGGAATCCATCATACTGCCCTGCAATACTTCGGACAATCGGCTGGCGCCATAGCTGGAACGCATATCGCTTCCCACCACGGTTACCCTGTTTTGAACGGCCTTGGCTTCCAGCGCACGGGCATCGTCAGTGGATATATATGTAGGCATGCAGTTTACGATATGAATGCCTGCTTCCACTGCGTGCTCAATATACCAGCGGGCCGCTTCTTCGGAGCCTACCGGCATATAGTTCAGTAATATATCTACCTTGAAATCTTTTAAGATCTTTTTGTATTCGTCGGGGCTCATCACCGGCTGCTGATCGTCTTCCACAAACGTGATGTCGGGGTTCAGCGAACGCATATGCGGTGCAATACCATCGAGGGTTGGTCCGCGGAATACGGTTGCCTCCGGGGTAATGCAACGGAATTTGGTAGCTGGATCAATGACCTGCATATTGCAGTTGGGATGGGCATAGATGGCTTCCTGGAGGGAATGCGCCACTTTGCGCGCATCGATATCAAAACCTACCACAAATTCAATATCAGCCGGCCTGTATCCGCCAATTTCCGGATACATCAGCCCATAGGTTTTATCTGTATTTCTGGAATAAAACTCAACCCCCTGAATCAAAGCCGACGCACATGAACCAACCCCCGCAACAGCCACTCGTATTTTAGCAGACATAAAGTGTATATATATTAGAAAAATAGTTTATTCATATAAACTTAATGGCGCAAAATTACGACATTTGATGTTTAAACAAATGGTAAATCGGTTAATGAGGATTAATACCTAATTTTGCCGATTAATTCGTGTTTTATGAGGATAGGTTACGGCATTGATTTTCATCAGTTGGTTGAAGGAAGAGATTTGGTGATTGGCGGAGTTAAAATCCCCCACCACAAAGGTGCGTTGGGCCACAGCGATGCCGATGTACTGCTCCATGCCATCTGTGATGCGCTGTTGGGAGCTGCCTGTCTGGGCGATATCGGCTATCATTTTCCCGACACTTCCGCCGAGTTCAAAAACATCGACAGCAAAATCCTGCTGAAACGAACCAAAGACCTCATTACCCGCGAGGGCTATGCCATTGTTAATATAGACGCTTCCCTCTGCCTCGAAGCGCCCAAGATCAAACCCCATATTGCCGACATGCAGGAAACCATCGCCGGCATCCTCGACATCTCCACCCGCGATATCTCCATCAAAGCCACCACCACCGAAAAAATGGGCTTTGTAGGACGCGAAGAAGGACTCACCGCTCATGCGGTTTGTTTGCTGAGATCTATTTAAATAATATTTCAGACCTGCCTACAACGCCTTCAGGGTTTTTATAGTTCCCATCGGCGCGATCCATCAGGAATCGCTCGCAATTTGCAACGCGCGATCCACCAGACATCGCTCGCTGCAAAGCAATGCGGTTCCTTATGCGGGTGTTCCTTATGCGCATTGCTTTAAAGGCTCGCTCCTGCCTGTTGGATCGCGCTGGATATGGTGGTTTCTTGGCTATGATTACTTGAAGTTGATTCTTGAAAAAAAATAGCGAACTTGTACAGGCCATCCATTCTTATACTTTTTGATATCTTCTATCAAGGCTATTGTATTTTCTACTCTATCTAACCTATACAAAATTTTTCTATGGTCACATCCAAGCCATCTCAACATTTCAATAACTAACCGATATCTTTTTCTGATTTTTTGAGTTGAAATTTCTTTATGATCGAAACATATAGGTTCGTAATGTGCAACACGATTCCTTGTTTCATTGATTCTTATGAGATTCTGCAGTATGTCTTTTTGCTTTGTACCGTA
The DNA here is from genome assembly GCA_016786865.1 of Sediminibacterium sp. Taxonomy (GTDB): domain Bacteria; phylum Bacteroidota; class Bacteroidia; order Chitinophagales; family Chitinophagaceae; genus Sediminibacterium. The sequence goes on along the minus strand of JAEUVE010000013.1, from coordinate 23,910 downwards.
TGGACGGTTAACAAATGCATTTAGCAATGTGTTTCCTGCTGCTGCATATTGCTTTGGTGCAAATAAATATACCCAAAATCCGAAAGTGTGTTGAGCTATCAAGCCGTCATGTGTGTATTTATTTTGAAGCCTGAATATAGCTTCTTGCACATTGTGAAATGAATCTTCACACCCGAAACCATCGAGAAATCCCCCTGGTTCAACTGCATCTTCCAGCCAAAACTCACCTTTGATTTGAGTATAATGCCTGTCTATTGAGTTTCGTAAAATCACTTCAAAAAGGCCAATAATTGCATAAAGTTCTTGTGACAGTCTTATATTGGTTCTGTATAATAATTCAGCTTTATTCCGGTTATTATTGCAAGCAATTAAATACCTATTAAAGCGATGTGTTGAAATGGCTGTATGGAATTGATTGTTAGGCATTTAGATGATGGTTAATCATAGCTTGTTTAAGATTTTTTTTTTAAAATTGGATTTAATTAATAAGTTTGTACTGTATTCCTGGTATGCCGCTGTTTAGCCCAGAGCTAATTAAGCTATCAGGTTAATTTTTTGGAGGATCATGAAAATGATCCTCTTTTTGTTTTCCAATCCTGCACTGTTGCTACAATAAACTCTGATTTTATTATCAATACTAGTGTAAGAAAAGTTTTGAAAATATTAAAATTGTTTAATTCCTGATTGTACTTCATCTACCTGGTATGTGTATGGATTTAATATACTTAAGATAGTTGCATGGCACAAGTATCACTCGCAATTTGCATTGCGCGATCCAACAGGCAGGAGCGAGCCTTTAAAGCAATGCAAAACAAGGACCTCCCGCATAAGGAAACTCATTGCTTTGCAGCGAGCGACGCCTGGTAGATCGCGCTGATGAGATATACCAACGTATTATAATGGACAGCCAAATAGATGGGTGTCAATAGTCAATACAGCATTGATGGTGTATTAGAGTTGTTGGGCACAGGAATAAGCTACTAAGAGTAGGTGATTTCTGGCCAAATGTACGGCAAACAACTATCAGAGATTATCAATAACCTCCTTATACCCCCTTCCGATAGGGATAGAAATGCCGTTCACCTCAACAGATTCAGCCGTAAAAGATTCCAGCTTATTAATGGAAATAATGAATGAACGATGGATGCGCTTAAATAGATGGGCAGGCAGGAGTAGCTCAATTTCCTGAGTACTCATTCTTGATATAAATTCCTTTTTTTCAGTAACCACTTTGATATACTCCCGTTGACTTTCGATATAAAGAATTTCGGAAAATAAAATTTTTACTTTTTTCTTTTGAACAGTAAGAAATAAATAGCCCTTAGCTTCACCGTTAACCCTTACTTTATTCACGGCAATTAAAAAGCGCTCAAACCCGATGGGCTTTAAGAGATAATCGGTTACATCCAGATCAAATCCTTCAACAGCATACTGGTGGTAAGCAGTAGTAATAATTACCGCAGGCTTGGTGGTGAGCGTCTTTAAAAAAGCCATTCCTTTCAGTTTGGGCAGGTGAATATCTAAGAAAATCAACTGCACTTCGTTTGTGCGCAACCATTCTGTTGCAAGGATGGCATCCTTAAAGCTGCCCGCTAATTGCAAAAAAGGTACTTGTGCAACATAGTCCGACAGTACTTTAACGGCAAGTGGCTCATCCTCTATTATAATGCATTTTATTTTAGACATTGCTGGTTAAATTGATGCTTAATGTTGATACAAATACAGCGTTCTCATACTCTACAGACAAATGATAATCCTTATAGAGCAGCAACAACTGTCTGCGTAAATTAGAAAGTCCGATATTTTCTTTCACTTCATGTGCGTCAGTAGTTTCTTCTGTTGAATTTTTTACAGTAAACAACAACTGCTGTTGTTTTACAGTAAGCTGAATAGCTACAAAGGGCTTATTTCTTGTTTCTGAAGCGCCATGCTTAAAGGCATTTTCTACTAATGGAATAAGCAGCAACGGCGGTAAAAGTTGTTTTGAATTTTCAATATCCGTGTTCAGTGTAACAAGTATAGAATCATCATAACGGAGTTTTTCAAGCGCTATATAATCTGTTATTATTTTCAATTCTTCGTCTATTGTTATAAAATCACCTCCGGTTTCATACAGCATAAAACGCAAAATTTTAGACAACCGCAAAATGGATTCAGGAGCCAGGTCGCTTTTATCTCTTGCTAATGAATAAATATTATTGAGTGTATTGAACAGGAAATGCGGATTGGTTTGCGCTTTTAAATAGTTCAGTTCAGCTTCCTTTTTTTCTATGATTAATTGACTGTTTTTTTCTCTAAGCCTGATGTTGTTATATATGTTGCGCACTATTGCAAAAAATATGAAACAGGCAATACTAAATTGAGAATGAACAACAACTCCTTTCAAAAAAGAGAGTTGGGGTGTATAATCTATATAAGCACCAAACGCTATCCATAGCTGTCGCCAGCCATACAATCCGAATGTATAAAAGAGAACAGCTATAAACAGAAAGAAAAATGCGCGTCCGTTGTTTTTAAATGGCCAGGTAAACAAACGCAAAATTTTCTCAAATAAAATGTAATTCAGTATTGTAAGATAAGCAACCAGGAAAACACTGTTGATAATCCGGCTAATAAAGGTTTCCGGATATGCAAAAAATTCTCCGAAAGAATACACCAACAAAAAAACCAAATCCGTGTACAGGTAAAATTTCAATAGCCCTTTATCTATCCCTTTTTTCATTTCAGAGTTTGTACCATAAAAATACCCAAAACCTGCCTATTCGGTTACAATGTCTACGAAAGCGCTTTTTGTGTCTACGAACTGCCTAATTGTGTAAAGCAACCTGTATAGAAATAGAAATGCGGCCCTTGTTTTCGCATCGTTAATTAAATATGACCTTTTGTATACAAAAAAACGCTGTTCGTAGATAAACTAATTTTTGAGATGATTATTTAGTCAAATTGCATAAGAGCTACATTTCTTTTATGCAATTGTTTACAATCAACACAAGCAAACACAAAGTAATTAACTGCAGTCTGTATCATGCTGCGGGCTCAGATAAAATAATGATTATTATATCTGCCACCGGGGTATTACAATCTTTTTACAGAAAAATTGCCCAATTCTTTCGGGAGAATAAGATTTCAGTAATCACATTTGATTACACAGGTATCGGTAAATCTTTGTATGGAAATATCAAAGATGAAAACAGCAGCCTGGCAAATTGGGGAAACAGGGATCTGGAAGCAGTAATTAAATACGCCGTTGAAACTTTCCCTAACCATAAAATCATTCTTTTGGGCCATAGTATTGGCGGTCAGCTAATCGGTTTAGCTCCATCCGCTTGTATGGCAGACAGAATAATTTTGGTTGCATCTCAATCTGGCTATTGGAAATTCTGGAAAGGATTTGCTAAAATACATATGTGGGCATACTGGCACTTGTTGATTCCTCTGCTAACAAAAGGATACGGGTATTTACCTTCTAAAAAAATCAGCAGGATGGAGAGCTTACCTAAAAATATTGCTCAGGAGTGGGCAAAATGGTGCAGGAACAGTGAGTATTTATTCTCCGGCATTCCCTGCAACGATTTGTACTTTGACAGAATAAAATGTGAAATCACTTCTATAAGTATTGATGATGATTTTTTTGCTCCAAAAAAATCTGTGGAGAGGCTAACTGCAAAATTTGAAAATGCCAGTATAAAAAGACTGCACTTTTTGCCGGAGAATTTTAAGGTTTTAAAAATCGGACACTTTTCATTGTTTACTGAAAAATTCAAGGATAGTATTTGGAACATTTTGTTGAGAGAAGTAAATATTTAAAAAATGAAACAACACAAACATTTTGGTGAAATAGTTAATGGCTACTCTATTCCCGTTTTAAACAACAGGGAAATTCGGGCTACGGCCGGAATTATGTTTCTGCTGGCTTTTATTTCTTTAGTACTCATTTTAAGCACTGAAAATTTTGTGCCTGTGAAATATGTGCTTTCCGTTTTCGTAATTGAATTTTCGGTCCGTTTATTTGTTAATCCAAAGTTTGCTCCGCTTTTAATCATTGGCCGTTTAATTGTTGGCAGCCAATACCCCGAATATGTTGGTGCTGCTCAGAAAAAATTTGCCTGGTACATTGGATTTGTAATATCAACTGTGATGTTTTTTCTGCTGGTAGTTCTAAATGCCTATAGTTTAATTACAGGCATTGCCTGCCTTATTTGCCTGGTGCTGATGTTTTTTGAATCAGCATTCGGAATTTGCATTGGTTGCAAACTTTATGGTATTATCAAAAAAGACAAAGCGCAATACTGTCCCGGGGAAATATGTGATGCAAAACAGAAACATGAAATTCAAAAGGTTTCACGTAACCAACTGTTAGTGCTTTTAGGCTTATTATTATTTATTGTTTTGCTTTCTCTTGCTTTCAAAAACAACTTCAAAGAAAAACCGCACAACCTGTTTCAAGAAACGAAATATGACAGCAAATAAAAAAACAGCCAGGATTGCAGGTTTACAAACAAAGAAAAAATAAAATAAAAAAAATGAAATACGAAGATTTCAAAATCAATATCAAACTAAAGCTTTCCGCTCTTTGGGCATCTGTAATGTTTCTTTATATCTATGGCGACTATTTTGAATTATATGTTCCCAAAAAAGTTGCAGGTCTCCTGAATGGCCATAACCTATTGAATACGCCATACAAATTACTTTTGGCTACCATACTTTTAACGCTCCCATCTCTGATGATTTTTCTATCACTCCAGCTAAAACCAAAATGGAATAGGATTTTAAATATGGCAATTGGCATTATCCTGACCCTGTTCACTTTACTTGTAGGAATTTCATCATTTTCGGAATGGAGAATATTCTATGTAATGCTGTCTTTTTTGGAAACTGGTCTCACATGGTATATCGTATGGAGCGCTTGCAACTGGCCGAAGCAGGCATAATAAAACCAAACAAAGCAACTACTTAAGACGCCCCCTACAGTTTATAGGAAATTTATAACCTCCTACAATATTCCAGCGCGATCCAACAGGCAGGAGCGAGCCTTTAAAGCAATGCGCAAAGAGTAACTCCCGCATAAGGAACCGCATTGCTTTGCAGCGAGCGACGCCTGGTGGATCGCGCAATGCAAATTGCGAGCGATTCCTGTTGGATCGCGCAGAAAATAAAAAAGGCCGCTGTATTTCAGCGGCCCATCAATCAAAAATTATAAGAAGTTATCGTTTGTTTCTTCTGGTAGGGAAGAAATTACCCGTTTTAGATTTTCTGCTGGTACCTTCCGCAGAACCATAATGACTCATGGCACAACGGAAACCTAAAGTACTCAGACTCTCTGTTTCTTCCAGGAATCTTCTGGTACCGGGGCTGAGCCAGTAAGCACGATCGTTCCAGCTACCACCCTTGTACACCCTGGATTTATCAGAGATCAGGGTAGTGATGCCATAACCATAACCAACAGCGCTGGAAGAATCACCATCGAGGTAGTTAACAGCATAGGCTTTCTGGTAGTTCCTTCTGTTGCGCAGCGCAGAATCAGATTCAGGAATCATTTTGATGCGGCCCTTATCGTCGCGCAGGTTGCCTTCGCCACCGGAACGATCGATTTGCTGGAACACGTTACCCCTGAACGGATTGAAATCATCAGCATCATCACCGGTGGTAGGACGGTAAACATCGGCTACCCACTCGTTCACGTTACCACTCATGTTATAGATACCAAATCCATTGGGTTGGAAAGAAGTTACTTCGGCAGGGATAGCAGCGTTATCGTTCAGACCGCCGGCCACACCCATGTTATCACCATTACCTCTTTTAAAGTTGGCCAGGAAAGAACCCTGAGGCTGCCCTTTCTTGGTGTAACGGAGGTTGTCGAATCCATCGTTCTTCCAGGCATAGATCTGCTTGTTGGCAATTACCTCTTCGCCCTTGGTTCCTTTGGATTTGCGTTGTGGATTTTCGAGGATATATCCGTATGCGGCATATTCCCACTCTGCTTCTGTTGGCAGGCGGTAATCGCCAAACATAATACCGTCTTCGAATTTGGCAGTGGTTCTTGGTCTGCCCTGCGCATCTTTCAGCGGATTCTTCTTGGAAGTTACTTCCTTACCCGGTGTTGCCTGGTATTCACCCAGCAAATATGCCTTGGTATTGAAGTTGTCCTGTCCTGCACCATTCAGAGTTTTCTTGATCTGGGTTTTCTTATCGAGGAATCCCTTGTTCATCAGGGCCAGTTCGTTCACGCGGTCGGTTCTCCAGATACAAAACTCGGTGGCCTGTTTCCAGGTTACGCCTACCACCGGATAATTGTTGTATGCCGGGTGACGGAAATATTGTTCTACATAGGGCTCGTTGTAGGCCAGCTCACTTCTCCATACCAGGGTATCGGGCAAGGCAGCTGTTACCACAGAATCCATTCCCGCTCCGCCAAATGTACCTTCTAACCAGTAGAGGTATTCGCGGTAGTTGAGGTTGGAGATTTCTGTTTTATCGATGAAGAATGAGTTCACGGTTACACGGTGCGGTACGTTGTTCCAGTCGCCCATCACGTCTTCCTGTGTGGCCCCCATGGTGAAAGTACCACCCTGCACAAATACCAGTCCGGGTGCTGTTGGAATATCCTTGGGATTAACCACATTAAAGTTGCCGTAGTTTTTGTCGTTGTAGTTCCAACCAGTGGTATTCGACTTTTCCGGCTTCTTCTTAAAAAAACTACAGGATGAAGCAAAACCCGCTACAACCAGGAGCAATACGATGTTCTGTGAAATTCTGGATAACTGCATGTTCAATGTTTGAATAAGTAAAGTTCTACTTCAAATATTCGGTTTTTTTCAGAGCGAATGTATATAAATATTAGTTAGCAAAACCCTAATTTTAGATACGCTAATGGGTTAAAACGCTGGATCTGGCATTATATTATATGAAATATGTATTTCTGTGCATTCTCGCTGTTTTTTACAGTTCCGCACATGCACAGCAGAACTACAAAATTCCGTCTGTTCTCTCCTCCGGCACCTGGGCTAAAATAGGGGTGGTTCGCGAAGGCGTTTACCGGATTGATGCTTCCATGCTGGCCTCCCTGGGCTTTCCTGCCTCGGTGGCTTCCAACTCCATCGGTCTGTTTGGCAACGGAGGCGCCATGCTTCCCGAAAACAATGCCCTGCCAAGGATCAACGATCTGGCCGAAAATGCCATTGAAATTTCCGATGGAGGCGACGGGGTCTTCAGCGGCTCCGACTTCCTCCTGTTCTATGCTCCCGGCCCTCACCAGTGGATTGCCAACAATGATGGTGTTTCCTTCAGCTTTCAGAAAAACCTTTTTTCCGATACGGCTTTTTATTTTATTACGGCGGGTCCCGCTGCGGGCGGTTCGCTTCCGCGCAAACGCATGGCTGCTGCGGATTCCCTGTCCGATCCTTCTGTTTTCATCAACAGTTTCCTGGACCGGTACGCCAGAGAAAATCCCCTCCGCAACCTGCTCAGCAGTGGTAAGTACTGGGTGGGTGAAGCCTTCAACAACCGTTTTGGAGGTACGGCCTCCCGTACTTTCTCCCTGAAATGGGCCGGTATCCTTGGGCCGGATCCCGTTCGGGTTTTTACCCATACCACCAGCAGATCCATCAGCGCTCCCGCTGAATTTTTGGTATCGCTCAACGGCCGTCCACTACAAAACAACCTTTTTTCACCGGTCAGCGGTGGACTGCTCGATGCCTATGCCCGGGAGATCCGATCCAGTTCCGCTGTATCGGTTTACGGTGGCCCACTCGACCTGCAGTTCAACTACCAGTCTGCCGATCCGGGTGCCGATGGCTGGCTGAACAGTTTTTCGATCCAGGCTCGCAGATCACTTCAATTCTACGATCCGGTGAATGAGCCCGACAATGCTGTTGGCTTGCTGCGCTTCCGCGATCCGGCCTCCATACAACCCACCAACCCCGGCGCTGTTGGGGAATTCTCCATTGGCAACGCCCCCCTGGGTACCCGGGTCTGGGATGTATCCGATCCGCTGAACCCGGTCAGGATGCCGGTTTCCCTGAATGGAAATATTGCCCGCTTCAATAACCGGCTGAACCGGGTACGCGAATACCTGGCTTTTGGTCCTACGCATACCCTTACCCCGGTTGCCCTGGGCGCTGTTCCCAACCAGAACCTGCACAACCTGCCCCCGGTGAAGGGCATCATTGTTACCCATCCTTCCCTGCGGGAAGAGGCGCAACGCCTGGCCGATTTTCACCTGCAGCAGTACGGCTTATCCGATACGGTGCTCCTTTTAGGACAAATCTATAATGAGTTTGCTTCCGGCTCCCCCGATCCTACCGCCATTCGCGACTTTTTAAAATGGATGGTGAACAAGTCGGCGATCACGGGCGTTCAACCCAACTACCTGCTCCTGTTCGGAGCCGGTTCCTTTGATCCCAAAAACAGGATCAGTAACAACGTAAACCTGGTTCCGGTGTACGAAAGCAACAATTCCCTGGATCCTTTGCTGAGTTTTACCTCCGACGATTTCTTTGGTCTGATTGGTAATTCCGACAACATCAACAACCTCAGTTCCCCCGCTCCACTCGCGATTGCCGTTGGCCGCATTCCGGTTGCTACCGCTGCCGATGCCAAATTGATGGTTGATAAAATCATTCGCTACCACAGCCCTGCCAGCCTGGGCGATTGGCGCAGGGAAATGATTTTCCTGGCCGATGACCAGGACAACAACCTGCACCTCTCCGATGCCGAGTCCATTGCAACTGCTGCTGTGGATGCCAATCCGGTGCTGCATCCCAATAAGATCTACCTCGATGCTTTTCCTTTGGTCAGTGGTGCAGGTGGCGCCAGGTATCCTGCTGTTAGCGAAGCCATCGTGAACAAGGTCTTAAATGGAGCACTGCTCTTCAATTACAGCGGTCATGGCAACGACCAGCGACTCACCGAAGAAGCTGTGTTCAGCAGCGCTGAAGTTAACCGCTTCAACAATCCCGATAAGCTTCCGCTCTTCATCACAGCCAGCTGCGATTTTGCTCCCCACGATGATCCGGCTAAAAAATCTTTGGGCGAATTTTTACTGCATGGTAATACTTCAGGTGGCATTGCTTTGCTGACCACTACCCGACTGGTTTTTGCGTACAGCAACCGCATCATGAACGAACAGTTCATGAAAGTGGCTTTACAACGTGGTGCGAATGGCCAATACCTTTCACTCGGTGAATCCGTTCGCATTGCCAAGAACAACGCTGCCGCTTCCGGCGGTGATATTTTGAACAGCCGCAAGTTTGCGCTGCTGGGCGATCCTGCCATGCAACTGGCGCTGCCAAAGGGTTTGATGCGCATCGACTCCATCAATGGTTTTCCATTCAATACTTCAGACAGCTTACAGGCCCTGGGTAAATACCGTTTAAGCGGTTCGGTATTGTTGCCCTCCGGCGGGGTAGATGCTTCCTTCAACGGCACTGCCTCCGTGATTATTTACGACAAACCTCAATCGGTTAAAACCCTTGGCAATAAGCCTTCCAGCCCGGTTACCAGTTTCTCCGAACAAGGTTCGGTCTTGTTCAATGGCCAGGTATCGGTTGCCAACGGTCGCTTCTACTGTTCTTTTATTTTACCCAAAGACATTCGGTTTACTCCCGGCCTGGGTTCCATCAGCCTGTACGCATCGAACGGGGTTTCCGATGCAGCTGGCGCTACACCCATTGGTATCAGTGGGTTTGCTGCTGCCATTCCTGCCGACACCAAGGGGCCGGATATCCGCCTCTTCCTGAACGACACTTTGTTCATGCAGGGTGGTCTCTCCAACGAATCGCCGCTTCTGATTGCACAGCTCTCGGATTCTTCCGGCATAAATGCCACCGGCAACAGCATTGGTCACGACATCACATTGGTGATAGATGGCGCCACCAGCAACCAAGTGGTGCTGAACAATTATTTCAGTTACCGCACCAACAGTTACCAGGCCGGTCAGTTGCAGTTTCAATTGCCGGTACTATCGCCGGGCAAACATTCGCTGAAACTGAAAGCCTGGGATGTGCTGAACAATTCCAATGAAGCTTCGCTGGATTTCCGGATTGTTGCACAGGATCAACTTACGATTGCTGCAGTGCGCAATTTTCCCAATCCTTTTTCGGGCACTACGCAATTCAGCTTTGAACACAACCAGCCGCATACCAACTTGTTGGTAGAAATTCTTATTTCCGACAGTCAGGGAAGGCGGGTGAAACAGTTGCTGAATCGCGTGAACAGCAGCGGCAGCAGAACTGTTCAGCTTCGCTGGAATGGGGATACCGATTCCGGTAGAAAATTGAGTCGCGGAACTTATTTTTATCGTATCATTGTATCTACAACAACGCAGCAGGTTCAGCAAGCTGGCCAATTGTTGCTGCTCTAAATGAACTGAATGGTATTATTTCTACGCTAATTCATTTGATTGTTTACTTATTCTTAGTGTATGTCCATTAAAAAAATGCTGGCCCTGTTCCTCTTGTGTGCATCTGTATATTCCGGTGCGCAGGCACAGGCCGACTCCATTAATATTGTTTCTACGGCTGTGCCCTTCCTGCGGATTTCTCCGGATGCCCGTGCAGGTGGTATGGGTGATGCTGCCATTGCCACCAACCCCGAAGCCAATGCGCCTTTCTGGAACCTGGCCAAAGTGGCTTTTGCAAAAAGAAGAACCGGCATTGCCTTCAACTATACTCCCTGGTTGCGCGACCTGGGACTGAACGATGTATACCTCGCCAGCGGTGCGTTCTATCATAAGTTAGATGAAAACAATATCATCTCCAGCTCCCTGCGTTTCTTCAGCCTCGGCAATATTCAACTCACCGACTTCTCCGGTAATATCCTGAACACGGTTCGCCCCAGTGAATTTGCCATTGATGGTGGGTATACCCGCGTGCTGAGCGATAAACTGAGCCTGGGTGTTGCCCTTCGCTACATCAACTCCCGCCTGGTTGTAGGCGATGTAGGTACCGGTGTGGTATATCGTGCCGGCAATGCTTTGGCCGGCGATGTTTCGCTGTTTTATCATGGCCTCAACGCCGATGGCCAGGGCCTGAACTGGGGCATTACCCTGTCTAACCTGGGTACCAAAGTGGGCTATACCAACGATGCCAGGAACAAGGATTTTCTGCCTGCCAACCTGGGGCTGGGTGTGGCTTATACACAGGCCATCAACGACATGAACAAAATTACTTTTGCGGCCGACGTTAATAAATTACTGGTACCTGTTTCTCCTGCTGCTACCGGCAACTACACTACTGATTCCACCAACCTGGCCAACTACAGATCCACCGGCGTTGTTTCCAGCTGGTTCAAATCGTTCGGCGATGGCAGCAACCAGCTGAATTCTTTGCAGATTTCGGTTGGTGCTGAATATGCTTACGACGAAAAATTCATGCTGCGGGCCGGCTATTTTTACGAAGACAAGAGCAGGGGCAACCGCCGCTATTTTTCTGCTGGCGCCGGCTTCAACCTCAACTTCATGAGCGTGAACGTTTCTTACCTCGTGCCTTCCGGCTCCGGTGTTACCCGCAACCCGCTGAGCAACACCCTCCGCCTGGGCGTGGTGTTTAATCTGGGAGACGAATAAGCTGCCCGCGCGGCACCCATTATCGGATCTTTTTCCGACTTTTCGGGATTCAATTCCCGAATTATCGCAACTTTTCGGGATTCAATTCCTGAATTATCGCAACTTTTCGGGATTTGGACTATTTTATACCTATTTTTGGGTTGAATTTTCCATCATGGTATCCCGCATTCTCGAAAAGAGCATCCGCAACAAACTGGGTTCCGGCAAGGCTATTGTGTTGTTGGGCCCTAGGCAGGTTGGCAAAACCACCCTGCTCAACAACCTTTTTGCCCACCAGACCGGTGTGTTGTGGCTGAACGGAGACGAACCGGATGTGCAGAACCTCTTTGCCAATTTAACTTCTACCAGGCTGAAAGCCATCATTGGCAACAACCAGACCGTTGTTATTGATGAAGCCCAGCGCATTCCCCAAATTGGATTGCGGATAAAACTGATCACCGACCAGATTCCGGATGTACAGCTGGTGGCTACCGGCAGTTCTTCTTTTGAATTGGCGAATCACGTAAACGAACCCTTAACCGGCAGAAAATGGGAATTCAATATGTTTCCCTTATCCGTTCAGGAAATGGTAAATCACCACGGCTTGCTCAAAGAAACCAGGATGTTGCCCCACAGGCTGGTATATGGCTACTATCCCGATATTGTAAACCATCCGGGTAATGAAAAGGAATTGCTGAAGCAATTGTCCGAAAGCTACCTGTACAAGGATGTTTTATTGCTCGATCAGATCAAAAGACCCGACGCCGTAGTGAAATTGCTGCAGGCGCTCGCTTTGCAGGTTGGATCGCAGGTTTCTTTCAGCGAATTGGCTAAGCTTTGCGGACTGGATGCCAAAACCATTGAGAAATACATTGGCATCCTCGAACAGGCTTATATTATTTTCCGCCTCGGCTCTTTCAGCAGAAATCTGAGAAGCGAATTGAAGAAAAGCAGGAAAATTTATTTTTACGACAATGGCATCCGGAATGCGTTGATTGCGAATTTCAGCCAGATAGAAAACCGTACGGATATTGGCGGGTTATGGGAAAATTTTTTAGTAGCCGAGCGCATAAAATATTTAACATATAACCGGCAATGGGTAAATTACTGGTACTGGAGAACCAAGGAACAACAGGAAATCGATTTTCTGGAGGAAGCAGATGGGAGGCTCACTGCCTACGAGTTTAAATGGAACCCTTTGGCAAAATCAAAAGTACCCAACAGTTTTAAACTGGCTTACCCGGATGCGGCTTATCATGTTGTTCACAGAGAAAACTTTGAATCCTTTTTGTGTCTTTAACCCAAAACATATTGTACCGTGCAAATAGCTGAACTATATACCATTTACCTGGCCCACCCTTCCATTCAGACCGATACCCGCAAACTGAAAAGCGGTGATCTTTTCTTTGCTTTGAAGGGACCCAACTTCAACGGCAATCAGTTTGCTTTGCAGGCGCTGCAACAGGGTGCCGCCTATGCCATTGTGGATGAAGCCATTCCGGATGCGGACCATCGCATTATTCTGGTGGATGATGTGCTCACTACTTTACAAGAGCTGGCCAAATACCACCGGCAACAATTCAATATTCCCTTCATTGCCATCACCGGTAGCAATGGCAAAACCACCAGCAAGGAACTGATCTTTGCCGTGCTGGCTTCGCATTTTAACACCTATACCACGCAGGGCAACCTGAACAACCATATTGGTGTTCCTCTCACCATCCTGAACATTCGCCGCGATGCGGAAATGGCCGTGATCGAAATGGGCGCCAATCACCAGAAAGAAATTGCCGGATATTGCACCTATACCCTTCCCACACATGGAATCATTACCAACTGTGGCAAAGCGCACCTGGAAGGATTTGGGGGTGTGGAGGGTGTGAGAAAAGGCAAGGGTGAACTCTACGATTTTCTCCGCGTAAACAATGGTACCGCCTTTGTATACGACGACTACGATTACCTGCATCCCATGAGCGCTGGTATTCCGCAGATCATCTGGTACGGTCAGTCTGCCGGCCTGGTGCAGGGAACGGTGCTGGCCAACGAACCTTTTTTACAGGTGAAGATTCACCAGGGGCTTTCTACAGACCGGATCAACTCGCAACTCGTAGGCGATTATAACCTTCCTAATATTTTGTGCGCAGCAACCATTGGTAAATTCTTTGGCGTACCGGACCATAAAATCAAAGAAGCCATTGAAGCCTATGCACCTTCGAACAGTCGTTCCCAGCTGATCGAAAAAGATTCCAATCATATTATCCTGGATGCCTACAACGCCAACCCTACAAGTATGCGGGCTGCCATTCAGAATTTTGCCGGGCTCAAAGCGGATCGCAAAGTACTCATGCTGGGCGCCATGATGGAACTGGGCGAAGACAGCATTGCCGAACACGATGCACTGGTAAAACTCATTGAACAATACAACTGGGCGCAGGTGGTACTGGTGGGGGGTGATTTTGAAAAAGTGGATCATCCTTTTATCTGGCTCCCCAACGCTGCAGCTGCACGGGAATGGCTGTCTGCACAGCATTTCAGCAATACCTTCCTGCTGATTAAGGGCTCCAGGAGTTTTAAAATGGAAACGGTGTTGGGCTAATTTCGTACCTTTGCATTTTAGCAAATCAGTTCTGTGTCATGAGTCTTAATAAAGTGTACCCGTTCAGCGCGCTGAACAATCGTTGCCCCCGTTGCAGAGAAGGAAAAATTTTCAAATCCAATAAAGCCTATGCCAAAGGCAACCTGAAAATGCACGAAAACTGCCCCGTTTGCGGCCAGCCTACCGAAATTGAAGTTGGTTTTTACTACGGTACCGGCTATGTGAGCTACGCCCTCACCGTGGCCCTCACTGTTGCCACTTTTGTTGCCTGGAAGGTACTGATCGGTATGACTTTCGACATAGACGACAACCGCATTTTTTACTGGCTCGGCGCCAATATCGTGATCCTGATTGCTTTGCAACCACTCGTGATGCGTTTATCGCGCAGTCTTTGGCTAAGCTGGTTTGTGAAGTACGAGAAAGACTGGAAAAACAAACCGGTGGAACAACCCGAAAGAATCAACAAAGACCAGGCTGCGAACTGGTAATCCTTTACAAAACTATTCCAGCATAAAAAGAGGTCCTGAATTAATTCAGGACCTCTTTGCGTTTAGGTTGTGTATACGTTCTACCCCCCCAGGTATGGCATATACTTATTTTACTAGAGATTGATGAAACGGGTCCATCCTCTCCACCAGTTGGCATCTACACCGGCGGCATCACATGCTCCGCGGAATTTCACCACCCTGGCATTGGCCAGTTTGGGATCGGTAAAGCTTGCGCCGTTTAAGATCAGCTGGTTACCGTTGCTTCCACCGAATGGCAGGAAGTCGGGAACAGAATAACTGAACGGTGCAATCATTTTTGCATCAGACACATTGGTTAAAATATTGTTGGAGAATGCGCTGTTGGAGAATCGGTTCACCACAGAATCTCTGTTCCACTGCAGGGTATTGGCAGTAGATGCAATGAATGCATAAGATGTGATGTCTGTTCCGGATACCGGTCCGCAACCCGCAATGGTATTGTTTTTGAAACGAACGGTGCTGTCCATGATATTCAGTTCCATGGTACGGCCATTCCTGGAATCGATCAGCAATCCCTGTGGCCATCCGAGGAAGATGGAGTTGAAAATAGATGTGCCGGTATTTCTGCGCAACTGTGCAGCAGCGAGGTACAGACTGTTGCCGGAATTGGCCAGTGTAGCCCTTGGTCCGATCACGGTCATATTGGTGAATACAGGTCTGGTTTGTGGTCCATTGATCGATCCGCTTGGATCGTTGTCGCTTTCAAATGCCTCACTTCTGGAAATATCGGCAATGGTGGAATCGCGCAAGGCAATACCAAACTGTACGGTTCCGCTGTATCCGTTATCGGTATCAAAATCGTCGTCCTGTGTTTTGTAGGTAATCAGGTGACTGCAGTTCACTGTTCCGCCAAACCACTCAAATGCATCATCTTTTGCATAGGTTACCTGTACATAATCGATCACGGTTTTTCTACCTACCGCTGCCATGGTTAAGCTGTTGATCTCTTTGTCGGGCTGATAAGCATATCCTGCATACTCAATCCGCACATAACGCAGTACGCCGGAGCTGTCGTCGTCGTTGGGTGTAGCGCCTCCGCCTGCAATTCCATCGCCGAATGCATTATCAATACCACCTTCTACCTGCATGGTACCTGGTCCGCCACCGGTTCCGGTGAATGAACTGTTTACGCTTGCTTTACCACAAAGTACAATTCCGCCCCAGTCTCCGGAACGCGGAACGGGTGAATTGGAAGTGAACACGATGGGGTTATCCTGTGTTCCGTCTGCAACGAGCTTTGATCCGCGGGCAATCACCAGTGCGGCCACATTGGCTCCCTGGTAGTCTCCTTTTACAGTTACACCCGGCTCTACTTTCATGGTTGCATTGTTCACCATGTAAACAATACCACTAAGGATATAGTTGTTACCAGCGCGCAGCACGGTATCCTTGTCTATCCTTCCTTTCAGGGTAATGGTCTGACCGGTTGTTGTTGGTGGTGTTACCACAGTAACGATACCGCCATCCATTTCGATTTTACGACAGCTGGTAAATGCAATACCCGCGAGGGCTGCTACCAGGAAGATCGACTTTTTCATAATGATTGTTTTGTATTTTTTTTCTTGGATTGAATTAGTTAAAAAGAGTATCCGAAACTGATACCTATATTGGTTCCTGTCTGGCGGCTCATTCTGTATGGATCCGTTGCATGATTGAGCTTGGTATTGCCATCGGGATTCTGATAGAAATAAAGGGTGCGGTTCAGGATATCCGATACATTCAGTTTGATCTCTGCCCGATCTCTTGCAAACTTCTTGGTGAGCTGAAAATCGAATACGGGTCTGGAAGACTCATAAATATCCGGCTGATCCAGGCTTCCCACAAATGTTACCCTGCGGCCAATCTGGTTATACAACAAAGTAGCAGTAAGTCCATGCTGTGGTAAATCGTACATCATCGATACGTTCACCAGGTATGGAGATTGTCCCTGCAAAGGACGATCCAGCATCAGGTTGGCATCTTTCACGCGGCTGTAGATATAAGATCCGTTGGCCTGGAAAGTGAAATTCTTGAAGGCATCCATGAAATCCAGTTTCTTTCTGAACTCCAGTTCCACACCGTATGCATCGGCACTTTGCGGATTAGCAAAATTGAATACACTGGCTCCACCGGATCCAAAGTTGTAGATCATTTCGATGGGCTTATCAAAGTGCTTGTAGAACAACCCTGCTGTAATTACTTCCCCTGATCTTGGATATACTTCGTAGCGAAGATCGAGGTTGGTGATCTTGGTGCGCTGTATGGTAGGCAATCCCTGTACCGCTGCGTTCATTTCAAAATCGTAGTACTGGAATGTGGCCAGTTCCCTGAACTCCGGTCGCACCACGGTTTGTGAAGCAGATAAACGGAGATTGGTCTGATTGTTCAGTTTATAAGTGGCGTTCAGTCCGGGTAATACATCTCTAACCGTAGAGTGGTTGTGACGTGGATCTGTTTTTACCACGCTGCCCACCAGCTGATCGTAGTCTTCCAGTCGGGCGCCCCAGATTACGCGGAGCTTACTGCCGAACTGGTTATCGAACTGTACATAGGCTGCATTCAATATTGAGTTTGCCACATAGCGGTAGAGGTTTCCTTTGATGGCATCAAACGCCAGCTGTGTGCTGGTTACGGAACCATCGCCAAAATTGGAAGCGGCGAATATATCGGATGGACCCTGCAGGCGTATCGCTGCATTGTCTCTTGGCAGATAAATGGAAAAGGGCTTTGCATCGAACAAACGATCCTTCACCTGGAAAAGGTATCCGGCCTTGATGGTTTGCTTGGCACCAAATGCATCTACCGTATATGCGAGGTCTGCTCCTGCAGAATAAATATAATCGTTCAGGTTCTGATAAAATCGGTTACCACTTTTCTGAGACAATACGTTACTCAATACCGCTGTGTACGGATTGCCTGGTGCGGAATTATTCTTAAGGTAGTACAACCTGCGCTGATCGGGTATATAGCCATCTAAGATGGTGAAGGATCCATACCATTTTAATTTCAGCTGGTTGGGAGTGATATTGTGTTCACCACTTACCTGTGAGTTCCAGAAAGTGTTCTGTTTAAAGCCCAGTTCATATCCCCTTGCACTGTCGAGCAGGGTGTTGTTGTTGTTTTCCAGACCGGTACGCAGCGTAGTGTAATCGTTGCTGTTGATGTTAAAAATGGATTTTACAGATACCTTGTTGTTGTTATCGAACTGGTAAGCAATATTACCCAGTGCGCCCCAAAGAATTTCGTTGCTGTATTTATCGTCGATGAATTTGAAGTCGGGGGTATAGGTTCCGTTTCCGATAAAGTTGAATCCACTGTTGGTTCCCTTGGTATAACGCGCTGTTCTGTTGTAGCTGATACCAAAAATACCGCCCAGCTTACGGCTGCCCTTTCCCTGAGTGGTAAATCCTCCGCTCATCTGAATCTGTCCGTTGAATCGGTTGATGCCACTTGATACGGTTGGGTTCCACACATTTTCGAACTCTTTACCAATCGCTGTTTTCTGCTGGCTGCTCAATGCATCAAATACAGATTTGGTGGTATAAGAAGCTGGCAAAGATCTGGTACCATCGTCCATTCCCAGGAAATCGGTTTTACCGCCTTTGTACTCGTAAAAATTATGTCCGATGGTTTGGGTATTGAATCCGGTTCCTACGGAAAGGTTGAAGAAATTTTTAGTAGGGATGTCGCGGGTATTCACCTGGATCAGTCCTCCTGCCCACTCACCGGGTAATTCCGGAACAAAGGCTTTATTGATAATAATATTATCAATCATGTTGGCCGGAATCAGGTCGAAAGAAAATGCTTTTCTGTCTGGCTCCGTGCTGCCCAGTTGTACGCCGTTCAACATAGCCAGGTTGTATCTTTCCGCCAAACCACGCACAATCAGGAACTTACCATCCTGGATGCTGGCGCCTGGTGTACGCTTCAGAATTTCTCCGGTATTTTTATCGGGTGATCTGCGGATCGCTTCTGCAGAAATCACGGAAGCTACGGTATTGGTGTTCTTTTGAAAGGCTATCAGCGCATTCACGGTTTCACCTCTTGCATTGCTGCGGGCCGCAGTTTTTACCGTTACATCGGTCAGGGATTTACCTGCTTCCTCCAGAATTACATCCAGGTATTCTTCCGACTTGTTGGATGCAATATTGATATCGTCGATGGTCTTTTCTTTATATCCTACATAAGAAAGGGTAATGGAATATTTTTTACCCGCTTCTACAGTAAAGGAGAATCTTCCCTCCACATCTGTTTTGGTCATGCCGGATACCGCACCACCTATTTTGATGGTTACACCTGCCAGCCCCTCGTTACGATTGTTCGTAACCTTTCCTGAAACCTTGGCTTTTTGCGCAAAAACAAAGGAAGAAGTGAGAACAAGAAGAAGTAGAAAAAAGATCTTTTTCACAGCATATGATTTATTGCTGCAAAACTGACACCGTAATGTTACCAAATTGTTACCGTAATGTTACCGAATTAAGATGCTTCGGTAGAGATCTCGGGAAGCGCCTCGGTAAACGCGGCACCCATGGAGCCTACATATTGTATTTATTTTTCATCCATTCGTTCCAGATAAATCCCACTTTTTGATGGATTATACCGTTTGGGAAGCTATATTTGCAGCCCATTAAACAGAGAGGTGTCCGAGTGGTTGAAGGAGCACGCCTGGAAAGTGTGTATACGGGAAACTGTATCGAGGGTTCGAATCCCTTCCTCTCTGCAATAAGAAAATGAAGAAAAACCTGACTTCGTCAGGTTTTTTTATGCCGCTGGGCAATTATATCGCAAATAATAAAAATTTAATAAATCACTTTAATCTTTCACTTCTTTTAAAAATTTTCCGTTTGCATCAAAGAGTACATCCTTCCCTTTGATTTCCGCTTCATAGTTTACCGTACCGTCTGCTTTTGTAATTTTGGCAGCTCCTTTTACGGTAACCCCTTTGTAATGATTTTTCATGTAGGCTGAGACTACTGCAGGCAAATCGGTCACCTTTATTTCCTGTTCTGACTCTACCAGGCCTCCCTTCGGATCATAGATAGCAGAACCTTTCTGGCCATTCAATGTAAAGGAGACCTCGTAATTACCAGCTTCCTGCTCCCATTTAATTTTCACAGCTCCGGGATAGGTTTTGGCAAAAGCTACTTTTGCAGCATCAGGGGCTACAACGTTTTTTTGGGCAATGACTGCCATAGTAACAATAAGCGCCAGAGCCAATAAGATTTTTTTCATAGTCGTTCATTTTTCCAAACCTACCACCACATTTTGTAGGGATTCTGAAGTTTATGGCTACTGTGTATTAAAATAAATCGTGAACTCGTGTTCCTGAGACGCATAACGGTACTGGATATGAAAGCCTGCCAAAGTGCAGATCTCCTTTACAATAGCAAGCCCAAGGCCGGTACTTTCAGCCGATTGTTCTTCCTTGTAAAAACGCTGGAATAATTTCTCGTTATTCAAAGGGCCATCTGCTGCGTAATTTTTGATGGACAATGATTCTTTTGAAAGCCTTATGCTCACTGTTCCATGAAGCGGTGTATAGCGGATCACATTGTTCAGCAGGTTATTGATCATGATCTCTGCAAGGTGCTGATGGAAACTTAAATAAACTTCCTCTGTGGCAACCGAAACGATGAGTTCCTTCGCATTGATCAGCGATTCACGCTCTTCCAATTTCAGAAGGAGGATAGCCGTCAGATCTACTGGTGTGCTCAGCTCAAATTGTCGGTTTTCCAGTTTTGTAAGCAAGAGCAAGGACTGATGCAATCTTGAAAGTTTTAAAGTGGCATCCTCAATGGTCATCAGCTGATGCACCATTGCTTCTTTGCCTTCGCTGAGTTGAAGCAGTGATTCTACTTTTGAACGGATTACCGCCAGTGGCGTCTGCATTTCGTGTGAAGCATTTTCCGTGAACATTTTTAGTGCATGGTAATCCTGGTGAATGCGCTCGGTCATTGAATTCAGGCTGGTGTTTAGCAGGTCTATTTCATCGAGTTTTTCTCTTGGCAATTGAAGTGCTTTCTTTTCTCCCAGCTTGTAATCTTTGATGGTGCTGATCGTTGTATAGAAGGGTTTCCACAATGCTGTGACCAGCTTTCGGTTAATGAGGTAGTTAAACAGAAGTATCAATGCAATCATCAGGATGATCACCAGAACAATCATCTGCAACAAATCCTCCGTTTCAGTTTTAGATTGATTAACAATAACTTTATACAGCCGCCCACCCGCTTCTATTGTAAATACAAGTTGGCGAACAGGTTCTGTTTCGCTTTCCAGCTTATTATAGGCTTCTGTTGTTGTTGCCTTGGGATGGGTAATGGTTTCGGTTGCTGGTATATATTCGGTCCATTGATGTTTTGTGGTTAACGGATCTGGTACCCGCTTATGTTCCCTTACAAAATCCAGGATCTCGGTCTGCTCAACATGCAACCCGCGGTCCAGTTGACTAATGAGCACATAATTGAGCACATAGTAAAAAGCGATGCTGCCAACCACAAAAGTAATAATAGTGGTTGTGATATTAACCCGGTTGTATCTGGTAAATAACTTCATTGCAGCTGCATTTTATAACCTTCTCCATACATGGATCTGATGCAATCTTCTCCGCCAGCCGCAACAATTTTCTTCCGCAGGTTCTTAATATGAGAATAAATAAAATCATAATTGTCCGGAAAGTCCACACTATCGCCCCACAGGTGTTCGGCGATTGTATTTTTGGAAAGTACCCGGTTTTTATTGATGACAAGGAAAAGAAGTAATTGAAATTCCTTTTGTGTTAGTTCAACCGGGTTGCCACTGATCGTAACGGATTTGCTGCCGGTATCGATTTGGATACCACCAGCAGCTACAATCGACTGCCCGTTGAAATGCTTCCTTCGGATGATGGCGGCTATCCGAACACTCAATTCTGCAAGATGGAAAGGTTTGATCAGATAGTCATCAGCCCCTAGTTGCAATCCCTCAATTTTGTCTTCCAGCGCACCCCTTGCAGATATGATGATCACACCATCTGTTTTTTTGTCGAGTTTTAAATAGTTAAGCAAATCCAGCCCGGAACCTCCCGGCAACATAATATCAAGTACAATACAATCGTAACTGTAGTAGTCTATTTTTTCAAGGGCGGCTTTGTAACTGAATACAGATTCACATAGATATCCGGCGGCGCTGAGGAAATCAACCATACTCTGATTCAGGCTTATTTCATCTTCTATGATCAGTATCTTCAATTGCATCCGGGTTTAGAATGTAAAATACTAATATAATTCTGAAGAGAATCTGTAGTTTATCGCACCCTAATTTCAGTATTTCCACAAAAATCCAGGGGTATTCTGCTGAGGGATACTGGCAGCGGGCAGAACAGTACAGATTTTCGACAGAATTTGTTTTTTATTTTGTTTCATGAATAGCAAAAATTATATCATCCTAAGCCTTGCGCTGTTGTTGTTCCCGTTTTTTGCCCTGGCGCAGTTCAGTGTGTCTGTTTCCGGTCTCATCCGGGATAGCAAGACCAAAATGGCACTGCCATATGTAAACATTGTGGTGAAGGCAAAAGCGGACAGTAGTTTTGCTGGTGGTACAATCACGAACGAAGAAGGGCGGTTTACCCTCAGCGGTATCAAATCCGGCACTTATTTACTGGAAGCGGTATCGGCTGGTTTTGCCAAGCACCAACAGGAAATCATTATTGGTACGCTTAGCGCTTACCTGAACCTTGGGAACATCGGGCTGATTGAGGACACTAAATTATTAACTGAAGTAACGGTGAGCTCCTACAGGAAAAAGGATGGCGTAAGCGATAAAATGGATAAGAAAGTATTTACAGTTGGGAACAATATCTCTCAAGCCGGAGGATCCGTTTTGCAAGCCATGCAAAATCTGCCGGGAGTAACAGTTCAAAACGGCAAGGTACAACTTCGCGGCAATGACAAAGTTGCTATTTTAATCGACGGCAAACAAAGTGCTATCACCGGTTTTAATGGGCAGACAGGGCTTGATAATTTACCCGCTTCAGCAATTGAACGTATCGAGATCATCAACAATCCGTCCGCCATATATGATGCAAATGGCAATGCCGGAATTATTAATATCATCTACAAGAAAAACAAGCAGGAGGGGTTTAACGGAAAGATCGGGTTTACCGGAGGACTTGGTGCGCTCTGGGAAAGAAAAGCAAACATGCCGACCATCAGACCACAGTACAGTGCTACACCAAAACTAAATCCATCTCTTTCTTTAAACTACCGAAAAAACAAACTTAATACCTTTTTTCAGGGTGACTGGCTATATACTCAAACATTAAACCGCAATGAATTTTCCGACAGAACTTATTCGGATGGAACGGTAATTAACCAACAGGTAAAGCGAAACCGCACCACAACATTTGCCACCGTAAAAACCGGGATCGACTGGACTCCTGATGCATCCAACAGTTTAACGGTATCCGGTTATTTTAATCGTGAGAAAATTCTCGATAATGGCGACGTTCCTTATTTCAATAAAGACTTTTCACAACGTTTACGCCTTTGGCAGTTTCTGGAAGATGAGGTAAAATACACAGCCATGGCATCGGCCAGTTATCAGCATAAATTCAAACAACCCGGACACGTACTTAATGCCGGATTCAACTACACCTTTCACAGAGAGGATGAGAAATATTTCTTCACCAACATCATGCCTTCTTATACCGGGCAGGATGCATTCAAACTTTTATCTGACGAACATGTTTCCGATCTGAATCTAGACTATGTAAGACCCTTGAAACATGGCCGGATTGAAACGGGAATGAAATTCCGCTATCGTACTATTCCCACCAACATGCAGTTTTTCCCCGGACTTAATTCTCCGATCGATGCAAATGCCGGAGGGTGGGCTACCTATAAGGAAACGATACCCGCATTGTATGGAAATTATGTGTTTGAAAACAACAGGGTAGAATTGGAAGCAGGATTGCGTATGGAGTATGTTAAGGTAAATTATCAGGTGAACCCTAACCATCCCACATATACTTCTGACGGATACGATTATGCGCAACCTTTCCCCAATGTACGATTTGGATATAAACTCAACAGCCACAACAAACTGACAGCCTTTTACAACAGGCGTGTTGATCGTCCCAATGAAGTTGATATTGTATCGACCCCTTAATTTTTGGACAAAACAGGGTTAAAATTTGAGACAATATCTGTTTTTTTTTCTGTTTTATAGGGTACGGATTTTTGGTTAAAGAGTTGCAAGAACTGTTCTGGTGATTTTCTGCCCAATGAGCC
>JAEUVE010000006.1 GCA_016786865.1 Sediminibacterium sp. | reverse complement strand
GGGGGTGTTCACCTCTTCCCATTCCGAACAGAGAAGTTAAGTCCCCCATGGCCGATGGTACTCGCATCTAGCTGGGAGAGTAGGTAGCTGCCATATTTATTCAAGCCTCGTTCCGTTTTCTCGGATCGAGGCTTTTTTTATGTCGGTAACTGAACAAGCTGCTATAACTGCCTCATCCTCAATTAATTCATAGGCTAAGTATAAATACTCTATATAATTGGCCTCTTTCTGCTTCTGATTGCTGGATCTAATTCCTAACTTGGATTTCATTCGGATTTTATTTTCAGGCTTCTGGTCTTTATTCATTTTCTTTTCTAACCAAAAACGGAGATATGAATAGGAAGTACCTCATTTATGTAAACTGCTGTTTTGCCTTGTTTTCCTGTGCAAAGATTCCGGTACAGTCTGTTACCCTTTCCGAATCCATTTCACGGGAGGCACAAAGGATGCATGATTTGAACATCGCTTTGCTGAACAGCATCTACCAGGAAAAAAGACAAAGGATCACCGACTTTATCCGCAACGATTACACACCCTGGTTCAGCCATGAAATTGTACAGCGTATTACAGACAGTGTAAACGTTAAGAAAGACCTGCCACAAATTCTTTCAAAGGCTTTACCGGTATTAAGTGCACAAATTGCAGAAAAACAGGCCGCGCTGGAAGCCAGCAGGTCAATGCTGATGGATCAGCTGAATGCAGATTTCCTGGTATACCAGTCTGCCAGTAATGAATTAACCTATTTATTGAAGTCTGCAGTAAAGGTAAATGATGCCAATAAAAAGCTCTTCAATCGGGCAGCTGCGCTTTCCGGTAAACCAATCCATTTTGATTCATTGAACCTGATTCTCGACCGGTTTATTGCAGACAAGGGTGAGCTTGGAAAAAACATCGAAGCCCTGCATAATTCCATCCGTAAAATCATCAAACCATAAATCCACGTTATGCCTAATGATTGGGACGATATCATCCAAAGCGCAGCAAAGGCCACCAATACCCATTTTGCCGAACAGCTTTCGGGCCTTACCAGACTTACCAATGCAGATATTGAAGCATTAATCCTGGATGCCGGTATCAGCAGGGAAAATCTGGCAGATACCCTGAAGGTGGTAAAAGATGCAGGTAAAACCAATGCCGAAAAAGCAGCTGCCATACGAAACATACAACAGGGTGTTGATGTGCTGGTAAGTTTGGTCGGAAAGCTTATCTGAAAGGGAGTGCAGACAGGATATTCAGCGGGGATTCCCTAATTTTGCCGCTCAATGAAGGCAAAAACACTTAAGAAAGACAAAGTCAATATCATTACACTCGGTTGCAGCAAGAATCTGGTAGATTCAGAAGTACTCAGCGGACAGCTGGCTGCAAATGATATCCCTGTGGTACATGAGAATACCAGGCTGGACCACAATATTGTGGTGGTGAACACCTGCGGTTTTATAGATAAGGCCAAGGAAGAAAGCATCAACACCATATTGGACCAGGTAGAACTCAAGCGAAGGGGCAAACTCGATAAAGTATATGTTACAGGCTGTTTGAGTGAACGTTACCGCGGAGACCTGGAAGCTGAAATGCCCGAAGTGGATGCCTGGTTTGGTACCCTTGAACTGCCTTTGATCCTCAAACAATTTGAAGCAGACTATAAAGCAGAATTATTGGGCGAACGCATGCTCAGCACGCCCAAGCACTATGCGTATCTCAAGATCAGTGAAGGGTGCAACCGTACCTGCTCTTTCTGTGCCATTCCGCTAATGCGTGGTCAGCATGTAAGCAGACCGATTGAGTCGCTGGTGGAAGAAGCGGAGGCGCTGGTTAAGAAAGGCGTAAAAGAAATCATGCTGATTGCCCAGGAACTAACCTATTATGGACTGGATATTTATAAAGAACGGGCGCTTCCGCGGTTGCTGAATGCGCTGGCCGATGTAAAAGGGCTGGAATGGATCCGGCTCCATTATGCTTACCCAAGTAAGTTTCCATTGGAAGTATTGGATGTAATGCGTGAGCGAAGCAATATTTGCAAGTACCTCGATATTCCGCTGCAGCATGCCAGCAACAATATGCTCAAAGCCATGCGCCGCAATATTACCCGTGAAGAAATGAGTGAACTGATTCATGAAATCCGCAGAAGGGTTCCTGGAATCTGTATACGTACCACTTTGATTGCCGGTTTCCCGGGTGAAACGGACGCTGATATAGAAGAATTAAAAGCCTTCTTACAGGAACATCGTTTTGACCGGGTTGGTATTTTCAATTATTCTCATGAAGAAAACACGAGTGCCTATGATCTTGAAGACAATGTTCCTGCCGAAGTAAAAGCAGAAAGAGCGCAGGAGATCATGGAAGTGCAGCAGGAAATCAGCTACGAAAAGAACCAGGAAAAAATAGGGCAGGTACTGAAAGTAATCATCGACAAAAAAGAAGCCGGTCGCTACCTTGGCCGCACAGAGTTCGACAGCGTTGAAGTAGACAACGAAGTGGTGATCCACTCCTCCAAAAAATTGCCTATTGGTGAATTTGTGAACGTAAAGATTACGAAAGCTTACGACTACGACCTGGAAGGTGAGGTAGTTGAATAAGCCCGTTCTTAGTTGTGTTTAAATCTTAAAGCCCAGTGTCAGCATCAGGCTGCCCCTGTTGCCTTTTTGCACGGCGAAAGTGTTGGCTTTATCGTTCAGTAAATAAGGGAATTGTACATCCTTGTTCATAATATGGGAATAGGTTAGATCAATGAACATTCCCTTGTTCCTGTATCCCAATCCTGCAGAACCGATTAACCTGCTGGCTTTCAGTACCTGGTCTTTATAAGGGCTGCCGTAATAGGCGGTACCCAGTCTTACCATGATCGTATTGAACTTCAATTCTCCGCCAACCCGGATATTTACATTGCCTCGATAGGTGTCTTTAATGGCATCGTTCATCATGCGATAATATTCTGCCAGGCCGTAATTGCCGGCATCGGTTGAGGTTGCATTAAAGCGCGCCCCCTTATAATGCACATATTCAATATCTGCACTGATGAATCCTTTTTGCATGCGTACATCATTTACTTCACGTAAAACATAACTGACGCTTCCGATCATCCTCCAGGGAGTGGTCATGTTGTACTTGGCGATTCCTGCACGACCGCTGTTGAGGGCATCGCTGCTTTCCGATCTCAGGCCTGCATAGGTTTCCGTATTCGCTACCATCGAAGACCGGATATTATCGGTAAATCCGATCAATTGCGGTGTATGAAATGCAAAGCCCAGTCTCAGGGATTCCTGTGGTTTATAAATCATTCCTAGTTTGGCGCCAATGCCGGCTCCGGATGAACTGTAGGTTTCCCTGTATTCAAAAAAGCTGAAACTGTTGGTGCCGTCTGCAGTAGGATCTTTTTCACTGTAAAAAAGATTTCTGGTGTATTTAATGATGGGGATGGTAAAGCTGATTCCTAGGTACAGCTGATCGTTCATATTGCCTGCCGTACCAATCGCAATTTCGTTGTATCCACCACTGGTCTGTGCATCATACATTTGCCTCACTCCCTGAGAAATCGGAACCAGGCTCTGGTAGCCAGCTACTAAACCTCCCGGACCACTGATGGTGTCTATCAGGAATGTACGGAAGGCCAGGGAGGAGCCGAATATATAATTGCTCAGTGCCGCATTGGTATCTGCCCGGTCGCGGGTTAATTCTTCCAGGTATTTTTCGGTGAAAGAACTGTAGTTATTAAAACCGGTGTACTGCACCCTGTTGTTGTAATTGGCCAGCTGATTCACCGATATAGCTACTGCGGCACTTGTCCAGGTACTTTGTTTGTGTTTGTTTCCTGCAAGGATAATTCCGGAAGTTCCGTAACCGAACGCGCTTTTCTTTCCGGTACTGTCCGTTCCCCTGAAATTGAATTTATTGTTGTTGAACAGGAATCCCGGCGATACTACCAGCTCATTGGTTTTATAAAATCCCAAACCTGCAGGGTTTACGTGGTTGGCTGTAATATCACCGCCAAGTGATCCCATTGTGCCTCCCACGGCCATGTTTCTGGCGGTTCCGTTCTGGGTAAACCAGCCCATCCGCAATGCATCTTCCGGTTGCTGTGCATTCGCTTTTATTACGCTAAACAAAGTGCAAATAATCAACAGTTTTTTCATAGTCCAGGTTATACCATTCCTTATGATGCAGGTGCATCAGGTTATCAGGGCTGTTTATTGATTGTGATATTACTTAGTTGCGGCCACCTCTTCCGGAGCTGGCGCTGCTGCCACTGCTCCTGAAACCTCCGCTGTTTCCACCCGCTGAACTGCTCATTCCTCCGGAGCTGATGGGGGAACTGAATGTTCTTGCAGGACGGTCGTAGCTGTAATTGCTGCCTCCGCTAGTGGATGGGCTTGAGAATACGCGACGAACCAGATTACCAAAGCTGTTGTTGCCGGAACCTGCTACACCTGGAGTACCCCACTGACCATTTTTATCGTTGTTGTAGTTATAATTGTTGTAAGACCTGTTGCGGTAGGCACTGAGGTTGGATCCGGATGAATAGGTAGGTGTTAATGCTTTTGGATTGGCATAACTGATTACGGTATACAGCGGATGACTCCATCCCAGACCGCTTCCGTAATAGCTTCCTATTCCCCAACTGTTCCAGCTGCTGAAGCCCAATCCCAATGCCCAGGGACCAGAGTACCCCAACCCCCAGGGGCTGTACATGGTATATGGATTGTAAAAAGAGTAATTATACGAGTAGGCCGGGAAATTATAGCGCATATCGTTCCAGTAGCTGAAATTGTCGATACTGCTCCACTGATTTCTGTTGGCCACTTTCATGCGCAGGTAACGATCGTCGGCCGTGCTTACATACTCCTGGTATTCACGGCTGTCTGAGTTTCTGGTGCTAACGTAGCCGTCTGACTCCTTACCGGGAGAATAGTACAAATCATCGGGGGTTTGACCGGAACGGTAAACCGAGCTGCAGCTGGTCAGCAGACTTACTGCAAGGATGGATCCGAAGAATATTTTTTTCATATGAACTGCGTTTAGGTTAGCCTTAATTCATGGATGAAGTTACATACATTTGCGTGCGGATAATAACCATTTATACAAACACAAACTTAATTTTAACAAGGCAAATAATATGCCAGCTAACGATTGTTAGTAAAATTGGTTCGAAAAATTCAAAATTTAACATGGGCAAGGAAATTACTTCCAGGGAACAGGACTACTCTCAGTGGTATAACGACTTGATTATTAAAGGAAATTTAGCAGACTACAGTGCCGTGAGGGGCTGTATGGTAATCAAGCCCTATGGATTTGCCCTTTGGGAGAATATGCGGGATGTGCTGGACAAAATGTTTAAGGATACCGGCCACCAAAATGCGTATTTCCCCCTGTTTGTGCCCAAAAGCCTGTTTGAAGCAGAAGAAAAAAATGCAGAAGGCTTTGCCAAGGAATGTGCCGTAGTAACCCATTACCGTTTAAAGACCGATCCCAATAACCAGGGCAAGCTGATGGTGGATCCCGAAGCCAAACTCGAAGAGGAGCTGGTGGTTCGGCCTACCAGCGAAGCCATTATCTGGAATACATACAAAGGCTGGATTCAGTCTTACCGTGATCTTCCCTTATTGATTAACCAGTGGGCCAACGTGGTTCGATGGGAAATGCGTACCCGTTTGTTCCTTCGCACTGCAGAGTTCCTCTGGCAGGAAGGACATACCGCGCATGCAACTGCAGAAGAAGCCATTGAAGAAACCCGTAAAATGCTGGATGTATATGCCGACTTTGCAGAGAATTGGATGGCGCTGCCTGTAATCAAAGGAGTTAAATCTCCCAATGAACGTTTTGCAGGTGCGGAAGATACGTATTGCATCGAAGCCCTAATGCAGGATGGTAAAGCATTGCAGGCCGGTACTTCCCATTTTCTGGGGCAGAATTTTGCCAGAGCTTTTGACGTTAAATTCAGCGATAAAAACAATCAGCTCGATTATGTATGGGCCACCAGCTGGGGCGTAAGTACCCGTTTGATTGGCGGCCTGGTAATGGCACACAGCGACGACGATGGTTTGATCCTTCCGCCTAAAATTGCCCCTATTCAGGTTGTGATTGTTCCGATCTATAAAGGTGAGGAGCAAAAAGCACAGATCGGAGCTGTTGTAAGTTCTATTGTAGCTAAACTGAAGCAGCTGGGTATTTCCGTGAAATACGATGATGCGGATAACCAGCGTCCGGGTTGGAAATTTGCCGAATATGAAATGAAAGGGGTACCCGTTCGTATTGCCGTTGGCGCAAGAGACCTGAAGAACAATGTGGTGGAAATTGCCCGTAGGGATACCAAAGAAAAATCAACCGTAAGTATTGAAGGGCTGGATATTTATGTAGCCAATCTTTTACAGGATATTCAGACTCAGATGTTCAACAAGGCCAAGGCTTTCCGTGATGCACATATTACCCCTGCCAATACCTGGGAAGAATTTGTACAGATTCTCGATACCAAGGCCGGATTTGTATCTGCGCATTGGGATGGAACTGCAGCCACCGAAGACAAAATCAAGGAGCTGGCCAAAGCTACTATTCGCTGTATTCCGCTGAACAATCCTCCGGAAGCCGGAACCTGTATTCTTACCGGTAATCCTTCTACACAGCGGGTATTGTTTGCAAGAGCCTATTAATTCTTTTTGATATATTTATTGTATGGAGTACAATAAATACATCATTTCCTTTCGAGGAAACGGCCTGGATTATTTTAAGATTCAGCTGGTTAACATCCTGTTGACGATGGTCACATTGGGGTTATATTATCCCTGGGCCAAGGCCAGGTCGCTGAATTATCTGTACGGACAAACTGTTTTTGAAGGGCAACCTTTTGTATTCAGTGGTACGGGTGCAGAAATGTTCAAGGGCTTTATCAAAGCATTTGCATTACTGGTCTTGTTTTATGCATCATTGGTTGTTTGTATTTTAAACAGGGCAGAAGTTACCGGTGTTCTCTTGTTGTATGGTTGTTTATTGTTGGTCATGCCACTTTCCATTCATGGATCTTATCGTTACCGGTTTGCCAAAACAACCTGGTCGGGAATTCGCTTTGGTTATACCGGTGATAAATGGGCCTTTGTACGGTTATTCATAAAAGGCGTTTTTCTTTCCATTCTAACCCTGGGTATCTACAGCCCCTGGTTTCTGATGAATATGCGCAGATACCTGATTTGTAATATCAGGATTGGCGATGCGCGTTTTGCATATAAAGGTGTTGGCAGTGAGTATTTTCTGCTGACGATCAAAGGGTACTTCCTTACAGTATTTACCCTGGGCATTTATTATTTCTGGTGGCAGAAAGAACTCTTTGCCTATTATGTAGAAAATATGAGACTCACCAGAAACGAAGAAACCATGTTATTCCGCACAAATGCAACAGGAGGTGATTTTGCCGGACTGATCATTGTGAATCTACTCTTGTTTATTTTTACCTTAGGACTTGCTACTCCTTGGATTGTAGTAAGAACTTTGGATTTTGTAATGCAGCATATTGTGATGGATGGTACAATTGAATTTGATTTGCTCCGGCAGGAACAAACAGATTACAGTGATGCTACAGGAGAAGACATGTCTGATTTTTTTGACTTTGGATTTGTGATCTGATGAAACATATTCACGAGGTAATATTTTTTGATGGCCGGCAGGCATTAGGGCAAACTGTTTTGATGTATTTCAACGAAACAGGTATATCCATTCAGCAAAGCGATGTATGGGATGCTAACAGGCCTGTTCTTTTTTTTGCGTATTCCGATTGCGCCGTGCAGATGGTTGCGGACAAGGCCCACGTGATGCTGAATAAAAAGGGGACTCAGTATATGACCCTGCCCGCAAACAGTTTCTGGTTTCCTGAACTGCAGGCAATGCTCAACAGGTCGAACCCGAATCTGTTTGCCCGGCTCTTTCGTCTGAATGCTTTTGTATTATTGGCGCTTACGATAATTGTACTGGCAGGCGCTTACCTGGGATTTACCCGGTTGATTCCCATGGCCGGCCTTCGTTTAATAACGCCAGAACAGGAAATGAAGCTGGGAGAGCAGTTTCAGAAGGCATTTTTAAGTGGCGAAGCAGTTGATTCTTTAAAAACAAAGCAGCTGCAGTCTTTTGCCAGCACTTTGCAGCTGAGTAAAACCTATCCCATTCACATTACAGTGGTAAAGAATACCGAATTGAATGCGTTCGCCCTGCCGGGCGGACATATTGTGGTATACAGCGGAATCATCCATGCTATGAAGGATGCGGATGAAATGGTGGCCCTGCTCGGACATGAGTCGGCGCATGTAAACGGCCGGCACAGTCTCAGATCGGTATTAAGAAGCGCAGCCACAGGAATCCTGGTTTCGGTAGTGCTGAACGATGTATCGGGTATATTGGCTGTTGTGATAGATAATGCCAGTATGCTGCACAGTTTAAGCTATTCCAGGAGTATGGAGGAAGCTGCCGATGAAAATGGCATGCAAACAATGGTGCAGAACGGAATTAATCCCCTTGGGATGAAAAAACTCATGCTTCATTTTAAATCAGCCGAAGCTGCAATGCCCGGCAACTATTCTTTTCTGAGTTCACATCCGGATACAGACAGCAGAATAAAACATGCCGATCAATTTGCTGCTACACATAAAAACAGTTCCTTTGCACCCAAACCGGTGCTCGATTCACTCTGGCTTCGGCTCAAAGATTAAGCGGATTTATTATTATGCGACAGAAAGAAATTCACCCTTCACTGCAACCGTTTCTGGATGGAAAAGTGATTCTCATTAATAAGCCGCTTGAATGGACCTCTTTTGATGTTGTTCGTAAAATCCGCAACCTTACCAGGATTATTAAAGTGGGGCATGCAGGAACGTTGGACCCCCTTGCAACCGGCCTGCTGATTGTTTGTACGGGAAGGTCTACTAAAAAGATCAATGCGTACATGGGTATGGAAAAGGAATACACCGGTACCATAACGCTGGGTGCGGTTACGCCCACTTACGACCTGGAAAGTGAGCCGGAACAGCATCAATCCATCAGCCATCTGACAAATGAAATGATCCATGCTGCCACCGGACCCTTTACCGGCCCTATCTTACAGGTTCCTCCCGCACATTCTGCAATTAAAAAAGATGGTAAGCCCGTTTATCTGGCTGCACGCAAAGGGGAGGATGTACAACTGGAACCCCGTCCGGTAACTATTTATGAATTTACGATCACCAAAATTGAACTGCCTGTGGTTCATTTCAAAGTGGTTTGCTCCACCGGCACCTATATCAGAAGTCTGTCCCACGATTTTGGCAAGGCCCTGGGGGTAGGTGGTTATATGAGCAGTTTATGCCGTACACGCATTGGTGAATTCCATTTGGAACAAGCGCAAACCATGGAGGAGTTTGAAGCGGAAATTGACCGGCTAAAACAATCAGAAGGGTAGGCCAATTCCCAGCTGTAACGCGTAATTGGGTATCTGAATACCGTTGGCGCGGGTATCTGTCCATTGAAAATCTTTGAGGCTCATCCAGCCTCCGTTGGAGGTTCTGAGCGGATCTTTCAGCTTATAAGCAAAGTCGAGCCGGATCAGGAAATAGGACAGGTCAAAACGCAGGCCGGTACCAATGCCAATTGCCACATCCCTTCCCAGATTACTGAAACTAAACAGCGTGGATGGATCTGTGTTGTCTGCTTTTTTAATGTTCCAGACATTTCCGATGTCGGCATACAGGGCGCTTCCGATTTTAAAACTTCCGATGGTGGCCAGCGGAAAACGGTATTCAATATTCATTTCCAGCTGCATGTCGCCATACCGATCGCGGAATGCATTCCGCAGGGTATCCTGCTCGCTTTGGCCGGAACTACCCAAGCCAAGCTGGCGAAGCGTCCAGGCACGCATCGAGTTGGGACCACCGGCGGAGAACTGTTTAAAGAATGGAAGTGTTATGCCGATTACAGAGTCCTTTCCATAATTGTAACCGATACCGCCATAGGCGCGAAATGCCCATTCTGATTTATTGATTTTGATGGAATGCCTGTATTCGTTTTCTGCTTTGATGTACCGGTAAATCTGTCCTTTTAGTCCGGGAATATTTCCAAATAATCCGCCTGCTTCTTCTATCCCGAAACGAAAATAATGGCTCTTGTTGGGATCTCTTTTACTAATAGTAGTCTTGATTACGGAGAAGGACTGACTTACAATATTTCCCTCATTGAAGGAGGCTTTGAGGAAAGGATTTTTCTGGATCATACTGTTCAGTGAATCCAGTTTGTCCAGCGCATTCAGTTCTATGTTCAGGGGCTTGTACAGGTAAACCGTATTGCCTTTTTTCCATTCATAACCCCAGCTGGTATTGATGGTGCGCAGGCGATAAAAAGTTCTTCTGTCTACATAACCTACATTAATGGCCCAGAGGGTTCTTCGGTTATCCAGGTTCTTAAACCGGCCTGCTTGCACAAAAGGCTGAATGATTTTTGGAAATACATAGGTATGGCCTGCATTGATCACGAAGGATTGAATTAATCCGCTTTGTTGTGCAGAACTGCTGAGCAGGCTGAGTTCCACCCCTGTTCTGAAAGTGGCTACCGACTGAATGGCCCGCTTCCAAACATTTCTGTTGTTGTAAGAAAAGTTGGTGGAAATACCCAGCAGGTTACCTGACCCCAGATCACCGGTGTTCCTGCTTCCTTCCAGGTCTATGGTAAAACTTTGCTTTACAGCAGGCGTCATGAAAAAATAAAAATCCAGGCTGTCTTTTCCCCTGAATTCAGGACGCAGATCCACGTTTTGCCATGCCCCCAGCTGGCTTAATCCGTTTACGGTCTTATAATACCTGTCTTCGTTGTAGATATCGCCTTTTCTGAAATAAGTGTATTCGCGGAGTGGTGCGTATTTAATGATGCCTTTTTTATACCGCATTACGGCTTCGCGCTGCCGGAACTCTTTGAATCCCTGCTGGAGCATCAGGCTGTCGGGGATATCGGTGATTTTGGTTTCGGGATAATAATACAGGTTCCCGATTTTGTACTGGAATAACCTGGAACTATCGGCCAGTTCCCTGCGCTTTACCGTAATATCCCAGCTTGGTTTTTCTTTTTTTGCTTTGGCAATTTCTGCCAGTAGTCTGGCCTGTTCAAAAGGGTCGAGGGTCAGTTGCAGCAATTGCTGGTTGGTAGAGTCTATGTAGGCAAAAAGATCTTCTCTGGTGAATTTGAAATAACCGTTCCTTCTGTACAGGTTCACCAGCCTGTCCAGTTCACTGCTGATGAGTTGCTTGGTATAAGGCTGTCCCTGAATGAGTAAACTTTTTTTGGATTCCTGTTTGGTAATACTGTCCAGCACCGGATCGCTCAGGTCGTATAATACAGTATCGATGGTGATGTTCTTGCCAGGATCAATTTGCATGGAAATATAGGCCCTGATCTGGTCTTTTACGGTATCAATATGATAGCCTTTTTTGAAGTCGGCGTAATAGTATCCCTGTGAATTGAGGTAGGCGTTCATGAAATTAATGGAACGACTGAATCTGGAGCTGTCGAATGTGGAAGGACTCTTGATTTTATAGAAAAATCCAAAGACCTGTACTTTCTTCACTTTCATGCTGTCGTCCCAGTAATTCTCTAATTGATTTAATAGCCGTTTTTTCTCATCTTTGGTAAAGTTTCCAGTCAATTCTATGTTGTTCTGGTAAACAAATGCGCGGTTTTTGGGATAGTTTTTTACAGAGGTTCTTCTTTGTTCTGAGCAGGAGCTGACCATTACTGCAATCAGCAGCAGGTAAAATAACAGATTTTTAAACGGCCCTTTAAAGGTCAAATACATACTCAGATGTTAAGCAAGAATGAGGCCAAATATATTCAATCTTTATCCCACAAAAAACAAAGACAGGAGTCGGGCCTGTTTATTGCCGAGGGAGTTAAGCTGGTTGATGAGCTGATTAACAGCAGCCTGCTGATCCGGAAAATCTATGCAACGGATCAATGGAATCGCACTATTTCCGAAAATTACGATCTGGTAAGGGTTTCAGAAGATGAGCTTCAGAAGATCAGCCTGCTTCAGAAAGCCAACCAGGTACTGGCCATTGTTGAGGAGCCCAGGCCTGAGCCTTTACAGGTTGTTGAAAATAAATGGATGATTGCCCTGGACTGCATCCAGGATCCCGGCAATATGGGCACCATTATCCGGATTGCCGACTGGTTTGGAATTGATACCATTGTTGCTTCAGAAGACTCCGTGGATGCATTCAACCCAAAAGTGGTACAGAGTACCATGGGCAGTATTATAAGGGTTAAAGTATATTATATGCCCGTTGAAGGCTTTCTGCAATCCGTTAAAGTGCCGGTATACGGGGCCTTGCTGAAAGGGCAGCCTGTGTACGGTATTCAGGATACCCGTCCGGGTGTTTTGGTAATCGGAAATGAATCGAAGGGT
This sequence comes from Sediminibacterium sp., assembly GCA_016786865.1. Taxonomy (GTDB): domain Bacteria; phylum Bacteroidota; class Bacteroidia; order Chitinophagales; family Chitinophagaceae; genus Sediminibacterium. The sequence goes on along the minus strand of JAEUVE010000006.1, from coordinate 76,880 downwards.
ATTCATGAGCAATTACTCCCCCTGATCGATTGTCCTGTAAATATTCCCCGTATCGGCGAAGCAGAGTCGCTGAATGCCGCCGTGGCTACGGGTATTTTGCTTTCGCACCTCACCGGAAAGGGAACAGCTCATTAATGCGAAAATAAGCGAAAGGCTCCCTGCCAATCCGTTTAACGGAACTGAATGGCGATAATGGGATTAATCTTTTTGACCAGGTAGGCTGGTATCGTCAGTACCAGGTAACAAATGATCCAGGTACACAAACAAACCAGCCCCAGTTGCCACCAGATGATTTTTACCGGTGCAGCGGATACATAATAGGCGCTTTCATCCAGTGCAATGAATCCTGTGGATTGCTGTAATAAACAAATACCTGTTCCCAGGATAAATCCGGCCCCGATGCCAATGCCAGCCACAACTGTGGCGTAATAAAGAAATATCCGGATAATACTGCCTTCTGTGGCACCAACCGCTTTCAGCAATCCAATCATCCGCGTTCTTTCCAGTATCAGAATCAGCAGGCAGGTGATTAAATTGATCACAGCCACCACCGACATGATGATGAAAATGACATCCCGGTTTACGTCTTGTATATCCAGCCAGTCAAAAATATTGGGGTAGATGGATTGTATGGTACGACTCATCCATTGTGCAGGCAGGCTGTTCAGGAGTTCCGTATTTAGGGTATCCGCCTTACGGTAATCGTTGATGAAGATTTCATAACCGCCGATCTGGTCTGCTTCCCAGTTGTTCACCCGTCTGATCAGGCGAAGATCTCCAATAGCAAAGAGTTTGTCGTATTCTTCTATTCCGGTTTTATAAATGCCGGCGACCTGTAGTTTCCGGTAGGTTCTGCTTCCGTCTTCCGAACTGATGAAATAAAGATTGATGGTGTCTTGCAGTTTTATTCCCATCAGCTCAGAGAGCTGTTGGGAAAGAATGATTTCTTTGCTGTAGAGGCTGTCGTTGAAACGGATCCATCTGCCCGATACAAGATAGGGTTTTAATGTGGCTGAGTCATATTCCGGTTCAATGCCTTTCAGTAATATACCTTCGATGTTTTTGTTTTTTTCGATCACCGCCGATTTGGTGGCAAAGGTTTGTACTGTTAATACACCCGGTGTTTTCCGGATGGTAGCCAGTACGGCAGTGTTTTTATTAATGGGAACTTCTTCGGCTACGAGCGATTTATCCGGTTCAAAATGCTGAACCCGTACATGCCCCCAGAAACTGTAAACTTTTTTGGATACTGCTTCCTGAAATCCGTTTACAAAACAAAGCGTAATGATCATTGCTGCCACGCCCACCGCAGTTGCGCCTACCGAAAGGCGGATGATAAAGCGTGAGAAAGACTGTTGTTTACTGAATGCCAGTCTTTTTGCAATGAAGAACGAAGTGTTCAAATGGTACGGTTTTTGACTGTTTCAAAACTACACTGTGTTTATGAATGGAACAAAAGCAATTGAAGAAACACTGAATTTTGTAAGTTTATCCTTATGATGAAATCTACGGGAACCCTTTTAACAGCTCTCTTTTTCCCTTTTATACTGCTGGCGCAGCTGCAGCCGGATAAAGTATACAGCCCTTCGATCCATACCGTTAAATTGTTTCCGCAAAATGATCAGCTGGCTTTGCCGGTGATTGCCCTGAATTCGGGCGATCAGTTGGAGTTGCATTTTGATGATATGGCAGGGTATGCCCGCAACTATTTTTATACCTATCAGCTGTGCAATGCCGACTGGTCGGAAGCACAATGGAGCCCTTTTGATTACATCAGTGGATTTCAGCAGAACCGGATTGGCCAGTACCGGATATCTTCTGTTGCACAGGTTCCCTACGTACATTATCAGGTACTGCTTCCGGAAAGGAATGCAGTTCCTTCCCGAAGTGGAAATTATTTGCTGAAAGTGTATGCCGACGGAGATCCGTCCAAAGTGATTTTTACCAAACGTTTTTATGTGGTAGACCAACAAACCAATATTGGCGCCCGGTTTCAGCAGCCTTTCGACAACCAGATTAGCAGAACGCACCAGAAAATTCAGTTGGTGGTGAATGTTCCCCAGCTACAGATGATTACGCCCCAACAATTTAAAACGGTGATTTTGCAAAACGGAAGATGGGACGATGCTGCTGTGAATATTCAGCCCGCATTTATCCGGGGCAATGTAATGGAATTTAATGCAGAGCAGGATTGTATTTTTCCTGGCGGAAAGGAATATCGCTGGGCCGACCTGCAAAGTTTTCGTTTTGAATCGGACCGGGTAGAGCAAATCGACCGGAGTTCAGTTCCGGTGCAAATTTTCATGAAGCCCGACCGGGTTCGTTCGGGACTGCAATACCTGTACTACAGAGACCGGAATGGATTTAATGAAATCAGAACAACGGATGCGATCAATCCATGGTGGCAGTCCGATTACGCAGAAGTCCTTTTTAGGTTTGTACCGGAAAAAGGACAATATCTTGCCGGAAAAAAGGTATACCTCGTAGGCGAACTCACGGGCAATCAGATCGGAGATTCCTCGTTGATGCAATACGATCCCGGTAAGCAGATGTACACAAAGAAATTGTTGCTGAAACAGGGTTATTACAGTTACGCATATGTTACCCGGGATATAGCAGATCCCCTGGCCAAATCGGATCCTTCACAAACGGAGGGAAATGCATGGGAAACAGAAAACACCTACACGGTTCTGGTCTATTACCGGTCGATGGGCGGCAGGCATGATGAACTCATCGGCTACTCCAATATCAATAATTTTAATCTGCAGTACCAACGATGAGAATAATTTAACATTTTGGGTAAATGTGGCTGAAAACCATGTAGATAGCTTTGTTTAGCTGGACTGGTTGTACCGGGTGCGACTTTCTGCAGGGCTCATTTCAGTTTTAATTAGGTGGGGGAGATGAATAAGGTTATCTTTGCGCTTTATTCATTTTATCAAATTACAATGGACACACAAATTCAAGGAACTGTAAAGTTCTTTAACGAAGAAAAAGGTTTTGGATTTATTAAGCATGATGATTCCAACAAAGAAACTTTCGTACATGCAAACGGATTGATCGACCAGATCGAAGCGAACGACAAAGTGATTTTTGACGTACAGGAAGGTCGTAAGGGATTAAATGCCGTTAACGTAAAGCGTTTAAGTTAAGTTTAACTTTCATACCTTACCTAAGGCCATCAGCGAACAGTTGATGGCCTTATTTTTTGACCTATATTTGACGATTAATTTGAACTATGTCTATCTTATTAAACCAACTCGCCGAAACCAGGGCTTTTATTCAGAATAAAGTAAAATCAGAAGCCGCTGTAGGTATTATTCTGGGCAGTGGCCTGGGTAATCTGGCCAATACAATTAAAACAGAAATTGCCATTCCGTACGAAGAAATTCCTCATTTTCCTGTAAGTACCGTGGAGGGACACTCCGGAAAACTGATCCTGGGTGAGCTGAGCGGCAAAAAAGTATGGGTGATGTCGGGCCGTTTTCATTTCTACGAAGGATACAATCCTCAACAGGTTATCTATCCGATCCGGGTACTGCATACCCTGGGGGTGAAAACCCTCTTGCTCTCCAATGCAGCCGGTGGGGTAAATACCAGTTTTAAAGTGGGCGATCTCATGATCATCAACGACCATATCAGCATGTTTGTAACCAACCCGCTGATCGGAAAGAATGAAGAAAGTATTGGAACCCGCTTCCCGGATATGAGCCAGCCTTATTGTAAGGATCTCATCAAACAGGTTCAGAACATCGCCGATGCCAACCATATAGATATCCGTGAGGGGGTTTATGTAGGTGTAACGGGCCCTACTTTCGAAACCAGGGCAGAATACAAAATGATCCATCTCCTGGGCGGTGATGCTGTTGGTATGAGTACGGTTCAGGAAAATATTGTAGCGGTTCATTGTGGCATGAAGGTTTTTGCGGTAAGCGTTATTACTGATCTCGGCATCCGCGAGGAAGAGAATATTATTACGCACGAAGAAGTGTTGCAGGCTGCAAAAGACGCAGAACCCAAGCTGACTTTACTGATCAGTGAATTGATTAAAGCGCTTTAATTTGTTATGATAGCCCGGTATAGTAAAAGCTTTTTATTACTGCTGTTGCTTTGTGCAGGCGCAGGTATTGCATCGGCGCAAAGCATGCAGCAACTGGGCAACTTTCCGGGAGCACAACGACTGGGGAGTTTGGGAACGGGGGGAAAGCAAAAAAAAGATTCTCTGCAAAAGAGGGATTTTCTGGCTGATTCCATCACCATTTTTTACCGGTATTTTGATTCTACCAGAAACCGTATCCTGGATTCTTCCATCAACGATTTTACCACCAGGTTCCCGCTTCCTTCCAGCTATTACCATTTGGGAAACTATGGCACTGCTGCCAATTCCTTTCTGTTCAACCCGCTGATGAAAGCCGGATTTGATGCAGGGTTTCATCAATATGATGTATACAAGTTTACCCTGGAGAATACCCGGTTTTACCAGACTACACGGCCCTATACCGAGTTTGGTTACCTCCTTGGAAGCAAAGCAGAGCAGCTGGTGGATGTGAAGCATACGCAGAACCGTAAAACCAATTTTAATTTTGGGGTAGAATACCGTTTCAGCAATTCTCCGGGTATGCTGAAAAACCAGAATGCCAGCCACAATAATTTTCGCTTCACCTCTCATTACCAGACCAATAACCGCAGGTACGAGTTCTTCCTGGTCTGGTTGTCTAATAAGGCAGCATCTTCAGAAAACGGCGGTCTGATCGACAAGTTGAAGATAGACAGCCTTGCACTGAACGATCCCTATGAACTGGAAACCCGCATGGGCAGGGTGGGCGCTGCTATTCGCAATCCATTCAATACTGGGGTAACTACCGGAAATGTACAGAAGGAGTCGTTGTTCCTGTTCCGGCATCACCTGGATTTTGGTAAGAAGGATTCCATCGTTACCGATTCAATGACCTATAAGATATTTTATCCGCGTTTTCGGGTGGAGCACACCCTTCGCTACGGCACCCAAAGCGCCAATTTCACAGACCGGAGTGTGGACTCTGTTCGGTATGCGCTTTATTTTAATTATACCACACCTGCAGGAAAAGATATCAATTTTAAAGATAGCTGGACCAATATCCAGAATGAGTTCAGCCTGATTACGTTCCCCGATAAAAACAACCAGAGTCAGTTTTTCAAGGCAGGCATTGCCCTTCAGAATTTGAAAGGCAGTTTTGATACAACTGCCACTGCAACTTTTCACAACATATATGCTACCGGAGAATACCGAAACCGTACCCGAAACCAGGTATGGGACCTGGAAGCAGGTGGACAGTTGTACCTCAACGGAATGAATTCCGGAGATTACAGTGCCATGGTAAGTTTGAAGCGACTGCTGGGCAAAAAAACCGGCTCCCTGCATCTGGGCTTCCAGAATGTGAATCGGTCTCCCTCTTTTTTACTGAATCCGCTCAGCAGTTTCCCGGTTAGCAACAAAGGGCTTTACAATAAGGAAAACATTATCCGGTTATTTGCCAATTATGAAAATCCCGGATTGAATTTCAAACTTTCGGGCGAATATTTTGCGGTGAGCAACTATATGTATTTCGACAGTTTTTTCACTGCCCGCCAGGAAGCGGCTTTATTCAACGTGCTGCATATTGCTGCCGAGAAAAAGTTCCGGCTTTCCAAATACTGGAACTGGTACGCGGAAGTACATATTCAGCAAACCACCGGTCGGCCACCGGTTAACCTTCCTGTATTGCTGACCCGACACCGGCTGGCATTCGAAGGCAATTTTTACACCAATCTCTTTCTTTCCACCGGACTGGAAATGCGGTACAGTTCCGCATTCCAAATGAACAATTATAGTCCGATGACGGGCCAGTTTTTCTATCAGACGGCACAAACCATTAGCAACCGACCCGATATTCACGCTTTTCTGCATTTCCGGATCAAGAGTTTCAAAGGATTTATACGGGTGGAGAACCTGAACACCCTTAACACGGCCAACGGTAGTTTCAGTTTCAGTAAGCGGAATTTTACCGCCACAGACTATCCGGCAGCTACATTGTGGACCAGGGTGGGTATATGGTGGAATTTTGTAAATTAATTTAGGTAACTTAGCAGGGTGAAACGGATAGCAGCATTGCTGACTTTAATGATTTATCTGCTGGGAGCAACAGATGCCAATCAGTTGCTGAAGGTACCCTTCATGATTCAACATTTTCAGGTGCACCACGAACAGAATCCTCAGCTGAGCGTTGCCGGGTTTGTTTATATGCATTACATTAATCCGGTGATCGACGACGATCATGAGCAGGATATGCAGCTTCCCTTCAAACAACATTCTTCCGACGGTTGCATGATCAGCGCCATCAGTATGCCATTGCAAAAAATTGAAGTGGCCGTTCCTGCAATACCTGCACCGGCCCGGAACTTTTCAGGTATTTATATCAGTTCCTACAGCTTCCAGCCCATGGTGAACATTTTTCAGCCTCCCCGACTTGCCTGATTTTTTCAATTCAATATACATGCAGCAGGTTGCATGTCATTCATTCTATTATACAATTTTCAACAACGGGAACTGTTGTTGGCTATAAAGTACACTCATGCTGAATAAGATCATTGATTTTTCCATCCGGAATAAACTCATTGTGGCACTTTTTACGTTGGGATTGATCATGGATCATGACGAAAAGTTGGGGGATATAGATTTTAGGCATAGATTTTTGTTAGCCGGAACAGGAAGAATGTAGTGTCTCTGACTCCTCTTGAGGTAGCCCGGAAGGCCTTGATCTTGGCATTGAAGGATTCCGCTGAAGCGTTGGTGCTTCGGTTGATGAAGTAGTTCAGGATCGATCGGTGATGGATCTCCACAGAGCGGGCGACGGTCTTAAAGGCATCGATACCGGAGTCTTCGACCTGATTATACCAGATAGCCAGTCTTTTGAATGCCTGTGTTTTATTGGTACAACTGGTGAAGATATGTCCCAGAGCCAATGAAAGATCATAAGCCTTTTTAAGCACAGGATATCTGGGAAACAGGATATCAGCTCTTTCTTTCTGCGTGGCTGTCCATTTAGCTGGATGTTTAAAAAGCAGGTAGCGGCTTCGGGCCAGTAGTTGCTTGAGTGTGTCACCATTTGCAAGCAGTTGCGGCTGATAACTTCTTTTTTCCTTTCGTGCCAAATCAATTTGACGTGTTTCCTCATCCAGGGCATCCCAGCGGAACTTTATGCGGGCTTCCTGTACGGCATCGTAAGCCAGTTTCTGCACATGGAACCGGTCGATCACCCGCTCGGCATACGAAAAGCAACTGCGAACCACCCGGATCATACTGGCTGCCATATCCATCGTTACTTCCCTGACCTTATTGCGCTTACGTAAGGGTATTCGTTCCAACGCAGTAATGATCTGTTCAGCCTGAGTACCTTTGACCATCGCTACGATTGCTTTCTTGCCGCCCTTGGCTGCCTTGTTGGTCAGGATCGTGTAAAGCTCTCCATTACTTAACGCAGTCTCATCGATACTTAAAGATTCTCCGATATTATCCGCAAAAACCATCCAATCGCTGGCATGTTCTTTCTGACCCCAGGTCCGGAAATCGCTTAAATGATCTTTGTACTGCTGTTGTAATTGCTTGCCGTCGACTCCATATAAACGACCCAGCAGATGAGGACTGATCGGTTGGTTATCCAAATATACCTTTTAAAAAAGTGCCGAATTCCGTAGTCATTCGAGCTCCTTTTTGTACTAAGTTCCAATCCCTGGTAATGCTTTCTCCAGTGCTTTTTACCTCCCACTTGCGGCGTTTAATGCACAGAACCACTTTCTGTCCACGGATTGGGAAGTCTTGGATACTGACCTCCGGCAGAAAACCTTTTGACTCCAGTTGTTGCTTCTCATAGCCCGAGGGAGGCAGGTTCTTTTCCTCAAGGTAGATCTGCAAACCTTGGTCCCCCGTGTTAACGCTAGTTAATTCAAAATAATCAAGAAGGCCTTCAGGTAATAGAAATTGGACGAGGGTTTGGTAAGTGTCTTGCAAAACGGATACAGATTTAGTAACCGCAAATCAACTCTTTTTTTTCTTTACCCCCAAGAATTAGGCTTGATCCTAAGAATTGCAAGATAGATCGACTAAAAAATCGACTAAAAAAGAGAAACCCGCGACCAGCGCGGGTTTCAGGGTAAACTAAGCGGACCGGACGGGACTCGAACCCGCGACCTCCGCCGTGACAGGGCGGCATTCTAACCAACTGAACTACCGATCCGTTCCTCATTCAACCGATACCGGTTGTTTTTGGGATGGCAAAGATAAGGGGAAATACCTTTTTCAAACAAATCTTTTCAAAAAAAAAAGCAATCCCTATTTTTACCGTCTTAATCATACAAAATGCCTCAATACCCGAACAGACAATTCCTGGATTTTGAAAAGCCCATTAAGGAACTTTACGAGCAGATTGATGATACCAAAAAGCTGGCCGAAAAGAACCCGAAGATCGATTATTCGGCTACACTGAAACAACTGGAAGACTCCATTATAGATAAGCGAAAGGAAATCACCGAACACCTTACGCCCTGGCAGCGTGTACAACTCAGCCGCCATCCAGACAGACCTTATACCCTTAAATACATTGAGAAAATGTGCACCAACTTTGTGGAGCTGCACGGAGATCGCAATGTAAAAGACGATAAGGCCATGGTAGGAGGATTTGCACAGCTGGATGGAGAAACTGTAATGATCATTGGTCAGCAAAAAGGGGTAAATACCAAAATGCGCCAGTTGCGCAACTTTGGTATGGCTAATCCGGAGGGCTACAGAAAAGCGCTTCGCCTGATGCGCCTGGCCGAAAAGTTCAATAAGCCGATTATTGCCATGATCGATACGCCTGGTGCCTTTCCAGGCCCCGAAGCGGAGGAACGCGGACAGGGTGAAGCCATCGCACGCAATATCTACGAAATGATCCGCCTGAAAGTTCCTGTGATCGTTGTAATTATTGGCGAAGGTGCCAGTGGCGGCGCGCTGGGTATTGGTGTGGGCGATAAAGTGCTCATGATGGAGAATACCTGGTACACGGTGATCTCTCCCGAAAACTGCAGCTCCATTTTATGGCGCAGCTGGGAAAAGAAAGAAGTGGCAGCTGAACAGCTGAAACTGACCGCCAAAGACATGAAGGGCTTTGGTCTGGTAGATGAAATTGTTGAAGAACCTGCCGGCGGAGCACACTGGGATTACCAGGTAGCTGCCGACATGTTGAAGAGCAGTATTAAAAAAGCGCTCGAAGAGGTCAAACATAAGGCTTCGGCCGAAAGAATTAATGACCGAATCGAGAAATATGGCAAAATGGGATTCTGGGAAGAATTGCCAGCCTAGCAGCAAACTTTAATATTCATCTTTTTAAATTGGCTATATGTCAGTTCAACAGCAATTGAGGGGTACCGGCGTGGCCCTGATTACCCCATTCACGCCTAATAATACCATCGATTTTGATGCACTTGGAAAAGTTATAGAATCCATGATTTCCGGTGGTGTGGAATACCTGGTTTCTCTGGGTACCACTGCAGAAACACCAGTGCTTACCAATCCGGAGAAAATTGATATTCTGGAATTTACTTATGAAAAAACAGCCGGCAGGGTGCCGGTGGTTGTGGGTATCGGCGGTAACGATACAGCCGACCTGATTCACGACCTCACACATTTTCCGCTGGAGAAGGCCACAGCCATCCTCAGTGCATCTCCTTATTACAACAAACCATCGCAGGAGGGTATATTTCAACATTATAAAATGATTGCTGCGGTTTCTCCCAAACCCATACTGCTCTATAATGTTCCCGGTCGTACCGGCCGCAATATGACTGCTGCCACTACTTTAAGAATTGCCAATGAAGTGAACAACATTATTGGCATCAAAGAAGCAAGCGGTGATATGGCCCAGTGCATGCAGATCCTGCGCGATAAGCCGAAAGGTTTTCTGGTGGTAAGCGGAGATGATGCGCTGGCATTGCCCCAGCTGGCCTGTGGTATGGAAGGGGTGATCAGCGTGGCGGCCAATGCGTTTCCCAAAACCTTTGGCGACATGGTCCGACATTGCCTGCTGCATAATTTTGAAGCGGCCAAACAACTCAACGATGGCCTGATCGAAGCCTATAACCTGATGTTCGAAGAGAACAATCCGGCCGGGGTTAAAGCTTTTATGGCCGAACAGGGGTTGATCCAGAATTACCTGCGCATGCCCAATGTTCCGCTGAGTAAGCCAATTCACGATAAAATCAAACAATACCTGGCACTTTAAGCTGTTTCAGCCGATTCTTTCGGATGTATTTTGTTGAACGGTGTTTATTGTCTGAACATTATTTTTATCTTCATCCTGAATGATAAAATGATGATTATGGTGAAAGTTTTTTTCGGCTCATTACTGGCCTGCCTGTTCATGAACACAGTTGTTGCACAAACGCCACAGGGGCATCCCAGTGCTACGATTTATGCACAGTTGAAAAAGCTGGGCGTGCTGGGAAGTGTACTGTATATTGCGGCGCATCCCGACGATGAGAACAACAGTTTTTTGCCTTATCTGGCGAAAGAAAAAAACTATCGCACAGCTTATCTCAGCCTTACCCGCGGGGATGGCGGACAGAACCTGATTGGCCCGGAGCAGGGAATTGAACTGGGATTAATCAGAACGCAGGAACTGATTGCTGCACGCAGGGTGGATGGTTCTGAGCAATATTTCAGCAGTGCCTACGAATTCGGTTTCAGTAAAACCGCAGAAGAAACCCTCAATATCTGGAACAGGGAGAAAGTGCTGGCCGATATGGTTTGGGTCATTCGCAAGTACCAGCCGGATATCATCATCAACCGTTTCCCCGGAAGCACATTGGCGGGTCATGGCAATCATGCGGCTTCTGCCATCTTATCACAGGAAGCGTTTACTGCTGCTGCGGATCCCAATCGCTTTCCCGAACAACTGAAAAAGGGGGTTCAACCCTGGCAGGCCAAAAGGCTGGTCTGGAATACCTATAATTTCGGAAGCCTGAATACAACCCGTCCGGATCAACTCAAGCTGGATGCAGGTGGATACAATGTATTGCTGGGCCAAAGCTATGGCGAAATCGGAGGAGAAGCCAGGAGTATGCACAAGAGCCAGGGCGAAGGTCGCCCACGTCGCAAAGGACCTGTAGTGGAGTATTTTGCTCATATGGCCGGAGATAGCGCTAAACAGGACCTCATGGAAGATGTGGTGACCAACTGGTCGCGGATTCCTGATGGGGGGGCAGCCATACAGGTTGCAGTAGATGCCATTATCAAGAACTATGAATTTGAGCATCCGGAAAAATCTGTGGCACCGTTGATTGCACTGTACAAACAATTACAGCAACTGAGCAATAAAGGCAATTGGTGGTATCAGAAAAAGCACGAGATCGAAGAGCTCATCCTGGCCTGCGGCGGTGTAGTGGCAGAAGCTACTACCGAAGTGGAATATGCTGTTCCTGGCGAAAAACTGGCAGTTAACCTTTTTGTAAATAAACGCAATCCTTCTGAGCTTCAATTGGATCAGGTGTTGTTGAATACAGCTGCAGAACATTCCTTCGATACCAGCCTGCATATTCGCACGGCGCCCAATACTAATTTTAGTTTTGTGAAACAGTTTACGGTAGAACCGGGTAAGTCTTTTTCTCAACCCTACTGGCTGGCCAACCCAATGGATGGTATTGGTAATTTCCATATCAGCGATCAACAACTGGTAGGTAATGCAGAGTCTGCTCCCCCGTATACGGCCCGTTTTGTTTTCAGTATGAACGGAATCAGTTTTATGGTGGATCGTCCTGTTCAGTACAAATATGTAGACCCTGTTCGCGGGGAAGTGTTCCAGCCTCTGAATGTAATTCCTCCTGTGGTTGTATCGCTCAATAAAGATGTGGTGCTTACCAATGTGGAAGTGGCCGGTAAAGGAAGGCAGGCTGTAGGTTCGCTGCTCCTGCAATACAAATTTAACTTCAGCGCCCCCGCATTGCCAGTGACCATTCGCATCATGGATGGCGATAAGGCGCTGTTCACGAAAGATACTACCCTGCAGGCCGAAGCTGGTACAGTGTATACTTATCCGGTGGAGCTCCGCAGCATCACTGGTAAAAGTCTGCCTGCAAAAATTTCAGCAGAAGTAGACTATGTGTTTCAGGGAAAAAAACATGCGTATACCCAATACCTTAAAACCATTAAGTACGACCATATTCCTTCTATTAATTATCTCTACAAAGACCAGGTAACCCTCATAAACGAAAAGATCAGCACCGTTCCCAAAAGGGTAGCCTATATTGTTGGAGCAGGCGATCTGGTACCTGATGCCCTGGAGCAACTGGGTTATCCGGTAGACTTCCTGAAAGAATCGGACATCAACGACCTTCAACTGAAAAAATACGATGCCATTGTAGTGGGTATTCGTGCCTTCAATATGCACGAATGGCTCACCAATAAAAACGATGTGCTGAACCGTTTTGTGGAACAGGGAGGGCACCTCATTGTGCAATACCTTAAGAGCAACCAGGTGGGAGATAAGAAAGTGAAAGTGGGTCCTTATCCGTTTAGCATGAGCGGAATCCGGGTTACAGAGGAAAATGCCAAAGTGAATTTTCTGCTGCCGAATCATTCCCTCCTGAACTTTCCTAATAAAATTACTGCAAAGGATTTTGAAGGATGGGTGCAGGAGAGAAGCACCTATCAGGCCAATCCCATCGCGGCTCCTTATGAGGCATTGCTGGGCATGAACGATTCGGGGGAAAAAGAAACCAACGGCAGTTTGATCACTGCAAAGTATGGTAAGGGCAATATCACTTATCTTAGTCTGGTATTGTTCCGCCAATTGCCTGCAGGTGTTCCGGGTTCGTATCGTTTACTGGCTAACCTGATTGGCTTACCTGCGGTTAAATAATGATTATGCAACCCAGAAAAAAGATCAGCTTTTTTACCCTTATTCTTATTGGTGTGGCCATTGGTTTTTTTATCAAGAATGTAAAAATCGGATTGATCATTGGCCTGGCCCTTGGCTTACTTGCCGGCGGTTTGATGAGCTTTAAATCTAAATAAATGAATCAGAAAGTTCCCATCTTCGGTTCCTGGAAGCGCTGGTACATTTTTGTGCTGGTGTTTCTGCTGGCACTCATTGTTTTCTTTACCTGGCTTACAAATTATTTTGCATGAGCAAACTAGACTGGATGGTATTGGTGGTAACATTGGTAGCCATTGTTGCATATGGGTTATACAAGAGCAGAACCAGTAAGAACCTGGAAGGCTACTTTCTGAGTAACCGTACCATGCCCTGGTATCTGGTGTTGTTGAGTATTATGGGCACACAGGCAAGTGCCATCACTTTCCTGTCGGCCCCCGGGCAGGCATTCACAGACGGGATGCGCTTTGTGCAGTATTATTTTGGTTTGCCCATAGCCATGGTGGTGCTCTGTGTAACTTTTGTACCCCTGTTCAGCAAACTGAAAGTGTTTACTGCTTATGAATTCCTGGAACAGCGTTTCGACGTTAAAACCAGGGTGTTCACTTCCGCACTGTTCCTGCTTTCGCGCGGGTTGTCTACCGGCATCAGCATCTATGCGCCTTCCATCATTCTTTCCTCCCTCATGGGCTGGGATATTTTTTACACCAATATTGTAATGGGTGGGGTATTGATTGTGTATACGGTAACCGGTGGCGCCAAGGCAGTGGCCTATACACAACAATTACAACTCCTGATTATTTTTATTGGCATGTTCATTGCCGGCTACCTGATTGTAACACATCTTCCGGCCAATGTGGGTTTTGCCGATGCGCTCTCCATCAGCGGGGCTTCCGGTAAACTCAATATCATTACCACTGGCATTAGCGAAAATGGATTCGACTGGAAAGACCGCTACAACCTCATCAGCGGTGTGATTGGTGGGTTCTTCCTGGCCCTCTCTTATTTTGGCACAGACCAATCGCAGGTTGGCAGATACCTCACTGCGAAAGATGAAACTGAAAGCAAGATCGGTCTGCTTATGAACGGCCTGGTGAAAGTGCCTATGCAATTCCTGATTTTATTGTTGGGTGCTTTGTTGTTCACTTTTTATCAGTTCAATCCTTCTCCTGTTTTCTTCAACAGGGCTGTGGAAGAAAAAGCCATGGCTACTCCCTACAAAGATTCTCTGCTCCGTATTAAATACCAATTTGAAGAAAAACAAATGAATCAGCAGGCCAACAGCCAGCTGTATGTGATCAAAAAGCAGGATCAGTACAAAGACAGTATTGCTGCCGGTAATGCAGAACTGAATCAATTAAAGTCCAGCTACAAAACCATTATCAAAAAAGCGGTTCCCGGTGGAGATGTAAATGATACCAATTATATTTTTCTTCGCTTCGTGGTAGACTTTCTGCCCGCGGGTCTGGTGGGCCTGCTTATCGCCATTATTTTCCTGGCTGCCTGGGGTTCCATTGCTGCTGCTTTGAATTCGCTGGCTTCCTGCACCATGGTCGATTTTCATTGCAGATTCAGTAAACCCGGTACAGTGGAAGATGACATACAAAAGGACGCTCGGGAGTACAAGATTTCGCGCTACTACACCCTGGCCTGGGGTGTGTTTTGTGTGATCACAGCTCAGTTTGCCAGTGGTATGGGCAGCCTGATTGAAGCAGTGAATGTATTGGGCTCTCTTTTCTACGGAGTAATCCTGGGAATTTTTCTGGTAGCGTTTTACATGAAGAAGATTCAGGGAAATGCCGTGTTCTGGGCTGCTGTTTTAGGAGAGATATTTGTGATTGCACTCTTCCTGCTCGATAAATACAATGTTATTGGTCTGGGCTTTTTATGGTTGAACGTGGCCGGTGCGCTGGCCGTGGTTTTCCTGAGTTGGTGTTTCTCTTTTTTCAGAAGATAAACAGTACCTTCCTGTTCAGATTTTAGATGCACAGTAGATGATTACAAAATTTAACACCGTTGCATGGGCAGAAAATGCTGTCATGTACGAAGTCAATATCCGCCAGTATACCCCTGAAGGAACTTTCAATGCATTCGCGGAACACCTGCCCCGTTTAAAAGAAATGGGAGTGGATCTGTTATGGCTGATGCCCATTACCCCCATTAGTAAAACGAAGCGGCAGGGTACGCTGGGCAGCTATTATGCCTGCAGCAGTTATACCTCTGTTAATCCGGAGTTTGGTACACTGGAAGATTTTAAAAAGCTGGTACAAAAAGCACATCACCTGGGTTTTAAACTGATCATCGACTGGGTAGCCAATCATACCGGTTGGGATCACCACTGGACGGTGGAACATCCCGAATGGATGATGCGCGATGAAGCCGGAAACTTTACAGAGAAGAATGGATGGGAAGATGTGATTGATCTGAATTTTGAAGTCATGGAAATGCGGCAGGAGTTGATTGATGCCATGCGCTTCTGGGTATATGAATGTGATGTAGATGGATTTCGATGCGATATGGCCCATCTGGTGCCACTCGATTTCTGGCAGCAGGCCCGTCTGAGCTGTGAACTTATCAAGCCCCTGTTCTGGTTGGCCGAATGCGAAGTGGTAGACTATCACCAGGTATTTGATGTAACCTATGCCTGGTGGTGGATGCATGAAACCATGCAATACGCCAAAGGCCAAAGCAGCCTGCATGCGGTTCGGAATGTATTGCATGCATACAGCCAGTATCCCAAAAATGCCATTAAGCTATACTTTACTTCTAACCATGATGAGAACAGCTGGAATGGTACGGAAATGGAGAAATATGGCATTGCGGCCAAAGCCTGGGCGGTTTTCTGCTTTACCTGGCATGGTATGCCCATGATTTATAGTGGTCAGGAAAACATGAATACAAAACGGTTACAGTTTTTTGAAAAGGATCTGATTGAATGGGAGGCGAGTCCTGTGCTGCACGATTTTTATAAGGCTCTGGCTGCTTTACGCAAACGCAATGCAGCTATATATGCCGGAGAATCCTTCATCTTACCTGCCGAACACAGTGAACAGCTGGGCGCCTTCCTGCGCAGGAAGGGTGATGAGCTGGTGTTGGTATTACTGAATGTATCCACAACTGGAAAACTGAAGATCACAGTAGATCATGAATGGCTGAAGGGAAGGTTTAAAAACATCTTCAGCGGGATGGAATTTCAGTTCCACCATACGGAAAGTTTTGAACTGCAGGCAGGCGATTATCTGGTGTATGAAAAAGTAGCTGAATAAAAAAAGCCGCATGAAATTCATGCGGCTTTTTTTATGGGATTGCATCCCGGGTATTTAATCTTCTGTAATTCTTAAAGGATAGGTATACCTTCCTTCAAAACCGGGATAGAAGCCGTCTAAACGGATATTGCCGCTCTTGATGCCAGACAAGGCTTCTTTCAGCTCATCCAGGTTATTGATCTCTTTGCCGTTTACACCGGTGATCACAAAGCCGTCTTCCATTCTGCTCTTGCTTAATAAGCCGTTACCTACTTTCTTCACTACAACTCCTCCGCTTACATCGTTGGCTGCAGCTATTTTCTTATCGAGGTTTACCAGTTCTCCACCCAGTTTTTCCAGGAGGCTGCTGTTCTTAACGATATCGGTATTGCCAGCCTTGTTCTTCAGGGTAATATTTACCATGGTTTCCTTGCCACCACGCTTGTAGTTTACGGTTACTTTGTCTCCGGGTTTGTACCGGGCTACCTGCTCCTGCAATTCAGCACCGCTGGTAACGGCAACTCCGTTGATCTTGGTGATCATGTCTCCTTTCTTCAGACCTGCTGAGGCTGCTGCACCACCTTCCGGAATGCTCAGGATCAATACGCCTTCACCTTCTTTAAATGGAACACCTACTTCTTTTTCCAATGCTCTTTTCTCGTCGTCGCTCAGATTGTCTTTTGGATAACTTATTCCGATATAAGCACGCTGAACAGTGCCGAATTTCACAATATCTGTTACGATCTTTTTTACCATATTTACCGGAATGGCATAGGAGTAACCTGCATAGGAACCGGTGGGAGAGGCTATTGCAGAGTTGATGCCAATCAACTCTCCGTTGATGTTGATAAGGGCGCCACCACTGTTGCCGGGGTTTACTGCTGCATCGGTTTGTATAAAGGATTCAACAGGGCTGTTGCCTTGACGGTCGTTGATGCCGATGGATCTGGATTTGGCACTGATGATACCGGCTGTTACGGTTACATCCAGGTTGAACGGATATCCGATGGCAAGTACCCATTGACCCAGTTTGGCGTCATCGCTGTTGCCATATACCATGTATGGAAAGGACTTTCCTTCGATCTTAATTACTGCCAGATCACTGTTGGGGTCCTGACCGATCAGGGTAGCTTTGTAAGACTTCTTATTTGCCAGGGTTACATTGATTTCATCGGAACCATCGATCACATGGTTGTTGGTTACAATGTATCCGTCTTCTGTTATAAGAACGCCACTTCCGCTGGCTCTTTGCTCAGGCTGTACTCTGGGACCGCCTCCAAAGAAATCACCGAAATCGTCTCCAAAGAAATCAGAGAATGGGTTTCTCTGGCGCTGCTGGTTTCCGGAAATCTGTTTGGCCTTGGTACGGGTTTTAATGTGCACCACTGCAGGGGTAGCGCTGCTGGCTGCTGCAGTAAAGTCGAATGAGGTGCCGGCTGCAGATTTGTCAAAAAAACCGGCGTAGTTGACGGGGAGTTTTCCCGCTTCCTGAATGCCGGCCTGCTGTTGTTCCATATACCGGCCGTAGCCCCAAACACTGGCCAATGCCGTAGTGGCGCTGATGGCCACAATTGCTAAACCATTTTTCCAATTCATAGTGCTAAGGTTATTTTTTGTAAAGTAGGCAAATTTTATGCCTTTCCGATAACAAATAAACGAAGCTGTTTAATTGACAGTTTCTAACGTATTGCTATTTAACAAATGTTTTTAGAATTTGCAACAGGGCCGCGGCTTTGCTCTTTTAGGAGGGGCTTACAGGTCCTGTAAAAAAGCCATGGTATCCACACCGTCTGGGTAGTCGGTTAATCCCGGCTGCTGCGCCTGTCCGAAGGGTAAATAACCGTGTCCTGCCACACACTGAATATCGTTGTTCCCGGCCAGCATGGCTGCCGCCTGGGCCCGGTTGGTATATGTGGCATAATGGATCTGGCTCACCGGCGAAAATGGAGATTCATTGGGTGCAAGCACAACCGTATCGTTGTTCATATAATACTTGCCGGCCATGATCAGCAAAGCCAGGTGGTAGTCGTAGTTGTGCTTATACTTATGGTATTCCATCAGGTAGGCGTATTTTTTTAGCGCCTCCAGTAAGGGAATAAAGTCATAATTCTCCGGTACCAGCAGCTGCGTAATATTTCTGCAGCCCAGCCCGAAATACTGCATGGCGTCATCGGCCAGCAAATCCAGCTCGGCTGAGGTTTCTGTACCGTCCAGTACGGCTACGGATGTTCTGTTTTTCCGGATAATATTGGGGAATTTGCCAAAGTAGTAATCGAAGTACCTGCCCGAATTATTGCTGCCCGTGGCAATGTAGGCATCGCAGTTATTCAGGCGCTCTGCAAACGAAAGCTGGTTCTGTACCGTTACTTCCCATTCGTACATTTTTTTTACCAGGTGCTTAATCAGAATATCGTCTTTGGAGGAGGCTTTGATTACCGCGTTATGACCGCTGATGAATACACAAAGCAGGTCGTGGAACCCTACCAGGGGAATATTTCCGGCCATTACGATCCCAACCGTTTTGGGGTCCGGCCTTTCGGGGGGGACCCCATAAGCTGCCGCCCACTGTTCCAGCGCGTTCTGGTCAAGGAACCCGGATACGATGTTTTGAATGGAAAGCTCAATGAATTCGGGAATAAACCACTGGTTTTCTCGGTAGGCCCTGGCCTTGGTTTCCTCCCATATGGGATCCCCGCTCAAAAAATATTCCTTTAATCGTAACAATAATGCAATTCGTTCTTGTAAAGTCATCGGTCAGCCGTATTTTTGTGTCAGCAAATGTAAATTCACTCAACCAACAAACCCATTTTCTATGGCAATCAAAATTACAGACGAATGTATCAATTGTGGCGCATGCGAACCAGAATGTCCTAATAACGCCATTTATGAAGGTGGTGTGGAATGGTCTATCGCTGATGGAACCACTGTAAAAGGAAGTTTTACCCTTCTGGACGGAACCCAGGTGGACGCGGGAGATCGTTTGGCACCGCTGAGTACGGATACCTACTACATCACTCCGAATAAGTGTACTGAGTGTCAGGGTTTCCATGAAGAACCACAGTGTGCAGCCGTTTGTCCGGTTGATTGCTGTGTTCCGGATGATCAGTACCAGGAAACCGTAGATCAGCTGATGGCGAAGAAAACCTCTTTGCACGGGTAATGCACCGCATTTGTGCAGAACTTTTTCAGCCGGAATGCTTGCATTTGCTGAAATAAGTTACTACCTTAACACTACTTAACTGTTGCTCTTCAAGGCAACTCCTTTAACGGTGGGTGATATTTCCCGCCAACGTGAAGGGAAGGAATGAGGAATTTCTTCCCTTTTTTATTTCCTTTATAACAGTTCATTCCACGGCCTTTATACCTTCTTCTTATATTTGTTGAACAACAGATGTTATGAAGAAAAAAATTGCATTGGTTACCGGTGGCCTGAGCGGTGAAGCGCAGATCAGTTATAAAAGCGCAGTAACGGTAGGAAACAATCTCGACAGAAACAAGTACGATGTTTATAAAATTGATATCAATCCAAGCGGTTGGTGGTATGTAGATGAAGCTGGTGTGCAAACGCCGGTTTCAAGAGATGATTTCTCCATCATTTGTGATGGAAAGCAAATCAATTTTGATGTGGCACTGCTTTGCATTCACGGTACACCCGGTGAAGATGGTAAACTACAGGGATATTTCGACATGATCGGTCTTCCGTATACCAGTTGCGATGCCGCTACTTCCGCACTCACCATGAATAAGCGATTTACTGTTGCTGTAGCGGCTTTTGACGGAATCAATGTGGCAAAATCCATGCACCTCTTTAAGCATACACCTGTTGCTGCTGAAACCATACTACAACAACTCCGGCTTCCTTTATTTGTGAAACCCAACAGTGGGGGAAGCAGTATTGGTATGAGCAAGGTAACAGAAGCTGAAGCCCTGCAGCCTGCATTGGATAAGGCTTTTAAAGAAGATGCGCAATTGCTTGTAGAAGAGTTTATCAGCGGTCGTGAGTTTACCATTGGCGTATTTCGCCAGGGTGAAAAAATTACGGTACTGCCCATTACTGAAATTACCACTCAAAATGAGTTCTTCGATTTTGAAGCCAAGTACCAGGGTAAGAGTATAGAAACCACCCCGGCAGTTTTGGACGAAAAAATGAAAAGCGAACTGAGTGCTGCTGCAGTGAAAGTGTATGAAATGCTGAATTGCAGAGGCGTGGTGCGCATCGACTTTATTTATGATACCGTTCAGCAAAAACCTTATATGCTCGAAGTAAATACGGTGCCCGGTCAGAGTGAGGCTTCCGTAATACCACAGCAGGTGAAAGCAATGGGAATGCGCCTGTCCGATTTTTATACGGCAGTAGTGGAACAGGCTTTTGCTTAATTTCTATTTAATCTTAAAACAACACTGTGTTTAAATTTATTACAGAAAAACCGCTTTGGGTAAATATACTAACAGGATTAGGTTTGATTCTGGTACTGATTCTCCTGTTCTTCGGGTCTCTGGAATGGATAACCGGCTATGGTAAATACGAAAAAGTACCGGCCGTTTCCGGGCAGCATATACTCGCTGCGCAAAAAATGCTGGAAGACAAGGGGTTTGAAGTGGTGATACAGGATTCTGTATACATCGATACGGTGGCCAGACAGGCCGTGGTTCGCCAGTCGCCGGAAGCAGACGCCATGGTGAAACATGGAAGAACCATTTATCTTACGGTGAATCGCGTAGTTCCTCCGCAGGTTGAAATGCCCAACCTCGCAGGTTTTTCCATTAAAAGTGCAGAAATGTATCTGCAAAGCCTGGGCCTGAAGCTGGGATTTGTTACCTATAAACCCGATATCGCCCGTAATGCAGTATTGGAGCAGCTCATTAATGATCAGCCCGTTAAGCCGGGAACAAAAATTCCCATCGGATCCGTGATCAATTTTGTACTGGGTAGTGGAGTGGGTACGGGAGAGCTGGATGTACCGGATCTGGTAGGCCAGCGCCTGGCAGATGCTCGTGCTTTTCTGGCAACGATCAGTGTGAACATTGGTTCCATTATTGCTATAGGCCCCATTAGCGATTCAGCCGCAGCTTATGTGGTTAAACAAAATCCCGATTTGTACTCCGGTTCTCTGGGGCCTGCCGGCGAAAGACTGCCCAATAAAATCCGCCAGGGACAGATGATGGACTTGTACATCAGCGAAACAGCTCCGGTAAAAGACACAACCCGAACACCAATCATTCAATAAATACCATTTATGCAAACCATTACAGTTGAAGAATTAAAAGCAAAGCTGGATGCAGGCGAATCCTTTAACCTAATTGACGTCAGAGAGCCCCACGAACATGCCGAATTTAACGTAGGCGGAATGTTACTGCCACTGGGCAAAGTGCAAACCATGCAAATTGATGAAATTGAAGACCTGAAGGAAGAGCCGGTATATGTGTATTGCAGAAGCGGCAACAGAAGCGGACAGGCTTGTCTGATTCTCGAAACCTTAGGGTTTAAAAATGTAATCAATATTGCAGGAGGTATGCTTGCCTGGAGAGAAAAATTTCCGCAGTAGGCTTTGTTACCACTCGTCAATCATTTGCTGTTAATTAACAAATAATTGCAGGGCCGGATTTGATTCCGGCCTTTTTTTGTAACGAAAATGTTGCTTCTCCGTTTCAAGACTGTAATGCTTATGAATCGTTTAGGAATTTCCTTGTTGTTTTTATTGGTGTTGGTGAAGGTGCAGGCAGGCACCATTTCAGGAACCATTCGCTCTGCTGCAGACCTGCAGCCACTCCCGTTTTCCGCTGTGTTGGTGAAGGGCAGTACAAAGGGTGTTTCGGCCAACAGTAAGGGCTTTTATCAGTTACAGCTCGAACCGGGTGAATACACTTTAATCGGACAATTCATCGGGTATGGATCTGTTGAGCAGAAAATCAAATTGGGGAAGGATCCGCTGCAGATCGATTTTGAATTGACACCCCGGCAGTACAGCCTCACCGATGTTTCTGTTCGGTCAGGTGGTGAAGATCCGGCTTATGCCATTGTACGTAAAGCCATTGAACAGCGGGAAGCACATCTGCATGAAATTCAGGAATTCACCTGCAATGTGTATATCAAGGGACAGATGCAGTTAAGAGATTATCCCGGTAAATTTTTTGGACAGAAAGTAGATTTTGAAGACGGAGATACGAGTAAAAGAAAAATGATTTTTCTTTCGGAAACCATGGCCCGTTATTCCGTAAAGGAACCGGATCAGCGGAAAGTGGAAGTGCTTTCTACCAAGGTAAGTGGAAGAAGCGATGGCTTTGGCCTTGGCAGTCCGCAGATCATTTCTTTTTACGACAACATTATTTCTGTAGGCAGCAGTCTGAATCCAAGGGGATTTATTTCTCCGATTGCAGACAATGCACTAAACTATTACCGATATATATTTGAAGGAACTTTTTTTGAATTTGGCCGGGAAGTGAGCCGGATCAAAGTAATGCCGAAAAGAACGTATGAACCTTTGTTTACTGGTTATATTCATATTACCGAAAACGACTGGAGAATTCAGTCGGTGGATCTGAAATTGCTGAAAGCACAACAGCTTCAGTTACTCGATACGCTTGCCATTCAGCAACAATATGTACCTGCCGGTAATTTCTGGGTAATCAAGAACCAGGTAATTTATCCTGCAGGCAGACTGCTGGGCTTCGATTTCTTCGGAAACTTTTTGCAAGTGTATGATGGATTTGATCTGAACCCTGCTTTTAAACCAAGGTATTTCGGCAACACGGTGCTCAAGTATTTCGACAGCTCCAATAAAAAAACGGCTGCCTACTGGGACAGTATTCGCCCGCTGCCGCTGTTAACCGAAGAGGCGCTGGATTACCGGAAAAAAGACAGCCTTGAACAAGTTCGGAAAGATCCGCGGTACCTCGATTCGCTCGACAGAATCCGGAATAAAATCAGCCTTTCCGGTTTGTTGTTTACCGGGGAAACCATCAGCAGGCAAAAGAAAAAGCTTACCATCGGTTTTCCATCGCTGTTGCAATCGATCAACTACAATACGGTTGAAGGTGGTGTACTACAAGTTGTACCAACGATCCGGAAGGAGTTCGGTGGCCGCAACAGCCTGTCTGTTGTGTCCGATCTTCGTTATGGTTTTGCCAACCGGCATTTCAATCCTTCATTGGCTGCAACAGTTCAGTTCGGCAATAAATATTTGCAGCGCATCTCCGTTTCCGGGGGTAAAAAAGTATTGCAATTCAACAATGCCAATCCGGTCGGCAACAGAATCAATACCCTGTATACTCTAATGGGCGAATACAATTACCAGAAATTGTATGAAGCTGCTTTTTTTCAGGCAGGCTATAGCAGTGGTATTGGCAGTGGGTTTAATATCAATGCAGGTTTTGAATTCCAGGACCGTTATCCGTTGGAGAACCTGCCGGATATGGTTTCCTGGAAAGATCATGCCAGCCGCCAGTTCACACCTAATTTTCCAGCGGAATTAACTCCGGTAAATATGCCTCGTCACCAGGCCGCTTCGCTTACCATCGGACTGAGCTGGAGGCCCAATTCCCGTTATATTGAAATGCCCGACCGGAAGATCAATATTGGCTCCGGCTGGCCGTTATTCACAGCTTCCGTAACGCAGGGTATTCCCGGGTTATTGGGCAGTGATGTGGAATATACCCGTTGGAGCGCCGGCGTTAGCGACGAGTTGAAACTGAACTTACTGGGCAAGCTGAATTACCGTTTTTCGGCGGGAGGATTCCTAAGCGCCAAGCAGGTATACATTCCCGATTACCTGCATGTTCAGGGCAACCAGACCCTGCTGGCCACGGCAGCTTTAAACAGTTTTCAACTTGCACCCTATTACCGGTACAGCAACAGCGCTGTTTTTAGTGCAGCAGGTCATGTGGAATACCACCTGAACGGATTGATCAGTAATAAAATTCCAGGCTTTAGAAAACTCAACTGGTTCTTTGTAACCGGTGCCAATGCGCTGCATATCAGCAATGGGAACAATTATCTGGAATGTTTCTTTGGGGTGGAAAACATCCTTAAAGTATTGCGGGTAGATTTTGTTCAGGGCTTCGAGAAAGGAGGGGCGAGGCCAACCGGTTTCCGCATTGCTGCTCCATTGTTCAGATAATTTGTACCTTTGCTCCGAATTTTGGCTGCCCTGCAAGCAGCTCCATTGTTAAACGGAACATAGGCACCGCTTATGTCTGAAATTTATTTTTATGTCAGTATTGCACAACCGTGTCTCCAATCAGGAGCTCAAGGAAAGGTTGAAGAATGAACCTTTCAAAAGAACCACGATCAGCTTTTACCGGTATTTCCCTATTCAGAACCCGCAACATTTCAGAGACGACCTGTATAAAACTTTTAATGCTCTGCAGGTATTTGGCCGTATTTATGTAGCCCATGAAGGCATCAATGCCCAGATCAGTGTGCCTACGCACAACATGGATGCGTTTAAAGCAGCCATTGATGCCATTGAAGGATTGAAAGACCTGCGTCTTAATATTGCTGTGGAAGATCCAAATGGTCTGAACGATGAGCTGCAACAGGGAAAAAGTTTCTGGGTATTAAAGATCAAAGTGCGCGAGAAGATTGTGGCGGATGGTATTGATGATCCAGGTTTTTCAATGGAGCGCAAAGGCAAGTATGTAAATGCTGCAGAAATGAATCAGCTGCTCAGCGATCCGGATACCGTGGTGGTGGATATGCGAAATCACTATGAATTTGAAGTGGGGCATTTCCAGAACGCCGTGGAAATTCCTTCCGATACATTCCGGGAGCAATTGCCCATGGCGGTAGATATGCTCAAGGGGAAAGAGGAAAAGAATATCATCATGTATTGTACCGGGGGCATTCGTTGTGAAAAGGCCAGTGCTTATATGCTGCACAAGGGTTTTAATCGGGTGTACCATCTCGAAGGAGGGATCATTAACTACGCAAAACAAATCAAGGAACAGGGATTACCTGCCAGGTTCATTGGAAAGAACTTTGTATTCGACGACCGCCTGGGTGAACGCATAACCGAAGATGTGATAGCTCATTGTCACCAGTGCGGAAAGCCTTGTGATACACATACCAACTGTAAGAACGATGGTTGTCATTTGTTGTTTATTCAGTGTGCGGACTGTGCTGCCGAATACAATGGCTGTTGCAGCATTGAATGCAAAGAGACCATACATATGCCAAAAGAAAGACAGGAGGCCATCCGGAAAGGGATCGACAATGGCAGAAACATTTTTAATAAGAGCAGCGCAAGGCTAAGACCCCGGCTGGGAAGGGATTGCTAGTATCTGTATACCTGTAAGGATTACCCGATGAGTTCCCTGATAGCAGCTACAATCCGCTGATCGGTTTCTTCTTCGGTAAGGTCAACAGGTACAAATTTTTCGCCGATTACTTTTTCGTAGAGTTCAATGTAGCGTTTGCTGATGGTGTTTACCCATTCATCGGTCATTTCAGGAACAACCTGTCCTTCCTTGCCCATGAAATTGTTTTCGATCAGCCACTCTCTCACAAATTCCTTGCTGAGCTGTTTCTGGCGCTCGCCTGTTTGCTGGCGTTCGGCAAAACCATCGGCATAAAAGTACCGGGAAGAGTCGGGGGTATGGATTTCATCCATCAGGTAAATCTGGTCGCCAATTTTTCCGAACTCATATTTGGTATCGGCCAGGATCAATCCTCTTTCCCTGGCAATCGACCTGCCCCGCTCAAATAATTGTAATGCATATTTCTCCAGTACAGCCCATTCTGCAGCAGTAGCCAGTCCGCTGCTGATGATTTCGGCTTTGGATATATCTTCATCATGGCCTTCTGCAGCCTTGGTAGAAGGAGTGATCAGGGGTACCGGAAAGAAATCGTTTTCCTTTAATCCCTCGGGCATGGTTTCTCCGCAAAGGATTCTGCTGCCCGACTGATAGGTTCTCCAGGCATGCCCCACCAGGTTGCCACGCACCACCATTTCTATCTTGAAAGGAACGCATTTCCGGCCAATGGATACATTGGGTGCGGGACTGCTCTGCAGCCAGTTGGGGCAGATATCCGCTGTTTTGTTCAACATATAGGCTGCTATCTGATTTAAAACCTGTCCTTTATAGGGGATGGTTCTGGGAAGAATTACATCAAATGCAGAGATCCTGTTGCTGGCAATCATGACCAGCCAATTGTCCTCTATGGTATATACATCTCTTACTTTGCCTTTGTAAAAAGCGGTCTGATTTGGATAATTCTTTGCTGCCATTCAACAAAAATAAATCCCTATTCACCGAAAAAATCGGCATCCTCGTTTTTTTTCTCCACAAACGGCCTGAAACACAATAAATTAAATTTTTGCAAAACTTAACAAAACACTATTTTGCCCTATATTACAACCATAATTTATACCAAAATAAGCCATTATGAGAAGATTACTCTCCCAATTCGGGTTGTTTATGTTTGTGACCCTGCTGAGTATTTCGGCCGTTGCACAACAATCAACAACCGTTTCCGGTAGTGTTAAAAACGGCAAAACAAAAGAAGCGCTTTCTGCTGTTTCCGTTTCTGTTAAAGGAGGCACAGCCGGAACTTATACAGACGATAAGGGAAATTTTAAATTTTCCACTGTTCAGAAATTACCGTTCACATTAATTATTTCCTCTGTAGGATATGCTGCCAAGGAAGTAACTGTGAAAAGCAACAATGAAGATATCGTAGTTGAACTGGAAACCTCTTTCACCCTGGGTGATGAGATTGTAGTGTCTGCATCAAGGGTTCCGGAGCGTATTCTGGAATCGCCTGTTTCTATTGAAAGACTTAGCGCCACTGCTATCCGCAATGCTCCTGCTGCCAACTACTACGATATGATTGCTACCCTGAAAGGAGTAGACGTGGTTTCTGCCAGCTTAACTTTCACCAGTATCGGTACCCGCGGTTTCAACTCCAGCGGTAATACCCGTTTAAACCAGATCGTAGACGGAATGGATAACCAGGCTCCAGGTCTGAACTTCCCTGTTGGTAGCGTTATTGGTTTAACTGAACTGGATGTAGACAACATTGAATTACTGCAGGGTGCATCTTCTGCATTGTATGGTCCGGGTGGTACCAACGGTACTTTGCTGATCAACAGCAAAAACCCTTTCAAATACCAGGGGCTGAGCTTCCAGATTAAGCAGGGTGCAAACCATGTTGATGGCAAGCAGCGTCCAAGAGCGCCTTACTACGACTGGAGTCTGCGTTGGGCAAAGAAAGTAAACGATAAGTTTGCTTACAAGATCAATGCACAGTTTATTCAGGCACAGGACTGGCTGGCAAACAACAACAGCAACTATCTGCGTGCTCCTTTATCTGCCAATCCAAATGGTAACGTAATCGACGGTACAAGAATGACCGATCCTAACTACGATGGTGTAAATATTTATGGTGATGAAACCAATACCGACCTGCGCAGTGCATTTGCCGGTTTGATTTCTTCTACTCCATTCCTGGGTGTGTTGCCTGTTGGTACATTCCCTGGTATCAGCACTCCGGTGCCTATCCCGACTGCGGGTGTGGTAAGTTATTTTGCCAATAAGCCTACCTATGTTTCAAGAACCGGTTACAACGAGAACCAGGTGGTGGATCCAACTACCCTCAATGTGAAACTGGGCGGTGCATTGCATTACAAGCTCAATGATAAAATCGAAGCCATCCTCGCTGGTTACTGGGGTTATGGTAATACCGTTTATACCGGTAGCGACCGTTATGCCCTGAAAGACCTGAAAATGGCACAGTATAAACTGGAGTTCAAAGCCAGAAACTGGTATGTAAGAGCGTATGTTACCCGTGAAAACTCCGGTAATGCTTACAATGCTACGGTTACTACCCGTTTGTTCAACGAAGCATGGAAGCCAAGTGCTACACAATGGTATCCTCAGTTTGTAGCGGCTACTGTTGGTAGCCAGACAAGTGGTGCCCTGGGTACCTGGCTGAGTGCGCTCGGACCTGCCTATGGCGCTGGTTTGGGTGCTGGATTAACTCCAACTGCTGCACTGGCTGCTGCTCAGAATGCTGCTGCTGCTGCCGTTGCAACCAACAATATTGCTATTCTGAATGCTGCCCGTACAGTTGCAGATATTGGTCGTCCTGTAGGATATGTTGCCAACAACCCGCTGTTCCAGTCTGTGGCTTCTACACCTATTTCTAAAGGTGGTGGTTTGTTTGTAGACAGAACAGGTCTGAATACCCTGGAAGGTCAGTACAACCTGACTGAAGATCTGGGACTGGCTGCAACCGGTACAGATATCATGATTGGCGGTAACATTCGTCAGTATGTACTGGATTCCAAAGGAACCCTGTTTGCTGATACTGCAGGCGTAATTAAAATCACTGAAACCGGTGGTTATGTTCAGGTTTCTCAGAAAT
Source organism: Sediminibacterium sp. (assembly GCA_016786865.1). Taxonomy (GTDB): domain Bacteria; phylum Bacteroidota; class Bacteroidia; order Chitinophagales; family Chitinophagaceae; genus Sediminibacterium. The sequence goes on along the minus strand of JAEUVE010000006.1, from coordinate 48,348 downwards.
TATTGGGAGATCGCCTGAAGATTACTGCTTCCGGACGTTACGATAAGAACTCCAACTTCAAAGGACGTTTTACTCCAAGAGTTTCTGCAGTGGTAAAACTGGCTCAGGATCATAATCTGCGTTTGTCTTACCAGTCTGCATACCGTTTCCCTACAACACAGAACCAGTGGATCAACCTGTCTGTGGGTGGTGGTACCCGTTTAATGGGTGGTGTGCCTCAGCTGAGAGACGGTTACAATTTCTCCGGCAATCCAGCTTACAGCCTGGCCAGCGTACAGGCTTTTGGTGCAAGCGCACTGGCTGGTGCTCCGAACCCTGCACTGTTACAGGTTCAGCAGTTTGATGAGTTCAAGCCAGAGTCTACTACTTCTTTTGAAGTGGGCTACAAGGGTCTGATCGCTAAGAGATTGTTGATTGATGTATACGGATACTGGGCCAACTACCAGAACTTCCTGTCTGGTGTTACCGTTATTCAGCAAAGAACCGGCATTCCTTCCAGCCTGCTGAACCTCCTGGATGCGAACAAACGCATCGCTTACAGCATTTCTGTAAATGCTCCTGGCAAAGTGAAGGTAAGTGGTTGGGGTGCATCTGCTGAGTACCTGTTCCCTAAGAACTACTCTGTGAATGCCAATATTTACTCTGATGTAATTGGTGATCTGCCTGCAGGATTTGTATCTTACTTTAATACACCTAAGTATCGTTTCAATGCTGGTTTCAGCAATTCCGGATTCGGTAAAGAAAACCGCTTTGGTTTCAATGTTACCTATAAGTGGGTGGATGGCTTCTACTACGAAGGAACCTTCGCTGTAGGAAACGTGCCTTCTTACTCTACATTCGATGCACAGGTGAGCTACAAGCTCCTGAAAACCAAATCCATTGTTAAACTGGGTGGAACCAACCTCCTGAACAAGTACTATACCAACGGTTATGGTAACGTTCAGATCGGTGGATTGTACTACCTGAGCTTTGGCTGGAACGTATTTTAATATATATAATTGGATTAATAAGTATTCTCTGTCCCTCTCCGGTTTCCGGAGAGGGATTTTTTCGTTTTATATGTCTTAATCTTCTATTTTTGTGCACATTTTAAAATGACTGATTATGCGATCTATTGCTTTTAGAGAAGCCCTTCGTGAGGCGATGAGTGAAGAGATGAGAAGAGATGAGCGGGTATTCCTGATGGGAGAAGAAGTGGCTGAATACAATGGTGCTTATAAAGTGAGTCAGGGTATGCTGGCAGAGTTTGGCGCCAAGCGGGTAATTGATACCCCAATTGCCGAACTTGGATTTACTGCAGTGGCAGTAGGTGCTGCGCAAAATGGTCTTCGCCCGATCGTTGAATTCATGACCTGGAACTTTGCTGTACTGGCCATGGACCAGATTCTGAATACTGCTTCTAAAATGCTCGCCATGAGCGGTGGCCAGATCGGCTGCCCGATTGTGTTCAGAGGACCAAACGGAAGTGCAGGTCAGCTGGGTGCTCAACACTCTACAGCATTTGAAAGCTATTATGCCAATATCCCGGGGCTGAAAGTAGTATCTCCATCCAATGGATACGATGCCAAGGGTCTGCTGAAACAGGCTATCCGTTACGAAGAAGATCCCGTAATGTTCATGGAAAGTGAGGTGATGTACGGAGATAAATCGGATGTTCCTGAAGAAGAATATTATATCCCGTTGGGTAAGGCAGATGTGAAGAAGCAGGGACGCGATGTAACCATCGTTTCTTTTAATAAAATGGTAAAAGTAGCACTGGGTGCAGCTGCAGAACTCGAGAAAGAAGGCATTAGCGCAGAAGTGATCGATTTGAGAACCATTCGTCCACTCGACTGGATGACCATCCTTGAAAGTGTTAAGAAAACCAATCGTCTGGTAATTGTGGAAGAACAATGGCCATTTGCTTCTGTTTCCTCCGAGATCAGCTATCGTATTCAGAAAGAAGGTTTTGATTACCTGGATGCTCCGATCAGAAGAATCACCAGCGCTGATGCGCCAATGCACTATGCACCAAACCTCACCGCGCTCGCCATTCCTGATGTGAGCAGAACTGTGAAATTGGTGAAGGAAGTGATGTACATGAAAAAATAATGGTGTTAAAAATCATATCGTTTTTTGCAGCCTGTGCGATAGCCCCTTTACCGGGTAGTGCACAGGCTGCTTTGTTTTCCGGATCTGCAGATACCAGCTTGCAAGAAGTGGTGGTAAGGGCTTTTAACAGTAATATGCGCTGGAAGGAGGTGCCTGCTGCTGTTGCTGTTTTATCTGCCCGCGATCTGCAGCAATCTACCCCGGTATCTTTTGTACCCGTGATGAATACGGTACCCGGAGTTCGCATGGAAGAGCGCTCACCGGGTAGTTATCGTTTATCGCTGCGCGGAAGCCTGTTGCGTTCTCCATTTGGCGTACGGAACATCAAAGTGTATTGGAACGATATCCCGCTAACAGATGCTACCGGCAACACGTATATTAATCTCCTGGACCTGCAGCAGGTAAGCCAGGTAGAAATAGCAAAAGGGCCTGCTGCCAGTGTTTATGGAGCCGGTACCGGTGGTGCTGTGCTGTTCAATCAACCGCTTGCATTCACCGATACCGCTGCCAATCGTTTCCGGCTCGGTTTTACTGCCGGCTCATATGGCCTTAATCAGCAACAGGGTGAGTGGCAATACAGCAATACCCGACTCAGTAGCACAGTACAGCTGAATCGCCTGCAATCGGAAGGGTACAGAGACCAATCGGCTTTACTCAAATCCGGACTGGTTTGGCAAACTGCGATCAATGGTGGCGCACATCGGTGGAATACCCTGTTTTTTTATACCGATCTCTCTTATGGAACTCCGGGGGGCATTACTGCTGCGCAAATGCAATTGAATCCGCGGCTTTCCAGACAGTCCGCAGGTGGCCTGCCTGGTGCATTGGAGCAAAAAGCCGCCATCTATAATCAAACGGTCTTAGGCGCAGTACGACACCAGTATCGGATCAGTGAAAAGTTATCCCTCAAAGATTTTATTTCGCTGAGCAGTACCCGCTTTTCCAATCCGTTTATCACCAATTACGAAAAAAGAAATGAGCTGAATATCAGCACGGGCCTGCAACTGGTGTACCAGCCATTTGCAAGTCAGCCTCAATTACAGTGGATCAATGGAATGGAATGGATGATCAACGAAGCATCTATCAACAACTTCGACAACAGGGGCGGCATAGCAGGGGCCATTCAATATGGCGATATGATTTACAGCAGGCAGGGATTTTTCTTTTCCCAACTTAAGCTGCCATTGGGTAACAGGCTTACTGCTTCCCTTGGATTCAGCATGAATCATCAGGCATACCAATATAAAAGGCTTTCAGATCCCGGTTCGCAATTTCAAAACAGAACGATCAATGAGGCATTCGTACCCAGGATGGCATTGTCTTACCGTATCAACAATCAACTGCAGTTCTATGCATTGGCTGCAGAAGGCTTTTCTTCTCCCAGCCTTGCGGAACTGCGTCCTTCCGATGGAAATTTTTATCCTTTTCTGAATGCAGAAAGGGGGTGGAATATGGAAGCTGGTATCAAGGGTTTTTTGTTGCAGCAACGCCTCAGTTTTGATCTTGCGTATTACCGTTTCCTGCTCCGCGATGCCATTGCCAGAAGAACAGATGCAGCCGGCGCAGAATACTTTGTGAATGCGGGTAATGTATTGCAGCAGGGCGTAGAGCTGATGCTGAAATACCGGATTTATTCAAGTGCCCATACGTTCATTCAATCCATAATGCTGAACAATGGGTTCAGTTATCAGCCCTATCGCTTCAAGGATTTCCGGCAGGGTACGGCTCAGCTGGATGGCAAGCAGCTTACCGGGGTGCCGGAGATTGTAAATGTATTGGGCATTGGCCTGGAGGCAAAACAGGGATGGTACCTGAACGCCACGTTGAATACTACCGGTTCTATTCCGCTGAACGATGCCAATTCGGTTTCAGCCGGTTCCTATGAATTGCTGCAGGCAAAGCTGGGCAAGGCTTTTACATTCAAACAAACCAGGATAAACCTGTTTTTAGGTGCAGATAACCTGCTGAACCAGCGCTACAGTCTGGGGAACGATATCAATGCGTTTGGCAACCGTTATTTTAACCCCGCACCGGCAAGAAACTGGTATGCAGGTATCCGATTCGGGCTGCATTGATTAACTTAGCAAACAACTTATTGAATATGCCAGCCATTTTAATCATAGATGATGAACGTGCCATCCGGAATGTGTTAAAGGATATTTTGGGAAATGAGGGCTATCAGGTAGAGGAAGCTGCCGATGGGGAAGACGGTTTTAAAAAGCTGAAAGCAGGCCGTTTTGATGCGGTACTCTGTGATATCAAAATGCCCAAACTGGATGGTATTGAGTTTTTACAAAAAGCAAAGGAAGAAGTGCCCGACGTACCGGTGATTATGATCAGCGGACATGGAAATATCGAAACTGCCGTTGATGCGGTGAAGAAAGGCGCCTACGATTATATTTCCAAGCCTCCGGATCTCAACAGGCTGCTGATCACCATTCGCAATGCCCTCGACAGAACCATGCTGGTGCAACAAACCAAGGTTTTGAAAAAGAAAGTGTCTGGCGTACAGGAGATCATAGGAGAGAGCAGCCCCATTCATAAAATCAAGGAAACAATTGAAAAAGTGGCGCCTACGGAAGCCCGCGTACTGATTACCGGGGAGAACGGAAGTGGTAAGGAACTGGTGGCAAGGTGGCTGCATGAGAAAAGCAACAGGTCTGCCTATCCCATTGTGGAAGTGAACTGTGCGGCCATACCGGGAGAACTCATCGAAAGCGAGTTGTTCGGTCACGAAAAGGGCTCTTTTACTTCTGCCATTAAGCAACGTATCGGAAAATTTGAACAGGCCAATGGAGGTACCCTTTTTCTTGATGAAATCGGCGACATGAGTCTCGAAGCCCAGGCCAAAGTACTCCGTGCCTTGCAGGAAGGAAAAATTACCCGTGTGGGCGGCGATAAGGAAATTAGTGTGGATGTGCGGGTGATTGCTGCAACCAATAAGGACTTGTTGCAGGAAGTGGAAGCAAAAAATTTCCGCCTTGATCTCTATCACAGGCTGGGAGTGATCCTCATTCATGTTCCTTCTCTGAATGAGCGCAGGGAAGATATTCCACTATTGGTGGATCATTTTCTGACTGCTATTGCTGCAGAGTACAGACAGGTCAAGAAATCGATCGCTGCAAAAGCCCTGGAAGCCCTGCAGCAGCACAACTGGACCGGAAATATCCGTGAGCTCCGTAATGTGGTGGAAAGGCTGGTGATCCTATCTGGTAAAGAAATCACGGCAGACGACGTGAAAAGCTATATTTAGCAAAACTTTTTGCCCTGCAAGGAGTACATTGTAAACGGATTGAATATTTTTAGCATTCTTAAATTAATACTATGGGTCTTTTGCTGTTTATTATTGGCACCATCGGCTGGCACGTTGGGATGTATGGAATGTTTAAAAAAGCCGGGATAGAACCCTGGAAGGCCCTGATTCCATTCTATAATACCTGGCTGATCGTGGAGAAAATGCATATCCGGAAAATCTGGTTCTGGTTGCAGCTGATTCCAATCGCAGGACAGTTCATCACCATCTGGATAACCATTATTTTTTCGATGGGGTTTAAAAAAGTTTCCGTGCCGGCACATACGGCTGTGGTACTTTTCCCGTTTTTGTATTTCCCTTACCTGGGCTTTTCTGCAAAGGAAAAATGGTATGGTCCTGAATCCCTGAAATTGTATTACAAGCCGGCTTCCCGCGAATGGATCGATGCCGGTGTATTTGCTGTAGTGGCGGCAACGTTGATACGTGCTTTTGTATTTGAAGCGTATGTGATTCCTACAGAAAGTATGGAAAAGACTTTGTTGGTAAACGATTTCCTGTTCGTGAGCAAAATGTCTTACGGTCCAAGGGTGCCGCAAACCCCGCTGTCCTTTCCTTTTGTACACAATACCATGCCCTTTTCGCTCACTACACCTTCTTATATCAAAGAGGTTCAATTGCCTTATAAGCGCCTGCCTGCATTAACCGAAGTAAAGCGAAATGATGCGGTTGTATTTAATTTCCCTGCAGGTGATACCATTATTAACCTACCCGATTTTGGAAGCAAGATCACGTATTACGAAGTGCTGAGGGGTCAGTTCAAAGGCAATAGAGAAGCCTTGATGGCGGAGTATCCTATCCTGGTACATCCGATGGATAAAACCGATAATTACATCAAACGTTGTGTAGGTGTTCCGGGCGACCTGATCCAGGTTAAAAATGCAGAATTGTATGTAAACAACCAGCTGGCTTATGTTTCTGCGGGTGAACAAACAGAATATATTGCCACTACCAATGGTACCGGATTTTCCGATGAATTTTTGGAGCAGGAACTGGGCATTGATCCGGTGGATACCAAACAGCAGTTTTCGCAGGGCCCCAATCCTTCTACTTATGTATTCAATATGACGGCTGCAGAAGCAGAAAAAGTAAGAAAACTACCTAACGTGGTTTCGCTGGAGAAATATGTAGATACACATGCCGGTTTTGTTTTTCCGAACGATGAAGCCAATTATCCCTGGACCATCGATAATTACGGACCCATTAAAATTCCTAAAAAAGGAGAACCAATTCCAGTGAATGCCGCAACAATTGAAATGTACAGAAGGCTGATTACCGTGTATGAAAAAAATACCCTCGAAGAGAAGGAGGGTAAATTTATCATCAATGGTAAGGAAGCTACCAGCTATACACCGCAGCTGAACTACTATTGGATGATGGGAGACAACAGGCACAGAAGTCAGGACAGCCGTTTTTGGGGATTTGTTCCCGAAACGCATATCGTGGGTAAGGCTGCCATGATCTGGTTCAGCTGGGAAAAAGGTCCACGCTGGAAAAGGATGTTTAACATCATCAAATAAAATATTTCGTATCTTAACAGACCGAAAGGGTCCTCTCCACAACTGTTGAGAGGACTTTTTTGTCTAAACAGGTTTTGACTATGAAGCAGAAAGAGGTTCGTTTTGTGTTTGATATGTATGATTCTATTAACGCACTGGATAAAGCAGATGCAAATTTGCTTAAGCAGGCAAGACTAAATACAGCTTCGGCTTATGCCCCATATTCTCAGTTTCAGGTAGGTGCAGCTGCACTGCTGGCCAATGGTGAAGTGGTGAATGGTAGCAACCAGGAGAATGCCAGTACACCGGTTGGCCTTTGCGCTGAGCGGGTATTGCTCTCCGCTATTTCATCGTTATTCCCGGATACCGCTATTCAAACAATGGCCATCAGTTTTAACAACCTGAAAGGAGCCAGTGATCACCCGATTTCACCCTGTGGCATATGCAGACAAACCATCCTGGAATACCAGATTCGTTTAAAACATCCGATCCGTTTGATTCTAAGTGGAATGGAAGGTGCAGTGTATGTAGTACCGGATGCAGCCCTGTTGCTGCCGATGAGTTTTACCGGTAACGATATGAAGTAAGCTTCTTATGCCATCTTTGCCTTTAGAGGTCTGTTCATGGAAAACGCTGTGGAGATCAGGGATGATGCAATGAAATAAATGTACAGCAAATAGGGGATTCCCACCCACCATTTACCCGCACCAAACCAATCGCCAGTCTGATAGAGCAAGGCAATGCCCAGAGCCGACTTGGCCAGCTCCCAGCGCCATGCATTCGGGTTACGGTCCATGAGTTCTGTATAGGCATAAACAAACAGGAATACAAATGCGCCATAGTAAAACATACCCGGACTGCCAATGCTGGCAATATTTCCAAAGAGGTAAGAAATGAACAGCAGCAGCAGGATCAGCTGAATCCATATCCAGACGCTGAACAATGGCGTGGTGGGAGTATCGTATTTCTGAAAGTGATAGGGGTCTTCAATTTTATGCACCGGATACTTTGCTGCAACATCTGCAGGCCTCCATCCGGTAGGCATAAACCAGATTCTGAATTTGTCTTTGGTATTTTTAGTGCGCCAGGCATCTTTGATCATGAGCCAGATATGCATGAAATTAATCCGAATGGGATTCCATGTGCTTGCCGGACGGGTAATGCCGTAGACTGCTTTCACGTTGGGTAATTCTTCCTGGTAGGTGCCAAACCATTTGTCCCAGAATATGAAGATCTGTCCATAGTTTTTATCGAGGTATTCGGGATTGATGGCATGGTGTACCCGGTGATGTGAAGGCGTAACAATGATTTTTTCGAGCCAGCCCATTTTTTGAATGTGTTCAGTATGATACCAGAACTGGGCAAACAGATGCAGTGGCGCAACCACAGCAATCACCTGGGCAGGAATACCCAGCAATGCTGCAGGCAGTAAGAAAATGGTGAACATCCGGAAGAAAGTGGAAATGCTCTGGCGGAGTGCACAGGCCAGGTTGAAGTCTTCGCTGCTGTGGTGAATCAGGTGTGCATTCCAGAAAAAATTGATTTCATGATCTATGCGGTGTACCAGGTATCCGGTAAGGTCCAGTGCCAAAAATGCAATGATATAAGCAAGTGGAGAGTTGGATATATGATAAATGGCCAGGTGGTTAACCATCCACTCATAGCTGATCAATACAATACTCAGCCCCAGCACATCTTTGGTGGTATTGGTGATGCCGGAAGTGAGGCTGGAGATCATGTCCATTGTACGGACGGTTTCCTTCCCTTTTTTCCATCCCCACCATTTCTCCAGCATAACCAGTGCAAGAAATACGGGCATCGCAATTAGTAGAATTTTTCCATATGTTTCCATGGCAGCAATCTTATGTTACTAAGTTATGCAGAAAGCGGGTATAACCCGAATTGTTGCGCCCGAAGCCTTGGCTTTTTTAAGTATTTTTATAAAAATTACCAATAGGTTGTGATATGAATGTAACTGTAATTGGCGGAGGGGTAGTGGGACTGAGTAGTGCCTACTATTTAAGGGAGCAGGGTTGTGAGGTAACCGTTGTTGATAAAGAGAATTTTCTCGACAATTGTTCTTACGGAAACGCAGGCTATATCTGCCCCAGTCATTTTGTGCCCCTGGCTACTCCGGGTATTGTGAAGCAGGGCATCAAATGGATGGGCGATCCAAGAAGCCCCTTTTATGTGCAACCGAGATTAGACCTGAGCCTGATTAAATGGGGCCTGAAATTCATGAAAGTGGCCAAGCCGGAGAATGTGGAATTGGCGGCCATCCCCCTGCGGGACATTGGCATCATCAGCCAGAAAATGTATGAGTCTTGGACAAAGATTCCGGGATTTGATTTTGCCTATGAGCACAAGGGGTTGCTGGAAGTATTCCAGACAGATGCAGGTGAGGAAAAGTGCAAACACCTGCTCGAAAAAGCACATGAACTGGGGCTGACCGATACGGTATTACTCAATTACAACGAACTGCAGGATCTGGAACCGCAAACCAGGATCAATGCAAAAGGTGCACTGTTTTTTAAATGCGATGCGCATTTATATCCCAACAAATTAATGGCTGGTCTGCTGAACCAATTGCAGCATATGGGAGTCCGATTTATTAAAGAGGAAGAAGTGACCGGCTTTGATAAAAAAGGAAAACAGATTACCGCTGTCAAAACATCCAAAAATGTATACACAACAGATGCTGTAGTACTTGCTACCGGTTCCTGGAGCAGGGAACTGGCTGCCAAATTAAACCTGGATCTGCTTCTCATGCCGGGTAGGGGGTATTCTGTTACGTTGGAAAATTCACCGTACAGGTTGAATCACCCTGCAGTGTTGGTGGAGGGGCGTGCTGCACTGACTCCGATGGACGGCAATAAAATCCGTTTTGGAGGCACCATGGAAATCACTTCCACCAAAACACCGCCCAGAATGATTCGGGTAGAGGGTCTCTTGCAGGCTGTGAAGAGATTTTATCCCGAGTTTGATGTACCCATGCCTTCCGCAGACAAAATCTGGTACGGTTTCAGGCCTTGTTCCGCAGACGGATTGCCTTATTTGGGCAAGTCTTATAAATGGGATAACCTGGTGATTGCAACCGGGCATTCCATGATTGGTATGAGCCTGGGAGCAGGAACAGGTAAGCTGGTAAGCGAAGTGCTGCTGGAACAACCGTTGAGCATGGATATCCGTCCATTTGATCCGGATCGGTTCAGTTAAACGAATCTCCTTCAAAATTGTATTAATGGCTGGGTTAGCCTGAATGAATTTGTATTTTTACCAATAATATGGACTGTACCAACGCATTTTTGCCTTACGAGGGCACGGGATATTTTTCTAAGATTGTAGCCGATTATCTGAAGCAGGCCGATACGCTTCGTCCTTTTTATCAGTATACACCTGATATAAACGGCATGCGCAGTGCTCTGGATGCACGGAAAAATACAGCCACCGACCGCCATTTGCTGGTAACAGTGCTGCGGGAGCAATACAACGGATTGGAAACTTCTGCTGCAGTAAAATCCAATATTGAGGTGCTGGCATCTCCCGATACATTTACCATCACTACCGCGCATCAGCCCAATATTTTTACCGGCCCCTTGTACTTTATTTATAAGATCATGCATGCGGTAAAACTGGCGGAAGAACTAACGCAAAGCTTTCCGGGGAATCGTTTTGTTCCGGTGTATTATATGGGTAGTGAAGATGCGGACCTGGACGAACTGGGTTTTATAAATGTGGGCGGACAGAAATTGGTATGGGACACTAAGCAAACAGGTGCTGTGGGGAGAATGAAGGTAGATAAGGCCTTTCTGAAGATCATTCAAAGCATCGAAGGACAGATTGCCGTACAGCCACATGGCGCAGCACTGGTGGCCTTGTTCCGTTCCTGTTATACCGAAGGAAAAAGCATACAGCAGGCCACCCTGGAACTGGTGAACCACTTATTTGCTGCATATGGTGTGGTGGTGGTGATACCGGATCAGCCGCAGTTAAAAGCTGCATTCATTCAAACGGTTACCAAAGAAATCACAGAAAAGTTTTCTCATAAACTTGTTGAACAAACTGCTGCGGCATTATCAGCGCACTACAAAGTGCAGGCTGCAGGAAGAGACATTAATCTTTTTTATTTGCTGAACGATCAGCGGGTACGGATAGAGCAGGAAGGAGATCGCTTCACGGTTCAGTCGCTACAGCTTTCATTCACCAGGGAAGAAATTTTGCAGGAACTCCAGGCGCATCCGGAAAGATTTAGCCCAAATGTGATTTTGAGGGGCGTTTTTCAGGAAACCATTCTGCCGAATATCGCCTTCATTGGTGGTGGGGGAGAACTGGCGTATTGGCTGGAATTGAAAAATGTTTTTGATGCAGCCGGTGTTCCTTATCCGGTGCTGGTGCTTCGAAATTCATTTCTTTTTATAGAACAGGAACAGAAAGTGCGCCTGGATAAACTGGGTATGAAAAACGAAGACCTGTTCACTCCGACTACAGATTACATCAATGCATTGGTAAAATCACGTTCATCCAATCAATTGGAGCTGACCAGCGAGCTGGAAGAAGCTGCTGCTTTTTATCAGAAGCTGGGAGAACTGGCTGCTGCTATTGATAACAGCCTGACTGATCATGTCGCCGCCCTGAAAGTGAAGGCGCTGAAAAAGCTGGAGACGCTCCAAAAGAAAATGCTCCGTGCGGAGAAAGATAAATTTGAAACAAGTATCCGCCAGATCACCACCATTAAAGCAAGCCTGTTTCCGGGAAACAGCCTGCAGGAAAGAACCGATAATTTTTCGCTGTTTTACAGCAAATACGGGTCAGACTGGATGGATATTATCTATCGCTCATCCAAAGGATTACAGCAGGAATTTGGTGTTATTTACGTTGATTAAAGGGTTCCTCCACCTGGTTTTTTAGGCATCACTGTTTTGGGCTTCTCTGCGGGTTTTGTTGCAGGTGTACCTGTTGGAACTCCTGGTTTTTTGTTGTCTTTAGGATCAGTTGGTTTCTTGGATTCTTCTATGATGAACTGCGACTCAGCACCCATTTCCTCCGGCTTGATGTCTTTCGGAATTTCGTAGTCGCTGGAAGTGCCGGTTCCCATATCTTCTCCTTCACCACCCAATACAGGAGCCGTACCGTTGATGTAATCGATGTTGATATCATTGCTCATCACTTCCGGTTTCACAAAAGTTAACCTGGTATCGATGCCACAGTTGGGATCAGAAGCGGCTTTGTCGAAGAAATAAGCCCAGATTGGCATGGCAGCCCTTCCTCCTTCCCCGTTCTTACTGTTGAAACGAATGAAACGGTCGTCGCAACCTACCCATCCGCCTGCAAGGTATTGAGGTGTGTAGCCGATAAACCAGGCATCACTGTTATCGTTGGTGGTTCCGGTTTTTCCTGCAATCTCCATTCCTCCCGGAGGATCGTACTGCCAGATACCTGCGCCAGTACCATTGGTCATTACGCCCTGCATCATTCTGATTACAGAATATGCGGTAACATCACTGATCACTTCCTTGCGTTGTGGAGTGAAGGTTGCCAGCACATTACCGTTTCTGTCTTCGATGCGGGTGATGTACATGGGTTTGGCATTAAAGCCTCTTCCCGGGAACATACTGTATCCCTGCATCATTTCGAAGAGAGAAATTTCCGTAGCGCCCAGCGCAATGGAAGGGTAGGGTTCTACCTTGCTGGTGAAGTCGCATTTTTTCAGGAACTCCACAAATCGTTTTGCCCCGTTGTTGGCGGTATTGTCCAGTTGTTTCAGGATATATGCAGAAGCACAGTTTCTGGATTTAGCCAGTGCCAGCGCCATAGGCATGGTACCACCGGTACAGGTTTTGGGTGTGTTGGGCACCATACCGAAACTGCCGAAACTTTGCTGCACATCCTGTACTTCCGTATTGGGTGTAAAGCCTGCTTCTTCAATGGCTAAGCTGTACAACAAAGGTTTGATGGTAGAACCTACCTGACGCTTGGTATTAATGTTGGCATGATCGTATTTGAAGGTTTTGAAGTCTACTCCTCCAACCCATGCCTTGATCTGTCCGTTCAGCGGGTCCATTACCATGAAACCAGCCTGCAACATCTGTCGGTGGTATTTGATGGAATCCAAAGGAGTCATCACGGTATCTTTTCCGCGGTTTGCATTCCAGGCAAACACCCGCATTGGAATTTGCTGATTAAATGTAGCCCTGGTTTCTTCATCGGATAAACCTTCTTTTTTCAGGTTTCTCCAGCGATCGGTTTGTTTTACAATTCCTTCCATTACATTTTCAAAACCATTCCATGCAGTACCTTTTTTAATATTGTCCTGCGTGTTTAAGAGCTTCTGCATGTAGCTGATGTGCTTGGCAACGGCTTCCTCGGCATAAAGCTGCATACGCGGATTAATGGTGGTATAAATTTTTAAACCATCTCTGTACAAATCGTAGGCATCTCCGTTGTTCTTCTTGTGCTCCTTGCACCATTTTTTCATTTCCTCTCCCAACACCATCCTGAAATAAGGACCCAGACCGGTGGTCTCGTCCAGTTTCTTATAATTCAGTTCAATTGGCTGCCGCTTCAATACATCAGCTTCTGCCGCATCCAGGTATTTGTTGCGCACCATCTGGTTCAGTACGGTATTTCTTCTGTCGAGTGCCAGTTTCGGATTTCTTCTTGGGTTGTAAAGGGTAGCTCCTTTAAGCATGCCAATTAATACAGCGGCTTCCTCCACATTCAAACGGTCGGGCTCTTTTTGAAAGAAGGTTTTGGCTGCATTCCTGATACCATACACATTATCACCATAAGCAACCGTGTTCAGGTACAGGGTAATGATTTCTTCCTTGGTGAAATGTCTTTCCAGCTTAACGGCAATGATTCCTTCTTTCAGTTTCTGCAATCCTCTCAGGATAAAACTCTTGGTGCTCCAGTTTTCGGTGAAGAGGTTCTTGGCGGTTTGCATGGTGATGGTGCTGGCACCACCTTCACTTCCCAGATAAAAGAATGCACGTCCCAACGACCTTGCATCAATACCGCTGTGGTCATAAAAACGTTCGTCTTCCGTAGCCACTAGTGCATTGATAACATGTTTGCTGATGTCTTTGTATTTTACATTGATCCGGTCTTCTATGTAATATTTACCCATCAGGGTACCGTCTTCTGCATATACCTGACTGGCCAGTGAGGCGGATGGATTTTCAATATCATCCAGATCGGGCATACTGCCGATCCATCCAAAATTCAGCATCAGCAAGAGCAGAATCACAAATGCAAAACCACCAAAAAAAATCCGCCAAAAAATCCTTATAGGTCTGGTCATAATACGTTTCAAATAATGGGGATAAAGCTAATCAAGAGTTTTGGGATAGCGATCACAAAATGGTTAAAATTTATCGGGGAAGAGTCCGTGCAGGAATTCCTGATATGCTGCCGTATCCTTCTTCCGCCGCAGGAGTTCCAGGTTGGCCGGGCTGATGATGCTGTACCGGTATTTATCTGCAGTAAGCCAGGGCAGAATTCTGGATGCGGTAACTGGTCTTGTTTTGTCGATATACGATACTGCATCTGCCGCGTTTTTGAATGGTCCGATCAGCATCAGCTGGATACTGTCGTTCAATGCAAAGCTATGGATGGCTATCTGCTGGTTGTAATATTGTTCGCGGTTATAGCGGTTAAATGCATTCCGGCCTTCACTTACATATACCGGATCCACGCGGCTGAGCTGCAACGCAACATATTGGGTGTCTTCTGCAACAAAGCGGTAGGCTTCAGGAGCTGCAATCACCACAGGTACTTTCATGGCTGGCAGGGTAACGGGTGCTGTTGTTTTGGCTACTACAGGCCGGGTAACGGAGTCTGGTTTGGGTAATTCCACCTTGGTAATGTTGGTGGGGTTCAGGTCTACATTACGGGCAATATATTCCTCTGGCCGTTCTATTTCGAGGTTGGTGAGATAGGCTTCAATTTCTTTTCTTCTTTTGAGAACGTCTGCCATGGTTGCTGCTTTGGCAGACATGTCGGATGCAGGGAACAAGCCAATCAGTTGCTGCAACCGGTCGATGGCAATACTGTCCTGTTGCATTTTGGTATAATAAACAGCTTCGATGTACAATAACTGTGGCGTCCAGTAGGTTTTGCCGAATTGCTTATCTGCTTCCAGTTTCTGTTGTTTGGCCCGCTCAAAATTTCCTTCCAGGAAGGACCGGTAAATAGTTTCATAGGCCTGTTCTGCAGCATTTGCCTTGTTTTTGGCAGGAAGGGCCGTAAGCTTTCTGGTGAATCTGCCCGAAGGATATTGTACAGACATTGCTTTTATAATTGAGTCTGCTTTTTTATATGCACCTGTTTTATTGTAACAATCATTCAGGCGGAACAGCAGTTCTTCGGATGCCTGCATGTCCGGGAATCGCCTTTTTATTTCATCATAGGTTTCGATGGCGGCGGAATAGTTTTGTAAATAAAACTGGAAACGGTATCCGTTGTTCATCAAAGCGTTCAGGATCCTTCGGTTCGAAGCCTGTAATGAAACAGAATCCAGTGGCAGGCCGGCCAGTAAGGACGCCGTGCTGAGCTCTTTTGCTGCATTGTTCCTTGCTGTTGTGTCCGGAAGCTGTTCGGGTACATCCGGAGTGGTAGTAAAAGATCGATCTACGGCCGATTGTCTGCGCCAGTTGTCTATATTCGGCCTGCTGCCCCATCTGGACCTGAAATCGCTCAGTCCCTTAGCTTTAAGTGCACTGCTGCTGAAATAAAAATCGCTTCCGGAAGATTGGAACAAATCTGTTGCAGTTGCTGCAGGAAGATTTCCTCCAAAACTGATTTCCGATTCGCTTTCCTTCAAGCCTTTTTCCTTTCTTAATTTTTTCAGCAGGGCTTTGATGTAGTTGTTCCTGGCTTCAATTGGCATAGCTGCTACCTGCTGCACACTGTCTTCGTGCCTTATCAGCAGTATATTGGATGCAATGGAGTCCAGCGGGTCTTTGCGGTTAATCACGAGGGTCTGCGCTGGTTCCTTCAGCAGTGATACCTGTATGCTGTCGTAGTAGGCAGCAGCGGGTACATATTTTTGGGCGGTATAACATACATCGGCCAGCATCAGCAGGCTTTGTTGTTTGCCTGCATCATTGTTTTCGGTGTATTGCACACTTTTCAGCAGCCATTTTTCTGCACCCTCCCAATTTTTCCGCTTCATTTCCAGTTCTGCTGCCGCAAAATAAATGATGTTGCGATAGCCCTGGTATTTGTCTCTTCTGGCCATCACCAGCAGCTGGTTCAGATTTTCCTGTAATGCATTGGGCCGGGATGCGGCGGACAGACTTACCACCTTTAATCTGGCATAAATTTCCATAAAGGGGTCCCTGCTGTGCTGAATAGCAGCTTCGTACATTTTTACAGCTGCACTATCTTTACCAGCCTGCTCAAGCAACTGTGCTGCCAGGTATTCCCAGCGGGCCCTTTCTGATCTTCCTTCCGCATTGTTCAGCGCCTTGATCAGGAAAAATGCCGCACTGTCGTTGGCCTGTTTGCTGTACTGCAGAAAGGCCTCCATTTCGTACCAGTTTGTTTTCAGGCGTTCCGGAAATAATTTGTCTGAACGGATGATTTCGAGCAGGGATTCTGCTTCAGTCAGTTTTTTTTGTTCAATATAATTCCGGACCTGCCAAAGAAAACTTTCGTTTCTGGAAGGTGGCTTCGAGGAGATTTTGCTCCAGAAATTTCTTTTTTCACTGGAAGAAACACTAAATATGCCATTGGTGTTGCTGGCATTGCTGCCAATAGGGAGATCGTATCCGTCGTCTTTGGGCGCGTAGGCGTAATTGATATAGTTTAGTACCATCTCCGCAGAATCAAAATCCATTCTGTGCAGATAGGCTTTGCTCATCAACAGGTAAAAGCGATCTACCCAATCGCTTCTGAGGTCGTGCAGCAGGATACCAGCAGTACATTTATAAATAATGGAATCAATCTGTCCTTTGGCCGTTTCTTCGAGACTGTAATTGTAAAATGGGAGGAGCCGGGTATAATCTTCTTTGTGACGGGCTTTTGCATCTGCAATGATGCTTTCCAGCTTTGAATTGGCGTTGAAATAATAATTGTACTGGCTAACCGTATTGTTGTACAGCCTCCTCGGAACAGTGAATTTTCTGTTTCCTGTTTTTTCGGAAGGCAGGGGCCTGTTCTCAAATCTGCCCGGCTTTTTCAGCTCGATACTGGTATTGGGCTGCGATCGTGCCGAAAACCATGCTGTGGTCAGCAGAAGCAGGCAAAAGGAATGAAAAATGGTTTTTCTGTACATAAAATCGATTAAAATTACAGTTATTTCTCCTCTATATCAGCATAAAACCGCTTCAATCATTACCTTTAACCTGTTTTTATATTATGGATAAAATTAACCCGGAAAGTACTTTCAAACGGCTGAGAAACACCTATCGGCTTGTTGTGATGAACGACGATACCTACGAGGAGATGCTCACCGTAAGATTGTCGCGGCTGAGTGTGTACATCGGGCTCAGCACTGTTTTTGTAGTGCTCGTGGGTCTCACCATTGCGCTGATTGCCTTTACCCCGCTTAAATATTATATCCCGGGTTACGGAACCAGGGAAAGTCGTACTGCACTTCAGCTGCTGAAGATACGTACCGATTCACTGGAGCAGGCCATTCACTACAAGGAGCAATACCTGGAAGGCGTTAAAAAAGTATTATCCGGAGATGTACAAACCAAATTGGACACTGTTCCGCTGGCCATGCCAAAAGTGGAGTCTTCCAACGATTAACCGATACCCTTCATCTTACGTTTATGTTCAAAGAAAAAAGGAAATTGTTTTTGCCCCTGGTGGTGCTGATGTTGGTGGTGAATGTGCTGGCGGTTATGCTGAACAGCAGTTTGCAACAGAAGCAGATAGACGGGTTGGTAGTTGTATGTGCAAACACTCTTTTGTTCATCATCTGTGCCTCCAGTCTTTATATGCAGGTTAAATCGCTGAACAATTCCAATCCGCATGCTATGGTGCGCGGGGTAATGGGCTCTGTGGTATTGAAACTGTTTGTGTTGGGTACGGCCGCATTTATTTACCTCTATGCTGCCGGAGAAAATAAAAGTGTGAATGCCCTGTTCATCAGCATGGGACTCTACATTGTATATACCTGGCTGGAAGTGCGTATTGCCATGCGTTTAAATCCACCAAAACATGGCGGCAACTGAGCATCCACTGAAAGAACTTTCCCGCTTTTTACCCGAAGGTAGTTTTGACCAGGTGGTAAGCATCCTCCATTTATACAAAGTGCATCTGACCATTGCCAGGGAGCGAAAATCGGTACTGGGAGATTACCGGCATGCACACCGGGGAAGAAACCACCGGATCAGTGTAAACGGAAACCTGAATCCCTATGAATTCCTGATTACGCTTTTGCATGAATTGGCTCACCTGCTCACTTTTGAGCAATACGGTAATCGCGTGGAGTCGCATGGGAAAGAGTGGAAATTTCTGTACGGAAAGTTGCTGGCATCCTTTATTGAACTGGGCGTATTTCCTCCGGATGTAGAGCAGGCCCTTCAAAAAACCTTACATGCACCGGCTGCTACAGCCAATGGCGAAACCGCCCTGCTTACGGTACTCCGCAAGTACAATCAGCATAACCGGGAAGGTTACCATCTCTTGTCTGCACTTCCGGAAGGCGCTTTGTTTATGACCGAGAACGGAAAAATTTTTCGCAAAGGGATGTTGCGCAGAAAACGCTATGCCTGTGTGGAGTTGCGTTCCGGCCTGCACTATACCGTTAGCGCCATTACCGAAGTACGTTTGGTAGAACTGAACTCATTCGTTTGAAACAGGCAGGTTAAAAAATAAAAAGGTCCGTAACAATGGATGTTACGGACCTTGAAATATTGATCGAATTCAATAATTATGCTACAGCCTTCTTAACCAGTTCGGCCGCTTCACTCAACTGAATGGCAGACTGAACTTTCAATCCGCTTTCATCGATGAGTTTCTTTGCTTCCACTGCATTGGTGCCTTGTAAACGAACAATGATCGGAATATTGATATTGCCGAGTTTATTGTAGGCTTCAATTACACCTGCAGCAACCCTGTCGCAACGTACAATACCACCAAAGATGTTGATCAGGATTGCTTTTACGTTCGGATCTTTCATAATGATGCGGAAACCGGCTTCTACGGTTTGTGCATTGGCAGTACCGCCCACATCCAGGAAGTTGGCTGGTTCACCACCGCTCAATTTGATCATGTCCATGGTAGCCATCGCCAGACCGGCTCCGTTTACCATACAGCCTACGTTGCCATCGAGTTTCACAAAGTTCAGGTTGTATTGACCAGCTTCTACCTCTGTTGGATCTTCTTCTGTAAGATCTCTTAAAGCGGCTACATCCGGATGACGCATCAGCGCGTTGTCGTCGATGTTCATCTTACAGTCTACAGCAATGATTTTTTCATCACTGGTTTTGAACAGCGGATTGATTTCGAGCATGCCGCAATCCAGTCCTACATAAGCTTTGTACAGGTTGGTAACAAATTTTACGCAGTTCTTGAATGCTTCACCGCTCAGTCCCAGGTTGAAAGCAATTTTTCTTGCCTGGAATCCCTGTAAACCACCGGCGGGGTGTACCCATTCTTTAAATATTTTTTCAGGAGTCTTGTGTGCCACTTCTTCAATATCCATACCACCCTCTGTGCTGTACATCACTACGTTCATTCCTTTTGCACGGTCCAGCAAAATAGAGAGATAAAACTCTTTCACCGGGTTAGGGCCTGGATAGTAAACATCCTGCGCAATCAGGATCTTGCTTACTTTCTTACCTGCAGGTCCGGTTTGGATGGTTACCAGCGTACCGCCAAGGATGTTTTTGGCAATATTGGTAATGTCTTCTGCGCTTTTGGCTACCGCCACACCACGCTGCTCGGTTCCTTCAATTTTACCCTTACCGCGTCCACCGGCGTGTATTTGGGCTTTCACTACGGCAAAATTATTGCCCGTCTGTGTCTTAATTTGGCGATATGCTTCCTCAGCTGCCATTACGGTATCAACCGCAATACCCTCCTGGGTGGGGACATTGTATTTACTGAGTAATTCTTTGGCCTGGTACTCATGGAGATTCATAATCGGAACAATTTTTGCGAAGATAAGCGAAACCGAAATGCGGAATTAATACTTTTTAAATTGTTGTTGTAACATTAATTTCCCTATTTTTGCAATGTCATTATTAAACTAAACCAATTAAACACCATGAAAAAAATCGTTTTTGCGCTGTTGGGAACAGCATTTGTAGCGGGTTTGTATTCTTTCGCTCCAGTTAAATCTGTAAAGGAAGTTGTTACCTATTCAGTAGATGCTTCTAAAAGCCGTGTAGACTGGGTTGGTTCCAAGAAAAATGATTTCCATACTGGTTACTTCACTGTAAAAAGCGGATCTGTAAAAGTTGACGGCGGTAAATTAACCGGCGGAGAATTTGTAATTGATCTTGCTAATGTAAAAGTAACTGATGGCGCTGGTGAAAAACTGGCAGGACACCTGAAGTCTGCTGATTTCTTTGATGTAGCCAAGTTCAGTGAAGCTACTTACACCATCACCGGAGTGAACTACACCAATGAAAGTTCCGCTACCATCAACGGTACCCTGAACCTGAAAGGCGCTTCTTTGCCTGTTAGCTTCACTGCTTCTATCCGCAGTGCAGATGAAAAAGGTTTCTTTGCAGAAGCTTTCTTCAGCCTCGACAGAACCCTGTTTGGAGTGAACTACGGAATCGGTAATGTGGCAAAAGATGTACAGATTGCAGTGCACCTGTACGGTAAGAAGTAATTTCAAATCCCCCCAATAAAGGAAAAGTCCTGTTCCAGCATTAGCCGGAACGGGACTTTCTGATTTTATGATTCAGCCGAACTGCTAGAGGTACCTTGTTTCAATCACCTCTTTGTGGTGCAGCATATGACCAAAAATGATGTATCCGATGCCATTGGCAGTTGCCCGCTGTCCGCTGGCAGTTCCGGCATGGTTCAGTTGTACTTCTGTAAATGATTGCAATAAAAGATCGGTTGATTTTCGTAGGGCTGAGAATTCCTGTTTCAGCGATTCAAAACTTCTGTTAGCCGCATTGGCATTGGCGGCATAATCATTTTCTTCAAACCCTGGAAGAGGGGTACTGTCGTTGCGGGCTATCCGCAATATCCGGTAGCTCATGATCCGCTCTGTATCTATGACGTGTTGTAGTAAATCTTTCAGGCTCCATTTGCCGGGTTCGTAACGATAATCGGCTTTTTCATCGGGAAGGCTGTTATAGAAGTTCAACAAGGGCGATGCGTATTTCTCAATGGCTTGCTGAAGGTTGTCTGCATCCACTCTTTTTACATAATTCTCATAATAGTTTCCGTAATCCCCGGGTAGTGGTCTGGCCATTATTTTTTTACTTTTAGTGGTTTGGCAATTGGTTTTTGTGGTTGCGTTTTGATCACCGTGCTTTCTGTAATATGGCTGGCAATAGTAACTGCATTGTAGGCATTGATGATACCTCCGCTTCTGCAAAGATCGCTCATGGTTAGGGGATCTCCTTTCATGCCGGGTTTAATACAGGGTAACTGCGTATCCGGCCTGGATACCGATTCTTCAATGATTTTTTTAACTGCTACAGCGCTGAGGGATGGATAATAGGAGCGGAGCAAAGCAGCCAGACCCGATACAATCGGAGTTGCCATACTGGTTCCCTTTAAATTTCCGTATTGATTGCCTCCAGGTATGGTGGAATAAATTTTTACGCCGGGCGCAAATACATCCACCGATTCTTTTCCGTAGTTGCTGAACTCTGCAGCAATACTATTTCCCAGTCGAACATCGCTGCTGGCACCAACTGTAATGAAATTACCGGCTTTGGTTTTCCACTGCTCCAGCCAGGGACTGGGATAGTTTTCCTTGATGTCTATGTCTTCTGCATCGTTTCCGGAAGCGTGCACCAGTAATACATCATGCTGTTCTGCATACCGGACTGCACTGTCTACCCAACGCTTTTCGGGCGAAAAGGATTTACCAAAACTCATGTTGATTACTTTGGCGCCATTGTCTACCGCATAACGGATGGCCAAGGCTACATCCTTATCGTATTCATCTCCGTCGGGCACCACCCGCAGGGTCATGATCTTAACCAGATCGGCTACGCCGTCTACTCCGAGGCTGTTGTTTCTTTGTGCGGCGATTATGCCGGTTACATGGGTTCCGTGCATTGGTCCGGGACCCATCACATCGTTGTTACCATAATAGCGATCGGCAAAATTATCGTAGTTGTCCTGAACGATTTCGGCCCTGTAGTTGTGGGGGGCTTTATCTTTTGATTCAAAACTGCTTTTCTTTCCCTCAATGTATTCCTCCAGTTCGCTGAGGGTGCTGGTATTCTTTTCTTCCGGATCAATTCCCATCATTTTGATGCAGGTCAGGTAGCCGATTTTGGCATCACGTCCTGTTTTGGTAACGGGTTCAAATTTTTCCAATTGTTCACAGGTGTATTCCTCCCGAGCCATTTCCTGCCGAATGATTTTATCGTGCCTGCGCATGGCTTTGGCGGTGAGTTCTATGAACATCACATCCATCTGTTCTTCCTGGCTGAAATTCATTCCGGCAGCAGCTTTTACCCAAATATGATAATGCTCTTTTTCATTCTTTCCCAGTTGATTGGTGTCTATGTTTTTTCCGGCAAACTGGTCTTTCCAGCGATGGTAAACCCGGGCTTTTTCGTCTGCGGCTTTCCGGATGCTTCTGCCATCTTTACCACCCAGGAAATTCCATCCGTATATGTCATCTATGTAACCATTTTTATCATCGTCGATGCCGTTGCCGGGAATTTCCTTTGGATTGATCCAGAGGTTGTTTTTAAGGTCTTCATGCGTGGTGTCTACGCCGGAATCCAATACGGCCACCACCACGGTTTGCGGATTTTTCTTTTTGGTCTGCAGAAACTGATAGGCTTTGTTTAAGCTGATTCCATAAAAGGAGTCCTGTGCAGAGTCCAGTAAATGCCATCCTTTTGGCGCGTCGGCTTGTGCAAAAACATTAGAGGTGCATACAACTGCAAACAGCAGCGAAAAGGCAAGTCCACGAATCATTATTGAGTAAATTTTCTATCCCTACAAATTTGCAGAATCATTCGTATAAAAATACCTATAAATCCCTTTTTATGAAAATGTTATGTTGGGTTGGAATCTGAATGCAAATTAAATGTTAAAGCGGACGAAGGATGCAGCTATTCTTCCAGATTGCGGTGCTGGCTGTAGTTGCGCCATTTATCAATCACCTGGTGCATATCTTCCGGTACGGGCGATTCAAAGAAAATTTCCTGCTCCGTTACCGGATGAATGAATCCCAGGGTCTGGGCATGCAGGGCGCAGCGGTTGCATACGTTAAAACAGTTGTCTACAAACTGCTTGTATTTGGAATAGATGGTCCCCTTTAGTATTTTATCACCTCCATATTCCCAGTCGTTGAACAAAGTATGCCCGATGTGCTTCATGTGTACCCGGATCTGGTGGGTTCTGCCGGTTTCCAGGATACATTCCACCAGGGTCACGTAGTTGAACCTTTCCAGTACTTTATAGTGTGTAATGGCATGTTTTCCTGTTTCTCCATCGGGGTAGGCATCGAACATTTTACGGAAATACCGATGCCTGGCAATATGTGCATTGATCGTTCCTTCGTCTTCCTCCACATTGCCCCAGACCAGCGCCACATATTTCCTTTTTACTGTATGGCTGAAGAATTGTTTGGCCAGGTGGGCAGCTGCTTCTCCGGTTTTGGCAACCACAATCAGGCCGGTGGTATTTTTGTCGATGCGGTGTACCAGCCCAAAACGGGGCAGGTTTTCTTCGTCGATGGCCGGATTCTGCTGGCGGAGGTAATAGGCAACGCCGTTCAGAAGCGTGCCGCTGAAATTGCCCACACCTGGATGAACCACCATATTGGCAGGCTTATTGATGACCATCAGCGCTGCGTCCTCGTACACAATATTCAGGGGAATATTCTCCTCTTTCAGTATGGTATGGTCGGGATTGATCAGGCTCATGACCACAATTTCATCGCCAGGCCGAATCTTATAATTGCTTTTTACAGGCTTCCCGTTCACGGTCAGAAATCCCGCTTCAATACCCTGTTGTATTTTATTCCGGGTAGAACCCTCCATGTGCATATGCACCCATTTGTCTATCCGAAAAGGCTCCTGGCCCCGGTCTACCACAAATGTTTTTTTCTCGTAAAGGTTCTCCGACTGCTCTTCGGAGTACAATTCTGTATCTACCTGCATACTGCAAAAGTATTGTATTTTCGTGCCATGCAACAACAAGTACTATTCGAAGATCTGGGCGTAAAGCAATACAAAACCGTTTGGGACTATCAGGAGCAATTGCTGAAGCAGAATGCAGACATCAAACTCCTGTTTCGCTACACCAACGATGTAAAGGCCCCGGAACATGAATTGCCCACTTCCAGTCATTTGTTGTTTGTAGAGCATCCGCCTGTATATACCCTTGGCAAGAATGGGAAAGAAGCACATGTACTCATTAGTGAGGAAGACCGGATAGCGAAAGGAATTGAGTATTACCATATCAACCGGGGTGGCGATATTACATTTCACGGACCCGGACAATTGGTTGGTTATCCGATTCTGGATCTGGAAAAATTTAAAACCGACCTGGGCTGGTACCTCCGTACCCTGGAGGAAGTGATTATTCAAACCATGGCGGAGTATGGATTAAAAGGAGAACGAAGTGCGGGAGAAACCGGCGTATGGATGGATGCGAACATCAAAGGAAAAGAGCGGAAAATCTGCGCGATGGGCATCAAATGCAGCCGCTGGATCACCATGCATGGATTCGCTTTCAACGTAAATACCAATCTGGATTATTTCAGTCATATCGTACCCTGTGGTATTGCCAACAAAGCGGTTACCTCGCTTCAGCAGGAGCTCGGACATACGGTGGATATGGAGGAAGTGAAATACCGGGTGAAGAAAAATTTTGAGCAGCTTTTTGATTGTGTACTCATCAGTCATTACCCCCCCTCAGCTGCCCTGCTACTGAATGTAAAATCGGTTCTGTTCCATCAGTAACCCGTTTTCGAACAATTCAAAATTGAACCAGCCGGAGTGCAGGAAGTTTACTTTTTCTACGATCAGTTCCGGTTCCCGAATATGCCCGATGGTAAAGAGTATGCTGCCATCTGTATCGTAAATAATGAGTTTATACTGGTTAACAGCAGCTTTTGGCAGGGAAATGACGAGGTAGCCTTTTGCGTCGGTATACACGTATTTGGAAGGCTTTTTATTCACAAAAGGATTTTCAGGCACAACAACCCTGGGTAGTACTATGGTATCTTTTTTAATTTCTGCTGCGACAGGTTTTGGAATACTCAGCGCTGCTTTTTTTACGGCAGATGTTGCAGGCTTTGGCTCGGAAACCAAATTGGGCAGATCCGCAGCAACGGGTTTGGGCGCTTCCGGTTTTGCAACAGCTTTTTGCGCACGGAGGACCGGAGTAAAGAAAAAGCCAGCTCCCTCCAATGTTACAAAAATCCGGTAGAAAACAGGTATATCGTGTGGTGCAGTATAGTCCGTAAATCCATTGTTTTCCAGCGAAGGATTTTTTGCAGATAGGATGGTTCTGAAGTTTTTGAGGCTGTCGACAGATCGTTGTACAGACAGTTGGATGGTTGTTTTATAGGGATTTTTCCAGCTGAGGTGAATCAGGCCGGGACTCAGTTCAGTTGCAGCAAAATGAAGCAGTTTTTGTGGGGCAACTGTTGTTTGTGCTGTTCCGGTTGTTGCTGTGAACAAACAAAAAACGATTCCCCAACATGCAATTAAACTTTTCATTGCAGCAAATATACTGGGGGCATATGAATAAATATGCCGGGCTATTGTTAATAAATCAGGCTCCCTTCCGGCAAGGATAAATTGCCCTGTAATCCTCCGCTGTGGATCAGGAGCAACCGGCTGCCTGCACTAAAAAAATCTTTTCGGATCAGATCGGAAACGGCAAAAAATAGTTTGCCGGTGTACACAATATCTGTGGGTATTTGTTCCTGCCTGTACAGTTCGTTCATAAATTCAATCAGCTCTTGAGGGTGTTTAGCGTATCCACCAAAATGATACTGATGAAAAAAGTGGTAGTTTTTTTTGCGTTCGGTGTTTGTTAACAAGGCTTCTACTTCCTGCTGAAGCAAATCGTGCCCTTTTAGTACGCTGATGCCAATTACCTGCTGATGGGGCAAACAGGCTTTGATGCAACCAGCCATCATGGTACCTGTACCCGTAGCGCAGATAATATGGCTATAAATGCTGAAGTCGGTGGTGCCGAGCAGGGTAGCAGCACCCTGAGCTCCCGGGATACCGTATCCGCCCTCTCCAACCCAGTACCATCCCGTACGATCGAGTTCCTGTTGTAATAGTGTTTTGTTTCTGTATGCTTCCCGGCTTACAAAAATGAGTTCCATACCTAAATCAGTTGCTGCCTGTAGCGTATGGGAGCGAATCGCCGGGGCTTCTCCTCGAATAATGCCCACCGAATGGAGCCCTGCATTTTTACATGCATATGCCGTGGCTACAATATGGTTGGAATAAGCGCCTCCAAAACTGACGATGGTTGTTTTTTGCTGTCTAATCGCATCCTGCAGGTAGTACCTTAATTTAAACCATTTATTACCACTCACTACGGGGTGCAACAGATCCAGGCGCAACACATCAGCTTGCACCGCTATGTTGCTAAATCCTGCAATTTTTTGGGTGATAATATTTTTAAAGGCTTCCTGCATCCGGTGTATTGGTGAATGATTTATGAGTTAACTTTGTAATCTGTAAATGTACGCTATGAAACCAACTCTTGTAATTTTAGCCGCCGGAATGGCCAGCCGATACGGAAGCATGAAGCAGATTCAATCATTTGGACCTGCGGGCGAAACAATCATGGATTACTCTATTTATGATGCAATACGTGCCGGATTCGGCAAAGTTGTATTTATTATCAGGGAGGAATTCGCAGAACAATTTAAATCGATTTTTGAACCCAAACTGAAGGGTAAAATAGCAACGGATTACGTTTACCAGCATCTGCTCGATTATACAGACGGATATGTGGTACCAGAGGAAAGAGCAAAGCCCTGGGGTACGGCACATGCGGTACTTTGTTGCAAGGGTAAAGTAAATGAACCCTTTGCAGTAATTAATGCAGACGACTATTATGGCAACGATGCTTTTGTAAAAGCTGTGGAATTTCTGAAAGGAGCCTGCAATGAGCAGACCTATGCATTGGTAGGATATGAGTTACAGAAAACCCTTAGCGAAAATGGAAGCGTGAGCCGGGGTGTTTGTGCCGCAGATGCTTCTCAGAATCTGACCAGTATTACAGAAAGAACCAAGATATACCGAAAGGGAGAGGGGGTTGTATTTGAAGATGAAACAGGGGAGCATATGCTTCCGATGAATAGTCTGGTGAGTATGAACTATTTCTGTTTTGCACCCGGATTCATCGACTGGTGTGGTGCATTATTTAAAACATTCCTTGCCAATCACGGACAGGAACTGAAGTCCGAATTTTATATTCCCTTCGCAGCCAATGAATTTATTCAGCAGGGTAAAGGGGTTGTGAAAGTATTGCCTACAGAAGCACAATGGTTTGGTGTAACCTATAAAGAGGATGCTCCTTCCGTACAGGCTTCCATTCATGCACTGGTTGCAAAAGGCATATATCCAGAATCGCTTTGGGGATAATCTTCCGGCCTATTTGCCGTAGGCTTTCACGTAGTAAACGTAGTCTTCAACCCTGTTGATCTGGGCTTTTCTGTCTTCGCCTTTCAGGGTAGACCTGGTAGGGAGTTTCAGTTTCTCGAAAGCAGTATCGTTCTTCTTCAGGTCGTTTACCATCGTATAGATGTTGCGAGACTTCACTGCAAATGCTACACCGTCTGCCTGGGCCTGCCTGGTACTAAGTATACCAATAACATCCCCGTTCTGGTTGAATACGGGCGCTCCGGAATTGCCTGGGTTGGCACTGATCTGGATCTGATAAGACAACGAATCGCCATTGAATCCGGACTTGGCACTCAGGTATCCCATGCCATACACGATCTCATTTCTGGGATACCCCAATGTGAAAATTTCTTCTCCAAGATCTGCATTGCTTTTCTGGATACTGTATGGGATGGATTTGGCCGGACTGTATTCCTCATCGGTAATTTTCAGGATGGCCAGGTCTTTTTGTTCATCAATGTGAACAATGGAAGATTTGAATTCCTTACCCTTACTGTTGATTACAATGGCGCCGGTACCTCTTAAAACGTGCGCATTGGTAATAATGTACCCCTTTGTGTCGATCAGGAAACCCGAACCGCCGCTCAGTAAACGGGCGTTCAGCGGAATTTTGCTTTTAACTTCGTTGATAATGGAACCCTGGTATTGCTGGCTTTTTTTAACTTCTTCCAGGTCTTTACCCAGTTGCTGTAGTTTGGGGTCGTTCACAGCAGAGGAGAAATAAACGGCCAAACCACTGATGAACAGGGCAATTACGCCGCCCACAGATGCTGCAATGGCAGTAACACGCTTGTATTTATTCCAGAACTGGATCAGTTTGCCCCTGGTAGGGACTTCGCCTCCCTCGTTCAGGTCGCCTCTTTCCAGCAGGTAAGTATGCACATTGTGCAGGGTATGTTTGATATTGGTATGAGCTACATAGGCATCCATCTGATGCAGGAACATATTGTGTTCCACCACCAGCTGGTCTACTTCAGGAGTGCTTTTGCGAAGGTTCTCAAAATACTCCCGCTCCTCAGGGCCCATTTCCCCGTTGAGGTACCGTTCTACAGCGTCTAGTAATAAAATATCATCCATAGTAGTTACTCCCCGATATTATATTGCGAGAAGAATAGCTTCTTCAGCCGCATTAAACATTTGTATTTTTGGTTTTTGGCATTATCTGCATTGGTGTAACCGAATTCTCTTGCCAGAGCATTCATATCCATCTTTTTGAGATAATATCCTTCCAACAAACTTTTACAAGGTTCACCAAGGCTGTTTAAGGCCCTGTCCATAATGGCAAATTCCACGTTCCGCTTTTCATGTGCCTCCATATCTTCAGCCACTGCTACGGTTTCTTCTATGCTATCAACCTGTGTTGTATAGCGGCCCAGCTGTTGTAACCTTTTGAGCCAGAGTCGTCTGCAGATAGAATAGATATAAGTTTTGATCTGACAGGTTAAAACAAATGATTCGGTCTGTGCTTTTTCGTACAGGGCAATCATTGCTTCCTGGAATATATCTCTGGCTTCATCGTACGACCCATTATTATTTAAAATAAAGGACTGAACCATATTAAAGTTTTCCTTATATATAGTCTCAATGGCCTTTGAGTCGTTGTGCGCCAATCCTTTCAATAATGCTTGTTCGTTCGTATCGCCTTTCACTATCTGTGATTTTAATACTGTTGGGGTGTTAAAAGTAACCCAAATTAGGCCTAAAAATATTTTTAAAAAAAAATCAGGGGTGGCCGGGTTACCTTTTTACCCCACCCGGTATAAACACCAAATCATTCAAAATTAAAAAAAACAAAAAATGAAAAAGCTGTTATTCGTTTTAGCATTAGGCGCTTTCGTAGCCTGCAAATCTGGTGAGAACACTGAAGTTAAAGCTGACACTGCTGTTGCAACTGTAGACACTGCTGCTGCAACTGTAGATACTGCTGCTGCAACTGTAGACACTGCAAAAGCTGCAGTTGATACAACTGTTAAGAAGTAATTCAATTGATCTACTGGTGAATTTGATTCTGTGAATCCAGCTTGCGGACAGAACAGTAGACAGAAAAGTTTTCATATGGCAAGCAATCGTTAGAGGCCGCTCCGTTTCCACGGAGGGGCTTTTTTTTTCAGGTTATTTTGCTGCGATCCTTGCTTCGGCAGCTTTTGCGCAAATTGGCGTTGCAGTTAAAACTAACGAACTTTAGTTTAAAAAACGGAAAAAAGTTTTTTTGCTTTCTGATCATTAACTATATTTGATCATCATGCAAACAATCAACAACCTGTTTTACTTTTTCTTTTACTTCTACTTTAGAACAAGTAGCCGGGTCCAGTTTGCAAAAGCGTAAAACTTTTTTAAAGTCAAAATATGGTCCCGGTTAATACCGGGACTTTTTTTTTGCCGCTCGTCCTGCGGAATCCGGATTGCACCGGAAAAAGGGTAACAAATATATGCCTACAAAAAGAACAACTGAAATTGAGTCAGCATCAGGCGTCCGGACCGCTGCAGAAGGTATTTGTATACAGGGTTTTGAAGGCTGCTTTCATCAGGTAGCTGCAAGACAGTTTTTTGGGAAACAGGTGCAGGTGATTCCCTGCGCTTCGTTTCGCGAGTTGATCCGAATTGCTTCCGATGCCAAACAGGCGGCGGGTGCAGTTATGGCTATTGAAAATTCCATTGCCGGAAGCATTCTCCCCAACTACAACCTGCTGCAGCAGTCTAACCTGAAAGTGATCGGTGAAGTGTACCTCTCCATCAGTCAGAACCTGATGGTGAACAGAGGAGTTCAGTTGAAAGATATTAAAGAGGTACACAGTCATCCAATGGCCATTTTACAATGCCTGGATTTTCTGGAGAAATACAACTGGAAACTGATTGAAACGGAAGATACTGCGCTGAGCGCTAAAAATGTTCAGCAACACAAAAGCAAACATATCGCAGCCATTGCAAGTAAACTCGCAGCAGAACTGTTCGACCTCGACATAATTGGCCCGGATATACAAACACAAAAAACCAATATCACCCGTTTCCTGATTCTGAAAAGGTCCGGGGAAGTAAAGGAGATACCTGATGCGGATAAGGCTTCGCTGTACTTTCAGACCAACCATTCCAAGGGAATACTGGCGCAGGTACTCACGGCAATTGCAAAGGAAGATGTGAACCTGAGCAAATTGCAGAGCATGCCTATTCCGGGCAGCAAGTTCAAATACGGCTTTTATGCCGATATGGAATTTGAAGACAAGGCGCAGCTGGACAGGGTATTGAAAGCAATGGAATCATTGACCAATAATGTAAAAATATTTGGTGTTTATAAAAAAGGCAAACTGGTAAAAGGATAAGCTATGCAGATCGAGAAAGCGAAAAGATTGTCGGGAATCGGAGAGTATTATTTTTCTCAGAAACTCCGTGAAATTGATACCCTGAATCAACAGGGGAAAAATATTATCAACCTGGGAATCGGAAGCCCGGATTTACCACCGCATCCTTCAGTAGTTGAAGTTTTGCAACAGGAAGCTGCCAAACCCAATGTGCATGCTTATCAGTCTTATAAAGGATCGCCTATTCTCAGGAATGCTATTGCTCATTGGTATAACACCTGGTACAACGTACAACTGAATCCGGATACAGAAATTCTGCCACTGATCGGCAGTAAGGAAGGCATCATGCATATCTGCATGACCTACCTCAACGAAGGAGATCAGGTGCTGATTCCAAATCCGGGATACCCCACCTACAGCAGTGCAGTGAAACTGGCCGGCGGAGTGCCTGTATATTTTGAACTTACCGAAGCCAATGGATGGGAGCCCGATTTTGATGCGCTGGAGCAAATGGATTTATCTAAGGTGAAACTGATGTGGGTGAACTATCCGCAGATGCCCACCGGCAAACTACCTTCAGCTCATTTGTTTGAGCGGCTGGTTGCTTTCGGTACCCGGCACGGAATACTGATCTGTCACGACAATCCCTACAGCTTTATATTGAACGATCATCCGCAAAGCCTCTTGTCTGTACCAGGTGCAAAAGAAGTAGTAATTGAACTGAACTCGCTCAGCAAAAGCCAGAACATGGCGGGCTGGAGAGTGGGTATGATCTGTGCAGCAAAAGAGAGAGTAGATGAAATCCTCACTTTTAAGAGCAATATGGACAGCGGTATGTTTCTTCCTATTCAGCTGGCTGCTGCAACTGCGCTGGGTCTGGGAAAAGACTGGTATGATGAAGTGAATGCAGTGTACCGTTCCCGCAGGGAAAAAGTGTTTGAGTTGCTGGATGCGTTGAATTGTACTTATTCCAAAGATCAGGTAGGGATGTTTGTTTGGGCAAAAATTCCTGCAGAGGTAAAAGACGGTTATGAACTCAGCGACCGGGTTTTATACAACAACAACGTATTCATTACGCCGGGTGGCATATTCGGTTCAGCCGGAAACGGTTATATCAGGATCAGCTTATGTGGCAGTATAAACAAGTTTGATGCAGCAATAGAAAGAATAAAGAATTAAAGAATCGTTATGACAATCGCAATAATAGGTGTGGGTTTGATCGGAGGTTCCATGGCCCTGGTATTGAAGGAGAAGGGACTGGTGCAAAAAGTAATTGGGGTAGATGCCAATCCGGAACATGCGAAACAAGCCGTTGAACTGGGGCTGGTGGATGAATGTGCTGCGCTGGAAAAAGCAGTAGATGAAGCGCAAATCGTATTGCTGTCTACACCCATGGGCGCAGCAGAAAACTTATTGCCGCAAATACTGGATCGGGTGCAAAAGCAGGTGGTGTTCGATGTGGGTTCTACCAAAAACAGCATTTGTGCTGCTGTTGCCAATCATCCGAACCGGAAGCGATTTGTAGCTACTCACCCCATGTGGGGTACGGAAAACAGCGGTCCGGCAGCGGCAGTGAAAGCAGCTTTTGCCAAAAAAGCAACCGTAATCTGCAATAAAGCGGAAAGTGATCCCGATGCTGTTGCCCTGGTAGAAAAAATATATGGAATACTGCAAATGCATATTCTGTACATGGATGCTGCAGATCACGATACGCATGTTGCATATATCAGTCATATTTCACATATAACTTCTTTTGCCCTCGCGAATACAGTTTTGGAGAAAGAACGCGAAGAAGATGCCATTTTTGAGCTGGCGAGTGGTGGTTTTGAGAGTACTGTACGTCTGGCAAAGAGTAATCCCGACATGTGGGTGCCCATTTTCATGCAAAACAGGGACAATGTGCTGGATGTATTGAACGAACTTATTGTACAATTGAGGAAGTTCAAGTCTTGTCTGGAGAAAGAGAATTATACCTATTTGGAAGAATTGATTAAAAATGCAAACGGGATCAGGCGGATCCTGAAGTAAAAAAACGAGCAAAGCCCTATATATAGAGTACCTTTGCACAAATTTTAAATTAAATGATGACATTCGAAGGGTTGGGAATTGATGAAAGATTGATTCGAGCAACCACAGAGTTGGGGTACGTGAACCCAACCGCAATTCAAGAACAAGCGATACCGGTTTTATTAAGCGGTACCAAGGATTTTATCGGTTTGGCCCAAACCGGAACAGGAAAAACAGCAGCATTTGGCTTACCGCTGCTTCATGTAATTGATGCAGCTGCGAAATATCCCCAGGCACTGGTGGTATGTCCTACCCGTGAACTTTGCCTGCAAATTGTAAAAGAGATCGAACTCTTTAAGAAATACATGACCGGCATTTCTGTAGTGGCAGTATATGGAGGTTCTTCTATTGGCCTGCAGATCCGCGACCTGAAGAGAGGGGTGCAGATTGTAGTTGCTACGCCAGGAAGGCTGATCGACCTGATTGAGCGCAAGGCCATCAATCTGGAAGAGATTAAGTACGTAGTGCTGGATGAAGCAGATGAAATGCTGAACATGGGATTCCAGGATGATATTGAATTCATTCTGAAAAATACACCACAGCGAGACAGTACCTGGTTATTCAGTGCAACCATGCCACCGGAAATCCGTAAAGTGAGCAAGCGCTACATGAAGGATCCGAAGGAAGTGACTGTTGGTAAAGTAAATATGGCCAACAAGAGCATTGATCATCAGTATTACCTCACAACGGCACAGCACCGTTATGAAACACTGAAGCGGATCATCGATTTTAATCCGGGTATTTATGGAATCATTTTTACCAGAACCAAGATGGATGCGCAGGAGATTTCTGAAAAGCTGACCAGAGAAGGATATGATATAGATGCCCTGCACGGAGATCTTACACAGGGACAACGTGATAAAGTGATGGGACAGTTCCGTGATAAGAGCCTGCAGTTGCTGATAGCAACCGATGTTGCCGCAAGGGGAATTGATGTACAGGGTATTACCCATGTAATCAATTACGAACTGCCCGACGATGTGGAAGTGTACACCCACCGCAGCGGCCGTACCGGAAGGGCAGGAAACCAGGGTATCTGTATTTCAATTATTCATGCGAAGGAAGCATATAAGCTTAAGCAGATTGAAAGAATAAATAACTCACAGTTTCACAAACTGGATATTCCTTCCGGAAAAGATGTTTGTCGCAAACAGTTCTTCCATTTCATGGACAAGCTGCTCAGTACGGATATCAGTCACGGAGATTATGAAACTTATGTGCCGATGTTGGCAGAACGCTTCGCAGATGTGAGTAAGGAAGATGTATTGAAGCGTGTAGCAGCCATGGAGTTCGACCGTTTCCTTAAATATTATGAGAATGCGGAAGACCTGAACCTGCGCGACAAGGGCAGAAGGGACCCTTCAGAAAGAGGCGGAGACAGAAATAAGAGCAGAGAGGGCGGAAGAGGCGATGGCAGAAAAGAATACACCAGGGGTGGCAGCGGTTACACAAGATTGTTTGTAAATCTCGGAACCAAGGATGGATTCTTCAAAGCCAGTTTCCTTCAGTTCATCCTCGATATGAGTGATCTGAGAAAAGAGGTGCTCGGAAGAATAGACATGAAAGACATGAACAGCTGGATTGAAATTGAAAAAGGAGCTGCTCAGCAGATGATTCGTTCGCTGGATGGTAAAAACTACAAAGGCAGAAGGATCAGGATGAATGATGCAGATACCGGAGGTAGGAGATAGTTTTTTAATCAGGAGATTGCCAATTTCAGAATATAGAACAAAGATCAATTTATGGAACAGACCGTTCAACAGGCAGTTGATATTAAGCAACTGCTGACCAAGAGGCCGCTGATTATTTCCGGCCCATGCAGTGCAGAAACCGAAGAACAGGTAATGCAGACTGCTACCCGTTTAGCTGCAACAGGAAAAGTGGACATCCTTCGTGCAGGTATCTGGAAACCAAGAACCCGTCCGGGCAGTTTTGAGGGTGTGGGAACCAAGGGTTTGCCCTGGTTACAGCAGGCCCGTAAAGCAACAGGGCTTCCTGTAGCAGTAGAAGTAGCAACCGGTAAGCAGGTGGAAGATGCATTGCATTTTGGCGTGGATGTATTGTGGATTGGCGCAAGAACTACTGTAAACCCATTCAGTGTTCAGGACGTGGCAGACGCACTGAAAGGGGTGGATGTACCTGTACTGATCAAGAACCCGATCAATCCCGATCTGGAATTGTGGATTGGTGCCGTAGAGCGGGTTGCCAAAGCAGGCATTCAGAATATTGGTTTGATTCACCGTGGATTCAGTTCTTATGGAAATACGGAGTATCGTAATGCTCCCATGTGGCACCTGGCAATTGAAATGAAACGTCGTAACCCGGGTATGCTGATGATCAACGATCCATCTCATATCTGCGGTAGAAGAGATATCCTGTCTGCTGTGGCACAGAAGGCCATTGACCTGGATTTCGACGGACTCATCATCGAAAGTCATATTGATCCGGATAATGCATGGAGTGATGCCAAGCAGCAGGTTACCCCTGAGCGCCTGGCAGAAATGCTCGATGGAATTAAATGGAGAAAAGAAGACATCAACTCCGAAGAGTTGCATGCGCAAATGGAAAAAATGCGTTCTCAGATCAATCACCTGGATGATGAACTGATGCAGTTGCTCGGACAGCGTATGAAAGTAGCAGAACAAATTGGTCAGTATAAGAAAGACAACAACATCACCATCTTGCAAACCAATCGCTGGAATGAAATTCTGGAGCGTGCATTTGTGAAAGGCGAGCAGCTGGGTCTGGGTAAAGAATTTATTACAAAGTATTTTGATGCGGTGCATATGGAAAGCATCAATCATCAGAATAAGATCATGAATTCATAGTATGCAGAAGAAGACGATATCCTTTTCCAGCAGGCAAACTGCTTTCTATTTTGACGCTTCGTTTTCCCATTTGGAAAAACTGGTTTCAAAAGAGAAAGCAGTGATTGTTACCGATGAAAATCTGTTTAATGCACATAAAAGCAGGCTGAAAGGCTGGAACACGATTGTACTCAAGCCCGGAGAGCAGTTTAAAGTACAGCAAACAGTAGACGTTGTTATAGATCAGCTGATTGCGCTTGGAGCCGACCGCCAGTCTGTGCTGATCGGTTTTGGCGGAGGTGTAATTACAGATATTACCGGTTATGTGGCGGGCATTTACATGCGCGGAATCGAATTTGGTTTTGTGCCAACTTCTGTATTGGCCATGGTAGATGCAGCCATCGGGGGGAAGAATGGTATTGATGTAGGCGTATACAAAAACATGGTAGGCCTGATTCGCCAACCGGCTTTTCTGCTTTATGATTATGCTTTGTTGAAAACACTACCGTTGAATGAATGGCAAAACGGATTTGCAGAAATCATTAAACATGCAGCTATCAAAGATGCAGTCATGTTCAAAGAACTGGAATCCAACAGTATTGCAAAATACAGAAGTAATAAGTTGTTGCTGGCCAAGCTTATTCAGCGGAATGCGATGATCAAGATTAAAGTGGTGGTGAATGATGAGTTTGAAAAAGGAGAACGTAAATTGCTCAACTTCGGGCATACCCTCGGGCATGCTATTGAGAACATGTACGAGTTAAGTCACGGACAGGCCATCAGCATTGGTATGACCTATGCTGCACTGATGTCTGAGCAGCTGAAGTTCTTTACCGGTGCCAAGCAATTGATCGCCTTGCTGAA
The DNA here is from genome assembly GCA_016786865.1 of Sediminibacterium sp. Lineage (GTDB taxonomy): Bacteria > Bacteroidota > Bacteroidia > Chitinophagales > Chitinophagaceae > Sediminibacterium. The sequence continues at coordinate 11,643 of JAEUVE010000006.1, read as the reverse complement.
CAAATACGGGTTACCCACGGTAGTAGAATTTGATGCAAAGAAGGCATTTAAAGTATTGCTCAAAGACAAGAAGAAAGAAAATGTTTCCATCAACTATATTCTTCTTCAGAAAATAGGGAAGGGGGTGATACAACCCTTGCTCCTTGTTCAGATACAGGACATATTCAGGAAATTTTAAAACAAGCGGAATAGGCAGCTATGCATGTGATCATTTATCCATCAGGAATTGGAGGAAATATTCGCGCGGCAGCAGGCAAGAGCAGTATGCAACGTGCCTGTGCGGCCGCCTTATTGCGGACCGGCTTAACCCGCATTGTGAATCCGGGCAACAGCAACGACGACCTGGCTGCCATTGATGTAATTCAAAAACTGGGTGCAACGATTCAGTACGATGCCCATGGAGATTTGCTCATCCGTTCAACAGGAGTTCATCCTGTATCCGGTGAAATGAATTGTGGAGAAAGCGGGCTCGGTATCCGGATGTTTACTCCGCTGGCAGCGCTGAGCAGCAGCCCGCTAACCATCAGCGGAACCGGAAGTTTGCAAACAAGGCCCATGCATTTCTTTGATGAAGTGTTGCCTCGACTGGGCGTCAAGGTTCAGTCCAACGACGGAAAGCTTCCGCTCAAAATACAAGGGCCATTGACTCCTGCTGATATAGAAATCGACGGATCATTGAGCTCGCAGTTCCTTACAGGGCTGCTCATGGCATATGGTGCGGCCGGTGCAAAATATGCTGTGATCCGGGTAAAAGACCTGAAGAGTAAACCTTATATCGATCTCACCTTACAGATCATGCAATATTTTGGATGGGAAGTGGAGCACGACGACTATAAAATATTTCGCTTCACCGGAAAATCCCCTGAGGCAGGTACATCCCAAGCGGATACTTTCACTTACCAGGTGGAGGGCGACTGGAGTGGTGCTGCATTCCTGTTGGTAGCAGGAGCCGTTGCGGGAACCATAGAAGTGGAAGGGTTAGACCTGTATTCCACCCAGGCCGATAAAGCCATTCTGCAGGCATTAAGCAGTGCAGGTTCTGCGCTTTCCATTCGCGAAAAATCCATTCGGGTAGGGCCCCTTCCATTGAAAGCATTTCATTTTAACGCAACCGATTGTCCTGACCTGTTTCCGCCGCTGGTGGCTCTGGCGAGTTATTGCGAAGGAACAACGGTTATTGAAGGTGTGAACAGGCTGGCGCATAAGGAAAGCGACCGTGGACTTACCTTGCAGGAAGAGTTTGGTAAACTGGGTATAGCGATTGAATTGCAGAACGATTTGATGCTGGTAAAAGGAAATGCTGCAGGAGCAGTTCAAAGTGCAAGCGTGCATTCCCGCCACGATCACCGCATAGCCATGGCCTGCGCCATTGCGGCACTGCGTGCCAAAGGACCGGTACAGATTGAAGCAGCGGATGCGATCAATAAATCCTACCCCGATTTTTACAGGCATTTACAGCAATTGGGTGCTAAAGTGGAGGGATTGCATTAAATTGAGTCCCCTTAAACCCTGCGGAATAAGTAAACAATATAAACGAACCACGTGAACTCACTCGGACAATTATTCAGGATTCATATTTTCGGCGAATCACACGGCGAAAGCGTAGGCATTGTAATTGACGGATGTCCTGCCGGATTGCCCCTCAGTGCAGCTGATTTTTCAGAAGATATTGAAAGAAGAAAGGGCGGTGTTCAAAAAGGGACCACTCCCCGGAAAGAAGACGATCTGCCCATATTCAAGAGCGGTCTCTTTAATGGTAAAACCACCGGAGCGCCCATCACCATATTATTTGAGAACAACAATACCCGCAGCGGTGATTATGAAAAGCAGCGTGCAGTACCCAGGCCGGGACATGCCGATTTTACCGCACACGTGAAATACGGTGGGCATGAAGACTTCCGTGGGGGCGGCCATTTCAGCGGAAGGCTGACCGTGTGCCTGGTGGCGGCGGGCGTTATAGCAAAAAAAATATTGGCCATAGCTGGTATTAATACTGTTGCCAGGATTACGGAGATCGGTGGAGAAGCAGATCCGGAGAAAGGACTGGAAAAAGCAATCGAAGCCAAAGACAGTGTGGGCGGCATTGTTGAATGCAAAGCAACCGGTCTTCCGGTGGGATTGGGAGAACATTTTTTTGATTCCGTGGAATCCCTGATCAGCCATGCAGCTTTCGCCATCCCGGCAGTAAGGGGCATTGAGTTTGGTGCAGGATTTGCAGCAGCCCGGATGTTTGGAGTAGACCACAACGATCCAATTGAAGATGCAAGCGGAAAAACCACAACCAACCATGCGGGAGGAGTAGTTGGCGGTATAACCAACGGGAACGACCTGGTTTATCGGGTAGCCATAAAACCAACATCATCAACGCCAAAAGAACAGCAGTCCTGGAATTGGGAATCCAATCGGGTAGAACCCTTTTCAGTAAAGGGCAGGCACGATCTCTGCATTGCCCTCCGTGTTCCGGTGATCCTGGAAGCGGTGACTGCAATAATTTTGACCGATTTGATGTTATTAGAACAGCGGATTAAAAGAATCATTTAAACAAGCAACATGAATTCAGATTACATATATCATATTACTACCAGAAAAGCTTGGGAAGAAGCACAGCAAAAAGGACAGTACGAAGCGGATACCCTGGAAACGGAAGGATTTATGCATTGCAGTACCGAGGACCAGGTTCCCGGTGTGATGCAACGATATTATGCCGGAAAAACTGGGTTGGTGAAGCTGAAAATTGAAAAAGAGAAGGTAGATCGCCCGCTGGTTTTTGAGCTGGCAGGCTCCATTGATGAAGTATTTCCTCATATCCATGGTGCACTAAACCTGGATGCGGTGGTTGAAGTGACCGATATCGCATAGGCGATCTTTCTTTATTTGTATTGATAATCAATACTTTATAGTAAAATTTAAAAATAAACTTGCCTTATTTTGCCCTTTGGCATAATATTTGGCAAATGGGGGTATTCAACGGAACCTTCGGATTTATCCATTTATTTAGGTAAATTGTAAAAGGGGCCAATCCTTAAGTTAAGTTTATTTTTAATATGTTTAGACTCCTATTTCTTCTTATATCCGTTGGCTCGCTGTACCTCGTACCGGCGAAGCAGGATCAACAGATGAAGACGGGTTTCACAGATACCATCCCCCCCACAACCGATACCATTCCTGTTACCGACTCCCTGCAGAAAGCGGATTCCCTTCGGATTGCTGATTCTTTAAAAGCGGTTGCCGATTCGGTCATGTTGGCGCCCGATTCTGTACAGCTTACCGGCAAGGTAATTACCGGTACTGCCAGTTTTTACAGCGCCCGCTTAGACGGTACCAAGACTTCCACCGGCGAAATTTATCGGAATAAGAAATTTACTGGCGCCAGTAACAGCTTGAAACTCAATACCTGGGTGCGGGTAACCAATCTCCGAAACGGTAAAACGGTGGTTGTGAGAATCAATGACCGCATGCATCCCAACATGAAAAAGAGGGGCCGGGTGATCGATTTGAGCCGGATAGCAGCAAAAGAGCTTGATTTTATTTCCAGGGGACTGACAAAAGTGAAGCTGGAGGTAATTGAAAAGCCTGTAAAGCCTTGATAATTATCAAAAAGATAAATTTATCTTAATTTTCTAAAGTCAAATTCAAGCTGTATTTTCGCACCAATTAATAAAAAACTGATTATGAAGAAAGTTTTATTTTCTTTAGTAGTTCTTGGTTTAGCGCTAACTGCGACGGCCCAGACTCCTACAAGTTATAAGAAAAGCCCAAGTTTAGGCATTTCATTTTTTCTGAACGACATGTTTACTGCTGAAAGAATCAGTAAGACATCTCTTTCAAGCGTTTTAAGCAATAAACAATGGGCAAAAGGTACAGAAATGACCCCAGGTCTGAGTGTACAGTACGTAAACGGACTGACCGAGCACATCGACTTTATGGGTAGTCTGGCAGGTACTTTTACTCAATACTCTTTCTATCCTAAATCTGGTATTGCTCCTTCCAAGAACAATAAGTTCCTTCTGGAAGCTGATGCAAACGTGAACGTTAAGTTATTGACCGATAAATACCTGGTAGTTCCTTACCTGACTTTTGGTCTGGGTGCTTCCATGTACGGCGGTACCTATTTTGCTGCTCAGGGTAATACCGGTATGGGGCTGCAGGTAGGATTGGGCGAAGGTACATTTGTAACCAGCCAGCTGTTATACCGTCCTGCTATTTCCAACCTGGCTGTAAACCACATGGCTTATACCATTGGTATCCTTTCTCCGCTGAAAGAAAAGGTAAAGCCTGTTCTTGCTCCTCCTCCTCCTCCTCCGGTTGTTGAAAAAGACACTGATGGCGATGGAATCCTCGATAAAGACGACAAATGTCCTACCGTTCCAGGTGTAGCCAAGTATCAGGGTTGCCCTGTACCAGATACAGACGGAGATGGTATCAACGACGAAAACGATAAGTGCCCTACTGTAAAAGGTATCGCTAAATATCAGGGATGTCCTATTCCTGACACCGATAAAGATGGTATTAACGACGAAGAAGACAAGTGTCCTACCGTTCCGGGTCTTGCCCGCTACCAGGGATGTCCTATTCCTGATACCGATGGTGATGGTGTAAACGACGAAGAAGACAAGTGTCCTACTGTTAAAGGAACTGTTGCCAACAACGGATGTCCTGAATTGCAAACTCAGTATAAGTTTGATTACAAGCAAGTACAATTCGTAACAGGAAGCGCTACGCTGACAAAAGTATCTAAGAAAGAGCTGGATAAAGTGGTTCGTGCAATGAGCGATTATCCTACATTGAAACTGTATGTAGACGGTCACACAGACAATACCGGTTCAGACAAGATCAATAAGCCATTGTCTCTGAAGCGTGCAAACGCTGTGAAGAACTACCTGATCAGCAAGAAGATTGATGGTTCAAGACTGATCACTGATGGTTTCGGAAGCGCTAAGCCAATCGACACCAACAAAACTGCTAAAGGCAGACAGCAAAACAGAAGAGTTGAATTCAGAGTACAGGAAATGTAATCTGAACTCCAGATAAATAAAAAACCTCCGATGAAAATCGGAGGTTTTTTATTTTAATGAATCCGGTCGCCTCTGAGTTCGAGGTGTTTCATGATTTCTATTTCATGTGCCAGCCATTCTTTCCAGCGGGTCCGTACTTTTTCTTTGGGAATATAGTTTTCCGCAAGCGTGATAAAGAGGGTGTAATGACCAGCCTCGCTTTCCATGAATTTCCGGTAGAAGTTGCGCAGGTATTCATCTTCGAGGCCCTCGCTCAAACGTTTAAAACGTTCACAGCTTCTGGCTTCAATAAGCGCCATGGTAAGCAACTGGTCCAGTAAACGATCTTCTATATGCCCACCTTTTTTCTGAAACAGGAGCAACTGGTTTACATACTCATCTTTACGCTGTTTACCCAGTGTTAAACCCCGTTTATTCAATTCGGCCAGTACCTGCCTGAAATGTCCCCATTCCTCGGTAACAATAGGAGCCAGTTCTTCTACCAGTTCCTTCCTATCGGAATAGCGTTGTATATAGGAGATACAGGTGAGGGCAGCTTTTTGCTCGCAATAAGCGTGATCGGTAAGAATGGCTTCCAATGAAATGGAAGCAAGATCCACCCAGCGCGGATCGGTTGGGAGCTGAAGTCCCAGGATATTTTTTGTGTGCTGGGAAAGCGGACTGTTCATATACGTGTACTAAAATTATTGTTCAAAATAAGCGAGGCTGCCACCTACCCAGGTTTTATCCTGGTTGTATCTTACGCCAATCATTTTGCCCTTACTGAGCCGGGCCAGGTTATTGACGGGGATGGGTCTGGTTGCATCTTCTTTCCAGAAATAAAATATACGGAGTTCTGCCTTGGCAGGTTCATTCGGAGTATCAATCACTGCAGCATAGTTTACTTTTCGCTGCAATATCCAATTCTCCGGATTTTTGATTTGTTCAATATCACCTGCAGTAACATCAATAACCACCCCCTGGCCGGCAAAGGAAAACAAGGGCTTCAGTACATAATTTTCGAGATCGGCAGGTATGGTTTTCAATTCATTCAAAAAGAATGTTTCCGGAACATAGCGATGTCGGATAAAGGGTAGTGTATATTTACTGATCCGGTAAAACCAGTTGGGGTGCGTTATCCATTCCACATCCAGTTCTTCCTGGAATATTTTACCCTTTTCCCTGATGGCTTCTCCCTGTTGCTGCAGATCGTCCGAAATTACCCGATTATAAATTCGTTTAATCCTTATTTTACGGCCATCTTTCCAGTAAAAGAGCTGCCTGCCTTCCTGTATCAATTCGGTTAAGCAAATAACCGGAATGCCGATATAGTCAGACGTGCAGTAAAAATCAATTTTTGTTTTCTGTTGATGCGGCAGAATTTCCAGTAAGATCACTTCTTCCGGATTGTTTTGCCCTACAATGATCTCCTTCAGCAGGGAAATATAAGAGGTACGGTCATATCCATTCAGGTAAGCGCTGTATCCTTCGGGAATCTTGTACTGCTTACGCACAGCTTCATCGTATAATACCTGAAAAGCAAAGAGGGTAGGAAATCCCTGCATTTCGATCAGTTGGGGTTCCAGTTCACCGGCTGCGTTTTGGCAGATGCCAAAGTCGAAGGCAATAAAGTGCGTGTGCGCGTTTTCACCAGGCACATATTCGTTTTTAGGAATGGCTCTTTCGGTAAGTGATTTAAAATTGGGAGCTGTAATTACATCCACTATTGCCTCGCAGGCAGAGAGGATTTTTTCCTTGAAATCCTTGTTTACAAATACAGGGGTTTCCGCTATCCTGAACTCAATTGCACCTGGATGCCCGGACTGAAGCTCCTGCAATAATGCAGCATATTTTTCGTCGGAAAACGATTGGTTGTAGCTTTTGCGAATATGTGATATCATAGCGGCAGGGATTAACTGGTCAATATAAATCTGCAGAGGCTAATTCCAGGAAATTGGGCAATACATGATCATGTGTCCAGGTGATTTTTTCCGGGTCTTGTAATTGTTCTACCATGCTTTGCCATTTGGCTTCTCCATGATTTTCAATTACGGTATGTTTTTTATCTGCCCGTTGAAGGTACATGGCCATGCCAATGGCATCAGCCTCCGGATGGAACTGCGTTCCGATAAACCAAGGATTAAAACGAACGCCCATAATGGCTCTTTCGAGGGGTACATGCGGGCGTTCTTTTTCGATGGCCAGAATATGCCCCCCCATTTTTTTTAGCCGAACATGATCCGGTTCAATTACCTGATAATCCCGGCTGTCTACACTGTAAAACGGATCTCGCAGCCCATTAAAAACCAATTCTTGTTTGCCCTCTTCCAGCATATGAGTGGGAAATACACCAAAAGCAGTAGACTTTCTTTTGCAAACACGGGCGATCTTAAAGTAACGGGAAGCCAGTTGAAAACTATGGCAGATAAAGAATACATGTTTTTTAGGAAAATTGTTTTCATTTCGATTCCATTCTTCCACTGTTCTGATCCAGTTGAAATAATTATTTTCCCATTCGGAACCTTCGGATTCCAGCGGAGAACCTGGGCCTCCGCTGGAAATGAAGATGTCGTAGTGGAGTTCCGGAACCTCTCTTTGCAGTCGTACATCAAATTCTGTAACGCTTAGGTCAAAACTGCCGGAAGCTCCCCAGTCCTGAATGATTTCCCTGATGCAACGCATTCCCTCATTGGCAGCACCCTCATAGAGATCGAGGATGGCAATCTTCAATTGTCTGCGTTCCGGATAAGTCATTACAGGTATTTCAGGTTTGTTTTAGGCGTTAAGGTTAAAAGGGTTTCATACATCAGGCGAATGGTATCGTTGATATCGCTCTTGTGCAGCATTTCAACTGTGGTATGCATGTACCGAAGTGGAATGGAAATCAGCACAGACGGACATCCGTCGTTGGCATAGGCAAAGCTGTCGGTGTCTGTACCTGTGCTTCTGCTCAGTGAATGTTTCTGAACGGCAATCTTGTTTTTTTCTGCAACATCTTCTACCAGTTCCAGCAATTTATTGTGGATGGCGGGTGCAAAGGAGAGGGTAGGCCCTTTGCCGCACTGAATATCACCCTCCAGAATTTTACTGATCATAGGGGTACTGGTATCGTGTGTAACATCTGTAATGATGGCCACATCTGGTTTAATTCTGCGGGCAATCATTTCTGCACCACGCAGGCCAATTTCCTCCTGCACTGCATTCACCACATAAAGGGCATAAGGCAGTTTTTTCTTATTCTCTTTCAGTAAGCGTGCTACTTCTGCAATCATGAATCCCCCAACCCGGTTATCGAAAGCGCGGCCAATCAGGTAGTCGTATGCCAGTTCATCAAACCCTTCTTCGTAGGTTACAACAGAACCAATGCGGATACCCAGGTCTTCTACTTCCTTCTTGGTTCTGGCACCGCAGTCAAGACAAAGATTTTCAATCTTTGGATTGGGTTCTTTTTGCTCAGGATTTCCCAAACGGGTATGAATGGCAGGCCATCCGAACACTGCTTTTACGGGTCCTTTTTTTCCGTGAATCCAAACTCTCTTGGCAGGTGCAATCTGGTGGTCTACCCCTCCGTTTCTTTTCAGGTAAATCAATCCCTGATCGTTGATATAGTTCACAAACCAGCTGATCTCGTCTGCATGGGCTTCAATGACTACTTTGAAGGGAGCGGTAGGGTTAATAACCCCTACTGCCGTACCGTAAGGGTCGGTGAAAGTAGTATCTACAAAAGGTTTTATATAGTCCATCCATAATTTCTGCCCGCTGCTTTCAAATCCTACCGGTGAGGCAGTATTGATGTAGTTTTTAAGAAAGTTCATGGAGGTTTCCGTAACTACAGATTTGGATTTAACCGATTTAGCGGGTTTAACTGATTTAGCTTTTGCCATAGTAATATTATTTTAAAACAACCATGCCGATAATACCACAAGCGGCTTTTACCAGCATCAGGCCGTCAATAATTGCAAGATAATAGAGAATCGTTTTACGTTGGTACATAGAGTAGCAAACAGTTATCAACAAAAGGAAGGGAATGGCGTTGATTAATATTCTTGCAACAGGATAATTTCCGGCAATAACGACCAGTATGATGCAGCACCAGCTGGCAACAGCCATAGGGAGGATGATTTCAAACAGCGTTTTCCGAAGTCCGAAACGGACCACAAATGTCTTTAGTTGCAGATTGTGGTCTTCTGCGTAGTCCTTTATGTCGAATAAAATACAGAGAATGGAAATAAAGAGCCAGTTTTTAATCAGCAGAAACAGGGTGGTGGTGCTGAACAGTAGGGTAGTATGATGGATAACATCATGGAAAAAGACCGGTAAAACGGAAACGGTTCCTGCCCAGATCATGCCAATAAGGAAGGGTTTGATCAGCCCGATGCTTCTCAGCGAGAGCAGTCCTTTTCCCGGGAGTTCTATTCCGTAGTAAAGAGCTGTCAGCAGGGCAAACGCACACAAAACAAGCCAGGACGCTATGGAAATTCGCCTTAAATCGGCCGCATATTGCAGCACCAACAAAGTTGTTGCGCAGAGGACAGTTGCAGACAATATAACCTGTGTGAGGGGCAATATTTTCCGGTTCCGGTAATACCACCAGGTTCGCTCATTGGCGCTTTCGTGAACCGCCAGGTACAGGTTGCGGTAGGCGTGCGTATAATAAACAATAGTAATGCCAGATATAACCAGGTAAAACAGGGGTGAGGCTAAGGGAATTTGCTGCTGAAAAGCTGTTTCAACAGAAAGTGCTACTGCGCAAATTCCATAAAATACATTACTGAAAAGTATCCCTTTGAGCAGATTTGCGGGATTCATTTATTTAACGAGAATAATGTCCGGAGAAGCAATGGTATCGCTTCTGTTATTGGCTTTGTCTTTCAGCCAGAACCGGAAATAAGAGGTGTCGTTTCTGTTGCTGCAACCAATGATCGATGACAAACCGGGCACATTTGCATTGTACACAAAGCTGATTTCCAGTTTGCCATCCAGGTTGGATGTGGCTGTGAAATTGGGTACTTTGTTTTTGCTGATGAACTGAACCCCGGGGGTATTGGGGCAGGTTCGGGAAATTTTTTCTACCCAGAGGGTATCCTGGATATCCCCCTCCTTATCGGTAAAATTCAGCTGAAAAGTAACCACATTCCCCTGGTAAAGAACCGTTGAGTTTACACTATTGAAGCTGATCTGAGGCCTGGTGGTATAGGAACTCTTTTTGCATCCATAAAAAAAGGTGGCAAATGTCAACAGGATCAATATTTTTGTTCTCATCAGATTACTTTCTCTTTCAAATTTAGTTAAAACAATACAATACTAACCGGTGCACTCATTGGATATTAACAATATTTTTTTTGACCCGGCCAGCCGGTTCAACCAGTATTGCGCCGACTGGTTTAAATTTCAGTACAGGGAGAACAAGGTATACAAAGAATGGGTAGATCTCGTATATCCTGGTTTCCATGATCCAAAGACACCGCAATTAATTCCTGCGTTGCCCATCGTTTTTTTTAAGGAAGCCAGGGTGATTTGCGGTGAATTTGAACCTGAGAAAGTTTTTGAAAGCAGTGGTACAACAGGAATGGTCACAAGCCGGCACCAAGTAAAATCACTGGATTTGTACGAGCGTTCTTTTAAGGCGGGATTTGCCCATTTTTTTGGAGATATTCAGGACTGGTGTGTGCTGGCATTGCTTCCAGCCTATCTGGAACGAGCCAACTCTTCGTTGGTTTACATGGCCGATAGTCTGATCCGGGCCAGCGGTCATCCCGACAGCGGATTTTACCTCTATAATTACGGGGAGCTTTCCCAAACCATTCAAAAACTGGAAAAAGCCGGGCAGAAAACCATTTTGCTTGGGGTAACTTTTGCCCTGCTGGATTTTTCGGAAGCCTACCCCCAGCAGTTGAAGCATACTATTGTTATGGAAACCGGCGGAATGAAGGGCCGGGGAAAGGAATTAACCCGGGAAGAATTGCATGTAACCCTCTGTGAAAGGCTGGGGATAAAAAAAATTTTTGCAGAATATGGCATGACCGAGCTCTTGAGTCAGGCCTATTCTTTAGGGGACGGAAGATACCGTTGTCCGCCTTGGATGAAGGTCTTTGTAAGGAGCGAAGATGACCCATTATCTGTATCTGTAAAGGGTTCCGGGATAATTCAGGTGGTTGATCTCGCCAATATTTTTAGCTGCTCTTTTATTGCAACACAGGATGTCGGAACCGTTTTTGAGGACGGAACTTTCGAAATTTTAGGAAGATTAGATAATTCTGACCTAAGAGGTTGTAGTTTATTAATAGTTTAACCCTATATTTGCATCCCTGAAACACTAAAAATGCCCAGATGGCGAAATTGGTAGACGCACTGTGTTCAGGTCGCAGCGCTCGCAAGGGTGTGCTGGTTCGAATCCAGTTCTGGGCACAAACGCCTTTCCAACAAAATTGGAAGGGCGTTTTTCATTATGGGTACTAAAAGCCTCTTTTGAAAAGCGGCCATACAAATACCTCCGGCCCCGGCGGGAGTGTATCGACCCCTTAATTTTTGGACAAAACAGGGTTAAAATTTGAGACAATATCTGTTTTTTTTTCTGTTTTATAGGGTACGGATTTTTGGTTAAAGAGTTGCAAGAACTGTTCTGGTGATTTTCTGCCCAATGAGCCAT